>NZ_CP025249.1:628361-1256723 GCF_009930875.1 Actinomyces sp. 432
AGAGTGGTGGTGGGGTGGGTGAGTAGCTGGCGGCGGCCGCCGCGCAGGAGGATCCGCCAGGACTCCTGGGGGGTGCGCCGCACCCAGCGGGCCAGTTCCCCGCGGCGCGCCCAGCGGGTGCCCAGCAGCAGCCGGTTGCGGACGTTCCAGTAGTAATAGGCGGCCGAGTGGCGCTGCCCGCCTGAGCGTTCACCCGAATCGGTGCCGACCGCATCGTCAGGGGCCGTCGGCTCACGGCTGGGGCGCTGCGTGCCGCCCTCCACATGGCGGGCGACGATATCGGTGTCGTTGAGCAGGCGCCCGCCGGCGGCCAGCACGCGCAGGGAGAAGTCGACGTCCTCCCAGTACAGGAAGTAGTCCTCCGCCAGGCCGCCGGCTGCCTCCCACAGCCGACGGGAGACCGCGAGGCAGGCGCCGGTCAGCCACTCCGCGTGCCGGTGCCCCGCGACCAGGGCGGCCTGCGGGGACCGGGTGGCGCCGTCGGTCAGGTCCACGCGATACCCGTAGAAGACCGGATCATCGGCGGCGTCGACGATCAGGGGGGCCACGAGCGTCATCGGATCCGCCTGCACATGCGCCACAAGCGCGGCGAGCTGATCGGGGGCGATGGTCGCGTCCGGGTTGAGGATGACGAATGTATCGGCGCCGGCGTCGAGCGCGGCCCGGATTCCCCGGTTCACCCCGGCGCCGAAGCCCAGGTTGGCGTCGGGAAGTACCGTCAGCCAGCCATGGGTACGCGCCTGGGAGATGACGGCGGCGCGCTCGGCGGGTGTCGTCGCGTTGTCCACGACCACTACCCTGGGCGCCCCACCCCTGGCGAAAGCGCCGGGGGAGAGGGGGACGAGGTTAGTCTCCAAAAGCTCGTGCGATCCGTAGTTGACGACGATGACTGCCGTGGAGGAGAGGTCTGTCATGCCAGCCGTGTCTTCTTGAGCGAGTCCAGTTGGGGGTGCGACGGCCGGTACAAAGATGGTGCCTCAGCCGGACCATGCACTTTGGGCGATGGTACTATGCCGGGGCCATGCACGAGTGGTCTGCGCGCTAGGTGGACTACCCCCCGTGATTCATTGGGAGCCCCCATGCCCGCACAGCCGATCAGCCTGGACGTGGCGGTGTGTACATATAGGCGGCCCGAGGGCGTGGCGGAGCTGGTGCCGCAGCTGCTGGCACAGCTCGATGGTGTAGAGGAGCTCCTGGACGGCGGCAGTGCCCGGGTGGTGGTTGTGGATAACGATGCCGCAGGAAGCGCCCGTGACCGTCTTGCCGGTCAGGCTCAGGTCGGAGAGCGGCTGCACGTGGTGGTGGAACCCGAGCCGGGACTGTCTGCGGCACGCAACCGCGCCCTGCGCGAGGCCTCCGGCCGGGATCTGCTGGTCTTCATTGACGACGACGAGCGGCCGCGCGAGGGGTGGCTGGCCTCGCTGGTGACGACGTACCGGCAGACGGGGGCGGCCGCGGTGACGGGGCCGGTGGAGCCGGTTTTTGAGCAGCGCCCGGATCCGTGGGTGGCATCTGCGCCGGTGTTCCGCCGGGTGCGTCGCCCCAGCGGGACACCCGTTCACAGTGCGGCCACCAACAACCTGCTGCTGGACCTAGTAGTGGTGCGCCTACTGGGCCTCGAATTTGATCCGCGCTTTGCTTTCACCGGCGGTGAGGACACTTTCTTCACCCGTGCGCTGGCCGCCCGCGCCGGTGCACTGATTTGGTGCGACGAGGCCGTGGTGACCGAGTCGATTCCCTCCGAGCGGGCCAGGCGCGAGTGGGTTCTCAACCGGGCCCGACGCAACGCCGAGACCTGGGCGTGGGTGCGGCTGCTGGATGCCAGTGGTCCGCGGCGCGCCGGGCGCCGCCTGGAGTTCGCCGCCCGGGGCGCCCTGCTGTGGCTGATCGGCTCGGCTCGCGCCCTGGCTTCCCTGGGCGCGAGCAGTGACCGCCAGGCGCGCCGGGCGCAGCATGAGCACCGTGCCGCGGGTGGCCGTGGCATCCTGCGGGCGACGCTGCGCGGGCCGACGACGGCGCCGTACGCGCGCACTCGCTAGTCGTGCTCAGCCCAGCCGGGTGCTGCCGATGCCGTCCCGGATAATGGTGGTGTCCTCGGCCGTAACTGGCCCCTCGCCGTCCGCTTCTTCAGACTTACGGTGCGAGTAGTTGATCGCCAGCGCCACGGCCAGCCCGGTGGCCCCGCCGAGGATACCGCCGTAGAGCGTGTTTCGCTTTCGTGAAGGTGCGGACGGCGACGCGGGAAGGGAGGCAGTGTCGACATCCGTGAGATTGAGGGAGGCCTCTTCCTGGACCCGTACCGAGAGCGTGCCTATGATCTTGCGAATCGCCTCGATCTCGGCTGCGGCTATTCGTTGTGCTCTCTCTGGGGATGGGGCCTTGGCTGACACTTCAATTATCAGGCTATTCTCCGTGTTTGACACGGAGACCGACTGCTCAATCTCGGCCTTGTCGATACCGGTGGACTCGGAGACCTCGGTAAGCACCGAGTCGGAGGTGCCGATCTTTACCAGGGTGGGCATAACGGCGGTGATGATCGTGTTTGCGGACGTCACGCTGCTCGCGCCGCTGTTGCCCTCCGCGGCTACGAGGCCGCTGGCCGTGGAGACGTACACGGGTGAGCCCAGCGCGGCGAGGCCCAGCCCGATGAGGGCCCCAATGACGGTGTGAATAAGAATTAGGGGGGCGTGTTTCCACAGTAGGGTAAGGATGTCGTCCGTGTACATGGTGCCCCTTAACGTCTGATTATTGGATCTGCCGCCCGGCGGATTCCCAAGCATCTGGATGGATAGTGTGTACAGGCGCGGCGAGAGGCGAAGGCGGCTCCGATGCGCCCATCGTCGCATGCCGAGCAGGAGTTGGCCGTTGAGCGGGCCCGCTGTCTGGGGTGATTCTACAACGTGGACCGGCGCGATCGGGGCCGGTTCGGGGGATCTCACCTCCGTGATCTCGTTTACCTCAATGTCTGTGCGCCTCAGTGCCCGTGAAGGCTGTGGGCGCAGTATACAGGATTGTTGCCGAGCCGGCGCCGGTTTGCTGAAGGTTGATCTGCGAGGGGCACAAGATGGTCGCGGTTGAGTGTCAATAGCTGATTCGTCTCGGCGATATAGCCGGTTGGTGCCATGGATCGGTGTTGTTACGCGGTGCGTGCGGCGTGCGCTCGGCCACGGCGGCGCCGGTGGCAGTACCTGTGCGACTGGCTGCGGGTGACCGCCTCGTGCGGGCGGCGCCGACGGGCGCGGGGCCAAGCCTGCGTCAGAGTATGAGAAACTATCCCGGCGCCCGGCCGCTGGTCTGGTCGGCAGCGCTCTTCCGCCCTGGTGTAGAGGCAGCACGCAGGCCTTTGGAGCCTTGAGGCCCGGGTTCGAATCCTGGGGGCGGAGCGGGAGGTCGCCTTGAGGCGAGCTCTTGTGGCACAGGGGCGCGCAAGTCGGGTTGGGACCTGGTGCGGGGCGACGTAGGATGAGGCCGCCGGGCCGCCAGCGGCCTTGGACCCACCTTGAGTTCCACTGAGAAGAGGACCCGTGGCTTCCACATCCCCCGCCGCCGTTATCGTCATGGCTGCCGGCAAGGGCACCCGTATGCGCTCATCCCTGCCCAAGGTGCTGCACCGCATCGGAGGGCGCAGCTTGCTGGAGCACGCAGTAGTCGCCGCTCGCGGGATCGCACCGCAGCACCTGGTGGTCGTGGTGCGCCACCAGCGTGATGCCGTAGTGGCACAGCTTGCAGAGTTCGCCCCGGATGCGCTGCCCGCAGACCAGGACGAGATCCCGGGTACGGGCCGCGCCGTCGCCTGTGGGCTGGCAGCTCTGCCGGATGACCTGGCTGGCCCGGTTGTGGTTACCAGCGGTGACGTGCCGCTCCTGGACACCGCCACTGTGCGTGCCCTCGTGCGTCAGCACGCCGAGCACGGCGATGCCGTAACCGTACTCACCACTGTGCTGGACGACCCTACCGGGTACGGGCGCATCCTGCGTGATGACGCCGGCGCCGTGACCGGAATCGTCGAGCAGCGCGATGCCACGCCGGAGCAGCTCGCGGTTAGCGAGGTCAACGCCGGCGTGTACGTGTTCGACGCGGCCCACCTGCGCCACGCCCTAACCACCCTGGGTACGGACAACGATCAGGGAGAGGTCTACCTCACCGACGTGGTAGCCCACGCCTACCGTGAGGGACGCGCCACCTCCGCACTGCCCGTCACCGACCACTGGCTGGTCGAGGGTTGCAACGATCGCGCTCAGCTCGCAGCCCTCGGCGCAGAGCTGAATCGGCGTGTGCTTGCGAACTGGATGGAACAGGGCGTCAGCGTGGTCGACCCGGCCGGAACCTGGGTGGACGTCACCGTCGAGCTCGCCCGGGACGTCCGCCTGGAGCCGGGCGCCATACTGCGCGGCTCCACCCGGGTGGGCGAGGGTGCCGTCGTCGGCCCCTACGCGGTGCTGACCGACGCCAACATCCCGGCGGGAGCCGTCGTAGCCCCCTTCACCCTGCTAGGCGGGGAGCCGGCGCCCGTCGGGGTGACCGCCTGAGCGGTCCCACTGCCGCGCGCAAGAACCACGAGCCCAGAATCACCGGACTGCACCGGCCACGAGAGAGGAACCACGTCATGACCGGCATCATCACCAAGGGCGAGAAGCGGCTCGTCGTCGTCTCGGGGCGGGCCCACCCGCAGCTCGCCCAGGACGTGGCCGCGGAGCTCGGCACCGAGGTGCTGTCCTCGACGGCCTACGACTTCGCCAACGGTGAGACCTACGTGCGCTTCAACGAGTCCGTGCGCGGCTGCGACGTGTTCGTCATGCAGTCTCACGGGGACCGCGTCAATGACTGGCTCATGGAGCAGCTGATCATGGTGGATGCGCTTAAGCGCGCCTCTGCCAAGCGCATCACCGTGGTCGCCCCCTTCTACCCCTACGCCCGGCAGGACAAGAAGCACCTGGGGCGCGAGCCCATTTCCGCCCGGCTGGTGGCCGACCTGTACAAGACCGCCGGCGCAGACCGCATCATGAGTGTGGACCTGCACTCCAGCCAGGAGCAGGGCTTCTTCGACGGGCCCTGGGACCACCTGTGGGCCCAGCCGGTGCTGGTGGACTACATCCGCAGGCGCGTCGACCTGTCCGCCACCGCCGTGGTCTCCCCGGACGCCGGTCGTATCCGCGTCGCCGAGCGCTGGGCGAATGCTCTGGGCGGGGCGCCGCTGGCATTCGTCCACAAGACCCGCGACGTCACTCGGCCCAACGAGTCCGTGGCCAACCGCGTGGTCGGTGACGTGGAGGGGCGCTCGTGCGTGCTCGTGGACGACATGATCGACACCGGCGGGACCATAGCCAAGGCGGTGCAGGTACTGCTCGCCTCCGGCGCCAAGGACGTGATCGTAGCCGCCACGCACGGGGTGCTCTCCGGTCCCGCCGTCGAGCGCCTGTCCGGCTGCGGCGCCCGCGAGGTCGTGGTCACCGACACCCTTCCCATCGCGCCCGGAAAGCGCTTCGACTCCCTGACCGTGCTGCCGATCGCGCCGCTGCTGGCGCGGGCCATCAAGGCCGTCTTCGACGACGGCTCGGTGACCAGCCTGTTCGAGTCGTAGGAATACGCCCAGCCCGGCGAGCCGTGGCTCGCGCCGCGGTTAGCTGCGCCCGGACGGCGATCACGAACTGGGGTTTGGTGCAGGGCTCCGACATGCCGGCCGTTATTAGACAGTGCTGAACGACGCGTATTTGCAACGTGATGTTGTCGACTGAGCCCGGATCCGGCGCTGCACCACATCCTTCCTCCCGATATCCTCCTAGTGGACGTCTGGCCATTTGTTTCCCAATTGATAATCGGAGGAATCGTGAATGTGTCTCGGGTCACTCGCGGTCTCGCTGCCGTCGTGACTATTTTGTGCCTAGCTCTCGCGCCGGCGCTGGTTTCTAATGAGGCCCTAGCCGCGGTTGACCAAGCATCGGGGCGGATCCAGTCGAATTTCACGGCCCAGCCGTTGCCCACCGTTCAGGTTGACGGTGTGGTCTGGGATCAGCTCGTCGTGGGTGATGTCGTCTATGTTGTGGGGCAGTTCAACAATGCGCGCCCCGCTGGGGCCGCTGCCGGTCGGAATGAGACGCCGCGCCGCAACATTCTTGCCTATGACTTGAACAGCGGTGAGCTCATCGAGGATTTCGCTCCCGAGCTCAACAATGCGGGGCGATCCCTGGCGCTGTCCCCCGATAGGACGACGCTCTACGTGGCGGGATCATTTGACAAGGTCAACGGTGAATGGCACGGTCGCGTCGCCGCGTTCGACCTGACGGCCGGGCACGGCACCCTGATCTCAACGTTCCGGCCCATGTTCTCCACCACCGTTAATGACATTGCCGTCACGGAGACGACCGTCTACGCCGGCGGGGCGTTCAAGACCGTGAACGGCGTCGCCCGTACCAAGCTGGCCGCCGTCGATGCCGGCACCGGCGGGACGCTGGACTGGGCGCCGAGCGCCGAGGGGGACAACTCCCAGGTCTATGCCGTCGCGGTGTCGCCGGACGGCAGCAAGGTGGTGGCGGCCGGGTCGTTCCAGACGCTGAACGGCTCCTCCAATCCTGGCTACGGGCTGGCGCTGCTGAGCTCCGCCGACGGCTCGCTGCTACCAGCCCCGGTCAACGACCACATCCGCAACGGCGGACGCAATGCCGCGCTCAATGACATCGCAGTCGACGAGACCGGGTTCTACGGCGTGGGCTGGTCTCAACGGCAGACCGAGGGCAGACTCGAAGGCGCATTCAAGGCGGACTGGGAAGGCAACCTGAGCTGGGTGGAACCCTGCCACGGGGACTCCTACGGAATCGTCCCCGACGGCGATCAGGTCTACGTCACCAACCACGCGCACTCCTGCGAGACCATCTACGGCTTCCCGGACGTCACCTGGCAGCAGAACGGGACGACTCTCACGAAGTACTACCGCGCCATGGCCTTCACGAACAGCGGCGAGGTCCAGGTGCGCTACCAGGGTACCGGCGGCTACTACAACTGGACCGGCTACACCAGCCCGGACATCATCGACTGGTACCCGGACCTTACCGCCGGAACCTTCACCGGCATGGGACAGGCCGCCTACGACGTCACGATCAGCGAAGATGGCCAGTACCTGCTGATGGGGGGAGAATTCGTGCGGGCCAATGGGGCCGCGCAGCAGGGCCTAGTGCGCTACGCCAGACGCGATGCCGCGAATGGCAACCCGCCCGAGGGAAGCGGCTCGGACCTGGCCTTCCAAGCGCGGGCCACAGCCACCGGGGTGTCATTCACCTTCACCCCCACTTGGGACCGCGACGACTCCACGCTTACCTACTCCGTATATCGTGACGCAGAATCCTCCCCGGTCGCGTCCACGACGGTATCCGACCGGCACTGGAACATCTCGGGGCGCAGCCTCCTCGATAGCGGCGCATCCGCCGGAGAGCACAGCTACCGGCTGGTTGTCACCGATCCGGCGGGCAACAGCCTGAGCTCCGATCCGGTTACCGTTACGGTAGGAGGCGCGCAAGAAGTCTCAGCCTACGATCAGCGCAGCCTGGACCTCGGGGCGATTCACCTGTGGACCTTCGATGAGACTGAGGGCAACACGCTTGCGGACATCGCGGGGAACGCGGACCTTACGATCGCCAGCGGTGTCACCCTGGGTGCTACGGGCGCCAGGACCGGATCTGCGGCGGTCTCCCTGTCCGGTTACTACTCGGGCGTGGCCACCTCCAGCGTGACGGACCGTGACATACAGACCTTCACGGTGGAGACCTGGGTGCGCACGAGCTCCCGCCGGGGCGGCGGGATCTTCGGATACACGTCCGGAAGCATGCGCGACCGGATTGTGTACATGGATACGAGCGGCCGCATCCGCTTCGGTGTATACCCCGGCGCCGTAAAGGTGATCACGTCCCCACGCAGCTACAACGACAACAAGTGGCACCACGTTGTGGCGAGCCTTGGCGCGCAGGGCCAGCGCCTGTACGTCGACGGCGAGGAAGTCGCTGCGGACGCGAGCGTGACCAGTGCCCAGTCATTCTTTGGGAACTGGACCCTGGGAGTGGGCTCGCTGTCCGGATGGCCCGGAGGCTCGGTCAGCGGGGTGCTCGCGGCGGCAGTCGACGGCGCCGCCGTGTACCCCAGCCAGCTCTCTGCGGAAGAGATTTCCGCCCACTACGGCCTCAACGAGGCGACAGTCCCGACGGCGGCCTTCACAGCGGATACGCAAGACTTCGTCGTAACCGTCGACGGGTCCGGCTCATCCGTGGCGGGCGGCTCGATCGCGTCCTGGAGCTGGGACTTCGGTGATGGCGCCACCGGCGAGGGCGTCACTGCCGCGCACACCTACGCCGAGACCGGCACCTACACGATTCGGCTCACGGTCACCAGTGACACCGGAGCGACTGCTGCCAGCGCGCAACCGGTGCTGATAGGTCCGGCAGATCCGACGATCGCTGCCGACGACTTCGACCGGACAACCCCCAACGGTTGGGCAGACGCGGCAGCCGGAGGTACCTGGACCGTGAACCCGGCAAGCCGCTTCTCCGTGGCCGACGGGACCGCCACGATCGCGCTCAACCGCGCCGGCTCCACGGCAACGGCCGCACTCGCTGGGGTCTCCTCCGACTCCACCGAACTGACCGCGTCCTACACGCTTAGCGAGCAGCCGACGGGCGGTGGGATCTACACGGCCTTCGCGGCGAGGACCAGCGGGTCGAGCAGCTACAACCTGCGGATCCACTCCAGCGCGAAGGGAGTGCACGTGGCGAGCATAACCGCGGTTACCGGGGCCGGCGAGCGCACCCTGGACAGCGTGCGCGTGGTCGGCGACTGGAGCCCCGGGGAGCCGATCCATATTCGGATGCGTGCTAGCGGGACGGGGGAGACGCAGCTCAACGCCAAGGTATGGACCGGCGATGTCGAGCCTGAGGGCTGGTCCCTGAACGCCCTGGACAGTAGTGAGGAGCTACAGGCTGCGGGTGCGATCGGCATACGCGTGTACACCTCCGGCTCCGCTACCTCGACAACCGGGACGTTCCAGCTCAGTGAGTTCAACGCCCGCCGCGCGGATGCGCGGGGCTGAGCCATGACAGCTCACGGCGACTCCCTCAGCCGCACGGCCCTAGGTACGGCGCTCGCCCTGTCGCTGCTGCTGTCCGCCTGCAGCATCGGCGGGACTGCCCCGGAGAGCGCCTCTGCGACGCCGTCGAGCCCCACCACCGGGGCGCCGACCGGCGCCACCACCGCCCCGCTGTCGTCCCCTGGCGCATCCTCAGGCCCGGCGCCGAGCCGGCCCAGTCAGGCTCAGACCGACGCGCCCGGCGCCGGCCCTGCGCAGCCGGGGGACGCCGGATACGTGCTTCCGGAGGCTGATCCGGTCGAGCTGGACGGCACCGCCGAGTCAGCCGGGACCCAGGTATCCCTGTCCTCCATGCAGGCGGTGGACGCGGTCGCCGGCGGCGTCGGGGAGGTTTCCGGGCCGGCACTTGAGGTTGAGGTCTCTGTCACTGCGGGCGAGGAGGAAGTGGACTTGTCGGTTGCCTCCGTTGAGCTGACCTACGGAGACGACCAGACGCCGGCGGTGTCCTTCACATCCGCCGAGCAGGCGCACGACCTGCCGGCGAAGGTGGGCGCGGGACAAACCGTCACCGGCACCTACGTCTTCGCGGTTCCGACCGATGCGCGCGACCGCGTAGACGTAAAAGTCACGGTTTCGACGGGCGAGCCCGTTGTGGTGTTCAGGGGAGCGGTAGGGTAGGTCGCCCTGGCTCCGCGGGGAGCGTGGCATGAACCCGCGGAGCAGGGCCGTCCGCCCCACCACGCACCCGGACAAGGAGTAGCGGTGCCGCGAAATCTGCTTCTACTGGGGCTGCTCGTCCTCGCCGCAGTCGTGGTGGCGCTACTCATGCGCTGGATAGGCCGGAGGCCGCAGGTCGGGGCACTGGTGTTCCTAGCGGCCACCGCATTCGTGCCGGTATGGGTATACCTGCCGGTGCAGCCCTATGTGCCGCCGGCCAGTGTCGCCGCGATGTGCGTGGCACTAGCGCTGCTGCCCGCATTCTCCTTCAGGATGACGCCGGGGGACATGGTGGTCCTGGGGGCGCTCGCGCTCCAGGTCCTGTCGGTGGTTGTGGGCGGCTCCGGGGGCTATGTTCTTGGTGACGTCGTGTTCGGCGCGCTGCCGGCATACATGGTTGGTCGGGTCCTCTCCGAGAGGCTCGGGGAGCGCAGCCTGTGCGGAATATTCGGCTCGGTCTGGGTGGTAGCCGCGGTGCTGGCTCTGGCAGAGGCGGCTTTGCACTGGAATCCGTTCCAGGTGGTGCATTTCTCCAATGCGCTCTACGACCAGTGGGCCATTGACCAGGTTCGCGGTCAAATGGTGCGCGTCGAAGGGGCGTTCGGGCACTCGATCGCGCTCGGATCGTCGCTCGCGGCGGGTATTCCATTCGTGGCGCGGGCCAACTGGAATCCCGGATGGCGCCTGGCGGGCATGACTGTGCTGCTGGGGGCAAGCCTGCCAACCCTGTCGCGTACGGGAATAGTCTGCTGCGTGACTGCCTTCGTGCTGTCGTTGACCCTGTTGCGCACCGACATCCCCCTGCGCGCCCGGCTGCTCACCCTGGCAGGCGCCGTAGTGGCGACGCTCGTGCTGCTTCCACGGATCCTGGCGGTCTTTGCGAGCGCAGGAAACGAGCAGGAGCGGTCTGCGGACTACCGGAGTGCGCTGCTCGTGCTGGTTCGTGAGCTCGTCCCGCTGGGGCAGTCGCCGGTGGGCGCCCGGATCCAGGGCGAGGTCATGTGGGCCGGCTTCAAGTCGATTGACAATCAGGCGCTGCTGATGGCGCTGCGCTTCGGATGGATGCCGGTGGGCTTACTGATGCTGGGGCTGGCGGTGGTTCTGGTCAGGGTAGTTATGCGTCGCGGCACTCCTGCCGATATTGCTGTGGTCGCATTCTTGCCCGCGTATTTCACGGTGGCGTTCATTACCCAATTAGGTACGGTGGTGTGGTTCGTCGTAGGAGTCGGCGTGGCGCTGCGGGCGCGCGACGGCGTCGGCAGGCGCTCCCGACGGGGCTCCAGGGGATACCCGCAGGTTGCGCCAGCGCCCGGCTCCGGGAGGGCCAGGAAAGGCGGTCACGTGCAGCGGCCGCTGACCAAACCGGGTGCCTGCTCGTTCTTCAAGGGGGTCTGATATGGGCGTGCCAGGGCAGGGGGCTGCGGCCCGGCCCAAGTCGGTGGCGATCGCCGTCTTGACCTATAAGCGGCCCGAACACGCAGCCAGTGTGGTACCAGCACTGGACGCTGCGCTTTCGGAGCTTGACGACGGCAGGGCGCTCAGGCTGATCGTGGTGGACAACGATCCCGACGCCAGCGCCCGCCCGGTGGTGGCGGCCGGCGCCGCGGGTGCCCTGCACCGTGTCAGCTACGTGCATGAACCGGCGCCCGGGATAGCCGCAGCCCGCAACCGGGCGCTGGCGGAATGCGATGAAGACGCGATCGTCTTCATCGACGACGACGAGCGGCCTCGCTCCGGATGGCTGCCGGCCCTGGTATCCCAGTGGGAGCGAGCGGGGGCGGAGGCAGTGGCCGGGCCCGTGGTTCCGGATTTCTCGCGGCAGCCGGACTCGTGGATCCTGGCGGGCGGCTGGTTCAATCACGGGCGCCGGGCCTCCGGCACGCCGATGCCCGCGGCGGCAACCAACAATCTACTGCTGGATATGGCCTTTTTACGCAGTAATGGCCTGCGGTTCGACTTGGACTTCGGCATGTCCGGGGGCGAGGACACCTTGCTTACGCGCCAGCTCGTGCAGGCGGGCGGCAGGATCGTCTGGTGCGACGAGGCCGTCGTCGCCGATCAGCTGCCGGCCGAGCGGCTTACGCGCGAGTGGGTGCGCAGACGCGCGTTCTGGTCGGGAAACTCGTGGGCCGCGGTGGATATTCGCCTCGCGGCCCCGGGCGGACCGCGGCTTACGGCTCGAATGCGGCAATTGGCCAGGGGCGGTGTGCGGGTAGCCGGGGGCATGGCGAAGATGCTCGCGGCGGGCGCTAAGCGGGATGAGGCGGCACAATCGCGCGCCGTTCGGGTTTATGAGCGCGGCCGCGGGATGTGCGCGGGCGCACTGGGGCGGCGTTGGATGCCCTACCGCCGTGACTGAAGAGATAGCATCGTTAAGCACGCTGCGAGACAGGCGCCCGGCCCTGCGGATGCCTGGACTCCTTCATCCGGGTACCGCCGTATTCAAGCGGTATTGAAACTGACTAAGGAACCCATGCGCATTCTGATCCTCTGGGCCTCGCTCGATCAGCCCAACCTTGGCGTCAGGGCGCTGGCCGTTGGGACCAGGGCGCTCGCCGCACAGGTGTTTCCAGGCGCGGAGGTACAGATCCAGGGCACCGGCCACGGCGACGCCCCCACCTCCCTGTTCATGAGCCGACGGGGGCTGCTCAAGGAGCGGGTGACCGGTGCGCGGGGCATGTTCGACTGGCTCGCCTCCTTCGACCTGGTGCTTGATACCCGCTCCGGCGACTCCTTCGCCGACATCTACGGGCTGGAGCGACTGCGCAATATGTCCCGGGTGCCCGAGGTCCTGCACCACCTGGGGGTGCCGTTGGTGCTCACCCCGCAGACCATCGGCCCCTTCAACACGCGCCGGGGCACGGTGCTGGCACGCCGCGCGCTGCAGCAGGCGCGGCTGGTAGCCAGCCGGGACAGGCGCTCGGCCGCCTGCGCGGCGCAGCTGGGGCGCCCGGTAGATGTGGAGTCCACGGATGTGGTCTTCGCAATCGACCACCCGCCGGTGGCGACCACCAGGGATGTAGTGCTCAACGTCTCCGGGCTCCTGTGGAATGACAACCCGCACGTGGACGCCGCGCGCTACCGCCGCGACATACTTGCGCTCGCGCGCAGGCTCCAGGCCGAGGGGCGTACCGTCACGCTGCTGGCACACGTCGTCGGCCCCGACGATTCCGCCGGCGACAATGACCGCTACCCGCTTGCCGACCTGCGGCGGGAGCTCGGGGACGTGGAGGCCATCGTGCCGCAGGGGCCCGATGCCCTGGACCAGGTGCGCGCCGCCGTGGGCTCGGCCCGGGTGGTACTGGGCTCGCGCATGCATGCCTGCCTGAACGCCCTGTCAATGGGAACCCCCGCCGTCCCCCTGGCGTACTCCCGCAAATTCGCGCCACTGCTAGCCGGAATCGGCTGGGACCACGTGGTGGAGCTGCAGGCCGACGACGTCGTCGACCGCGCCCTGGCCGCGGTTGCCTCGCCGCGGCTGTCCGAGGACGTGCACGAGGTCAGACACCGCGCCGACCGGGACCTCAGCCGCTTCACGCGGGCCCTGGGAGAGCTGCTGTGACCGGCGCGGACTCGGAACGTACTGAACGTGCTGAATGCGCCGAACGTACTGGGGCCCAGCAGCCCCCCGCGTCCCCGCGGCCCGTGCCGCCTCGGCAGCCCCTGCCCGCCTCGCCGCCCGGGATCGGCCCGCACCCGCCGGGCGGGGACCGCGCCGGTCTGGGTAAGCGAGCCGCCAAGGCGGCCGGACAGACGGTGTGGACGCAGGGTCTGCGCATTCTGCTCCAGCTCGGCAACGTCGTGGTGCTGGCACGCCTGCTCGACGACCGCGCCTACGGCGTGGTCGGCATGGTCACGGCCGTGGTTGGTGTGGCCGCCATCTTCCAGGACTTCGGCCTGTCCACGGCAGCCATCCAGGGGCGCACGCTCAGCCACGGCCAGCGCTCCAACCTGTGGTGGATCAACACGGCCGCCGGGCTCGTCCTCACCGGGCTCGGGGTGGCGATTGCACCGCTGCTGGCGGGCTTCTACCACGAGCCCGCAGTGGCCGGGGTCTGCGCCGCCATCGCCCCCACATTCCTCATGGCCGGGATGGTCAACCAGTACCGTGCCGACCTGAATCGCAAGCTCCTGGTGGGGCGGGCACTGGCAGTTGACCTGACCGCCGCGGCCGCAGCCCTGGCCCTCGGGGCGCTGACCGCAACCTGGGGATGGAGCTACTGGGCACTGGTGGTCCAGCGCATTGTCACCGCGCTCGTCCCGTTCATCTGCCTGCCCATAATCGCGGGCTGGCTGCCGCGCTGGTACGACCGGCGCGAGCCCATGCGCGCCCTGCTCGGTTTTGGTGTGCAGATGGCAGGCACCCAGATGGTCTCCTACCTCGCCTCCAACCTGGACTCCATCCTCATGGGGCGCCTATTCGGCGCCGGCACCCTGGGGCTGTACAACCGCGCAGTACAGACACTGCGCACCCCGCTGAATCAGTTCCGCCCCCAAGTCACCACGCTTGGGCTGTCCGTTGTGGCCAAGCTTCAGGACGACGACGAGCGCACCCTGGCCTACCTGCGGCGCGGACAGCTTGCGCTGGGCTACCCGGTCTTCCTCACCATGGGCATCGTGGTGGCCGCAGCCCCGGCGGTGGTCTCGGTGGTGCTCGGGGACCACTGGCTGAGCGTAGTCCCGTACATGAGACTGGTTGCGGTGGGCGAGGGCCTGACCACGCTGTCAATGGTTGGGGGCTGGATCTACACCTCGCGGGCGCTGGGGCGCGCATATCTGCGCTACACGCTGTTCTCCGCAGTGATCCGGCTGGCCGCGATCATCGCGGGGGCGCAGTTCGGTGCGCTTGGTGTCGCATACGCCTACGTGGCCAGCCCGCTGATCCTCTGGCCCGTCTCCCTGCTGTGGTCCGGACGCGCCTCCGGGCTCGACACCGCGCCGCTGGTGTGGAACGGGATGCGGATTCTTGCCGTGTCCGCCGCGGCCACGGCCGCCGCGTGGGGGCTGTGTGCCGTGGTCCCCGTATCCTCCGCCGTCCTGGCCTGCCTGGTTGCGGTGGCCGGCATGGGTCTGGCCATGGCGCTGCTGTGGCTGGTGCTGCCGGTTGTCCGCTCCGACATGCGCGACCTAGCCACAATGGCGCGGATGATGCTCAGGCGCTGACGCTCCTGCGCACCCCGATTCGGATGAGAGACTCGGAACAGAAAATGACCAGAAGCACCTTGCGTTCCGTGAGCATCGCCACGGAGATTAACCGCGTGGTCGACTCGCTCAACTGCTCGGGGTGCGGCCTGTGCGCCCAGTTCGAGGGCGTCATCATGCAGCTGCATAACGGCTTCATGCGTCCGGTGGTAGATCCCGAAGCGGTTTCCCGCACGGGAGCCGCCGAGTTGGCAGAATTCCGTGCCTCCTGCCCAGGTATCCGGATACAGGCGCAGCGCGGCGCGGGTATCCACTGGGACCCGGACTTCGGGCCGGTGCTAGGCGCCTGGGAGGCGTACGCCACCGATGAGGGCATGCGCCATGAGGGCAGTTCAGGCGGCGTACTCACCGCCATCGCGTCATGGCTGCTGGAGTCGGGACGTGCCTGCCGTGTGGTCGGTGCTCGCAAGGACCAGGCCGATCCCTCCCGCACCAGGTCCGTAAGCGTTCAGGACCCGCAGGAGGCACGCGCCCTTGCCGGCAGCCGTTACGCTCCCGCGGCCAATGCGGCAGCGCCGGATGCGGCCAGCAGCGGGACAGCGTTCATCGGTAAGCCCTGTGAGGCGCAGGCGATACGCAGCCTCAGCCGGGAACGCGGGCAGCGCCCCATCATCCTGAGCTTCTTCTGCGCCGGTACGCCAGACCAGCGTGCCACCGACAGGCTCCTCGACGAGCTCTTCGCAGGAACGGGCGCTGACCGCGACTTGCCGCTGTGCGATATGCGCTACCGCGGCCACGGCTGGCCGGGGGAGTTCACCGCCGTGGCCGCAGACGGCACCACGGTGAGCACCTCCTACTCCGAGTCCTGGGGCAAGGCCCTGGGGCCAACCGTGCAGTGGCGCTGCCGGCTGTGCCCCGACGGCGTCGGGGAGTACTCCGATGTCACCGCGTCGGACTTCTGGCGGGCCACCCCCGACGGATACCCGGACTTCACGGACGGAGAGGGCGTCAGCGCCCTGCTGGCCCGCACCCCGCGGGGCCTGGAGATAATCCGGGAGGCGGAGAAGGCGGGCGTGATCACGGTGACTCCGCTGCGTCTGGACGACTTGCGTCAAGTCCAGCCCTACCAGCACGAGCGCCGGGACTACCTGGTGCCCCGCCGAACGGCCGCCCGGCTCATGGGGCTGCACACCCCGCGCATGCGCGGCTTCGGAGCCTGGCGGCGGGCGCTGGCACGTCCCCGGGACTCATGGCGCCAACTGCGCGGCTCCGTCAGTCGGCTCCGGCGCAAGTTCGCCGTCGACTGGCCCTGGAACAGGTCCCTGAAGCAGGGCGGGCGCGACCGGGGCGGTGCCGGGACCGGGCCGCGGCGGGGCTGACACGGGCCTGCGGTCCACTCGCAGCGAGCGCGGGAGGGGCACGGGCCTCGTACACTCCCCACCGTGCGTCTGACTGCCCTCCTGCCCCCGCTGCTGACCGACCCCGCCATCGACGCCCTGGTGACGAGGGCCGCCGGCCGCTCGCGCACCGACCGCAGCGTCGTCGTCGCCCCCGGCGCCCGCCCCGCCGTCTTGGCCGCCATGGCGCTGGGGGAGGCCGGCATCGCCCGCGCGACCGGGGGCGGCCCGGACGCCTCGGGGCGCATAGCGAGCCCGGGAACCGAAGTACCCGCTGACGGCACGCCCCTGCTGGTGGTCACTGCCACCGGCCGGGAGGCAGAGGAGCTGGCCGCCGCCCTGCGCTGCTACCTGCCCGACCCCGACGTGGCAGTCTTCCCCGCCTGGGAGACCCTGCCCCATGAGCGGCTCTCCCCGCGCGCCGACACCGTCGCCACCCGGCTGGCCGTGCTGCGGCGCCTGGCCCACCCCGAGGACGGCGACCCGGTCGGCCCCGACGCGATGCCGGACCCGTGGCGCGGACCCATCCGCGTGCTCGTGGTGCCCGTGCGCGCCCTGCTGGCCCCGGTGGTGGGTGGCCTGGGGGAGCTGGAGCCGATCCACCTCGCTCCGGGGATGCGCGTCGACCTGGAGCAGCTCGCCACCCGCCTGGCCGAGGCCGCCTACACCCGGGTGGACATGGTCACTGCTCGCGGCGAGTTCGCGGTGCGCGGCGGCATCCTCGACGTCTTCCCACCCACGCAGCCGCGACCGGTGCGCGTGGACTTCTTCGGTGACGAGATCGAGTCCGTGTCCTCCTTCGCCGTCACCGACCAGCGCACCATCGCCGACCTCGGCGCCGTCACCGCCACCGCCTGCCGGGAGGTGCTACTCACCCCCACGGTGCGCGAGCGCGCCCGCGCCCTGGCGGAGGTCATCCCCGCCGCCGCCGACATGCTGGAGAAACTGGCTGCCGGCATTCCGGTGGAGGGCATGGAGTCCCTGGCCCCCGTCCTGACCGAGCGCATGGTGCCGCTGCTGGACCTGGTGGGGGAGCGGCTTGTGGTCTTGGCCGAACCGGAGAAGGTGCGCAAGCGCGCCGAGGACCTGGCGGCCACCACCGAGGAGTTCCTCGCCGCCGCCTGGACCTCGGCCGCCTCCGGCGGCACCGCCCCCATCGACCTTTCAGCCGCCGCCTTCGCCCACCTCGCCGAGGCCCGTGCCCTGGCCCTGTCCACCAACCGCGGCTGGTGGTCCTTCACGTCCCTGAAGGCATCCCCGGACACCCTGGAGCTGCCGCTTCGCGACCCCGAGAGCTACCGGGGGCGCCTGGACGCCGCCGTGAAGGACATCGGCGAGCTGACCCGGGGCGGCTGGAGCGTCGTCGTCGCCACCGAGGGACCGGGCCCCGGCCGCCGCATGGCCCAGCTGCTGGCCGACGGCGGCGTGCCCGCCCGCATCGTCACCGGCCTGGATGACGCCGACTCCCTGTCCTACCAGGCCCCCGACGGCGTCGTGCGCGTCACCCAGGCCTCTGCCGGGCACGGCTTCGTCGCCGAGGGCCTGCGCCTGGCCCTGGTGGCCGAGTCCGACCTGACCGGGCGCGCCCCCGCCGCCGCCCGCTCCGCCAAGACCCTGCCCGCCCGCCGCACCCGCAAGAGCGTGGACCCCCTCTCCCTGCACCCCGGCGACCTGGTGGTGCACGCCCAGCACGGCGTCGGCCGGTTCGTGGAGCTGCTGCGCCGCGACGTCGGCTCCGGGCGGGGCGCGGGCAAGGAGAAGGCCACCCGCGAGTACGTGGTCATCGAGTACGCCCCCTCCAAGCGCGGCCAGCCCGGCGACCGGCTGCTGGTGCCCACCGACGCCCTGGACCAGGTCACCAAGTACGTCGGCTCCGACAACCCCGCCCTGAACCGCATGGGCGGGGCGGACTGGGCCAAGACCAAGCAGCGGGCCCGCAAGGCCGTGCGGGAGATCGCCGGGGAGCTGGTGCGCCTGTACGCCGCCCGCTCGGCCACCACCGGCCACGCCTTCAGCCCCGACACCCCCTGGCAGGCCGAACTGGAGGAGGCCTTCCCCTACACCGAGACCCCCGACCAGCTGGCCACCATTGACGACGTCAAGGCCGACATGGAGAAGACCCAGCCGATGGACCGGCTCATCTGCGGGGACGTCGGCTACGGCAAGACCGAGATCGCCGTGCGGGCCGCCTTCAAGGCCGTCCAGGACGGCAAGCAGGTGGCGGTGCTGGTGCCCACCACCCTGCTGGTGTCCCAGCACGCCGAGACCTTCACCGAGCGCTACGCCGGCTTCCCCATCAACGTCGCCCAGCTCTCCCGCTTCCAGACCGCCGCCGAGTCCGAGCGGGTACTGGCCGGCCTGGCCGACGGGACCATCGACGTCGTCATCGGCACTCACCGGCTGATCACCGGGCAGGTGCGCTTCAAGGACCTGGGGCTGGTGATCATCGATGAGGAGCAGCGCTTCGGCGTGGAGCACAAGGAGACCCTCAAGGCGCTGCGCACCGACGTGGACGTGCTGTCCATGTCCGCCACCCCCATCCCGCGCACCCTGGAGATGGCCGTGACCGGCCTGCGGGAGATGTCCACCCTGTCCACCCCGCCGGAGGACCGCCACCCCATCCTCACCTACGTGGGCGCCTACGAGACCAAGCAGGTCAGCGCCGCCATCCGCCGCGAGCTGCTGCGCGACGGGCAGGTGTTCTTCGTGCACAACCGGGTGGAGGACATCGAGTCCGTCGCCGCCCGGCTGGCCGACCTGGTGCCGGAGGCGCGCGTGGCCACCGCCCACGGGCAGATGCACGAGTCCCGGCTGGAGCGGGTCATCGACGACTTCTGGCACAAGGAGATCGACGTCCTGGTGTGCACCACCATCGTGGAGACCGGCCTGGACGTGTCTAACGCCAACACCCTGATCGTGGACCGGGCAGACCGCATGGGCCTGTCCCAGCTGCACCAGCTGCGCGGCCGGGTGGGGCGCGGCCGGGAACGCGCCTACGCCTACTTCCTGTACCCGGCGGACAAGCCACTGACGGAGACGGCGCTGGAGCGGCTGCGCACCATCGCCACCAACACCGACCTGGGGGCCGGCATGCAGGTGGCCATGAAGGACCTGGAGATCCGCGGTGCCGGCAACCTGCTGGGCGGCGAGCAGTCCGGGCACATCGCCGGGGTCGGCTTCGACCTGTACGTACGCATGGTCTCCGAGGCGGTCGCCGCCTACAAGAAGTCCCTCCAGGTGGGGGACGCGGGCGGCGCGGCGGCGGAGGCGGCCGAGGATGAGGACCTGGAGCTGCGGGTGGACCTGCCCGTGGACGCCACCATCCCCGAGGAGTACGTGCCCCACGAGCGGCTGCGCCTGGAGGCCTACACCAAGTTCGCGGCCGCCCGCAGCCAGGCGGACGTGGCCGACGTGCTGGACGAGCTCACCGACCGCTACGGGCCGGTGCCCGAGCCGGTGCGCCGTCTGGCGGCCCTGGCACGGCTGCGGGCCCTGGCCGCCGAGCTGGGGGTGCGGGAGATCGTGGCGCAGGGCAAGTCGATCCGCTTCGCGCCGGTGAGTCTGCCCGAGTCGGCACGCATGAAGGTCACCCGCCTGTACCCCGGCACGGTGCTCAAGCCCGCCACCCGCACCATTGTGGTGCCGGCCCCCGGCACCGCCCGCATGGGCGGCGGCGCCATCGAGGGGGAGGAGCTGCTGCGCTGGGCGGAGGTGCTGCTGCACGCCGTCGTCGCCGGGGAGGCCGAGTACGAGACCGAGGCCACCAAGTACCGCCGTCGGCGCTGAGACCGGCACTAGTAACGTGCCGAAACCGGCACTTGTTACGTGCCGAGACCGGCACTTGTTACGTGCCGAGACCGGCACTTGTTACGTGGCGAGACCGGCACTTGTTACGTGGCGAGACCGGCACTTGTTACGTGGCGAGACCGGCACTTGTTACGTGCCGAGTTCGGTACCGGCTGCGGGGCGGCCGCGACGCCTCGGCGGCATAGGGGCGTATGGTGACGAACTGTCGTGTGCAGCGTCCGGGACCGGTGACGGTACTCACCACCGCTTCGGAGCCCGCCCGTTGCGCCGGGACTCCTCACCGACGTCGACCTAGCAAGGAGCAGACCGTGACCCGATACGCCGCCCGCCCCGCCCTGCCCACCCGTCTACTCGGAGCCGGCGCCGCTATGCTGCTCGGCGTCGGCGCCCTCGCCGGCTGTTCCGCCCACCCGGGGCAGGTCGCGATCGTGAACTACACCGACGCCGACGGCGTCTCGCGCACGGTCGCGATCTCCGAGCAGGAGGTGCAGGACGCCGCCGAGGAACTCGGTGAGTACTCCGCCGTTGCAGGCGATCAGGGGTACAGCGCGGTCTATGTGGCTAACGCGCTTATCGATCTGCCGGTGATCGAGCAGCTCGGAGCCGAGTTCGGGGTCGCGGTGACGGATGCTGAGGCGCTGGAGGAGCTGCAGCAGGTAGCGGCCGACGTCGACTACTCGCCGGCCGCAGTCGGAGCCTTCCGCTACCAGAAACTCGCTTTGCTGATCAACACGCTGGAGGACCAAGAGGCTGTCGGCGCCCGGTATCAGGAGCTGTGGAACGGCATCAGCGTCGAGGCCGCGCCGCGCTATCAGGGTGATGGGGGCTGGCTGCTGCAGGACGACACCCAGCTGCAGCTGGGCTGAGGCTGATGCCGGGGCAGGGTGAGTCCCCGGCTGTCGGGGATGGTGGGGCGACGTCGAGGAGGACTGGGGGACGCCGTCGTCACCCGGCCCTGTCTCGCCCGGCGTGAACAAGTTTCGAACTGACCGGGGCAATGCACTCGTGGTGAACGGCGCGGGCCGCTAGGCTGGCCTCGCATGTGCCTGTCCCCAGGCAACACAACTTCAGCAAGGAGCATCAAGTGGCCCTCATCGAGAACGTTCACGCGCGCGAGATCCTAGACTCCCGCGGCAACCCGACCCTCGAGGTCGAGATCCTCCTGGAGGACGGCTCTTCCGCCCGCGCCGCCGTCCCCTCCGGCGCCTCCACCGGCGCATTCGAGGCCGTCGAGCTCCGCGACGGCGACAAGGGCCGTTACCTCGGCAAGGGCGTCGAGAAGGCGGTCGCCAACGTCAACGACACCATCGCCCCGGAGATCATCGGCTACGACGCCGCCGACCAGCGCGGTCTCGACCGCCTCATGATCGAGCTGGACGGCACTCCCAACAAGGGCAAGCTCGGCGCAAACGCCATTCTCGGCGTGTCCCTCGCTGCTGCGGCCGCCTCCGCCGACTCCGCCGGCCTGGACCTGTACCAGTACATCGGTGGCCCCAACGCCCACACCCTGCCTGTCCCCATGATGAACATCATGAACGGTGGTTCTCACGCGGACTCCAACGTGGACATCCAGGAGTTCATGATCGCCCCGATCGGCGCCCCCACCTTCCGTGAGGCGCTGCGCATGGGCGCTGAGGTCTACCACTCGCTCAAGGCCGTTGTGAAGGGACGCGGGCTGTCCACCGGTCTGGGTGACGAGGGCGGTTTCGCTCCTAACCTCGACTCCAACCGTGAGGCCCTGGAGCTGATCGTTGAGGCGATCGAGAAGGCCGGCTACACGCCCGGCAAGGATGTGGCCCTGGCCATGGACGTTGCCTCCACGGAGTTCTTCGACGCCGAGACCAAGACCTACCAGTTCGAGGGCGAGGCCCGCGACAACGCCTACATGGTTGACTACTACGAGAAGCTCATCACCGATTTCCCGATCGTCTCCATTGAGGACCCGCTGTCCGAGGACGAGTGGGACGACTGGAAGGCGCTTACGGACAAGATCGGCGACCGCGTCCAGCTGGTTGGTGACGACTTCTTTGTCACCAACCCGGAGCGTCTGGCCAAGGGTATCGAGCTCGGTGCGGCCAACGCCCTGCTGGTCAAGGTCAACCAGATCGGTTCTCTGACCGAGACGCTGGAGGCCGTGGAGATGGCGCACCGCGCCGGCTACAAGACGATGACCTCGCACCGCTCCGGCGAGACCGAGGACGTCACGATCGCCGACCTGGCGGTTGCCACCAACTCCGGCCAGATCAAGACCGGTGCTCCGGCCCGTGGCGAGCGCATCAACAAGTACAACCAGCTGCTGCGCATCGAGGAGGCCCTCGGCGAGGACGCTGTCTACGCCGGCGCCAGCGCCTTCCCGCGTTTCAAGGCCTGAGCTGAAGCGGTAGCGGAGGCTCGGGGCGGGCACGGCGCACAATGCCTGTCTGAGCCGAAGCTGACGGTTTCCGGTTTCGTCCCGGGGTATGCACGCGTTGATCGTGTGTATACCCCGGGACTGCGCATTTCGCCGTATTCCTGGCGACGCCGTCGTGCAGCTACTAGCGCGTGTCCGGGAGTGCGTTTCTTTGGGGGTGTCACCGCAAATGTTGCGGTGTGGGTCGGCGTGTGGCGGGGTGCCAGCCGTAGGCATTGTCAGCTGGGCCGCGGTTGTGTACTTGGACCGTCTGAGAGCGCCGCGGAGTTGGACCCAAGTGGAGGCAGGTGGCCGTGTTCGGGGCGATTCAGCGTTGCGGGGCGGTGGCAGCCTCCGGCGCGGCGCCCGGCAGCGGGGTCGTCTGCTACGCCACATCGCCGCCTGCTACGCCACTTCGGGGTTAACAACGCCTGTTAACGGTCTGCTGAAGGGCTGGGAGGTATACAGCAGGCCGTTAAGTAGCGTTGTTAACGTCCAACCGGCGCACCAGACACCACCATCTCGGGACGTAACGTCTACCGACCTGTGCACGTAACGTCTACCGACCTCGGCGGTGGGGGACGGTTCGTGACACGTCGTATCCGACGCACCGGCTTCGCACCCTCGCAACGGGCCTGTCCGTGAGGCAGTATCGGTCGTATGACGCCGCGCCGACCCGTACCTGCACGCCCAGGTGCCCGCAGGACATCCCGCCCCGGACAGGCTCGCGATGCCCGCTCGGCCACCAGCCGGGACCAGGCGGATTCCGCCGCGGTCCGCGAAGCGGGACACGCCGTCGGGGCCGATTCCGAGCGCGCCCGCACGAGCGACTCCCAGCGGGCCGCCGCATACGCAGGACCCCGCCTGGGCGGCGCCGACGGGCTGTCCACGCCGATGCGTCTGCTGATCCTGGCCGGTGTGGTGCTGTTGGCATTCGTGGTCGTATTCCCGTCATTGCGCGGATACCTCACCCAGCGCGCTCAGTACGATGCCGTGTTGGAGCAGATCGATGAGGCGCGTGCCACCTCAACCGCTCTGGAGGAGGAGATGGCCCGTTGGGAGGATAATGACTATGTCAAGGCTCAGGCCCGCGAGCGCCTGTCCTACGTGATGCCGGGGGAGACTACCTACGTAGTCGTCGGCGCCGACAGCTTTGGTGACGACGCCGACGCCGCCACTTCCAAGAGCGCTGCCGAGGCGCGTCTGCCCTGGTATCAGGAGTTGCGAGAATCGGCCCGCGTGGCCGGGCAGGTTGAGGAGGAGCCCGCGGACCCGGCCCGGCAGGGATGGTCCACTGCCACCCCGACCCCGCCTTCCGCTCCAACCCCGGATGCGACTGCCACGTCCTCTGACAATGCCACCCCGTCCGCAGAACCAGGAGACCAGCAGTGAGTGTCAGTGAAGCCGACCTGGAGACCCTGCGCGTGCAGCTGGGACGCATTCCGCGCGGCGTCGTCGAGATCGCGGCTCGCTGTGCGTGTGGACGCCCCACGGTAGTGCGCACGGCTCCGCGCCTGCCGGACGGCTCGCCCTTCCCAACCACCTACTACCTCACGCATCCGACGGCGGTACGAGGCTGTTCCACCCTTGAGGCGGAGCACCTGATGGAGGACTACAACCGGCGCCTGGCTGCTGATCCGGAGCTGGCCGCCGCCTATGCCGCAGCTCATGCCGACTACCTGGCCCGCCGGGCCGAACTGGGCAGTCCTGCGGAGATCGACGGTATTTCGGCCGGAGGCATGCCCACGCGGGTCAAGTGCTTGCACGCGCTGGTCGGGCATGCGCTTGCCGTTGGCCGCGGCATCAACCCGATCGGCGACCTCACCCTGGATGTGCTGCGCGAGCGCGGCCTGTGGGATCCCGCCCAGTGCTCGTGCTGAACGCCTTCGGCAGTCACCATAGAGTCGCCGGTGTAGCCGCCATCCAGAGGGGAACCAACCATGACCCGCGTAGCCGCCGTTGACTGCGGCACCAACACCATTCGCCTGCTCGTAGCTGACATCGTTCGGGACGGGCCCGACGGCGCCGTCCGGCTCCGGCCCCTGGACCGGTCCAGCTCCATCGTCCGGCTGGGGCAGGGGGTGGACCGCACCGGGCGCTTCGATGCCGAGGCCCTGAAGCGCACACTCGCGGTGGTGCGCGAGTACGCCGACACCTGCACCGCGCTGCAGGTACCCCTGGACGCCGCCCACGCTCGTTTCGTCGCCACCTCCGCCACCCGCGACGCCGAGAACCGGGAGGAGTTCGTGGCAGGCGTGCATGATGCCCTCGGCATCCTCCCGAGGTCGTCACTGGTGAGGAGGAGGCCCGCCTGTCCTTTGCCGGCTCCCTGCTGGGAACGGGGGGAGGAGTGGTGGCCGGGGACGAGGACGGGGAAGCGGCTGGGGGCGGCGCCCTGAGCAGCCCCAGGCTCGTCGTCGACCTGGGCGGCGGGTCCACCGAGCTGGTGCTGGGGGTTGCCGCCCCACAGTCCGCCTATTCGATGAACACCGGGTCGGTGCGCATAACCGAGCGGTACCTGGCCGACGGCGTCACTCCTGCCGCGGAGGCGGCGGCCCGTGCGGAGGTACGGGCGCTGCTGGACCGGGCCGCCGACGCCGTCGACCTGGGCGCCGCCGCCCGGCTGGTGGGCCTCGCCGGCACCATCAGCACCGTCACCGCGCACGCCCTTGGCCTGGAGTCCTTCGACCGCGAGGCCATTGACGGCGCCGAGTTGAGTGTTGAGCGGGTACTGGCCGCATGTGACGCAATCGTCCACTCCACCGCTGCGCAGCGGGAGTCCTGGGGGTACCTGCTGCCGGGGCGCCGTGACGTCATCGCCGCCGGGGCGCTGGTATGGAGCGAGGTGGTCGCGCGGGTGGTGGCTGACACCACGGCCGCCGGGCATCCGCTGACCATGACCGTCACCAGCCTGTCGGACATCCTGGACGGCATCGCCGTCTCGCTCGCACCCGCCGGTGAGGCGGCATGAACATGGGCGGCGGGCGCGGGAGCGAAGCCGCGGCGGCGGGAGGTCCGGTGGATCTGCGCCGGTACGCGCAGAATCTGAGCTCCCGCCTGGAGGCGCGCGGTGTAGCGGTGCCGGGGTCGGCGGCCTGCGCCCGACCGGTCACCTGGCGGGGCGCGGTTCTGGGTGGTGTCCTCCCCGCGGTCGCCGTCGCCACCACGGGGAGCGACCCAGAGGCCTGCGCTGCGCAGGCCCGGGCGGCCCGCCAGGCGGGAGCAGACCTGGTCGAGTTGCGCGCCGACCTGCTGGCGGCGCCCGTGGCCGATACGGCGGGGAATGAGCCGGAGCCAGGTGCGCCAGAGGAGTTGGCGGCCCTGTGGCTGCGCGGCGCCGCAGCAGTCGCGCAGGCGCTGCGCGGCTCGGACATGCCGGTTCTGCTGACCGTGCGCACCGCCTCCGAGGGCGGCGGGCTGGACGCCGACGACGCCGTTTACCGGGATGCGCTCGCCCGCGTCATCGAGCGGCTGGGGCGGGAGCGCCATGCCGCGGCCGACTGCCGGGACGCCGCCGCCGGAGAGGACGGTGCAGGCGGCGCTTCCGCCGCGGCCGTGGTCGCGGCGGTGGACGTCGAATTGGCTCGCGGTGGCCTGCCGCGGATCGTGCAGCTGGCGCGGGGCGCCGGACTGGACGTGGTCGCCTCCAGCCACGATTTCACTGCCACCCCTGGCGAGGCAGAGCTGCTACAACGTCTGCACGCCATGCAGGGTGCGGGTGCTGCCGTTGCCAAGGTCGCTGTCACACCGCGGGCGACGGCCGATGTGGAGCGAGCGCTAGGCGTGGCGGCGCGTGCTCGGGAGGAGCTGGAGATCCCGGTGGTGGTCATTGCTATGGGGGCCGGTGGCGCTGTGACGCGGTTGGCCGGCGGAGTATTCGGATCGGCGCTGACCTTCGCAACCGCCGGGTCGGCCGCGTCCGCACCGGGCCAGCTGCCCGTGGCTCAGGTGCGTGCGGCCCTGGCCGCGCTCCACCCCTGACGCCGCCAAGCCCCGTCCATTCACCGAGGTCGGTAGACGTTACGTGCCGAGTTCGGTAGATCTGACGGGCATGGGCGGTTAGCGGTCGGCCGTGGGGCGGGTCACCGTCGGCGACGTCGTCGGACGGTGCTGTCATCGCGTAGAGTTGCGGCATTGCCCCGGCGAGGGATGCGGCCAACGCATCCGTGATCGACGTGGTGGTGCCGGAAGGTGCTGCACGTCGTCGTGCCCGCCGGACCACCGAACCGCGGGGCGCGCTCCCCGCCGATACCGAGGAGAATGCATGTCCACCAACGCCATCTCGCTTGACGCCACCGACCGCACCGAGTTCGGCAAGGGCTCCTCCCGCCGGGCCCGCCGCGCCGGCCAGGTCCCCGCCGTCGTCTACGGCCACGGCACCGACCCCCGCCACCTGCTGCTGGAGGAGCACGCCACCCGCCTGGCCCTGCGCGGCAACGAGAACGCTCTGGTTGAGCTGAACGTCGAAGGGGAGACCCTGCTGGCCATCGCCAAGGACGTGCAGCGCCACCCCATTCGTCCGGGCGTGCAGCACGTCGACTTCCTCCTGGTCAACCGCAACGAGAAGGTTGAGGTGGATGTGCCCGTCGTCGTCACCGGTGAGTCCGCCCCCGGCACCATCCACATGATCGAGCTCGCCCATGTGCTCGTGTCCGCTCCGGCCATCGCCATCCCGGAGACCATCGACGTCGACATCACGGGTATTGAGGCCGGCACCGCTGTGCGCGTGGCCGACCTGGCCCTGCCCGAGGGCGTTGAAGCGATCACTGACGCCGACGCCGACGTCGTCAATGTTGCCGCCGAGGCCACTGCCGCATCCGCCGAGCCCGCCACCGATGAGGCCGCTGGTGAGGCCTCCGACGGCGACGAGTGACGCCGTCGCACGCGGAGTATCCATGAACGCCCCTTGGCTCGTGATCGGGCTGGGGAACACCGGGTCCCGGTACGCCCGTAACCGCCACAACGTCGGCCACATGGTGCTTGACGTTCTGGCTGGGCGTGCCGGGTCCCGCCTATCCAGCCACAAGACTCGCACGCAGGTTGCAGAGGTGCGTCTGGGCTTCCTGCCCGGCGGCGCTCCGGGGCCGCGCGTGATCCTGGCGCGGACCACCGGTTACATGAACGAGTCCGGGGGCCGGTCAAGGCGCTCGCGGGCTTCTACGACGTCGATCCCGCCGCCCGGCTGCTGGTCATCCACGACGACCTCGACCTGCCCGCACACGCGCTGCGGCTCAAGCGCGGGGGCGGGGAGGGCGGACACAACGGCCTGCGCTCGATCTCGACGGTGCTCGGTACACGGGACTACGCGCGCCTGCGCATAGGGGTGGGGCGCCCCCCGGGCCGACAGGACCCGGCCGACTTCGTGCTCAGTGACTTCCCCACGCGGGAGCAGGCGGAGCTGGCCGTCACCTTGGAGCAGGCGGCCGACGCCGTCGAGCAGGTGGTTACGGACGGCTTCACTGCCGCGCAGCAGCGGCTGCACTCCGCCTGAGCCGACCGGCGCCGCACCGCGCCATATCGACCGATCTCGGTGGTGGGTTGGGCGCATCAGCGCATGAGGCCGGTCTCGTAGGCGACGACGACGGCCTGCACGCGGTCGCGCACGTTCAGTTTGGTCAGTACATTGCCTACGTGCGTCTTCACGGTGGTGGCGGATACGACCAGGTGGTCGGCGATTTCCGAGTTGCTCAGACCCTGCGCCATTAGGGTCAGGATCTCGCGCTCGCGCGGGGTGAGCGAGGCGATGCGCTCATCCTCCTGCGACTGGGAGCCGCCGCTATCGGGGAAGTGCGAGGAGAACATTTCCAGCATGCGGCGGGTGATGCGCGGGCTGACTACCGCCTCGCCGTCGGCAACAGTGCGGATCGCCTCCGCCAGCTCGCCCGGGCGGGTGTCCTTGAGCAGGAAGCCACTCGCCCCGGCGCGCAGGCCGGCGAAGGCGTACTCGTCCAGGTCGAAGGTGGTCAGGATGAGGATCTTCGTGTCCGGGCACTGCCGGGTGATCGCGGCCGTGGCGTCGATTCCGTTCATTCCCGGCATCCGCACGTCCATGAGGATCACGTCGGGCTTCAGGGCCCGTGCCTGCGTTACGGCGGTGGCTCCGTCGGAGGCCTCTCCGACGATCTCAATGTCCTCGGCCGGATCCAGCACCATGCGGAAGCCCATACGCATCAGCGCCTGGTCGTCGGCCAGCACCACCGTGATCGGCCGGTTGCGGCCGGGAGTGCTGGTGGCCTCAAGCGGATCCGGGGCGTCGGCCCCGGTCGGATCGGATGCGTCACTCACTGCGGCATCTGCCACGGCGCTGTCCCTTCGTCGTAGTCGTCCCAGTCCTCGTCCCAGTGCAGTATGGCGCGCACGCGCCACCCGGTCGCGGTCGGCCCGGCCTGCACAGTGCCACCATAGACGGCTGCACGTTCCCGCATGCCGATCAGGCCCTTGCCGGACCCGTGCAGCGGCTTCGATCCGGGGCGGCGTCGTTGTCGATGGTCAGGACGGCCGTGCCCGCGTACCTGTCAACGGTGATGGCGACCTGGCGCGTAGTGGGGGCGTAGCGCAGCACATTGGTCAGCGCTTCCTGGGCGATGCGGAACAGTGTCAGCTGCAGGCCCTTGTCCGCGGGAAGCTGCCGCCCGGTCCACCGATAGGTCACGGGCACCCCGGCGGCACGGAAGCGCTCCACCAGCACCTCCAGGTCGGCCTGCTCGGGTGCGGGAGCGAGTGGCGTGTTCCCGCCGGACACATCCGCGTCAGCCGCGGTCGCCTGCCGGCGTAGGTCTGCGATCTCCTGGCTGGGTTCCACCGGGGCGACGGTTCCGGGCGGGGCGAATTCTGGAACCGGAAGGTCACGGATGGTTGCGCTCGCGGCGGCGGCGGTGACGGCGCCGTGCGGGTGTTGTGCCGTGGCGTCGGCGTCAACAGGCGCGGGCAGGCTCTTGCCGTTACCCGGGGACGACGTCGTATCCGGCGAGGTGGGGGAGAGGGCCGGGTCCTCGCGCAGAACGCCCACGAGCCGGCGCGTGTCAGCCAGGGCGGTGCGGCCGGTCTCGGCCAGGGTGGTGAGTGCTTCCCTGGCCATGGCGGGGTTGCGGTCGACGGCGGCGGCAGCGCCGTCGGCGAGGGTGATCATCACGGCCAGGGAGTGGGCGACTACGTCGTGCATCTCGCGGGCGATCCTGCTGCGCTCGTTGGCGGCGGCGAGGGCAGCCTCCTGCTCGCGGGCCAGCATCAGGCGCGCCGAGCGCGTCTCTGCCTCCCGCAACTGGGCCGCCTGGGCGCGGATCACGGTGCCCACGAGCACGCCGATGATATTGGTCAGCCCGTAGGGCATGATCAGCGCCCCGAGCGTGTCGATCGCGTATCCGCCGAGCAGCGCCTGGCCGATCACGGTGACGAAGGTGGAGACCACGCAGGCGGTCCACACCCAGGCCGAGCGGTAGCGCATGGCGAGCGTGGCCAGGGTGAACGGCACGCCCAGCAGGGTGAAGGCCCGCAGGGCGTCGGCTACGTAGCCGATCTCGACGATTCCCATATCGGCGAGGCCGAGCGCTATTACAGCTTCGTGCAGGATCGGCAGGAAGGTCAGCACCGCCCAGGTGGACACCAGGTGGCGACGGCGGAAGACCAGGGAGAGGGTGCAGATCAGGCATGCCGCCAGGGTGAGTGGCAGCCAGGAGCTCGCGGAGGGGATGCCGGCCTGGCGCAAAGGCCACAGGCCCATGAAGACGTTCAGTACCAGCACCACCGTGGCCATGGCGGCGTCGGCCAGGTAGGGATGAGCGGTCTGCCAGCGCAGCAGGTGAGCTGCGGTAGACGGCGTACTCATCACGTGGGCTCCCCTCTGCTCGACGGGCCAATTGTGCCCCGTGCCGGTGATGTAGGCGATGTATCGGTGAAGCGGTGCGTAGGCGGACTGGCGGCCGAGGGGTGGTGGCGCCGCCCGGGAGAACTGGGCTTCACCACCACCCCTCGGGGGCGCGCTCAGGCGTCGCGACGGGTGAATACCACCCAGCCGAGTGCGAGCGGAACGAGCGCCCAGGCGCCGAACACCAGCGCCGCCTGCCACTGCTGGAGGAAGTAGATGGAGCCTGCCGTGCCCCAGCTCACGATGTGGTGGAAGGGGTCGTAGACCGCCATGGCGGTCTGCAACGGCTCGAGCCCCTGCAAGGAGACGGCCCAGTCCCACTTGATGCTCATCGCCGAGAGCGGGATGTCGACGACGAACAGCAGCGTGATCGCCAGGGTGATCGCCCCGGCTGTTGAGCGCAGCAGGAAGCCCAGTCCCAGGGACATAAGCGCAATCCCGGTGAAGGACAGCCCGGTGCCCCACACGAATCCGAGGTACTCCGGGTCGGTCAGTGAGCCTCCGTGCCCGTCCATGAAGGGCGTGGACACCGCCCAGGTCAGCAGCGTGGACACTGCGCCGATGGCGAAGCTCAGTGCGCCCACCACGATGGCCTTGGCCACCAGCAGCCGCCAGCGGTGGGGTACGGCTGCGAGCGAGGAGCGGATCTGCCCGGAGGAGTACTCGCCGGTGATGATGAGCGCCCCGAGCACGGCTACAACGATTTGGCCGAACTGGTTGCCGGCGATCACCGCGTCGGCGGCGGAGTCCGCAGCCTCCGGGATGGAGGCGTAGGCAATGGAGATGGCTGTGCTGAACAGCACCGTGATGGCGACTGCGATCAGCGAGGTGATCCAGGTTGAGCGCAGGGAGGCGACCTTGATCCACTCGGCGTGTACCGCGCGCGCGAAGGTCTGGCCGTCGGCGAGCTCGGTGGGACGGGTGGATGCGGAGCGGTGGGGCGGGCCCGCCTCGGTGCGAGCGTCCTGCGTGCGGGTCCGCTTCCGGCCGCCTGATTCGGCGGCGGAGTCCGCGACGGCGCGTGAGTCGGCGGGGCCTGTGGATGCGGCGGATCCAGTTGTGCCGGTGGTGTCTGATAGGGCGGTGGTGGTCATGAGGCTGCTTTCGTGTATCGGAAGGCTTGCGGGATGCTCGGAAGGGACTGCCGTGCCCACGTGCAGGCCGCGGAGTCGTGTTCAGGCGCGGGCGCCGGCCGGGGCGGGCGCCTGCTCTGATCCGGTGGTGTATTCGACGTCGTTGCCGGTCAGCTCCAGGTAGGCGTCCTCCAGGGAGGCGCGCTGGGTGGCCAGCTCGTGCAGCACGATGCCGTGGGCTGCGGCTATCTCGCCGATGCGGGTGGCGGGGCCATCGTGGTGGTCAGCACTCCCGGCTCGGGGGTGGAGGTATCGATGCCGGCGGTGTTCAGCGCGGCCGCCAGGTCGGTGGCCTGTGGTGAGACCACCCGGACGACGTCACTGGTTGCGGAGGCGATTACCTCGCCGACGGGCCCGGAGCTGAGGATGCGGCCCCGGCCGATGACCAGCAGGTGATCGGCGGTCTGGGCCATCTCGCTCATCAGGTGGGAGGAGATGAATACGGTGCGGCCCTGCTCGGCGAGGTGGCGGCAGGTGTCACGCACCCATTTCACGCCCTCGGGGTCCAGGCCGTTGACAGGCTCGTCAAAGATCAGCACCTGCGGGTCGCCCAGGAGGGCCGCGGCAATGCCTAGGCGCTGGCCCATACCCAGGCTGAAGCCCTTGACCCGTTTCTTGGCCACCGGGGTCAGTCCGGTCAGTTCCAGCACCTCGTCCACGCGGCGGGTGGGGATGCCGTTGGAGACGGCGAGCTGAGTCAGGTGGGCGCGGGCAGAGCGGGAACCGTGCAGGCCCTTGGCATCCAGGAGCGCGCCGACCTGGCGCAGCGGGGCGGACAGCTCCTGGTAGGCGTGGCCGTTCACCTTCACCGACCCCTCGGTGGGCTTGTCCAGCCCCAGGATCAGGCGCATGGTGGTGGACTTGCCCGCCCCGTTGGGGCCCAGGAAGCCGGTTACGGTGCCTGGCTCAACGGTGAAGGAAATGTGGTCGACGGCGGTCTTGGAGCCGTAGCGCTTGGTGAGATCGACAGCTTCGATCAACAGGATCAACTCTTTCCGGGATTCTCGGTTGCGCGGCGGCTGTACCGGTGGGTACCGGTCGGCGCCCGAACAGCTCCAGGCTAGAATTGTCGCGCACGTTGTTTATCGGCCCGGTTGGGGAATCTGGGAGCCGCGGCAGTGGGCTTGGCGGAGGAGCTGCGGTCCTCCTGGAGGAGGAGTCGGCCTGAGCACACGCCGGGTGACGTGCATCCCCGGCTCTGCAGCAGCGCCGCCGTCGGACCCGTGCGGGCGGCAGCGGTGCCGGGGATGCGGCTGCAGAACACACAGGACATCTTCAGGAAGATCGGGGACAATACTGGCGATGAGCAACCCGTACTTCTCTCACAGCCCCGTTTTCAACGGGAGTGCCGCTACGGCGTCGGCCCCGCAGCGCACCCCCAACGGCTACCCGACCATGCCGGGATATCAGCCCGGTCAGGCTGACACGCAGGCCACCCAGGCCTACGGCCAGGCACCCGCCTACGGCTACCAGACCGGCGGCCAGTACGGCCAGGCGCCCGCTTACGGCGACGTTTCCCCGCAGCAGGTCTCCGACCTGGAGGCCCAGTACGGTGCGCCGTCGGCCACCAATGTGGACCGCGGCCGCATGACCTATGACGACGTCATCGTCCGTACCTTCGGCATCTTCGCAGTGATTCTCGCCGCCGGTGCCGTCAGCTGGATGCTGGCGGTCAACGAGGCCACCATGGGACTGGGCATGCTGGCACTGATCGTTGGGGCGATCGGAGCCCTCGCCCTGGGTCTGGTCAACTCCTTCAAGCGCGAGCCCAGCCCCGCGCTGATCCTGACTTACGCCGTATTCGAGGGCACCATGCTGGGGGCCTTCTCAGGCGTAATGGAGATGATCTACCCGGGCATTGTGATGCAGGCGGTGCTCGCCTCGGCGACGACCTTCGGCGTAGTCCTGCTGGCATACAAGTTCGCGGGCTTCCGCCTGAGCTCGCGGGCGCAGCGTATTCTGCTGACCGCCATGGGTGGCTACCTGGTCTTCAGCGTGGTGAACCTGGTGCTCAGTCTCACCGGCGTGGTGTCCGATCCGTGGGGTCTGCGCGGCGTCACGATCATGGGCCTACCACTGGGGCTGATCATCGGACTGGTCGCGGTGGTCATGGCGGCCTTCAGCCTGACCATGGACTTTGAATTCGTTCAGCGCGGTGTCGAGCAGGGTCTGCCGACGCGGTACGCCTGGGCCGGAGCCTTCGGCCTGGTTGTCACCCTGGTGTGGCTGTACGTTGAGTTCGTGCGCATCCTCGCCATTTTGCGCGACAACTGACGGTGCGCTCCCGAATCTGACACTGGACGCCAACAGCGGCGTCGGCGGTGCCCGCGGTCCGGTTTCCGGTTCCGCGGGCACCGCCGCGTCTTGTACGCGGCGGGTCCGCTCCCGGCGTTGCCCAGCCCGGGTGTGCGGCTTTGGCTGATTCGTCCTCTCCTGCCGTAGCCTGTCCCGCATGATCAACATCAACATGCCCACCGTTTCCGGCGCCAAGGGCGCTAAGCCCACCCTGACCTTTCCCGGGCCGGAGGCCCCCGAGGGTCTGCAGGTGCAGGTGCTTGACGCCGGCGACGGCGCCGTCATTGAGTCCGGCGACACCGTCGTGTGCCACTACCTGGGCCAGGTTTGGAACGGGCGCGTCTTTGACAACTCCTACGACCGCGGTCAGCCGCTCAACTTCCAGGTCGGCGTAGGCATGGTCATCCGCGGTTGGGACGACGGGCTGGTTGGCCAGCGCGTCGGCAGCCGGGTGATCCTGTCCATCCCCTCTGAGCTCGGCTACGGCTCGCGCGGGGTGCCGCAGGCCGGCATCAAGGGCGGCGACACCCTGGTGTTCGTCACCGAGATCCTCGGCACCATGTGACTCGGGCCTTCCCCAGTACGGGCGCCTCGCGAACGTCGCTGACGCTGGGCGCGCTCTGGCCCTCGGGACTTCCCCAGTACGGGCGCCTCGGACGCCGCATTGGCGGCCTCGGCACCATGTGACACGGGCCTTCGCCTCCCGGCATGAGGCACGGAACCGTGCACTGGTACGAGCTTTTGTCCCCCGACACGAACTTTTGCACCCTGGTGTGCGGCAAAAAGGCGTACACCAGGGTGCAAAAGCTCGTAGTAGAAGGCAAAGGGTCGTAGTAGGGGCGGGGCGCGGCTGGCGGGGACGAGGTGGCGTCCTCCGGAGTGAGTCTCCGTCGCCTAGTGGGTATGCAGTTGCGCCGCCACCGCCAGTAGCAGATCCTCTCGTCCCGCGCGGGCCACGAGCTGTGCACCTACGGGGAGGCCGTGTGAGAACCCCGCCGGCACCGATAATGCCGGATGTCCCGAGACGTTGAAGATCGCAGTGTTGGAGATCGTCGGCGTCGAAGCGAGCATCGCCGACAGCCAGCTTTTACCGTGCAAGTCGTGCGCGGCGCCGGGCAGGTCTAGCAGGGTGGGCAGTAGCAGCAGGTCTGCCCGCCCGAAGGCGGCCTCGACGCCGTCGTGCACGCGCTTGGCCTGACTCAGCGCCGCGCGCACCACCGGTTGTGGAATGAGCGCGCCCAGACGCGCCGAGGTCCTGGTGCGCGACTCCAGACGGTTCGGGTGCTCAACCTGCTGCGCCTCGACGTGCATGCCGGCGAAGTACAGCGTCAGGAACGGTGCGGTCGGTACCGGCCAGGCCACCCGAGCCGGGCGCACATCATGGCCCAAGCCCTGTAGGACGGCGCTGACGGAGCGCACGGACTGGGTGATGGCCGGCGTCGGGCGCGCACCCGGCATGACCGCATTGGATGCGGAGAGGATGCGTAGTTGAGGCGGTGGTGCGCTTACGGCGTCAATGAACCGCCGAGTAGGAGCGTCGAGCCGCCACCGATCCACCGGCTCATTACCGCTGACGACGTCCATGACCACGGCCAGGTCATGGGCAGTGCGGGTGATCGCGCCGAAGCTCGCCAGTCCGAACCAGTGCTCGTCCAGCGGTGCCGAACTGACCCTGCCGCGAGTCGGCTTCAGTCCCAGCACCCCGCAGGCCGAGGCCGGAATGCGTAGCGAGCCCCCGCCGTCGGCACCCATGGCTACCGGAACTGCGCCGGTGGCGACGGCGACCGCCGAGCCTGCCGAGGAGCCGCCGGGGGAGCGGGCAGGGTCCCAGGGGTTCAGACAGTCGCCGTGATACGCGGATTCTCCCACCGGGAACTGGCCGAACTCGGGCATGTTCGTGCGCCCGACGATGATGGCGCCCGCCTGCCGCAGCCGTCGGACGACGGCGCAGTCCGCCTGGGCGGGATTGCTATTGCCCCGGCCACCGACAGTGGTGACCTCCCCGGCGACGTCGTACTCCTCCTTGACCGCCACCGGTACTCCCGCTAGCGGTCCGGCTGCGCTCGGGCCGGCTGCCGCGATGCGCCGGTCGAGGACGTCGGCCTCCCGCAGGGCGGCTTCACGCCGCACCGCGGTGAAGGCATTGAGACCCGGGTCGAGTGCATCAATGCGTTCCAGCGCGGCCTGGATCGTGGCCCGTGCGGTGATGTGTCCGGCGCTGACGGCATGGGCGATGTCGACGGCGTTGCGCGGAATGGTCATGCGGCCTCCGTTGATCCGGTGCTCAAGAGTGTAGGGGGAGCGTTGTTTCGGCTCGGGCGGCTGGGGAGGGCATGTCGGCGGCGGGGCAGGAGATGGGAGGCGTGAGGGGCGTGTGTCGTAATTCGGCAGGTAGAGGCGAGGCTTTTCGCTCACCGGCGAGCGGAGGCGGCGTCGTCGGAACGTTGCAATGCCGCAGGAAACTTAAGGCTCAGTGAGTGAACGCACAGGGACTGTCGACGCCGCTGACACTACGCTGTGGCCATTCGAAAATCGTCCGCATCCCAGGAGACGCTCATGCCCCGCTATCGCAGCGCTACCTCCACCACTGGCCGCAACATGGCCGGCGCCCGCGCCCTGTGGCGCGCCACCGGTGTCAAGGACTCGGACTTCGGCAAACCGATTATCGCCATCGCCAACTCCTTCACCGAGTTCGTTCCCGGGCACGTGGGCCTGCGGGACGTCGGCCGGGTGGTCGCCGAGCAGATCGAGGCCGCCGGCGGCATTGCCAAGGAGTTCAACACGATCGCCGTCGATGACGGCATCGCCATGGGGCACGATGGCATGCTCTACTCCCTGCCCAGCCGCGAACTGATCGCCGACTCGGTGGAGTACATGGCGAACGCCCACTGCGCCGACGCCCTGGTGTGCATCTCCAACTGTGACAAGATCACCCCCGGCATGCTCATGGCCTCGATGCGCCTGAACATCCCCACCATCTTTGTTTCCGGTGGTCCGATGGAGTCCGGCAAGATGGTGGCCGCCGACGGCACCACCCGCAAGCTCGACCTGATCGACGCCATGATGGACGCCGCCGACCCTACCGTCCCCGATGAGACCATTTCCGCCATTGAGCGCCTGGCCTGCCCCACCTGCGGCTCCTGCTCCGGCATGTTCACTGCCAACTCCATGAACTGCCTGACTGAGGCCCTGGGCATGGCGCTGCCGACCAACGGATCGCTCCTGGCCACACACGCAGACCGCAAGGCCCTGTTCCAGGAGGCCGGCCGCCAGATCGTTCAGATCACCAAGGCCTACTACGAGGAGGACGACGCCTCCGTCCTGCCGCGCTCGATCGCCACCAAGGCCGCCTTCGAGAACGCCATGAGCCTGGACGTCGCCATGGGCGGGTCCACCAACACGGTGCTGCACCTGCTTGCTGCCGCCCAGGAGGCGGAGGTCGACTTCAAGATGGCCGACATCGACCGGCTGTCCCGCAAGGTTCCCCACCTGTGCAAGGTGGCTCCCTCCACCAACGTCTTCCACATGGAGGACGTCCACCGTGCCGGCGGCATCATGGGCATCCTTGGGGAGCTGGACCGCGGGGGGCTGCTCGACACCGCCACTCGTACCGTATTGCGCGGCACCCTGGCGGACGAGCTCGACCAGTACGATATCGGCCGCCCCGACGCCGACGGCCTGCGCGACCCGCAGGCAAGCCGGGTGGATGAGATGATCCGCACCCGCTACCTGGCCGCACCCGCGGGCGTGCGCACCACTGAGATGTTCTCCCAGTCCTCCCGCTGGGAGGCACTGGACACTGATCGTGAGAACGGTGCCATCCGCGATGTCGCCCACGCCTACTCCGCCGACGGCGGGCTGGCGGTGCTGTTCGGGAACATCGCCGAGAAGGGATGCATCGTCAAGACCGCCGGGGTGGATGCCTCGATCCTGACCTTCTCCGGGCCCGCCGTCGTCTTCGAGTCCCAGGATGAGGCGGTGGAGGGCATCCTCGGCGGCAAGGTGAAGGCAGGCGACGTGGTGATCATCTCCCACGAGGGGCCCCGCGGCGGCCCGGGCATGCAGGAGATGCTGTACCCGACCACCTACATCAAGTCCATGCACCTGGGTAAGGAGTGCGCGCTGCTAACCGACGGGCGCTTCTCCGGCGGTACCTCCGGACTGTCCATCGGGCACGTCTCCCCGGAGGCCGCCGCGGGCGGGCTCATTGGGCTGGTGCGCACCGGGGACCGCATCGTGATCGACATCCCGAACCGCTCCATCGAGCTGGATGTAGATGAGGGAGAGATCGCCCGGCGTCGCGCCGAGGAGGAGGCCCGCGGGCAGGACGCATGGACGCCGCACAAGCCGCGTCCCCGCCACGTGTCCAAGTCGCTGCGCGCCTACGGCATGCTCGCCACCAGCGCCGACCTCGGCGCCGTCCGTGACCTTAGCCGGATCCGCGTTCGCTGACGCCTGTCGCATTCGGAATTAACGCAGCTGAGCGGGTGTTCGCGTCCCGTCGTCGTCGGGGCGCGCACCCGCTCAGCGCGTGAGCGCCCAGCACGCGGTGGAGAGCACGCAGGCGACGAGCGCGGGAACGTACTTGCGCGGGTGGCGGATTACTTCGCGCTCGGACTTCCAATCGAGCAGCGGCCGGCGCCACTTCATCTGGATGGGATCTGGCACGTAGGTCGGCGCGGGGCTTGAAGGTTTGTGCCCTTGGCCGACGGTTCGGGCACTGCGAGGTGCGTACCGTTGCAGGAAAGCACTAATCGTTGAACTGAAGAGACGTAGGGTCGCGTGAAGGATGGAATCGTCTGCACGAGGAGGAACCGTCAGGCGAGCGTCCTAGCCTTCCCAAAGGAACCGCAGCATTCCACCGGGATCCGCCGTGGTCCCCCAGACTCGCGGCGATCAATCGCACCCATCGTGCCCGCCAGAGCCCTCCCGCCGGGACATCAACAGCAACCGACACCAGGGGTTCACTGGTACACCACCACACCCGCGAACGCGACGAGACTTTGATCCCCGACTGGCTTGTGCTTCGCAAGATGACCGTCATGTCGATTTACGACCTTGGGGTGCGATTCGTGACCACCCTGTGGTCGTAAACCACACGCCAAGGTCGGAAACCAGTGCTTCGTGCGCGCGGATACGGTCACTCGAAATGACGACGAGAAGACCGTCCTCGACCGCGGCAGGCAGCGTTCAGGTGCGGGAGGCTGTGCGTTGGTGCGGGAGAGGCCATTGCTGGACCTACCAACACACACTGCCAACTACCCCCAAACACGGAGAGCCTGTTTAGGCGGCGACCGACCTCGGCACGTAAGGTCTACCGACCTCGGTGAAGGGGTGGGGGAGTGGCTTGGCGGATTCAGCGGGCCAGGAAGAAGCGTGCGGAGGGGTCGTCCGTCTCCTCCTGGTAGGCGTAGCCGAGTCGGTCCATGTGTTCGGTCAGCTCGGCGTCGTCCGGGCCGGCCTCGAAGGCGGTCAGAATGCGTCCGTAGTCGGCACCGTCGGTGCGGTAATGGAACAGGGTGATGTTCCAGCGGGTCCCTAGGATCTCCAGGAACCGGGTCAGTGCCCCGGGGGACTCGGGGAACTCGAAGCTGAACAGCCGCTCCACCAGGCCCTCGGGGGCGCGCCCGCCGATCATGGAGCGCACATGCACCTTGGCGAGCTCGTCCTCGGTCAGGTCCACCACGCCGTAGCCGGCGGCTTCCAGGTCGGCGACGATCTCGCGGCGCTCCTCCCGTCCGCGAGTGAGCCGCACACCCACAAAGATTCGGGCCGGTGCGCCCGCGGGCGCCGAGGCGGAGACCCGGTAGTTGAATTCGGTGACCGCCCGGCCGCCCAGTACGGAGGCGAAACGCAGGAACTCTCCCTGCACCTCTGGGATGGTCACGCCCAGGATCGCCTCGCGCTGCTCGCCGATCTCGGCTCGCTCGGAGATGTAACGCAGCTGGTGGAAGTTCAGATTCGCCCCTGACAGCACGCAGGCCAGTCGCTCTCCGGACAGATCGTGCGCTGCCACGTACTGCTTCAACCCCGCCAGGGCAACGGCGCCGCTCGGCTCCGGCACGGCGCGCAGGTCCTCGAACAGGTCGCGCACGGCGGCGGAGACCTCGTCGGAGGAGACGGTGACGACGTCGTCGAGCAGCTGCGCACACAGGCGGAAGGTCTCATCCCCGATGCGGCGCACTGCCACCCCCTCGGCGAACAGGCCGACGTGCTCCAGCGTGACCGGCTCCCCGGCGGTAAGGGCGGCGCTCAGACAGGCCGACTCCTCGTGCTCGACGCCGATGACCTGAACCTGCGGCATCAGCTGCTTGATCAGTACAGCGATGCCGGAGATCAGGCCGCCGCCGCCCACAGGCACGAACACGCGATCCAGATTGGCGTCCTGCTGGATCATCTCCAATCCGATAGTGCCCTGGCCGGCGATCACCCGCGGATCGTCGAAGGGGGCGATGTATGTCAGCCCGTCGGCCTCGGCCAGGCGGAGGGCCTCGGCCTTAGCAGCGTCGAAGTTGTCGCCGGCCAGAAGCACCTCGCCCCCCAGGGCGCGTACGGCGTCGACCTTGATGCGGGGCGTGACGGTCGGCATGACAATCAGCGCGTGCACACCCAGCAGGGCGGACGAGCGGGCTACTCCCTGCGCATGGTTGCCGGCGGAAGCGGTGACCACGCCGCGTTCGCGCTCGGCGTCGGACAGGGAGCGCATGGCGTTGTAGGCGCCACGGATCTTGAAGGAGTGGACCGCTTGCAGGTCCTCTCGCTTGGCCTCGACCGTGTTGCCCAGGCGGGCGGACAGGGCGGGCATGATTTGCAGGGGGGTGTGCTCGGCGGCCTCGTAGACAGGGGCGCGCAGGATCTCCCGCAGGTAGCGGGCGCCCTCCCAGGGGGAGTCGTGGACCGCGTGGTTTCCGTTGCTTCCAGCATCGCTCACGATCTCAGCCTAACCGGGGCTGCTTCCCGGGCTCACGCGGTATTTCAGAGGTGGCGACAATGAGTATGGGCAAGATCATAAAATGCACTATAGGTTGACTGGGACCTATGGCCTACAGTCTGGCCTGTTCGTTTTGCTTCCAACTGTGCTTTCAAGGAGCGCAACATGACCAAGATCGCCGTAATCACCGGATCTGTCCGCCCCAACTCCATAGGCGGGCCGGTCGCCCAGTGGGTTGCCGACAAGGCCAACACCGTTGACGGCGTGCAGGCCGAGGTCCTCGAACTCGGCTCATTCGACCTGCCGGTCTTCGCCGAGGAGCTTCCCCCGATGAACGCCCCCGCCAAGGACCCGGCCGCGGTGAAGTGGAACGAGGCCCTGGCTGCGTACGACGCCTACATCTTCGTCACCCCGGAGTACAACCACTCCGTTCCGGGCGCGCTGAAGAACGCGATCGACTTCATCACCCCGTCCGTGCTGGCCAACAAGGCCGTCGGCCTGGTCGGCTACTCCTTCTCCGCCGGGCACCGCCCGATCGAGGCCCTGCGCCTGATCCTGTCGAACTTCACTACCGGCGTGGTGGGCGCCCAGGTCAACCTGCACCTGGCCACCGACTTCGAGAACATGAGCGTCTTCGCACCCGCCGCCTACCACGACGCGGAGGTCCCCGCGATGGTCCAGGCCATCGTCGCCCAGGATCGGGCCCTGGCCGCGCTGCGCTGAGGCCGGCAGGGCGTGCGGGCCGGTTGTGTGCCGCACGCTTACGCACTTCGAGCCCAGTCACGCCGACTGTCACTAATCGCTGCAATAGCAGCAGAAAATAGAGATTCGCCGGCACTGGTCAGCGAAGAGATAGGGGCTTCCAGCGTGCGCCGCAGCCTCGGCCGCACGCTGGAAGCCCCTTATCCATTTCGAGACAATCAGCTAAACCGCTTGATTACGCGGTTCTCTCTGAGCCCACTCGAACGTTAGCGTGCGGTGCGACGTCACCTGACGCCGCGCCGCACACCTCAGGCCAGCTTGAGCCTCCGGTAGCGGTTCACCGCGGCTGCCACGTCCACCATGCGTGGGCGCACTAGGAAGGCAGGGCGGCGGTCCAGGGCGTCCAGGCCCTCGTCATCCAGCAGGGCGTCCAGGTCCTCCAGGCACTGCGCCAGCGTCGACTCCCCGTCGAAGCGCTGCTCCAGCAGTGCCCGCAGGGCGTAGGCCACCGCCTCCGCTTGGCCGGACTCGACGACACCCGCCACATCGGAGATGTCGATGTCCTCGCGGTCCAGCGTGAGCGAGTCGGTGCCGCGTGAGCGGGTGCGCACCGGGCCGCGCTGGGTGCGCTGCGAGGGCAGTGGCACCCGCGGCGTCTGCATGGGGAAGTCCACCAGTGCCGTCGTCTCCCGCGGCTGCGCCGCGGTGACCTCGGCTGCGCGCTCGGTGGCGTCGTGCAGCACGTAGGAATCCAGCAGCAGCACCCGGTCGGCCACGTCCAGGTAGTCCCCTGAGCCGCCCATGACCAGCACTGTGGAAACGCCCGCCTCGGCCAGCGCCCCCACCCGGTCCACGAAGGGGGTGATCGGCTCCTGGTCGTCGGACACTAGCGTGCGCATGCGGGCGTCACGGATCAGCAGGTTGGTGGCGGAGGTGTCCTCATCCAGCAGCAACGCGGAGGTCCCCGCCTCGATCGACTCCACGATCGAGGCAGCCTGGGACGTCGAGCCCGAGGCGTTGGTGGTGGTGAAGGAGGCGGTGTCGCGGTCTCCGGGCAGGTGGGAGATGAAGGGCGTCAGGTCCACGCCGGTCACTGCCCGCCCGTCGGCGGCCCGCACCTTGACGGCGTCTGGGACCGTGGCCACCAGCTCGCGGCCGTCGCCCGGAACGTGCGGGTAGACGCCGCGCTCGATCGCGCTCAGCAGCGTGGACTTGCCGTGGTAGCCACCGCCGACCACGAGCGTGACCCCGGAGCCGATCGCGGTGCCGCGTACCTCACCGGCATGCGGCAGGGTCACGGTTGCGGCCAGTGAATCGGGGGCGGTCAGTGCGATGGCGCCCTCCTCCATGGGGGCGTCGCTGACGCCGGAGCGGCGCGGCAGGACTGAGCCGTCGGCGAGGAATGCCACCCAGCCGTTGTCGAGCACCGCCTGGGTCAGGGCCCGGTGGTCCTCCAGGGCGGCAATGTGCTCCAGCAGGCGCTCGCCCCGCTCGCCGGTCAGGTCCAGGGCGGCGTTGATCTCACGGGTCAGGTCGTGGCTGAAGATGTTGGCCGCCTCCCGCCCACGGATGGAGCGGCCACGGGCAGGCAGCGCCACTCGGGCGCGAATCTCAATGACGACGCCGGAGCCCGCAGGGGCCTCGCGCTTACCGGTGCTTTGCGCGGCGTCGGCGTCCGCATCGGCTTCGGTGTCAAAGTCCGTGGCGGCACTGGCGGAGGGAGCTGATTCCTCGGGCGCCTCCCCCTCGTCGGTGGGGGAGCCGGGCTCCTGCGCCGTGTCGCCTTCCCCGGTGAGGTCGGTCGGCTCAGTGGAGCCGATGGCGGCGGCGAACGCGTCAGCTGCGGAGCCGTCCACCGCTTCATCAAGGTCGGTGCCTGCCGACTCGGAGGATGCGGTGGCGGGAGCGGCGTCCTCGCCGGTGCTCGCATCGGCGTCCTCATCGCTTTCGGTCAGCACAGTGAAGAGGTCCAGGACCTCGTCGCTCTGCTGGTCCGTGGTAGGCGATGCGTCGGTGGCCGCACCGTCCGTCGCGGGCGCGTCGGCGTGGTCATCGGCGTCGGCAGGGGCGGAGACGATTACGGAGCAGCGCTCGAGGATCTCCTGCCCGGGCGAGGCGATCGACAGGTTGGTGCCGCGGAAGCCCCGGTGCAGCTCGCGGGTCAGGAAGTCGCCGACAGCGATGCGCCGGTCGCGAGTGGAGGTCAGGTCCGCATCCTGCAGCAGTTTCAGGCCGGGCAGATCGGCCGGAGCCTGGATGCGGATCCGTGTGGGCGGGGCGTATGGGTCCGGCTGAACGTAGTCCACGTGCAGCATCCAGCCCTCGGAGGCACGGTAGTGGCCGACGGTGTCGCGGTAGGCGCCGTAGGGGCGGTTGTCCAGCACGTGCAGGTAATCCACCAGGTCGCTGAGCGTTCCCGTGCGCGGACCCTTGTCGTGACGGCGGCCCTCGTGCCGGTAGTCGCGGCCCCGGCCGTCGCGGTCGTATCCCCGGTCGCGGCGGTCCTGGTTGTAGCCGCGGTCCTGGTTGTAGCCGCGGTCGTAGCGTCCCTCCCGGTCACCCTCGCGGCGGTCGCCGTAGCCGCGGTTGTTGTCCCGTTCGTAGCCCCGGTTGCCGCGATCGTAGCCACCGCGGCCGTAGCCGCCGCGACGGTCGCTGAAGTCGCGGTCGCGGCCATAGCCCCGGCCACCCCGGTCGTATCCCTGGTCGCGGCGGTCCCGGTCGTAGCTGCGGTCCTGGTTGTAGCCGCGGTCGTAGCGTCCCTCCCGGTCACCCTCGCGGCGGTCGCCGTAGCCGCGGTTGTTGTCCCGTTCGTACCCTCGGTTGCCGCGGTTGTAGCCGCCGCGGCGGTCGCTGAAGTCGCGGTCGCGGCCATATCCCCGGCCACCGCGGTCGTAGCCGCGCCCGCCGTCGTCCCGGTAGCCGCCGCGGTCGTTCCGCTCGCCCCGGTCGTATCCCCTGTCATATCGGTCGTATCGGTCGCGACGGTTGCCGCGATCACCGTAGCCGCGGCCGTCTGTGAAGTCACTGCGTTCAGTCATGCCCTGATATTGGCACATTTCCGGCGTAACACCTGACGCGCGTGCCGATGACGGCGGGTCGTGCCCGCCGGGCGCGGGTGGCGCGATGAGCCCTGCGCAGTGCCTGCGGGTGCACCGGGCGGCCGGAGGGAGCCGCGCAGTCTCGCGCCGGTGCTTTCGGCGTCCGCCCGTCTTACGGGCTGACGCCATACCCCATAGGGTCGACCCATGACGATTCTGCTCGCGCCGTCGACGTCCCCACATGCCCTGGCGGCTGCGGGGGCGGCATCAGCGGCCCCCGCAGCCGCGGGCCTGATTACTGCCTCGCTGGCGGTCTGCGGCTCCTGGTCCGGCTTCGCGCCTGCCATCACCGGCTTCGCCACCGGGCTGGGGCTGATCGTGGCCATTGGCGCGCAGAACGCCTGGGTGCTGCGGCAGGGCGTGCGGCGCGAGCACATCGGGCTGGTGATCGCCATCTGCGCCCTCAGCGACTTGGCGCTCATCGCCGTCGGCACCGGCGGAATCGGCGTGGTTGCGCGCCTGGCGCCGTGGGTGCTGGAACTGCTGCGCTGGGGCGGTGTGCTGTACCTGATCGGCTTTGCGGTCTCCAGCTTCCGGTCGGCCATGCGTCCTGGTGCGCTTGAGCAGGAGCAGGCGCGCCCGGCGTCGTCGGTCGTGCTGACCACGTTGGCGCTGACCTGGCTGAACCCGCACGTCTACCTTGATACCGTGCTCATGCTCGGCATGGTGACCAACGGTTTCGGGCAGGCGCGGTGGTTGGCCGCCGCCGGCGCCGGGACGGCGTCGATCCTGTGGTTCACGGCGCTGGGCCTGGGGGCGCGCGCCCTGTCCGGGCCGCTGTCCAGCCCGCGCACCTGGCGGGTGGTGGATGTGCTGGTCGGCCTGGTCATGCTGGGGGTGGCGCTGAACCTGGCGCTGGGCTCTTGACCCGGGTCGTATCCCCTCCCGCCGTGCTCGCGCCTCTCCTCCCCCTCACGCCGAGACCGGCACTAGTGACGCACCCAGACCGGCACTAGTGACGCACCCGTACGGGTAGGCCACGGGCCGGCCGGAGACCTCTAGCGCCTCCGGCCGGCCCGCGCCGACTATGTGCGACCTACTTGAGCACTTACACCGTCTCCGGCGGCAGCACGTCCGTCTGCGCGGGCACGTTCGCGATCCCCACCGGGCAGGTGATGCCGTTGGGGCCATGGTTGCAATAGCCGTTCGGGTTCTTGTCCAGGTAGCCCTGGTGGTAGTCCTCGGCCAGGTAGAACGGCCCGCCGAACTCGTCATACAGCTCCGTGGCCGGGGCGATAGTGGTCACGCAGGTGCCGCGTCCGAGGCGGGTCAGCTCGCCCTGGAAGGCAGTGCGGATTGCCAGCGCGGCGTTGGCCTGCGCCGCCGTCGTGGTCCATACCGCTGAGCGGTACTGGGTGCCGATGTCATTGCCGTGCCGGTTCAGCTGCGTGGAGTCGTGGTTCTCCCAGAAGGTGCGCAACAGGCTCTCCCCGCCCTCGCCGCACACGGCCGGATCGTAGGCCACGCGCACCGTCTCGGCATGACCGGTGGCGCCGGTACAAACCTCCTGGTACGTGGCGTTCGGGGTGGTGCCGCCCATGTAGCCCACGGCGGTGGCCACCACGCCGGGCTGGCGCCACAGGAAGCGCTCCACACCCCAGAAACAGCCGCCCGCCAGGTAGAGCACCTGGGTGCCTTCGGGCCAAGGGCCGTCCAGGGGTGTGCCCAGGACGACGTGCTCGCCTGGGAGTGGCAGAAGCGAGGCTTCGCGTCCAGGAAGCACGGCATTACGGGCCGGGCGGGGCCGCGCCGCCGAGCCGGTAGCTGGAGTGGACTGCGTAGATGCTGTCATGGGGGCGACCGTACTCGCGGGAGCCGAACAGGTTAAGGGCCAATCATGGGAGTACGCCGGGGGCATATGAGCGGGAGCCACGGAATAGGGCGGATGCGGCACGGGAGGCGCGACGGTCGGGTGGGTCCAGGTAATGAGCGTCCCGCTCCAGTCACGGGTGACAGGAGCGGGACGTGAGGGTGATACGCTGCGGCCAGTCAGAGCGCCTTGACGTCGACGATCTCCGCGGTGATCTCCCTGCCGTTGGGCGCGTTGTAGCTGACCGTGTCGCCGGCGCGGTGGCCCATGAGGGCGCGGCCCAGGGGGGCGTCGGGGGAGAAGACCTTGACGCCCTCGGGAACGTCCTCGGTGATCTCCTGGCCGCCCAGGGCGAAGGTCTGCTCGCGGCCGGCCACCTTCGCGGTGACGATTGTGCCCGCGGTTACGGAGCCGTCGAAGGCGGCTGCGCCGACCTGCGCGTGCTCCAACATCTCGGTGAGCGTGACAATACGGGCCTCATTGAGTGAGGCCTCCTCGCGAGCCGCGTGGTAGCCGGCATTCTCGCGCAGATCGCCCTCCTGGCGGGCGGCCTCCACGCGCTGGGCGATCGCCTTGCGCTCAACGCTCTTGCGGCGTTCAAGCTCCTCGGTGAGTCGGTCATACGCCTCCTGGGTGAGCCAGGTGCCCTGCGGTTCGGTGGTCTCGTCGGCCATGGTCCCTCCTTGAGAACGGCGGAAATGATGCTCAGGGGCTGTTCGGGTATAAGGCGCAAGTCTATACGTTCCTGCCGGATCGTGCTGCAAGGGTGACCAGGGCGCCAGGCGGGCTCGGGCTGCTTTGCCCGATCCGGGGTGGCTCGCGGAGCAGGCGGAGCTGGCTGCGCAGGGGCAAAGTGTCCATTCTTCGCCACTTTGACTCCGGCGGTGCCGTTAGCGCCTGCGGGAAACCGGTTCTGACCTGCGGAAATGTGGTAGCAAGTGCCTTCGGGGGTGGGTACGCGACCGCAAAGTGGCGAGAGATGGACACTTTTTCTGTGGTTCGGCTCGGCAGTGCGGTAGCGTCGACGGCCAAGAGTCGTGCGCCTTCGCCAGTTCGCCCGCTGGCCGAGTTGCGCGGATCATGCAGCCAAGAGCACTTTCGACGGTTCGCGTACTCGGGGTGGCCGCGTCGCGATAGGGAGCGGCCGCCCTGGGCAGGACCTCAGCGGCCCAGCACCGCCAGATAGCAGGCCACGCAGTGGCAGGCCCACGCGGCCACCGTGCAGGCGTGGAAGATCTCGTGGAAGCCGAACCAGCGGGGGAAGGGATCGGGCCGCTTGCGGGCGTAGATGACGCCGCCCACCGTGTAGACGAGGCCGCCGGCCACCAGCAGCCAGAAGATCGCCGGACCGCCCGTGACCCAGAACTGGGGCAAGAACCACAGTGCCACCCAGCCGAGCAGGATATAGAACAGGGTCGAAAGCCAGCGCGGCGCCGTTGGCCACAGCAGTGTGGTCAGGATGCCGAGTACGGCCCCGCCCCACACGATTCCCAAGACCAGGCGCGCGGTTCCGGCATCGAGCAGGGCTACGGACAGCGGTGTGTACGTGCCTGCGATCAGCAGGTAGATGTTGGCATGGTCGAATCGCTGCAGAACGGTGGAAACCGTCCGGGGGAAGTGTCCGTTGGAGATGTGGTAGACGCCCGAGTTGGCGAACAGCAGCAGGGAGCAGGCCAGGTAGGCGGCGCATGCCCACTTCAGTCCTGCGCCCGGCGCCAGCGCTGTCAGCACGATGCAGGCCGCCAGCGCCAGCGGCGCGGTGCAGGCATGGATCCAGCCGCGCAGCTTGGGTTTGACGGCGCGGGCGAGGTCGCTGGCGGCGCTGACTGCGGCCGCGCCACGCGACTGGATGGTGGTGCGCATCAACGGAACTCCTCACGGGCGGTGGCTCAACAACAACTTACGCTACCGTAGGTTACGCTGCCGTAGGTTACCTGGAAAGGTGGGCTGTGGCTCAGTCTCGCGCTACCCTCGGACCTGGGCGCGCCCGCCGACCCTGGCGCGGTGGCGTCATGGCCAACCGGCGCGCACAGGAAAGAGACGAGTGATGGCGGGCGACAACCTCCTCTACAACCTCTATGAGCGCCGCCTGGTCGCCCAGGTCAAGCCTGATCGTGTGCCCCAGCACGTGGGCGTCATCCTCGACGGCAACCGGCGCTGGGCCCGGGCCATGGGCATCGGCACCGCCCAGGGGCACAAGCGCGGCGCAGACAAGATCGAGGAGTTCCTCGGCTGGGCGGAGGATGCCGGTGTTGGGGTGGTCACCCTGTGGCTGCTGAGCACGGACAACCTCTCCCGCGACCCCGCGGAGCTCTCCCCGCTGCTGGACATAATCGTCTACGCCGTCGACGAGCTGGCCGCCGCCGGCCGCTGGCGGCTGCGCCTGGTCGGGGCGGTAGACCTGCTGCCCGCGCCGGTGGCCGACCGCTTGCGTGCCGCTGTCGCCTCCACCGCCCGCAGTGGCAAGGGCGGCGGTCAGGACTCCGGTGCCCGGAATGGCGGTGACTCCGCGACCGCGGCGGAGGCTATGACGCCCGCCGACGACGCGGATGCGCGCATGCAGGTAAACGTCGCCGTCGGCTACGGAGGACGCCAGGAGATCGCCGACGCCGTCCGCGACCTACTGCGGGAGCGTGCCGCCGCAGGCGCTACCCTGGAGGAGGTTGCGGGCTCCCTGTCCGAGGAGGACATCACTGCGCACCTGTACACCAAGGGGCAGCCTGATCCGGAACTCGTCATCCGCACCTCGGGGGAGCAGCGCCTTTCCGGCTTCCTGCTTTGGCAGTCGGTTCACTCCGAGTACTACTTCTGCGAGGTCTACTGGCCGGCCTTCCGGCGTATCGACTTCCTGCGGGCGCTGCGCGACTACGGCCAGCGCGAGCGCCGCCTGGGCAGGTAGCCCGGGGAAGGGGCGGGCGCGCGACCGTCCGGGTGAGTTGCCGCGGGTGTTGTTGGTGCCGTCAAGGCAGCGCCTGCTTAGCGGGGGCTGGCTGTACCCGCCTATGGTCGACGCCGAGCACGTCCTCGATCCCTTCTGCACACAAGCGAGTATGGTGAGCAGTATCACAGACGCGCTGTTTCTGGGCGTCCGGCGCTGCTCGCCGAGAACAGATGGAGACGGCACAGGCGGAGATACAGCTGGAGGCGACCATGCGAACCTACGTCCTGGACACTTCGGTCCTGCTTGCCGACCCGCGCGCCCTGCTGCGCTTCGACGAGCACGCCGTGGTGCTGCCGGTCGTGGTGGTTACGGAACTGGAGGGAAAGCGGCACCATCCCGAGCTCGGCTACTTCGCCCGCTCAGCGCTGCGCCTGCTCGATGGCCTGCGTGAGCAGCACGGTCGGCTGGACCGTCCCATCCCGGTCGGTGACCGCGGCGGTACGGTGAGGGTAGAGCTCAATGGTGCTGACGATCACGTGCTGCCCGCCGCCATGCGCCTGGGCGACAACGACTCCCGCATCCTGTCGGTGGCGGTAACGCTGGCACGCCGCGCCCACCAGGGCGCCGGCGCGGACGACGGAGAGGTGGTCGTCGTCTCCAAGGACTTGCCGATGCGCATTAAGGCCGCCGCCGTGGGGCTGACCGCGGAGGAGTACCGGGCTGAGCTTGCCAGCGAAGACATTTACTCCGGCATGACCGCAGTGGCTGTCACCGACGAGGAGATCTCCCGGCTATGGGGCGACGGCGTCCTGGACCTGTCCGGGCTGGCGGATGAGGAGGCGGCCGACGACCTGGCGGCCCAGCCCACCCACACCGGCGTGGTGGTTAGCTCCCCGCGTGGCTCGGCCCTGGCGACCGTTGTGGGTGGAGCCTTGCACCTGGTGGACGCTTCCCGCGAGGTCTTCGGTGTGCGTGGGCGCAGCGCCGAGCAGCGCATCGCCATCGATCACCTGCTCAACCCTGACATCGGCATCGTCTCGCTCGGTGGGCGCGCCGGCACCGGCAAGTCGGCCCTGGCGCTTAGCGCCGGGCTGGACGCCGTCGTCAACCGGGGCGAGCACCGCAAGGTCATGGTGTTCCGGCCGCTGTACGCGGTGGGGGGACAGAGTCTCGGATTCCTGCCCGGCGACTCCGCGGAGAAGATGTCGCCCTGGGGGGATGCGGTTTTCGACACCCTCAGCTCGGTGGTGCCCACGGACCGGATCGATCGGATCGTCGCCGCCGGGCAGCTGGAGGTGCTGCCGCTTACGCACGTGCGCGGCCGCTCCCTGCATGATGCCTTCGTGATCGTGGATGAGGCCCAGTCGCTGGAGCGCAATGTGCTGCTGACGGTGCTGTCCCGGATCGGCCAGAACTCCAAGGTGGTACTGACTCACGACGTCGCCCAGCGGGACAATCTGCGGGTGGGCCGCTGGGACGGCGTGGTCAGCGTGGTGGAGTCCCTGAAGGATCGGGACCTGTTCGCGCATGTGGACCTGGTACGCACCGAGCGCAGCGATATCGCCGAGCTGGTCACGCGCATGCTCGACGAGGTGCCGCTGTACTAACGCGTGCCCGCGTTGGCGCCGAAACCCGCAGTCGCCTGCAACGTCTACCGATCTCGGCATGTAATGTCTACCGACCTCGGTGAAGGGGGGCGAGTGTGCGGGGGCGGGGGGTTAGACGGTGGGTGACTCCAGCTCGGCGCGGGTGGGCGGGTTGGCGCCGGCGCGAGAGACCGTGATGTCGGCGATGGCGGCCGCGTGCCGCAGGACGCGCTCCAGGGCGGCGGCGTCGATGCTGCGCAGCGCCTCGCGCTGCTCGGCGCCCACCAGGCCCTCGGCCCAGATGCCGTCCTCGAGCCCGCCCATGAAGGAGTCGCCCGCACCGACGGTGTCGGAGACCACCACGGTGGGGTCGGCGGGCACCTCCATGCGCAGCCCGGACGCGGTCACCGCCAGCGAGCCCTGCTTACCCCGGGTAACGACGACGACGGCCGCGCCCAGGGCCAGCCACTCGCGCGCCACGGCCTCGACGTCCGCGTCCTCGCCATAGAACCACTCGATGTCCTCATCGGAGCACTTGACCACATCGGCAAGGGAGATCAGCCGCTCCACCTGGGTGCGTGCCTGCTCGGGGGTGCCCATCAGCTGCGGGCGGGCGTTGGGGTCGTAGCAGATCGTGGAGGTGGCCCGGAAGTCTGACAGCACGCGCTCGACCGTGGCCGCGCCGGGCTCCAGGATCGCTGCGATCGAACCGGTGTGCACCAGCAGCGGCGCCGCCGTGCCCTCAGTGCGCTGCGGGTACGGCGGGTTCCAGTCCAGGTCGAACACGTAGGTGGCGGCACGGTCGGCCCCGATGGTGGCCTGCGCGGTGGAGGTGCGCGCGGCGCCGTCGGAGCCTGGCGTGAGCCGCACACCGGAGGCCTCGAGGTGAGAGCGCACCGCCTGGCCGCGCGGGTCGGTGCCGATCCAGCAGTCCAGCTCGGCGTCGCGGCCCAGGCGGCTGAGTCCCAGGGCGACGTTGGCGGGGGAGCCGCCGGGGATGTCTTGGGCGGGCTCGCCGGGGTGGATGACGACGTCGACGAGTGCCTCGCCGATGACAAGGGCGGTTCCTGCGGGGCCGGGTGCTGACATGTTGGGGCTCCTCATGGTTGGTGGGCGGTGGCGAGGGCTGACGGTGACAAGCGAGTGCGGGTGGAAGAGCGCTCAGAAGGGTGTGGAGCTGGCGCCGGGGCCGGCGGAGTCGGCGGACTCGCTCCCATCGCCGGCGACGGCGGCCAGGCGGGCGCGGGCGTCATCCAGCCAGGACTGGCAGCGGGCGGCCAGGGCCTCGCCACGCTCCCACAGCTTCAGCGCCTCTTCCAGCGGAACCTGACCGGCCTCCAGGCGCTGGACGACGCCGACCAGCTGCTCGCGAGCCTGCTCGTAGGGCAGGGAGGCGACGTCGGCGTTGGCGTCTGCGGGGCCGGTCGGCTCAGCGGGGGAGGGCGCGCTCATGGCACTGATTGTTGCATGTGCGCGGTCACTGCGCGCCGGTTATCACGGCAGGGTACTGGCTCGGCTTGCCGCCCTGTGTCATCTGGCGGCTCGCGCAAAACCGCTCGCAAAAACGTCTTGACAGCAGGATGGGAGGCGGGCAAGATATGCCTGCCAAATCGTTTAGGGCGCTCGTATCTTGCCGTCTCAAGCGAACGGCGCTCACTCCCCGCCTAGATGGAGGACAACGATGTCTAGTCCCGCCCCGCCGCCGCCAGGCGGCGTCGCACGTCCCTGTGGGCGCGCGTAGCCCGCCATTGGCAGCTGTACCTGCTGCTGGCCCCGGCGCTGATCTACCTGGTCGTATTCAAGTACTGGCCCATGTACGGCGTGCAGATCGCCTTCCGCAACTACAACCCCATTGACGGCTTCCTGGGCAGCGAGTGGGTGGGGCTGGAGCACATCAGCCGCTTCCTGCACTCCTTCCAGTTCACCCGCATCTTCTTCAACACCATCGCCATCAACGTCCTCGGACTCGTCTTCGGCTTCCCCGTGCCGATCATCCTGGCGCTGCTGATCAACCAGCTCGCCTCCCGCAAGCTGAAGTCCTTCATCCAGACGGTGCTGTTCTCGCCCGCCTTCATCTCCACCGTGGTGGTGGTCGGCATGCTGTTCGTGCTGCTCTCGCCCCGCTCCGGGCTGGTCAACAACATCATCACCCTGACGGGCGGGAGGCCGATCAACTTCATGAACGAGGAGGGCTGGTTCCGGCCCATCTACGTCATGAGCGACATCTGGCAGAACGCCGGTTTCTCCATGATCGTCTACCTCGCCGCCCTGGCGGGCATCGACCCCAGCCTGCACGAGGCCGCGCGCGTGGACGGCGCCAACCGCTGGCAGCGCCTGTGGCACATTGACCTGCCCGGCATCCGTCCGATCGTGTCGATCATGCTGATTCTGGCGGTCGGCAACCTGCTCAACCTGGGCTTTGAGAAGGCCCTGCTGATGCAGACGGACCTGAACCTGGGCGCCTCGCAGATCATCCAGACCTACGTCTACGACGTGGGCCTCAAGAGCGCCCAGTTCTCCTACTCGGCCGCCATCTCCCTGTTCAACTCCGTCCTCAACATGATCCTGCTGCTGGTGTTCAACCAGGTCGCCAAGCGCGCGGGTCAGTCGAGCCTGTTCTGACCGCCCGCGAGATACTCGAGGAGACCCCATGACCACCGCACCCGCGTCAGTGCTCGACGCCGCCCCCACCTTCCGCAGCTCCGGCCCGCGCCGCCTCATGGAGCGGATCGCCGACCCGCTCTACACCGCCTTCGTCGTCCTGCTGCTGGGCGGCGCCGTAATCGCGATCATCTACCCGCTGTACTTCGTCGTCATCGCCTCGATCTCCGACCCCAACCAGGTCTACGAGGGCAACGTGTGGCTGTGGCCCAAGAACATCACCTTCGAGGGCTACCAGCGCATCTTCTCCACCTCCACCGTGCTGCGCGGCTTCGGCAACTCGCTGCTGTACACGGCGGTGGGAACCGCCATCTCGGTGTGCTCCATCCTCGGGGCCGGCTACGCCCTGTCCCGCAAGTCCCTGCCCGGCCGCAACTTCTTCATGGTGCTGTTCATCATCACCATGTTCTTCGACGGCGGCATGATCGCCCGCTACCTGGTGGTGCGCGACCTGGGGATGCTCAACACCATGTGGGCCGTGGTGCTGCCCGGCGCCATCGGTGTCACCAACCTCATCATCGCCCGCACCTTCTTCGAGACGACCATCCCCGAGGAACTGCACGAGGCCGCCGCCCTCGACGGCGCCAGCGAGTGGCGCTACTTCTTCCGCATCGTGCTGCCGCTGTCCAAGGCACTGATCATGCTGCTGGTGATCACGCACGCGGTGGCCTACTGGAACTCCTTCTTCGACGCCCTGATCTACCTCAACGACGACGCCAAGTACCCCCTCCAGCTGGTACTGCGCAACATCCTCATCCAGTCCGACGTGTCCGGCTCCGGCGTATCGGCCACCGGCATGGACTCCTACGCCGAGTCCCAGCGCATCGCCGAGCTGATGAAGTACGGAATGATCGTCGTCTCCACCTTCCCGCTGCTGTCCATACTGCCCTTCACCCAGAAGTACTTCGCCCAGGGCGCCCTCATCGGCGCCGTGAAGAGCTGAGAGGTCCCCCAAATGCTGCCCCGTAACACCGCTACCACCACTGCCGCCGTCAGCGCACCGCTCCCCACCGACCGTCTGGCCGCCGTCTCCGGCGTCGCCCGCCGACCGGTCAGCCGCCGCCTGCTGCTGCGCGGCACGCTCGCCGGCGCGGGCCTGCTCGCCCTGGCCGCCTGCTCGAGCAAGAAGAGCGACGCCGACTACCGCGTCCCCGACGAGTCCGCCTCCGCCGGCCTGGCCGACGCTCCAGACTCCCTGCCTATCGTCTCCACTCCGATCACGGTCACCGCCACCGGCTCGCGCTCAGCCCTGTCCGTGCCCTACGGCCAGATGGAGCTGACCCAGCAGTGGGAGCAGGAGACGAATATCCAGGTGCAGTGGAACATGCTCACCGAGGACGTGTACGCAGAGAAGAAGAACCTGCTGCTGGCCTCCGGGGACCTGCCGGACATCCTGTGGAACACCGGGCTGACCGACGCCGAGGTATCCACCTACTCCGCCAACCACACGCTGGTGCCGCTGGACGAGTTCTTCGCCGACAACTGCCCCAACATCACCGCGCTGCTGGACGCCCGCCCCGATATCCGCTCGGCCATCACCAGCGAGGACGGGCACATCTACACCCTGCCCAGCGTGGAGGAGCTCGGGCTCGTACCCTTCCCGAACTTCCTGTACCTGAACACCGACTGGCTGGACGCCGTCGGCCGCGACATGCCCACCACCATCGAGGAGCTGCACGAGACGCTGCTGGCATTCAAGGAGCAGGACCCGTCCGGAACCGGGAAGCTGCTGCCGCTGTCATTCATCCCGGGCTCCTTCTGCGCCAACCCGTGGGACATCATCGCCGCTTACGGCGGCCAGGCGGACAACAATGACCACCGCATCGTGATCGACCGGACGGCCGTATTCACCGCCTCCACCGAGGAGTGGAAGGAAGGGGTCAAGCAGCTGCACACCTGGTACGCCGAGGGCCTGATCGACTCGGAGTCCTTCTCTCAGGATGACACCGCCTACCTGGCCAAGGGAAAGACGGAGCAGGAGTCCTTGGCGGCCTTCTACTGGTGGGAGGCGACCGAGTTCGTGGGGGAGGACCGCGAGGGCCATTACGCGCTGTGCCCGGTGCTGGCGGGAGTGGACGGCGTGCGCCGCGCCTCGGTGTCCAACAACCAGGAGATCTCCCGCGGCGCCTTCGCCATGACCCGCACCTGCCGCTACCAGGCGGCGGTGATGCGCTGGGTGGACCGCATGTATGACCCGGTCATGTCTGCCCAGAACAGCTGGGGGCCGATCGGCGTGACCCTGGAGTACGACGAGGACGGCATGCTGGCCCAGATTCCGGCGGCCGAGGGCGAGTCGGAGGGGGAGCGGCGGCAGAAGGTGGCTCCCGGCGGCCCGAAGTCCACCACTGCGCGTGACTTCGAGGAGGTCGTGCTGCCTGAGCCGCGTGCCTCCCTGCGCCAGGAGCAGGTGGCCGCCGAGTACGCCGAATGGGCCGCCAATGACGCCTTCCCGCCCGTGGTGTTCACCAATGCCGAGCTCGATGACCTGTCCCTGATCGACTCGGATGTGTCCACCCTGGTCAAGCAGAAGTTCGCCCAGTGGGTGGTGGGCGGCGGCATCGACGCCGACTGGGACGGCTATCTTAAGGACCTCGAGACCACGGGCCTGAGCCGAATGATGGAGATCTATCAGGCGGCGCTGGACCGCTACTACGAGGAGCTGGACGCACGCTCATGACTACCGCCTCCACCACCGCATCAGCGCGGCCCTGGCTCATTCGCTCGGAGGACCGCCTCAGCCTGGCCCCGGCCGAGCAGGCGGCTCACGCCCAGGCGGACCCAGCCCGCCCCCGCTGGCACGCGACCGCTCCCTGGGGGTGGATGAACGATCCCAACGGCCTGAGCGTATGGCCCGGTCCCGACGGCGAGCCCCTGGTGCACCTGTTCTACCAGCACAATCCCCACGCCCCGGTGCATGAGCGTATCGAGTGGGGCCACCAGTACTCGGCCGACCTGGTGCACTGGCACGACCTGCCCACCGCGATTCGGCCCAGTGAGGGCGGCCCGGACGCATTCGGCTGCTGGTCTGGCATCGTGCTGGCCGATGAGCGCGTGGCGGCGGACGGCACCCGCACCACTGTGCCCACCATGGTCTACTCCGGAGCCTCGGAGCGCGCCACCCAGACCGCCTGCCTGGCCACGGCCCTCCCGGAGGACCCGCTGCTGACCCATTGGGTGAAGCACCCGGGCAATCCGGTCATCGACGCCGCGCCCGCCTCCACCGAGGGGCTGGTGGTGCCGGAAATGCGCGACCACTCGGTGTGGCGCGAGAACGGGCGCTGGTTCCAGGTGATGGGGAGCGGCGTGCCTGGGGCCGGTGGCGATGACAGGCAGGTAGGCGCGGCCCTGTGCTTCTCCAGCGAGGATCTGCGCCACTGGGCCTACGAGGGGCCGCTCGCCGTCGGCGACGGCGACGTGGATGTCACGGGCACGGTCTGGGAGTGCCCGGAGCTGGTGCGCCTGGGGGAGACGGACATCCTGTTCGTCTCTGCCTGGCACGCCTCGCGCACACTGCGCTCAATGTGGATGCGTGGCTCGCGTAACGGTACCCGCATGCGCATCGACGTTGTCGGCCGCTCGGACCTGGGGGAGAACTACTTCTACGCCCCCAATCGGTGCTGCTGCCCGACGGGCGGCGCGTGACCATCGGCTGGATGCAGCCCAATGCCACACGCGCCCGGCGCCTGGAGGCGGGCTGGGCCGGCTCCATGAGTGTTCCCCGGGAGATCAGCCTGGGTCCGGACGGAACTGTCCGGTTTCACCCCATCGCGGAGATCGACTCCCTGCGCTCCCAGGTGCTGGCCGATGCTGCCGGTGCGCGGGAGGTCACTGCGGCCGGCGCCCGCCTCGGCGGCGACAGCCTCGATCTGGTGCTGACCGGACGGCTGGGGGAAGCGGAGGGGCTGGTCATGGATCTGGCCGTGTCCGCGGACGGCACGCGGCGCACGCGCCTGCGTCTGGCCCGCCGTACCCCGAGCGGGCCGAAGGGACAGGACGCCTGGACGGGGTGGCTGTCCCTGGACCGCTCCGCCTCCGCCGCACCCGGTTCCCCCTGGGAGGCGCCGGACCGGCGGGAGCTGGCCGGGCCCGTGCCCTTGGGCCCCGAGGGGCAGGTGCACCTGCGGGTACTGCGCGATCGCTCCAGCCTGGAGGTCTTCGTCAACGGCCAGCCGCTGTCCGCGCGCCTGGGGACGGCCCCGGGCGACGACGGCGTACGCATCGACGCCGGCTCGCTTGCGGACGCGCGCCTGCAGGCCTGGTCCATGGCCGACGCCTACACCACCAGGCTCGACCCCGCCGCATCCTGAAACCGGCCCGGTCCACGGACCGCGGCGCCGACACCGCCCTCGCTGTCGCCGTAACTCGCGCCGAGGTCGGTTGATATAACCGCCGAGTTCGGTAGACGTTACGTGCCGAGATCGGTCGAAACTGCGGGGACGCGCAGGAGCACGCTTGCTCCCGATACGGGCGCGATTCGGCCTGTGCCTGCACCCGCGACGGACTGCATGGGGGATACTTACCGCCTGCCCGAGCGTTTGCAGGAGGGAGTGACCGATGAGTCCTGGTCGCGCGACTGACCGGGTCACCATCAAGGACGTGGCCCGCGAGGCTGGCGTGTCCGTCACGACGGTCTCGCACGCATTGAACAATCCGGAGGGGTCGCGCGTCTCGGAGGAGACCCGCAGCCACGTCAAGTCCGTCGCTGCCGCCCTCGGCTACCGCGCCAACCCCTCCGCCCGCGCCCTGCGCACTCGGCGCACGGACACGATCGCCCTGGTTGGGCGCCAACTGGCCACCACGGAGCACCTAGGCCGCATGGTGCTGGGCGCTCAGGACGCCGTGCGTGCCCACGGCGGGCTGCTCATCGTCGCTGACACCGCCGACGACGAGGACGACGTGATCGGCACGCTCATTGACCACCAGGTGGACGGCATCATCCTCGGTGCGCTCTACCACCAGGCGGTTACTGTGCCCTCCGCATTAGCCGGTATCCCAACCGTGGTGGTCAACGCCTTCACCAGTGACCCCCGCTACTCCTGGGTGGTGCCCGACGAGGTGGCCGGCGGCCGTGCCGGTGCCGAGGTTCTGCTCGCCTCCGGGCACCGGCGTGTGGCGATGATCAATAATCACGATGACATTCCCGCGGCTCACGGGCGCGCGGAGGGCTTCATTGCCCGTTGCCGGGAGAGCGGCGTCGAGCCCGTCGTCGTCTCCTGCAAGCCAGCTGGTAGCGCCGCCTATGACGAGGCCGTGCGGCTACTTCAGGCGGCACCCGATGAACGCCCCACTGGAGTGTTCTGCTTCGCCGACGCGATGGCCATGGGCGTGTACGCAGCCGCCGCGCAGCTGGGCCTGCGCATCCCGCAGGACCTGTCCGTGGTCGGATTCGATGACATGATCCTGATCAACGAGTCACTGTCCCCGCGGCTGACCTCCATCGCCCTTCCCCACGCGGAGATGGCGGCGTGGGCGGTGGAACGGCTCTACGAATTGCTGGACACCCCGGGAGCCCAGGCGCAGAACCTGCGGATTGTCGGGCGGGTGGTGGAGAGGGACTCGGTGGCGCGGCCGGATCACTGAGGCCCCGGGCCGCGCCGGCGCGCCCATGGGCAGCAGAAGTCGTCGGTGCCAGCTGTGAGTCCGGGGCTGGCTCCCGCCCGGTGCCAGGCGAGGGGAAAGACTAGGTGGCGGACTCGCTGGAGGGCTTGGTGGTGCCGACTACCTGCGCCACCAGGCGCCCCGAAGCCAGCACTCCCTCGATCAGATCGCCCTTCTTCAACTGCTGAGCAGACTTGACGACGCCGACGCCGGGGCTGCGCAGGATCGCGTAGCCGCGGTCCAGGACTCCCTGCGGGGACAATGCGCGCAGTCGGGCCTGGTCGGCGCGCAAGTCGGCGGTGGCCAGGGACAGGGTGGCGGATAGTGCCCGGCGCATGCGCTCGCGGGCCTGCTCCAGCTCGGCAACCCGGTCGCGCACGATGACAGTCGGGTCGGACATCACTGGGCGGGCCATCACCTGGTCAAGGCCCTGCTGCTCGGTGTCCAGGCGGGAGCGCAGCGCCGTGCGTATACGTTCGCGCGCCTGGTCCAGCCCCACCGTCTCCTCCGCCAGGTCCGGGACGATGCGGCGGGCCGCGTCCGTGGGTGTGGAGGCACGGTAGTCGGCCACCAAGTCCAGCAGCGGGCAGTCGGTCTCGTGCCCGATTGCGGAGACGATCGGGGTGCGGGCGGCAGCCGCTGCCCGCACCAGGCCCTCATCGGAGAAGGGCAGCAGGTCCTCGACGGCGCCGCCCCCGCGGGCCACCACGATCACGTCGACCCCCGGGTCGGCGTCCAGCTCGCGGATGGCGGCGGTGACCTCCCGCACCGCCTGCGCACCCTGCACGGCAACCTCGCGGATCTCAAAGGGCAGGCCGGGCCACCGCAGGCGCGCGTTGACGACGACGTCGTCCTTGGCCTTGGCGTTGCGTCCGCACACCAGCCCGACCTTGCGGGGAAGGAATGGCAGCGGGTGCTTGCGCTCGGTGTCGAACAGGCCCTCGGCTGCGAGAATCCGGCGCAGCTGCTCGATCCGGGCCAGCAGGTCACCGATGCCGACCGGCCGGATGTCATCGGCGCGCAGTTCAAGGCTGCCGCGCTTGGCCCAGAAGCGCGGCTTGGCATGGACGACGACGCGGTCGCCCTCGGTCACCTGCGCTCCGGTGTTCCGCTCTATGGCAGCGAGCTCTCGGGTGAACACGGACACGGACATGGACATGTCGGCGTCGGCGTCACGCAGGGTCAGGTACTGCATTCCCGAGCCGGGGCGCCGGTTGAACTGGACGATCTGCCCCTCCACCCACACGTAGGTCATCTTGTTGATGTACTCGTCGATCTTGGTGGACAGCAGCCGCAGCGGCCAGGGGTTGTCCGGGGTGGTCTCGCGGGCCAGGCGGGCCAGCTGCCGCCCCGCGCCACTGGCCGCAGGCGTACCGGCCGACGTATTCATGGGAGTGCGCGCGGGCGAGTGCGTGGGTGCACGGCGGCTGGGCGGGAACTCGGTCACGGGCTCCACTGTGCCACGTTAAACGCCCCGCGGGCGTGTTCGCCGGGCAGGCTCCTGTGGCACAGTGGTGGGCGTGACCATGAGCGAAACCACCACCGACAGTGCTGCGCCGGGGCGTACCCGCGCTGCCAAGCGCATACTGCTGGCCGCTCCGCGCGGCTACTGTGCCGGCGTGGATCGCGCCGTCGACGCCGTGGAGCAGGCCCTGGCCCATTACGGCGCGCCGATTTACGTGCGCAAGGAGATCGTGCACAACAAGTACGTGGTGGAGGCGCTCACCAAGCGGGGGGCCGTGTTCGTCTCTGAGACCGATCAGGTACCAGAGGGTGCGCGCGTGGTGTTCTCTGCGCACGGCGTGTCCCCGGCCGTGCACGCGCAGGCTGCCGCCCGGCACCTGCAGACCATTGATGCCACCTGCCCGCTGGTGACCAAGGTTCATAAGCAGGCGATCCGCTTCGCCAAGGATGACTACGACATCATCCTTGTAGGTCACGCCGGCCATGAGGAGGTTGAGGGAACCCAGGGGGAGGCGCCTGACCACATCCAGGTAGTCAACGGCCCGGCAGAGGTCGACTCGGTGCAGGTGCGCGACCCGGACAAGGTCGTGTGGATCAGCCAGACTACGCTGTCGGTGGATGAGACCATGGAGACGGTGCGGCGCTTGCGCGAGCGCTTCCCCCACCTGAGTGACCCGCCGGGGGATGACATCTGCTACGCCACGCAGAACCGGCAGGGCGCCGTCAAGGCCATCGCTCCGCAGGTCGACGTCATGATCGTGGTCGGCTCCGGCAACTCCTCCAATTCGGTGCGGCTGAAGGAAGTCGCCCTGGAGGCCGGCGCGCCCGCCGCCCACCGGGTCGACTATGCGCGGGAGCTGGACGCGTCCTGGTTTGACGGTGCCAGCACTATCGGGCTGACTTCCGGGGCCTCCGTGCCGGAGATACTGGTGCGCGAGGTCATTGAGAGGCTGGGGGAGATGGGCTTCTCCGAGGTCGAGCAGGTGCGCACGGCCACGGAGAAGATCGCCTTCTCCCTACCGAAGAACCTGCGCGCCGATCTTAAGGAGGCGGCCGGCGGCCAGGCACCCGAGCGACGGCGTCGTCCGGCCCAGGACCACACCTGCTGACCGTTCCGGCAGTGGGCCGGTAGGCCGCCGACACGGCTCGGCCGCCTACCGGGACCGCCGATCAGCTGATGATGCTGCTCAGGGTTTCGGCGTCGGCCACCACCCGGTCGAAGGGAACCAGCCACACCGAGCCGCTCGGGCCGGTGATTTGCACCACCAGCTGCTCGGCCTGCAGGCATTCGAGCCGTGAGGCGGTGTCGTCGCCCTGAGTCTGCCAGGAGGGTTCCTCGCTGGGGATGATGTAGCCGCCGAGGGCCGGATTGGCCCAGCGCAGCAGCAGCACCCGGGCGCCGGCACGCGCCGGCACTGCGGGATTGGTTGCCAGTGAGGAGGCGACGCCTTTCGCTGAGCCGATGCCTACCGCCTCGGCGAGCGCGCCATAAGTAGTGCAGATCGGGGGCTCGTGGGCTACGAGCTTGGCCATGGCCTCGGCCACCCGCTCCCGCGCAGAGGAGTCGGCGGCGGCGTCGGCAATGGCCCGTACGCGCGCGCCCGTCAGCTGGGCCTTCTCGGCCAGCTCGGATGAGCTCAGGCCGCTGGCGAGTCCGCGCAGGATGAGGTCGTCACGCTCGTCCCGGAGCGTACTGAGCTGGTCCTGAAGCTGCTGTTGCCTGGCGGCGAGTGTGTTCAGATGGCTCAGCACCTCGGCGGGGTCGTCGCTCCCGGCCCGCGGGGCGGTGCCGGGGAGCTGGCCCGAAGCGGCGCGGGCCGAGGTGCTGCTTGTGGTTGCGGCTGCCATAGGAAGATGGACCTCCACATGTTGCGGTCGTGGGTTGCCAGGTACGCTATGGGGCGTACCTGGGAGGTTGCTGCAAAATATCGCAGGAGACCAGTTTATGATAATGGTACTGCGTACGTAACCGCAACGTTGTGATCAGCTCGGTGGTGTGAGGCTGTTGGGGGAGGCGACTCCCGGCGCCGTACCGCCCGGCTGGCCGCCATGGACTGGCGCAGCCATGCGAGGTGGTGGCCCGCTACTCGGTGACTGCGGTCAGCTCGGTGCTGGTGAAGCGGCGGATCTGTGCGTCATCCGGGGAAACCGCCTGCGGCGCGGCCAGGTCACCGCCGAAGGTCTCGAAGGAGCGGGCCGTGACCAGTAGCCGCGACTCCATGGACCCGACCACTTGGTTGTATGCGCTCACGGAGCGCGTCAGGGCGGAGCCCAGGGCGTCGAGGTGCTTGGCGACCGTGCCGAGCCGCTCGTAAAGCGTGCGGCCCAGCTCCACTAGCTCCCGTGCGTCGTCGTTGATGGCGGTGCGGGCCCATGCGGATGCGCAGGTGCGCAGCAGTGCCAACAAGGAGGCCGGCGTGGTCAAGGAGACCCCGCGCTCGAGCGCGTGCTCCATCAGCGTGGGATCTGCCTCCAGGGCCGCGGCCAGGATCGGCTCGGCCGGGACGAACAGCACCACGAGCTCCGGGGAGTCCTGAAGCGTGCGGGCATAGTGGCGGTCCGCCAGGGCATCGATGTGGCCGCGCAGCGCCCTGGCGTGTGCGGCGAGCAGCTTGGCACGGTGCTGTTGGGCGTCCGCCTCGGAGGTTGCGGCATCCGGGCCGGAGCCCACGGCGCAGGCCTTCAGGTAGGAGTCCAGGGGACCTTGGCGTCCAGCGCCAGGAAGCCGTCACCGGGAAGGTGCACCACGACGTCGGGACGCGCTCGGCCCGCGCCGTCCCGAGTGCGGCCCGCACCTTGACGGCGGCCCACCAGGGAGGCTACTGAGCGCTGCTCGGAGAAGTCGATGTGCCGTATCATTCCGGATGCCTCGAGCACGCGTGCGAGCTCGACCTCGCCCCATACCCCGCGCGAGGAGCGCGAGCGCAGGGCGCCCTCCAGCGCCGTCGTGGTGCGGCGCAGCTCCCGATCGGACTCGGCGCCCGCCCGCAGCTGCTCGGTCAGTGCGGCGTGCTCGGCTGCGCGCTGCTGCTCCATCTGCTCCACCCGGGCGCCCACCTGCTCCAGCTGGGCGCGAACCGGTGCGAGGGCGCGCAGCACGGAGCCGTCGCGCTCGGAGCGCTCCTCGGCCACCGCGGTGCGCGCCGTCAGCTCCTCGGCGCGGGCCCGCCACTGGGCCGCCTCGGCGCGCAGGGCGGCGGCCTCGTCGCGACCGCCGGCGCGAGCCGCGGCCGAGCGGGCTACGGCTAGGGCGTAGCCGGACACCGCACCAACTAGCAGGCCGATGAGCAGGAGCAGGACGGGGAGCGCTGTGGACATGGGACCACCATGGCACGGGGCACCGACATTAATGCCGAGCGCTTAGCCGGTCCGCGAGGCGCCCGGGGGCCGGTGGCGCCCGTCGTGCCGGGCGGACTCATCTACACTCGCCCCGTGGCACTCACTATCGGAATCGTTGGACTGCCCAACGTCGGCAAGTCGACCCTGTTCAACGCCCTGACCCGGGCGACCGTTCTCGCGGCGAACTACCCTTTCGCCACGATCGAGCCGAACGTCGGCGTCGTCCCCCTGCCGGATCCGCGGCTGGACGCCCTGGCGCAGATGTTCAGCTCCCAGAAGGTCGTGCCCGCCACCGTCTCCTTCGTGGACATCGCCGGGATCGTGCGCGGCGCCAGCGAGGGGGAGGGGCTGGGTAACCAGTTCCTCGCCAACATCCGTGAGGCCGACGCCATCTGCATCGTCACCCGCGCCTTCGATGACCCGGACGTGGTCCACGTAGCCGGGAAGGTGGACCCCGCCTCGGATATTGAGACCATCTCAACCGAGCTGATCCTGGCCGACATGCAGACCCTGGAGAAGACGATCCCGCGCCTGGAGAAGGAGGTGCGGGGCAAGAAGACCGACGCCGCCGTGCTGGAGGCCGCTCAGGCTGCGCTGAAGGTGCTGGAGGCGGGTGAGCTGCTCTCGGCCGCAGCGGCGGGCAAGGCGCTGGACGCCGAAATCCTGCGCGAGTTCCAGCTGATGACCACCAAGCCCTTCATCTACGTGTTCAACCTGGACGACGCCGGCATGCACGACGCCGCCCGCCAGCAGGAGCTGGGTGCGCTGGTGGCGCCCGCGGAGGCGGTGTTCCTGGACGCCCAGTTCGAGGCGGAGCTGGTGGAGCTGGAGCCCGAAGAGGCCGCCGAGATGCTGCGCGAGAACGGTCAGGAGGAGTCCGGTCTGGACAAGCTGGCGCGGGTGGGTTTCGACACCCTCGGCCTGCAGACCTTCCTGACGGCGGGGGAGAAGGAGTCGCGCGCCTGGACGATCCACAAGGGCTGGACCGCGCCGCAGGCGGCGGGCGTGATTCACACCGACTTTGAGAAGGGCTTCATCAAGGCGGAGATCGTCTCCTACGACGACCTCATGGAGTACGGCTCCCTGGCCGAGGTCCGCGCCCACGGCAAGGTCCGTATGGAAGGCAAGGACTACGTCATGGCCGACGGCGACGTGGTCGAGTTCCGCACGGGACTTACGTCTGGGAGTAAGAAGTGAGCGAGCAGGCCGCAGTGACAGTCCCCAGCGACGACGAAGCGCCGGACGGCAAGGTCGTCGACTATATCTCCGGCATCCAGGTGCCTGCCAAGCCTGAAGAGATGCTCGCGGTCCAGCCGTTCGCCCGCCAACTCGTCGAGGACTACGGCTACCCCAAGGTGCACATCCGCACAAGGCCCCAGTGGCACGTGAAGGCGCGCCCGTCGGACCGGGCGAAGACTTATCCGGTCGACATCGCCGTCTTTAGCGGCGACCAGCATCGCGACGAAGACTTGTTCCTCGTGGTCGAGTGCAAGAAGCCGGACCGCCGCGATGGCCGGGACCAGTTGGAGGACTACCTCCGCCTCTCCCGCGCTTACCTCGGCGTCTGGACCAATGGGGACGAGCGCCTCTTCCTACGAAAGCGGGAGGCCAACGGTAAGGTCACCTTCGACGAGATCCCTAACATCCCGCGCTACGGGCAGCGCGTCGAGGACATCGGCCTGTTCAAGCGCGAGGATCTACGACCGACCCATAACCTCAAGGCCGTCTTCCGCTCGATCCGTAACTACCTGGCGGCGAACGCCGTCGGCATGACGCGCGACGAGCCCCTAGCTCAGCAGATCATGAACCTCATCTTCTGCAAGATCTACGACGAGCGATTCACGCGACGCGACGCTGTCGTCACCTTCCGGGCGGGCGTGGACGAACCCGTTGCCGACGTGGCGGCGCGCGTGAAGGAGTCCTTCGCTCACGTGGTCAAGCAGTACAGCGATGTCTTCGACGACACGGACAAGATCGAACTCGACGACCGCTCCATCGCCTACGTTGTAGGCGAGCTCCAGCAGTACTGCCTGATCGAGTGCGAACGCGACGTCGTCGGCGACGCCTTCGAGACGTTCATCGGACCCTCCCTCAAGGGCGGCCAGGGGCAGTTCTTCACGCCGCGCAATGTCACGCACCTGGTGCGGGCACTTGTGCGCCCGAAGATCCAGGACATGGTGCTCGACCCAGCCTGCGGCTCGGGCGGCTTCCTCGTCGAGGCCCTGCGTGGCCTGTGGGACCTCGTCGATGACCGTGCCGACGAGCTGCAGTGGCCCGACAGCGAGCGCGAGAGCGAGAAGCAGAAGGTCGCAATCCGCCAGCTGCGGGGGATCGACAAGGATGAGTTCCTCAGCAAGGTGGCCAAGGCCTACATGGCGCTACTCGGTGATGGTCGCGGTGGGATCTTCTGTGAGAACTCGCTGGTGCCGATGAGGGACTGGGGGCTCAAGGCTCGCCAGGAAGTCTCCGTCGGCGAGTTCGACGTCATCATGACTAACCCGCCGTTCGGTCAGAAACTCAAGGTTACCGAACGCACGACCCTGGCCCAGTACGACCTCGGCTCCAAGTGGCGCAAGGCCAAGGGTGGTGTCGGCTACGAGAAGACGGATAAGGTCGCGGACTCGCAGACCCCGCAGATCCTCTTCATTGAGCGCTGTCTCGACCTGCTCAAGGATGGCGGCCGCATGGGCATCGTCCTGCCGGAGTCGATGCTGTGCAATCCGTCTCACCGCTACATCATGCAGTACGTACTGAGCCGGGCGACGATCCACGCGGTCATTTCCGTGCACGAGAACCTCTTCCAGCCGTACACCCACGCCAAGACCGCCGTCGTGCTCTTGGAGAAGGGTGCTGAGCCCTCTGGCGAGTCGCACGACGTGTTCATGGCCGTCGCCCGCTGGTGCGGGCACGATTCACGAGGCCACTCAATCCCGTTCGACGACCTGCCCAAGATCGTCGAACGCTGGGAGAAGTATGCGGACGGTGAGGCGCTGGACTTCGACCACCTCGGCTTCGTCGTTGACTCCGCGCAGATCACGGACATGATCTACCTCCCCAAGTACTACAACCCCGAGGTCCGCGAGTCGGTTGAGCGCCTATCGAAGACCCATGACCTCGTGCGCCTGGGTGATCTGGTCACCCAAGGCGTGCTGTCAGTCTCGACCGGCGACGAGGTGGGCAAGCTGGCCTACGGCACGGGCTCGATCCCGTTCATCCGCACCAGCGACATTGCAAACTGGCAAATCAAGGGCGACCCCAAGCACGGCCTCAGTGAAGCTCTATACGAGTCGCTGGCGGATAAGCAAAATGTCGCCCCTGGCGACATCCTCATGGTCAGGGACGGCACCTACCTCGTCGGCACCTGTGCCATCGTGACTGACCTGGACTGGAAGATCGTCTACCAGAGCCACATCCTCAAGTTCAAGGTCCTCGACGAGAGCAGGATGGACCCCCACATGCTGCTCGCTCTGCTGTCGTCACCTGTGGTCAAGTCTCAGATCTTCGCCAAGCGCTTCACGCAGGACATCATCGACACCCTGGGTGGTCGCTGGGCTGAGCTGGTCCTGCCGGTGCCTAAGGACTCCAAGCGGTGCAAGGAGATCACCGACTCAGTGAAGAAGGCGATCCTGTTGCGGCGCGAGGCCTCCGAGCTTTCGTGGCAGGCCGTCCAGAAGGTCGCGCCGAAGGTGGAAGGGGACCTCGAGCTGCTCGACGACGAGGCGGGGTACGGCTTCGGTATCCTGAACCAGTAGTTCAGATATCGTCTGAACTCGGGGTCGAGTTCCGGTTCAACGTGTAGCGAGTCGGCTTAGTCGTTGTACGCCCTGCCGCGGCGTCCGATCGGGAAGACCTCGATCGTGCCGATGTCGTCGTGGATGAGCGCGAGGATCCGGTAGGAGCCCACGCGGTAACGATTCGTCCGAGCGGTTCGCAGTCAGCCCCTTGCCAAGGCGGGGATCGGCGCACCCATCGAGGTTGTTCTTGATCCAGGTGGCGAGGATCCTGGCGTCAAACCGGTCCATCTTCTTCAGTTGTTTGTGGGCCCGCATGGTCAACTCGACTCGGTACGGGCTGGAACTGGCGGCGCAGGGCGCGCTGCCGGTGACCTGGACATGATCAAGCCCATCCAGGTGGCATGGGTGCCAACGGTGTGATGGCGGTGGCTTACGATCACTCCTGAGAGCCGATGGCATCGGCCGCGACGTAGTGCCCCCGGCGGCAGGCTAGGCGGGCCTCGACGGGACTGCCGCAGTCCACGTGCACCGGATCTGGCGCAATCGGTGCCACGTTCGGCAGATACTTGAGCCCCCATTGCTGCAGCGCCGCCAGCACGAGGGCGAGGTCGCGTCCCTTGGCGCTGAGAGTGTAGGCGTGCCGTTGCCTTCGTCCCGGCTCCTGGTAGGGCTCGACTTGCAGCACGCCATGCTCCACGAGCTTCCTGAGCCGCGCCGACAGGATTGAGCGCGGGCACCCGAGGCTCTCCTCCAGGTCGCTGAACCGGTGTATGCCCTGGAAAACATCGCGAAGGATCAGCAGGGTCCACTTCTCGCCCAGCAGCTCCAGGCTGGCCGCGATGGGGCAGGTGGTTTGCGGTCCCGTCATGGTGTCTGACACTCCCTGATCCTTTGCGGCTGCCGACGGCGCCGGGGCGCTGCGCGTGCACGCGGTGCCCACGATGTGCTTATGTGTGTGGCGTCGATGCGGGCGGAACAGGTTCGTCGGCTCGCCCGCAGGCGCAGCCGCACCCGTGCGCGCTCGCCGACGAAGCCGACGCGACTCTGAGTTCATTTTTGATACCTAATGATCGTAGCACCGAGGCCCGCGGCTCGCGACCAGGATGTGAAGGCTGCGCATGAGGAAAGAGGTATGGCTGGGAGGTATGGCTGGACTGTCCGGTTGACAGTGAAGTCGGCGCAGGCTAGGTTCGGTATCTGGACTTAGATGGTCTGCTCCTTCTCGGCGGCTTCCTCGCCGGGAGCATGACCGGGACAGGAGCACACGTGATGAAGGCCTACGCGCTTACCTCTTACCGCAACGGCGGGACGCTCGAGTGGATTGAAGTGCCCGAGCCGGTGGCCGGCCCGGGGCAGGTGGTGGTTGATATCCGTGCGGCGGGCCTCAACCCGCTGGACCGCATGATCGCAGCCGGGCAGTTCCGGCAGCTCATCAGCTACCGGCTGCCGCAAGTGCTGGGACAGGAGCTCGCCGGCGTGGTCACCGAGGTAGGCCCCGGCGTGGAGAACTTCACGGTGGGCGATCACGTGTTCGGGCGTCCGGGCATCAACCGGATCGGCACCTTCACGCAGTCCATCGCAGTCGACGCCGACGACCTCGCCCCCATGCCCGCCGAACTCGGCTTCGCCGAGGCGGCCTCACTACCGCTCGTGCTGCTCACGGCCGCGCAGGCCTTCATGGAGAAAGCGCGAGTCAAGCCGGGGGACAAGGTCTTCATCCAGGGCGGCACCGGGGGCCTCGGCTCAATCGCCATCCAGCTGGCCAAGCACCTCGGCGCCACAGTGGCAACCACGGTGAGCACCAAGAACGTCGACCTGGCCCGCGAGCTGGGGGCCGACGTCGTCGTGGACTACCGGACCCAGCGGTACGAGGACCATGTCAAGGACTACGACGTCGTCCTGGACACCCTGGGAAAGGAAGAGACGCTGCGATCCATGAAGGTGCTTCGGCCGGGAGGCACCATGGTCTCGGTGGTCGGCGCGCCTGACTCCGAGTTCGCGGCACAACTGGGTAAGCCGATCCTGAAGCCGGTCATGTGGATGATGAGCCGCGGGGTGCGCCGCGCCGCCAAGCGGCAGGGAGTCGCGTACAAGTTCCTCTTCATGCGCGCCGACGGCAGCCGCCTGGCACAGCTCACCCCCGCCATTGAGGACGGCAGCATCAAGCCGCTGGTGGGACACACCTTCGAGCTGGGTGAACTGGAGCAGGCCATGGAGCTGTCCGCCTCCGGGAAGGCCGCCCCGGGCAAGATCGTGGTGGAGGGCGGAGCGTGAGCACGGTGAAGTACTTCGACGGTTCGTACGTGGACGCGCCGGTCGAGGGCATGACCACACCCCAAGGCGCGTACTTCGCGTACCGGGCGGTCGGCTCCGACAGCGGGGTGCCACTGCTGCTCCTGAATCACCTGGCGGCCACCCTCGACGGCTGGGACCCGCGGCTGGTCGACCAATTTGTGCAGGACCGCCCGGTCATCGCGGTGGACTACCCCGGCATGGGCGGCTCCTCCGGCTCGGCGCCCACCACCGTTGCGGGAATGGCCGACGGTGTGATCGAGTTCCTCGTTGCCGCAGGGCTGGAGCAAGTAGACGTCCTTGGTCTCTCGCTGGGCGGATTTGTCACCCAGCAGCTGCTGCTGACCCACCCGGAACGTTTCCGCATGGCCGTGCTCGCCGGCACCGGCCCGGCGGGAGGCGCCGGCATCACCCGGGTACCGGGCCTGACCTTCCGGGCCATGGCGCAGGCGGCCGTGACCCGCAAGGACGCCCGTCACTACCTGTTCTTCCCCGTGGCCGCCTGGGACAGGGCGGATGAGTTCCTGGGCCGTGTGGCTGCCTTCAAGCATCCCGACAGGGCCGCGCGCGTGCCCGGCCTCCTGCGCCAGCTCAAGGCCGTGCGCAGCTGGGGCCGGCAGGAGCCGCAGGACCTGTCCCGGATCGGCCACCCGGTCCTGGTGGTGAACGGCGACAACGACCTCATGGTCCCCAGCTCCAACACCTTGGACCTGGGACGGCGTCTGCCTGCCGCCAGGCTCGAGGAGCTCTACCCCGGTGCCGGTCACGGCGCCATCTTCCAGGAGCCCGACCTTTTCGCCTCGCAGGTTCGCGCCTTCCTGGACTGACGGAACCGCTTTGCCTGCACAGATTCCTTCGTCGGAGGGACCCGGTGAGCCTTCCGGTTCACCGGGTCGGACTTAGCTGCCGTCATCGCCGGTGTCTGGCAGCGGGATTATCTGTAACGCCGCTTCCTGGCTTGCAACGCTACTTCGGGGTTAACAACGCCTGTTAACGGCCTGCTGAAGGGCTCTGAGGTATACAGCAGGCCGTTAAGTAGCGTTGTTAACGTCCGTCGGCGCAACAGACACCTCAGCCCCGACACAATCACCACACCCCGAACCGGATGAGCCTTGTCGGTTCTTCGCATTTGCGGGTGTGGTGGAGGCGTGCCCCGGTGGAGGTTCGCAACATGGGCAGGTGATGATGCCTCACGCTCGGCGGCGATGCGTCTGGGTGGGGAACGGCATGAGATGCGAGGGCTGCTTGGTGCGTTGCACGACCTTGGTGCGTGTTGCACTACCCCGGGGTGGTCGTGGAACACGCACCAAGGTCGTGGACAAGCACCAAGGTCGTGGAACGCGGCCCGGGGCGTGCAGTGGGTGCGAAGGTCGTTCAACGCACCGTTTGCCTCTCGCCAGGGGCGCCAGGCATCTGATTCTGATCGTCGAGAACGCCGGCCGCTTCGGCTCGGCGCAGCAGAGGAGTTGGCCGCCGTCAGCCAGCACGCAGACTGCGCCCAAAGCCCCGAGAGCCCGCACCCCGCGGCCACGATTCAACACCTCCACCGGCGCCCCGACCAGTCAACCCCACCAGTGCACTCGCAAACGCGAAGAACCCGTTTGTCTGGGCTCGTGATGCTCATCGGAGAAGATCGCTCATGCCGCTGAGCTCCGCGGCATGGGCGAGCTGACCTACCTCACCGGCTGCGGCGCCGTCGTGCCCGAACAGATCGACGGCATGTTCGTCGGCTGGCCAATTCCAATGCGCTGACGGGCGGAGGAGCAAAAGGGCCGCCCGCGGGTCTCTGAGAACGTTCGCCCGCATCCCTGCCGCGGCAAGCGTCTGCGGCTCTACTCGGCGGGAGGTCTGCGCCGCAGGGTCTTGAGTTCCGCGCGCCGTCGCTTGGCCGCCAGACGACGCCGCTGGGAACCGCGGGTGGGCTTGGTCGCCCGGCGCGCCACCGGCGGCGCGAGTGCGCCCCGCAGCAACCCCGCCAGGCGCTCCCGCGCCGCCATCCGATTGCGGTACTGGGAGCGGTGTTCGGCCGCGGTAACCGTGAGCACCGTCCCGGTCAGGCGCTCGCTCAGGTTCTGCAGGGCTCGCTGGCGCTGCCGCTCGTCAAGCGTCGTCGTCGCCAGGTCCAGGCTCAGCTGGACGCGGGAGTCGGCGGTGTTGACGCCCTGGCCGCCGGGGCCGGACGCGTGCGTGAACTGCTCGCTCAGCTCCGCCGCCGGCACCGTCAGCCCCCGCGGACAGCCGGGGCCGGGCGGGATCAACAGGTCCTTCATGCGACCAGTGTGCGCCGGGCCTACCCTGGGCGCATGCCTCCGGCCCGCCAGCCTCCGCCCGTATTCACCGCCGCGGGCCGGCATGCGCTCGCCCTGGTGGCCCGCGAGGCCCGCGCCGACGGCGTCCGCGAGGTCCTCGCACCCCGCGTGCGCTGCACCGCGATGGTCATCCCCTTCGAACTCGAGGGCCTGCGCGTCACCGACGTCGGCTGCGGCCCCACCGGCCTGCTCGACCCCGGCGCACTCGCCACAGCGCTCGCGGCCTGCACGCGCCCGCCGCTCATCCTGCATGCCGAGACCTTCGGCAACCGGGCCGACGGCGAACTCCGCACCGCGCTCGCGGCCGCCCGCCGCACCGGGGCGCGCATCGTCGTCGACGCCACCCACACGGTGCTGGAGCGTGCCGATGAACTGCTGGCGGACGCCGGAACTACGCACCATCCCGACGCCGACTACCTGGTCGCCAGCCTGCGCAAGCTACTGCCAATCCCTCTCGGCGGCGTGGTCCACGGGCTCACCAGTCCGCCAGAGCTCGCAGACGACCCCCTTAACGCGGACCTGGCTGCCGTCGCCGAGATCGCCGAACGCCGCCCCGCTGTGCCCGTGCTTATGGACGCCGTCGAGGACCTGCTTGACGTCGCCTGGGCACCCGCACCCATGCCGGGCCCTTACCGCGCCAGGCTCGCCCTGCCGGAGTTCAATCCCGAACTCTCCCGCCGTCGCGCTAGCCTGGCGCGCCTGCACGCCGCTGTCGCCGACCTGGACGTCGTCAATCCCGGGGCCGCCCACCCGCCCGTCATCGCCCATCCCCGCGCCGCCGCCATCCGGGCGGAACTCGCACGTGCCGGTTTCTCCCTGCCCCTGCACTGGGATGGAGCCACCGATGGGCTCGTCGCGCTGCCCGACGACCCGCAGGCGATCAAGATAGTGCACCGTTCGGCGGGTTCACGCCGCTCCTGACTCGACGTTCTTGCTCGGCTAGGGGCCACAACGTAGCGGGTACCAATTATTGGTAGAATGGGGCTCATGGCAACGAACACCTCCGTCAGCCTCGACGATCACTTCACCGGATTTATTGCGCACCAGGTCGGATCTGGACGCTACCGGTCCGCGAGCGAGGTCATCCGCGCCGGCCTGCGCCTGTTGGAGGATCGGGAGACGGAACTGGCGGCATTACGTGAAGCGCTTGCGGAAGGCGAGGCCAGTGGGCCTGCTGAGCCCTTCGACTTCGATGCCTTCATCGCCTCCAAAACCTCAAAGACGGCATGAGCATCTATCGGCTGACCCCGGCAGCGCGCTGATCCCAACTGCTACACCCGTAGGACACCGCGCCAGCCGCGCGCACCGTAGTAGGAGTCGGCGCCGTTGTGGTAGACGAAGACCCGGCCGAAGCGCCGGTCGCCGAACAGCGCCCCGCCCAGGGCACGCACGTCCGCCGGCGTCGCCAGCCAGGTCGAGGTCTTCAAGTCGAACTCCCCGAGGCTCTGCAAGTGGCGGTACTCCGCCTCACCCATGAGCCGGGCGCCGAAGGCCGCAGCCTCGCCCGCGGCGCTGCCCCGCGGCGGGTTCCGCTTGCGGGAGCGCAGGGCTTCATCATCCAGGCAGAGGCTGCGCCGGCCGGCGGGGGACTCGGCCGAGCAGTCGTAGAAGACGAATTCGTCCGCCTGCGCGTCATAGTCGACGACGTCGGGCTCCCCACCCGTGTCCTCCATGCGCCTGAGCACGGTCAGCGCCTCGGGACGCGCGGCCAGGCGCGCGGCGACCGCATCCCAGGAGATGCCCTCGTGCCGGTGCGGGTATGCCGCGAAGCGGTCTCTGAGCACGTCGATCATGTCGTTTCCTTCGTTCGGATGTGCCAATGGCCGGACACATTGTCGCTTACGCGGACGGGGCACGGCGGATGCGCCGGCGCGAGCCACTCCTCGGCCCGTCACGCGACGGCAACACGACAGGTCTCTAGGATCGCCCCCGTAGCAAGCACACCAGGAGGAAGCATGATCAGGGTAGCGATCAACGGATACGGCAACCTCGGGCGCGGCGCCGAGCAGGCCATCACCAAGAACGAGGACATGGAGCTCGTCGTAGTCTTCACGCGGCGTGACCCGGCTACGGTCGCCACTCAGGGCGCGCCCGTCGCCCACGTGGACGACATGCCCGCCTGGGCCGACAAGGTGGACGTCTGCCTCAACTGCGGCGGCTCGGCCACCGACCTGATCGAGCAGACTCCGGCTGCCGCCGCGCTGTTCAACACGGTCGACTCCTTTGACACCCACGCCCGCATCCCCGAGCACTTCGCCGCCGTCGACGCCGCCGCCAAGGCTTCCGGGCACGTCGCCCTGATCTCCACCGGCTGGGACCCGGGCCTGTTCTCCATGCTGCGGGTCCTGGGGGAGGCCGTCCTGCCAGACGGCGCCACCACCACCTTCTGGGGTCCCGGCGTCTCCCAGGGGCACTCCGACGCCCTGCGCCGCATTGACGGCGTTGTGGACGCCAAGCAGTACACCCGGCCGGTCGAGGCGACCGTCGCCGCGGTCAAGTCCGGCGATGACGTTGAGCTCACCACTCGCTCCATGCACACGCGCGAGTGCTATGTGGTGGCCGAGGCTGGCGCCGACCTGGCCCGCATTGAGCGGGAGATCAAGGCGATGCCCAACTACTTCGCCGACTACGACACCACCGTCAACTTCATCACCGCCGAGGAACTGGCCGCCGAGCACGCCGGCATCCCGCACGGCGGCACCGTGGTTCGCCGTGGTCACACCTCCGATGGTGTGGCCGAGACCGTGAACTTCGAGCTGCAGCTCGGCTCCAACCCGGAGTTCACCGGTTCCGTGGTGGCCGCCATGGGGCGGGCGGTGGCGAGGATTGCTGCCCGCGGCGAGTCTGGCGCGCGCACCGTTTTTGACGTGACGCTGGCAGACCTGTCCGCCAAGTCCCCGAGGACCTGCGCGCCCACTACCTGTGAGGCGCGATCGGGCGCGGGCGTTCCACCGACTGACTGCTCACGCAGGTGAATCGGCGTGATCGCCCGCGCCCATGGGCCGATAGCAATGGCGGTTGCGAAAGCGTTCGACGTTCCCGACCGTGATGACGTGACCGTCTGGGGCCGAGGGGGCGCCGCGCGCCTTCCTGTGCGTTCACGGGGCGGGTGGCTCGCGGCGCGATGCCGAGGTATTCGCTTCGCGGGCCGCCCAGGACGGCCGGCAGACGGTCGTCTGGGATGTGCCGATGTCGATCATCATGGGGGAGCGGGATGAATTGGTGCCGCGCGAGTCGGCAGAGGACTTCTGCCGTCGCTTCGTCGCTGGCCTGACGGTTGTTCCGGGCACCCACTGGCTGCACGCGCCAGGAGAGGTGGACGCAGTGGCCCAGTGGGAACGGCTGCGGCTCCAGCAGGGCGCAAGGGCGCGTTCGCAGGCTCTCCCTGCTGAGTGAGGTGTCACGGATTGCACCACTTTTACCCCGCGCCGACCTGAACCGCGGAGGCAAACCGCATGATCGCGCTGCTACATCCGGGAAGCATCACCACCGTCGGCTGAAAGTGGTGCAATCCGTGCCATGGTTCACGGGTATCGTCAGGGGGGCCGCTGACCCGGCGATTGTCCGGGATCCGCTACCCGGCAATTGTCGGGGTGCCGCTGATCCGGCGATTGACCGTGGGGTCGTCAGCTCGGGACTCGTAGCTGCGGCGGTCAACGGGCTCATTGCAGCGGTTTGAAGGTGGGGCGGTCGGCGAATGCCGGCAGGAGGTGCGTCTTTGGCCGCGAGTCGAGCGCGCGAGCGAGTGCGCCAGAACCGTTATCTTGGTAGCTTCACAGTCGCAGGCGCTCCCGAGGCGCCGTGCTTCCGTCCCGACAGTAGACAGGATCCAGACATGAAGACTCCTCTCCTGAAGACCACCACCACGGCCGCTGCGCTCGTGCTCGTCCTCGGCCTGGGCGCTTGCGGCAGCAACAGCTCGAGCGACGCCGAGCAGTCCGCCTCCCCGGCAGTCGCGGACTCGGCAACCGCAGCCGAGGGAGGAAACGACTCTGAATCGGATCCGGGTGCGGACGCGCCACTGCCGCTAGAGGACGTCAAGGTCGGGGGCTCTTTCACCGGAACTCTCGACGGCGAGCCATTCGAGATCGAGAATGCCGGGGTGGCCTGCGGCTCACAGGACGGCCAGACCACGATCGGCGTGGGCCCGACGGATTCCGTGATTTCGGACGCGGGGGTGCGCTCGGTGTCCCTGGCTATTGACGACGCCTCAAGCGAGGTACGACTGATCACCATCGTCCCCGGCGATGACGCGTCCCTCAACTACACGAACATTGAGGGATACCGGAGCCAGGCGGGAGACGTGCAGGTCGAGGTAAGCGAAAAGACCTACACCGTCACTGGTGAGGCCGCCCCGAGCGGCTCGACGGAGACGAAGAGCATCGACTTCGTCATCACCTGTCCCTGACGTACCCGGGCGGTGCGGGCACCCGGGGAAAGCGCCGCGCACGCGGAGAGCGTTGCGGCCGCGCATTGCCGCCGCCGGGCGGGGCGCGGATGGAGCTGTGTGCCCGGGGTACCTGCGCAGCTGGATACCGCCGGGGCGCGGCGGCTGGCCGCGTCGCAGCGCGGTTCTCATCTCCCGCCCACGAGGACTGCGCTTGGGGTCGCCTCCCTGAAGCTGACGGAACATGCCGCATCGCCCGGCCGCGGGGACTGCGCCCACGCCGCCTCGCGGCTAGAGTCGGGGCATGACGTCGCTTCCCTGGTCCGCAGGCCACTGGCTGAACCCGCCCGCAGCTGCTGAGGAGAGGGGCGGGGACCTGCTAGTCACCGCCGTGGAGAAGTCCGACGCTTGGAGGCGCACCAGTTACGGATTCATCGTCGACACCGCCCACGCCTTGCTGGCGCCCTTCGAACCGGGCACTGCGGTTGAGGTGGATATGACCGCGGCCTTCACTGAGAACTTCGACCAGGCCGGCATTATGGTGCGCGTCGACCCCGAGAACTGGGTGAAGGCCGGGGTTGAGTTCTCCGACGGCGCCTGCCAACTGGGTGCCGTTGTCACGGCCGGCAACTCCGACTGGTCGGTGAGCCCGGTGCCCGACTGGCAGGGCGAGCGCGTGCGCATTCGGGTCAGCCGCAAAGGTGACGCCCTCACCGTGCGCGCGGGGCTCATAGCGCCCGACGGCGCTGCCGCCCTGCGCATGGTGCGTCTGCTGCCCTTCCCCGAGGACGCCGTCGCGCAGGCCGGCCCCTACCTGTGTGCCCCCAGCCGGGCCGGGCTGACCGTCCCCTTCCATGCCTGGAGGGTCACCGAGGCCGACGCCTCACTTCACTGATTCGCGGCACGGACGGTACTGCCGGGGCTTGCCGCTGGCCGAGCTCATGCGCCGGCTGCCGCGCCTGACCCGAATGGGGTTGCTGCCCGCCATGGGCGACCGCACTGGCGCTGGTGCAGCTTGCCGCTGAACCGGGCTCCGCCGCCTTCGCCTTCTCCAGTACTCGTCCGGGATACTGGCAGCCGACCGCGATGGCTCCGTTGGGCATCAGCCCCGCCGCCGCCTTGATGACGCGCTAAGGGTGGTGGATGCGATGCCCCTCGGTGGTACGGACTGCGCGCTGCCCATGCTGTACGCCGCCGAACACGAGCTGGAAGTGGACACCTTCGTCATCTACACCGACAACGAGACGTGGGCCGATGGCATCCACCCCTTCCAGGCGCTCGGATGCAGTAGAGAACTGGTGGCCCAGATCGTGCGTCGACGGCGCTGATAAGCGCCTGCGTAGCGGTCCTTTAGCAATTCGTGTCATGAGGAACCTGTAGCCTGCCCAAGTCGGCTCCATCTGGCCCTGTGGGGCAGTCCTCCGGGGCGTGTCGGGCATACGCCCAAACGCCCGGTAGCTCAGGGCAATCTCAACCATCTCCGCACCGAAGCCCATGAAGTTCAACAATCACGATCTGGCCCTGCGGGGCATGCTCAGCGTTCTCCCTCCGCATCTGGAGCGTTATCTACGCAACACGCTGGCCAATCGTTGCACACCCGAAACGCTGCGGGCCCTGCTTGCCGGGTCGGGGCCGGTTCCGGAGTTCCCCGACCTGGCGGCCGCGAGCTGGTCGAGCCGTGGCGGTTCACCTGGGATGTGGACGCGCAGCGCGAACTACGGACCAGCAGAGCCTTGAAGCTCCACCCGGGCAACCTGGCACAGGTTGACCAGTCGAGCCCCGCCCACGTGCGCGTGGAATTGAGCACTCGGGAGGGCGTGAAGCTGATCCGCCGGGTTGATGCCCTCGCCGCGTTGTCCCCGCGCCAGTGGCAGCAGGCCGGAGGCGACCTCTGGGCCGGCCCGGCGCTGGCGACCTTCGTCCAGCCCGATCAGTCAGTGGTTCAGGCGTTGGCAGCGCAGGCGCATGCGCGCGCGAGCCTAGGTACGCCGAGCCCGGTCCCCGACGACGTGGCCGACGCGGCCTGCGCGGTACTGCGCAGCCGTGGCCTCGTGGCGGACGTCGGCACTATACGGTGGCAGGAATCATTAACAGTTCGCACCGCGGGCGAGGTTATGGATGCGCGTGCCGGCAGCGAGCTCGACGTCGCAGTCCTGCTCGCAGGCATCCTTGAACGACTCGGGATTAGCCCGATGCTGGCACTGACGTCCACCTCGGTGCTGCTGGGATACGCCAGAAATGGGGCGGTGAGCGTGGGGGACTCTCCGGAGGCGTTCGCCGCAGGGGTGCGGCAGGGCGACATCGGGCTGATAGACCCGTCCGCCGCCCTGCGCTCACCCGCGGGTGTACTGCACGTGCCGGGCGGTGCGGCGCAGCAGATAGTGGAGGCCGCCCTCTCAGAGCTGACCCTCGTGGTTTCGATCGCCGCCGCGCGCTCCAGTGGTGCGGTGCCGCAGCCGGCGCTCGAACGTGATGAGGACGGCGTCGTCGTGGAGCTGCCCCCGTCCGCCGTCCGGGCGGAACAGGACGCGGAGGGTCCGGCTGTTACCGCGCACGCGGACGCGACGCGGTCTGTGGGCGGGCCGGGCACCGACCGGGCAGTGGGGGCGGCGCCGGCGCGCGTGGAGAAGTGGAAACGGTCCCTGCTAGGCCTGTCCCTGCGCAACCCGCTGATCGACCGAACTGCGCGCTCGGCCATCGAACTCAAGGTGCCGCCGGAACTCGTCGGCGACTTAGAGGACATCGTCAACAAGCGCGACAACCTGGCCCTCAGGCCCGCTCGGGGCGCCGCGCAGGCGGCGGATGACGCCACGGAGTTGCTGGAGGCGCACACCGTGGGTGCGGTTCTTGGAAGCAAGGAGTACGTGCGGCGCCTGCAGAGCATGGCCGCATCCGCTCGCACCACCCTGGAGAACTCCGGGGCGAACAACCTGTACCTCGTGATCGGTACGCTTAGCTGGTACGCCGATGGTCGGCGTGTGCGCTCTCCCCTGATCCTTGTTCCCGTGAAGCTGGAACGGGAGGGGGACACATTCGTCGTGTTGCTGGATGAGGCCGGCGTGTCCACCCCCAACTCCTCCCTGCGCGCACGCTTCCAGGCGGATACGGGCATCGACCTGACTGCGTTGCGTGAGCCCGTATACGACGCTCACGGCGTCAACGTTGAGGCCACGCTGGACAACCTGCGTCAACAGCTGCGTACCGCAGGTCGCCGCGACCGCGTCGAGTCCACTGTCCACCTCGGGCTGTTCCGCTTCTCCACCTACCGCATGTGGCGGGACCTGGAGGAGGACTGGCCGACCATAACCGCCAATCCGCTGGTGGCGCGCCTGCTGAAAGACACGCCCGGCGCCGATGCTGAGGACCAAGCCCCCGGAGCCGCGACGGATCTCGATGAGGTGGTGGAGAACTTGCCACTGGTGGCGGACTCCGCCCAGGCCCAGGTGATCGCCGACGCTGTCTCTGGACGCAGCCTGGTGGTTGAGGGGCCTCCCGGCACGGGGAAGTCCCAGACGGTCGCCAACCTCATCTTCCGCTCCCTGGCGCTGGGGCGCACCGTCATGTTCGTGGCGGAGAAGCAGTCCGCGCTCGACGTCGTCGCCCGGAGGCTGGGCGAGGAGACCGGCATCGGGGACCTGCTGCTCAACCTGCACGACAACGGCATGCGACCCAACGACGTCTGTGAGGCGCTACGCGGGGCGCTGAAGCTGCAGGCACCCGGTCATGATGCCGCGGCGCTGGCGGGACTGCGCCGGCAACTGGCGGACTCACGCGGAGAACTGGAGGCGTATCGTGAGCAGCTGCACGCACCGGGGCAGGAGGGCAAGTCCTACTATGCGGCTCGCCAGGAACTGGTGGAGGCCATGGGGGCGGACGCGTCCGCAGCGCCCCATGCGCAGGCACTGTTCAACGCCTGCGCTGCTCGTAGCGGGCTGGACGGTTTCAGCGCGGACCAGCACGAAGCCCGGCTGGACGAGTACCGGCGGTTGCAGAGCCGACTACGCGAACAGCTGCCGTCCGAGCTGCTCGATGCGGTACTGAGCCGTCGTGACCGCGTGCTGCGTGAGGCCGGCGAGCGCGCTGCAGCGCTACGCGACGAGGTTGAGCGTCGCAAGAGCACTTTGAATGTCCGCGCCCTGGTCGACTCCTACTGGGACCTGATCACCGCGATAACCCCGTGCATCCTGGTGTCCCCGGACTCGGTGGCCCGTTTCTTCCCGGCGAATAGGCGCTACGTGGATGTGGTCGTCTTCGACGAGGCCTCCCAGATCACCGTTGCCGACGCCGTCGGCGCCCTGGGACGGGGACGCTCCGCAGTGGTGGTAGGAGACCCCAAGCAGATGCCGCCGACACCCCCGCCGGGCACGGCGGCCGCGTCTGGTCGTGGCACCTCCGGGGAGGATGGCGCGGACTCGATCCTCGATCGCTGCCTGGAACTCGGCCTACCCACCCGCCGCCTGACCTGGCACTACCGCAGCCGGGTCGAGTCACTCATCGCCTTCTCCAACCGGCACTACTACGGCGGAAGGCTGCTGTCCTTCCCGAGCCCACTGGCGATAGCCGCCGCTCCGGATGATGGGCCGGACGGTTACGGCATCTCATTGCGGCGCGTCAACGGCACCTACTACCGTGCTGAAACGGCCAAGCACCGTGGCATCAGGCCCAACACCAATCCGGTGGAGGCTCGGCAGATCGTAGACGAGGTCAGCAGGCGCTTTGAGGCCTCGCCGCAGGCCGCTCCTTCGTTGGGAATCATCACTTTCAACAACCAGCAGTGCGACTTGATCGAGACCGAGCTGCGAAACAGCGGCCGGGAACGCATCATCGAGGCGCTAAATACGCGCGATGGCCTGTTCGTACGCAACTTGAACAACGTTCAGGGGGAGGAGCGCGACACGATCCTGGTGTCGGTTACGTTCTCGGCCAATGAACGTGGGGACTTGCCGCTCAACTTCGGCTCCCTGAGCCACGCCGGCGGTGAGCGTCGGCTGAATGTGGCGATCACCCGGGCCCGCAGGCAGGTGGTCGTATTCTCCAGCTTCGATCCGGAGGACCTGCACGCTGAGCGCTCCACCCACCAGGGGGTGAAGGACCTGCGCGAGTACTTGGGGCGAGCACGCAGCGGCATCGCGCCGCACGGCCGGCCGCGCTCGGTCGCCTCCGTGGACCTGCACCGCGACCAGATCGCTGAACGCTTGCGGGAGACGGGCGTTGAGGTGATGTCCGGCGTCGGGCACTCGGACTTCGAGATCGACCTGGTCGTCACCGGAGCCGGGGGAGCGCGCGTAGCGGTGCTGCTGGACGGGCCGGGCTGGAATCGGCGGGCGAGCGCCACGGACCGTGACCTGCTGCCGGTCGATGTACTGCAGTCCATGGGGTGGGAGCGGATTGAGCGCGTCTGGATGCCCACATGGGTGGCCGACGCGGATGCCGAGGTCGCGCGCCTGCTCGCCGCCTCCGGAGGCGCGCCGGAGCCGGCGGGTTTGCAGGCGGCGGCCAGTGCACCGTCCGCAGTGCCGACAGCATCTGCAGTGCTGACGGCGTCTGCGGCGTCGGGGAAGGCATCGGCGTCGGTGACTTCGGCTCGGCCGCAGCCGGCGGTAGCGGAGACAGAGTCGACGCCGACGCCCACCGAGGCCCTGGCGCCCGAGGCCCCGCACGAGCAGACGCCGGTGGCATCGGATGATGCGGCCGCACCGGAGAGTGCGCCACTCGCCGATACGGAGTACCGGCAGTGACGGCCTGAGGGCGTGTACCCGCTGGAGATACTCGACCGCGCACAGGACAAGAACTCGCCAGAACGTGCACACGTGGTTGAGACAGCCCGTGCCATCTGCGACGTCGAGTCCCCACTCACCCGGCACCGGCTGATCGTCAAGCTCTGCCGCGCCTACGGGCTCACCCGGGTGGTGAAGTCCCGGGAGCAGAAGGTCGATGCGCTGCTGGGCGACGCATTCGCCTACACCGACGACGCAGGCTTCGTGTGGCGGAGCATGGACGCCGCCCGGTTGCCCGTGCGCTACCGGCGTCATGCGCTGGATCACGTGGACTCCATCGAGGAGATCCACCCCCGGGAGCTGGCGGCGCTGATGCGTGAACTCCGTGCTGGCTCAGCCGGCTGGGTCTCCACTGAGGATCTGTGTAACCTGGCGCTCAAACGCCTCAGCGGCAAGAAGCGCAGACTCAGCGCCAGCGGAGTCAAGAAGGCACTGACCGATGCGCTGGCGATGGTTGAGCGGGAGGATGACGGGTGGTAGCCCGGTCGGGCTGAGGCCCTTGGAGGCGCGGCCCCCGGCCGCCCTGCGGCGGTCCAAGCGGTTCGATATGTGTCGGACCCCGCCCGTATGGTGGGGGCATGGCCCGAGAGATAACGCCCGAGGACTGGCCGGCACGAGTAGCCGATGCTGAGATAATAGGCGTGGTCGGCGCGCCGGCCTTCGGACGGGGGCGCCGTTACGCGGAGCAGGGGCGGGTAGCCAACCTCTCCGTTTCGGGCAACGGTGAGATTCTCGCCGCCGCGGTGCGCGGTGCGCAGGGGCGGGTCTACCAGACCATGGTGTTCGCCCGCATCTCCGGCCAGCGCGTGCGCTGGTCCGGCACCTGCTCCTGCCCGGTGGGCGGTAACTGCAAGCACACGGCCGCCCTGGTTCTGACCGCGCGGGGCCAGGCCCAGTCCGCCTCAGCACCTGCCGGTGACATCGACTGGGAACGCCGCCTCAACCAGCTGCTGCGTACTCGGCGTACGGCGTACCGGGCCGTCGCCCTCGAGGTCGCGGACACGGCGACCGCACCCGGCCGCACCGGACGCTTCGGGGCATCCTCCGCCCGGCCGGGGCGCCTGCACCTGCGCCCGTTGATCGCCGGCAAGCGCGGCTGGGTCAAGCAGGGCATCTCCTGGCGCGGCCTGACAACCGGGGAGCTGACCGGTGAAGTCGCCCCGGACGTGCTTTCCGCCCTGGCGGACCTGGCCTCCATGGACCCTTACGGCGACTACTACTACAGCAACGCCGTTATCGACCTGGGCGCGCTGCCGACTCGCGTCTGGGACGCACTGCGGCGCGCCGTCGCCGCCGGGGTGACACTGACGACGGCCCAGCATGCTGGCCATGAGGTGCGCATCCTGCCCGGGCTGCGTGCCGGCGTCGGGGTGAACCGTCAGGCTGACGGCACTGCTCTTGTAGCCGCCGCACTGGATATTGATGCGGTGGAGGGGCTCATGCTCGGCGCAGAATCCGCCAGCGCGCCCCGGCCGCTGGGCAACCCCGTCCACGCATACGCGCTCACAGGCGGCGACGGCGCCCTGAATCTCATGCCGCTGGAGCCGCCGCCCGATGAGGTACTGGGCCGACTGCTGGCGCACAACGAGCAGATCACCGTTCCCGCCGCGGACGTGGGCCGCTTTGAACGCGAGCACCTGGGGCGGCTCGCCGCAGCAGTCCCCATCGTCGACCTCGACCCCACCCTGAACGTGCCGGATGTCGGCGCGCCGGCCGCTGTGCTCCGCATCGAGCTGGACGCTGCCGCTCACCGCGCCGAGACCTCCTGGTCCATCCGCTACCTCACGTCATCCGGGGACAATCGAGGAGAAGCCGAGCTGGGCAGCCTCACGGAGCTTCTCAACGGGCCTGCGCCGCCGAGCTGGGGCCGGGTCCTCGGCACTGCCGCTCAGGCGGGGACGAGCACCGGTTTCCAGCCTCACACGGCGGCAATCACAGAACCCGGTCCGGCGCACTCGGCCAAGTCAGCGCCCGTGGCACGTGACGCCCGCGCCGAGGACCGCCTGGCCCGTAGCATCGTCGAGGCCTGTATGCCGCTGGTGCCGACGCACGGTCCGTTGTGGCAGCGGGGCGTCTTCACCGGTATGAGCACTGCGCGGCTGGTGTCCCAGGCCCTGCCCGCGCTGGAGGCGGTCGACGGCGTCGTCGTCGAGGTGGAGGGCCGCGTGCCCGACTACCGGGAGGCCGAGGACGCCCCGCTGATCACCACCGACGTTGCCGATGACGACGATCGGCCTGACTGGTTCTCCCTGCGGGTGCGCGTGAAAGTGGGGGAGGAGGACGTGCCCGTGGAGCGGCTGATGACCGCGGTCGCCCAGGGCGCCGATGAGGTGCTGCTGGACTCCGGCCAGTGGATCAGCCTTGCCGACCGCCCCGAGATCACGCGCCTGGCCCGGCTCATGGAGGAGGGCCGTGACCTGCGCGATCCCCATGCCCGCAGCGCCGGCGACCTGGCGGTCACCGCCTTCCAGGCGGGCCTGTACGCCGAGTTGGAGCAGCTCGGGGTGATCGGGGAGGCGGCCCGCCGCTGGCGTGAGGGCGTTGAGCGGCTCTTGGCGGTGGCCGCCGCGGCCGAGGACGGTGCGGGGAGCGGGCCGGCGGGCGGTGACCGTGCCGGGACCGCAGACGCCGGCGGTGCCTGCGGGGCGCCGTCGGTTGTGGATGCGCCGGCGCCTGCCGGGCTGCGCGCCGAGCTGCGTCCCTACCAGCTTGATGGTTACCGCTGGCTGGCTCTACTACAGTCCACCGGGCTCGGCGGCATCCTTGCCGATGACATGGGCCTGGGAAAGACCATCCAGGTGCTCGCCGTCGTCCAGCGCATGGCGGAGCAGCGGGCGGCGGGTGTGGACGCCGCCCACAACGGTGCCGAGGTCGGTGAGGCGGCGCAGCCCGGGGCGTTTGACGGCCCGGTGCTGGTGGTGGCGCCCACGAGCGTCGTCGGCGCCTGGGCGGAGCAGGCTGCCCGCTTCTGCCCCGACCTGCGGGTACGCACCATCACCCGCACCCGTGCCAAGCGGGACGAGAATCTGGAGGAGATCCGCTCCGGCGCCGATCTAGTGGTCACCAGCTACACCATCGCCCGCATCGAGGAGGAGGACTTCACCGCCGTAGACTGGTCCTGGGTGGTGCTGGACGAGGCCCAGTTTGTCAAGAACCACAACGCGGTCACCTACAAGACCATGCGGCGCCTGCACACACCGTCGACGGTGGCAATCACGGGCACACCGCTGGAGAACTCGCTGATGGACCTGTGGAGCCTGCTGTCCATCACCGCGCCCGGCCTGCTGCCCGGGCCGGAGCGCTTCGCCGAGCTGTACCGGCGCCCCGTGGAGCACGGTGACGAGTCTGCGCTGGCGGCACTGCGCGCCCGCATCCGCCCTTTCATGCTGCGTCGCACTAAGGAGGCGGTCGCCGCCGACCTGCCCGCCAAGAATGAGCAGGTCATGACCGTGGAGCTGGCCCCGGCGCACCGGCGCGCCTACGACCGCCGCCTTGCGCGCGAACGGCAGAAGGTACTGGGGCTACTGGAGGAGGACACGGCGCAGTCGCGGTTCACCGCGCTGAAGTCCCTGACCACATTGCGGCAGATGGCACTTGATCCGGCGCTGGTTGAAGAATCCGAGGCCGCCGGAAGCGGCAAGTCCGCTCAGAGGCGCAAGCCCGGGGCCAAGGTGGAGGTGCTGCTTGACACGTTGCAGCCGGTGGTGGCTGAGGGGCACAAGGCCCTGGTGTTCAGTCAGTTCACCCGCTACCTGCGTGGGGTGCGAGACGCGCTGGAGGCAGCCGGTATGCGCACCACCTACCTGGAGGGAGCCACCGGTGACAGGCAGGAGGCGATCGACGCCTTCCGCAGTGGTGAGGCCGAGGTGTTCCTGATCTCACTGAAGGCCGGTGGCTTCGGCCTGACACTGACTGAGGCCGATTACGTGTTTCTGCTGGATCCGTGGTGGAACCCGCAGGCCGAGGAGCAGGCCGTGGATCGCGCGCACCGTATCGGGCAGGACAAGCCTGTAATGGTCTACCGGCTGGTATCCGCCGGGACCATCGAGGAGAAGGTCATGACCCTGAAGGAAAAGAAGGCTGATCTGTTCGAGCGTGTGGTGGAGGGAGCCGCGGACGCGGCGGACGCCGCAGCCGACGGGGCAGCGGCGCGCGCCGGGGCTACGCCGTCCAGTCGTGCCCGCCTGACCGCACAGGAGATCCGCGAACTGCTCGGCGGCGAGTAGAGCGGCCCCGTACCCGGGGGCGGCCCGCTCACGATCAGCTGGGCCGGTAGGCGATGACTTTGCCATATTTGAATTCGACGAGGAGTAGGTCGCCGATAGACCTATGTGATGGGCGTTCCTCGGTCGTACCAAGTGGAATTGGTTCTGAGGCGCGTCCGGTGACCATGTCCACCAGCACCAGGGACAGTTTGTATCCATCCCTTTTACTGAATTTCTGCACCTGCCCCTGGCCGGAGTGATACAACGCCTGTAAGGCACTAGTAGAGGCGCACTCCTTCTTGCGGTTCACCCCGAACAGGGCGTTGTCCTTGCCCAGCACGATATCGTTTCCGTTGATGGTGATTGACTTGCAGCTGGTGTCTGTTTCTGAGGCGGAATAGCTTGATGGGGCCCAGGAGGTGTCGAGGTCCTTTAGCCAGAGTTTGGCCTGCTCCCGTGTGAAAGGAGTGGGCGACCACGGGTAGCTGGAGAATGAGGCGGACTCATTGTACTTAAATGACTCACTGAAGGTGCCGTCGGGCTCGTAAAGGTCGATAGTTGACTCCTTGCGTGAACCTCCGCCGGAGCGAACCAGCCAGCCGTCCGCAAGTGGCTGCTGGATGGTGTGCTTGTTAGTGTCCAGCTCGTTCGTGGCGCCGGTGCTCAAGTCAACTACGAAGTGGTCGTAGTCGGACGAGCTGGCGAGTGTGTACCCGTCCACGATTTTAGATGACTGGACTGTCACCGGGCTATCCGTCCCGAAGTCGGTTTCCCACGCCATCTCCGAGGGGCTAGTCCAGTACCGGCAGGTCGAGTCTACGCAGGCGATCGCGCCAGTTGACGTGATGCTCACCCGGGCGTCCGCGTCCCAGGGTGCGACGCTGCGTTCCTGGGAGTAAACGTCGATCAACGTGTTCTCGACGACGATCCGACCGTCCCAGATTGTGGTCCGATCGATGGCTTCGGAAACATCCTGCTGAGTTTCCCACAGCTGCCTGGGGTTGTTTTTGGAGATGTCGAAAACGGCGACAGTCGCAGTTTCGGACGTGCTGGTGATCCGTACCAGTCGGTTGCCGTGGATGCGCGTCGATATCTCCTTGTCGCGGAAGTCCGTGGGTGCCTCAAGGGACCAGGCCTCTTCGAATCCGTCCAGCCAGGCCTGCGACCACTGGTCGGAATTCGTATCGGAGGCCTCGGCGTTGCTGTTCCGTTTGTGCACGATGAGTGCGGTGGTGCCGCCAACGGCAAGGACGAGTGCCAGTACCAGGACTGATATGAGTAACGTTCGGGTCCGCCTCGGTCGCGCTGGATGCGCCGGTGGGGTGGGGGCATGGCCGTATGCGCCCGGTGAGGGCGGTTGGGGTTGAGCCGTGGGTGCGCCCTGCTGAGGCGCCGACTGTGTCACCCAGCTGGGGCCCTGAACCGGTTGTGCCGACTGCCAGGGGATGGGTTGTCCCTGTGGTGGAAGATGGCGGTTGGCAGGGGTGTTGTTGTAGCCGGGGTGCGACGGGGGCGGCATGCTCATGCCGCACAGCATGTCACGAATAGGTCAACTAGGCCAGGCGTTTGGTTCCGGCGGCCCACGCAGCCTTGATGGCTCGTGATGGCGGCCGCAGTCGGCTGGGTGGGCGGCTTGCCGGCGCGGGGGGGTGTGGTCTGGTCCAGGGACGGTGAGGATGGCGGCGCAGTCCGCTATGGCTCGGGGCGCGCATGGTGGGACTTGCGCTCGTGGCCTGCATGTTGGTGATCGCCCGGTACGGCGGGCTTCGTCCCCTCCGGCCAGAGCGGCCGACCGCCATGTATGGCCCTCCCGGCTGACCCGCCGCACCCGCGAATGCGGAGAGCCGTTAGGTGTTCAGGAATCCCCGCGACTACAGCCAGGTGGCATTCATGTTCGTGGGGGTGTGGGTGAGTTGGGCGAATGTGGTGGGTGTCTTCAGGATGTTCTCGGGTGATTCTTGCCCTATTTGCGGCGGTGTCCGCTATAAAGAAAAGCTTGAGGATCCCTGGCAGGTATAGCAATTGTTTCAGAAAGCTGGGAAGATAGCCTTGGTAAATTGCGAGTGTTGGCATATTGCTGCGTTGGAGTGGTATCAAGCACAGCATGGTGATATCCATATGTCAATCGTTGTCAACCGAGAGGAGATTCCGACATGCCACGGCCAGTATTCGACGGTTCCTCCGCGCCGGACCCGGGCAGCAGCGAGCTCAACCCGCTGTTCGCCCGCCCCGGCGAGGCCTATGACCTGCCGAAGTTCCGCTTCCCCGCCGGGGAGGCGCTACCCGATACCGCCTACCAGGTGGTCCACGACGAGGCGATGCTGGACGGCAACGCACGCATGAACCTCGCCACCTTCGTCAGCACGTGGATGGATGACCATGCGGGCCGCCTCTACCTGGAGGCGGCCGACAAGAACATGATCGACAAGGATGAGTACCCGCGCACCGCGGAGATCGAGACCCGCTGCTGGACCATGCTCGCAGACCTGTGGCACGCCCCGGACCCCCGTCACACCATCGGCACCTCCACCATCGGCTCCTCAGAGGCCTGCATGCTGGGCGGGCTGGCGCTCAAGCGCCGCTGGCGCAACGCCCGCCGCGCCGCCGGCAAGCCCGCCGACCGGCCCAACCTGGTCATGTCCAGCGCCGTGCAGGTGTGCTGGGAGAAGTTCTGCAACTACTTCGACGTCGAGCCCAGGTATGTGCCCATCAGCGAGGAGCACAAGGTCCTGGACGGCCACGGCCTGGAGGACTACGTGGATGAGAACACCATCGGCGTGGTGGCCATCATGGGGGTGACCTACACCGGCATGTACGAGCCCGTCGCCCAGATCGCCCGCGCACTGGACGCCATCCAGGAGCGCACCGGCCTGGACGTTCCCATCCACGTCGACGGCGCCTCCGGGGCCATGATCGCCCCCTTCATCCAGCCCGAGCTGGAGTGGGACTTCCGCATCGAGCGGGTTGCCTCCATCTCCACCTCCGGCCACAAGTACGGGCTGGTCTACCCCGGCATCGGCTGGGTGGTGTGGCGCGAGGAGGCCGCCCTGCCCGAGGAGCTGATCTTCGAGGTCTCCTACCTGGGCGGGCAGATGCCCACCTTCGCCCTGAACTTCTCTCGCCCCGGCGCACAGGTGCTGCTGCAGTACTACATGTTCCTGCGGCTCGGCTTCGACGGCTACCGGCGGGTGCAGGCCAACAGCCGCGACGTCGCCCGCTACCTGGCCGACCAGATCGCCGCCATGGGCGCCTTCGAGTTGTGGAACGACGGCTCCGACATCCCTGTGTTCGCCTGGAGGCTGCGCGCCGACCACACCGACAAGTGGAACCTGTACGACCTGTCCGACCGGTTGCGCATGAAGGGCTGGCTGGTCCCCGCCTACCCGATGCCCGATGACCTCACCGACGTCACCGTGCAGCGGATCGTCGTCCGCAACGGGCTCAGCCATGACCTTGCCGACGCCCTCCTGGAGGACCTGCGTGCCGAGGTCGCCTACCTCGACCGGCTCGACGGGCCGCTGCCCCAGGAGTCGGACCGCCCCGCCGCCTTCCACCACTGAGGAGCCGAAAATGTCCGTTAGAACCTCCGGCCATGCCGCCGGAACCTCCGTTCCCGCCGACGCCGCTCGGGGCGGTGCGGTGAACGCGCCCAACTCCGTCCATGCCCCCGACTCTTCCGGCACCCGGTCCAGCCGCCCGCCCGCGGGCACGCTCGGAGACCTGCCCACCGCCCACACGATGCCCGGCAACGCGCCCGCCGCCGACGCCGCCGGCATGGACGCCAACCGCCCGCCCGCCTCAATGAGCGTGTTCAACCTGGCCATGCTCACCGTGGTGGCCGTGGCCTCGCTGCGGTCCCTGCCCGCCATGGCCGGCTACGGGCTGGCCTCCATAGTGCTCTACCTGATCCCCGCGGTGCTGTTCATGGTGCCGACGGCGCTGGTAGCCGCAGAGCTCGCCACCGGCTGGAAGGGCGGGGTGTTCATCTGGGTGCGCGAGGCCTTCGGCGAACGCTGGGGCTTCGTGGCCATCTGGCTGCAGTGGGTGCAGAACGTGGTTTGGTACCCCACCCAGATCGCCTTCATCGCCGTGAGCCTGTCCTACGTAGTGGGCGGCGGCTCCCTGGCGAACAACGGCGTGTACGTGGCCGCCGTCATCATCGTCCTGTACTGGGTCTCCACCCTCATCACGCTGGCCGGCGGCAACCTCTTCGCCAAGGTCGGCTCGTGGAGCGGCATCGTCGGCACGCTCCTGCCGGCAGCGCTACTGATCAGCTTCGGCGCCGCCTGGCTGGCGACCGGCACCCCCTCCCAGACGGAACTGACGGCGTCGGCGGTCCTGCCTCCCTGGACGGGCCTGGCCTCCATCGTGCTGATCGTGTCCAACGTGCTCGCCTACGCGGGCATGGAGGTCAACGCCGTTCACGCCAACGATCTGTCCGACCCCGGCCGCGGTTACCCGCGCACGGTCCTGATCTCGGCGGTGGTGATCCTGGCGATCTTCATCCTGCCGACCCTGGCGATCGCCGTCGCGGTCCCCAGGGCGAGCCTGGGCGTGGTGGACGGCATCAACCTGGCCTTCCAGACCTACTTCGACCACTGGCACCTGGCCTGGGGCACTCCGTTGATCTCTCTGCTGATCGCCCTGGGCGCCTTCGCCTCCGTGGTCACCTGGATCGCCGGCCCGTCCAAGGGCCTGCTCACCGCCGCCCGCACCGGCCTGCTGCCGCCGGTCCTGCAGAAGCGCAACCGGGCCGGCGTGCAGCGCTCCATCCTGCTGCTGCAAGGCGTAATCGTGACGATCCTGGCGCTGCTGTTCGTGGTCATCCCCAACGGCAACACCGCCTTCGTCACCCTGATCGACATGGCCGCCGCGCTCTACCTGATCATGTACATGATGCTGTTCGCCGCCGCCCTGCGCCTGCGCGCCACCCGCCCGCAGGTACGGCGCACCTACCGCACCCCCGCCATGGGGCTGGTTGCCGGGATCGGCTTCGCGGCCTGCGCCGCGGCCTTCATCCTGTCCTTCGTGCGCCCGTCGGGGTTCACGGGGCTGAGCAGTGCCGGCTACGCCCTGGTGGTGGGCCTGGTGATTGTCGTACTCGGGGCGCCGCCGCTGGTCTTCTACGCACTGCGCCGCCCCAGCTGGCAGCTGGAGCCCGACCACGCCGTCGGCGAGGCCGTCCTGGTCAACCCGCCCGACCCGGCGGATCCGGACGACGGCGACCACTCGCGCCCCGGCAGGCGCCATCTGCGGCTGGTCTCCAGGCGCCACGGAATCCACTCCGTAGGACGGGCCTCATAGCCCGTTGCGGGGCAGGCCGGGGCCTCCCCGCCACCATGCGATCCGCCACCAGCGGACCGCCACCGCCACCCGCGGGTGCCGCGGCCGTCCTTGAGGCGGCACCGGCACCCGCGGGTGCATGATGGCTCCCATGCGCGTCACCGGCATTGAATACAGGTCCCCGGGCATAACACCGACCACTGCACTGGCGACCCCAGCGAGCATCGGTCCTGTCACCACCGCCGGACGGGAGAAGCGGCATGAGTGAGCGCTCGCGTATCCACATCCGCCCCGCCCGCCCCGACGACGTCGCGCGGGTCGCCCGCCTGCTCGCCCTGCGGGGGATCAGCGTGGAGGAAGCGCTGGACCAGGCGCCGCGCATGATTGCAGCCCTACCGGTTCTACTGCTGGCCTCCCTCCCCGCCGACGACGCCGAGCCCACCGCTGCTGAAGGCGCGGTCGCGCAGGCGGCCGAGGTCGACTTGGCCGCGGTCGATGCGGTCGCCCAGTCGGCCGAAGCCGATGACACGGCCGCCCCGGTCGCCCTTTCCGGCGCCTTCCTCCTGCCCGGTGACATGGAGGGGCGCCCGGAGCACTGGATGGTCTCCGGCCTCATCGTCGACCCCGGTGCCAGACGCCGCGGGATCGGCCGTGCCCTGCTGGCCGCGGTCGGTGCAGCGGTGCAGGAGCTCGAGCCGGGGGAGGACCTGTTCAGCGTCGTCGAGACTGCCAACCACGCCTCCGTCGCTGCGCACTTGGCCGCCGGCTTCCAGGAGGTCGCGCACGTGGACGGCTACGCGGGCCTCGTCTTCGATGACGCCCTGCTGATGCGCCTGCCGGGCACAGCGGATCACTGACTTCGGGTCCTACGAGCAGCCGTCAGCGTTCGCTCGGAACGGGCCGGAAGACCTCAGTCCAGCAGGGGAGCAGGTCCCGCAGGCTGGCGACGACGAGTGCGCCGGGGGCGTCGTCGGGCAGGGTCACGGAGGTGCCCGGACGCACCAGCAGCGCCGCCGGCATCCCCGCCTCCCGTGCGGCTACGACGTCGATCGGCCGGTCCCCAACGCACAGGACCTCCGCCGGGTCAAGACCGTGCCGCTGCGCCAGCAACAGGTTCATGTCAGGACTGGGCTTGCGGGCCACCCCATCCGGGGCGCAGACAACATCGTCCATCTCCAGGTGCAGCCCCTGCAGCAGTGCGGTGGCGGAAACGCGGTCCCGGTGCGTGGCCACCAGGTTCAGGCCACCCAATTCGCTCACCCGCGCCATCACCTCCCGGGCGCCATCCATCACGGGCGCAGGCCGCCGACGCCACCGCTCCTTCAAATCGGCGTACGCCGCCTCCAGCGTCTCCGGTTCCAGGCGCCGCTCGGCGCTGAGCGTGGCGATCGCATGGGCAATGGAGTGACGGGTCAGGCTGGTGACGTGACGCAGGTGCTCGGGCTCCGCGTCCCCGAAGGCCGCCTCGCACAGGACCCGGTCGACTTCCGGGTAGGTGTCCACCAGTGTGCCGCCCATGTCCCAGATAATGTGACGCATGCAGTCATTGTCCCCGCAATCGGCCGACGCGGCAGCCGATTCGCGTCTCGCATCCGTCAGCTCCGATCACGCCATCCCCTGGGCCATGCAGATCGCCGTCCACTACGACAAGGTGCACCCGCCCCGCCGCATCGACGTCGCCGAGGCGGCGGCCCGCGCCGTAGTCGCCCTGCTGGCCGCCCCCGAGGCGGCGCCGGGCGGCCCCTGGCACGACGCCGTCGAGTACTGGCGCGACGGGCGCATCCGCAAGCTGGTGCGCCGCGCTCGCGGCTTACGGTGGGAGGAGATCCAAGAACTACCCGGGGTGACGGTCGCTCAGGAAGGGCCGGAGGGCTGGGGCGTGGCCGAGGCGCGTGCGATAGTCCCCGGCCCGGTGCGCCCGCTGCCGACGCCGCTGGCCAAGACCCAGGTGGAGGGCACGCACTTCCCGCACGGGGACGAGCTGCCCCCGCCGCCCGCGGCGATCACCGCTGCCGTTGCCAAGGACCCCGACGCCGCCCGGGGGATCGCCCTGTCCAGCGAGTCGGCCTCCCGGCAGGCGCTGGTGACTGTGGAGGTGACCCCGCTGGAGGAGATGACCAGCGGGAAGCTGTGCGCGCAGGTCGCGCACGCCGCCCAGTTGGCCTGGCAGAGCCCACAACTGCCCGCCGACCTGCACGAGCGCTGGGCCGCGCAGGGGTACCGGGTGCGCGTCGTCTTCCCGACGGAGTCCTCCTGGGGCTCCCGACCGCGCCCGGTGTCGGTGGTTGACGCCGGCTACACCGAGCTTGACGGGCCCGCGGAGACCACGCGCGCCTTCTGGTGAGAGGCGCCCCGGGGCGCCCTCGCTGCCGATGAGGCGGTGAGGCAGGGGTCAGGCGGCGTCGGCGGTAGGCTCAGGGGTGCCGCGGAATACCCACAGGCGCATCAGCGCGTACAGGTAGATTCCCTCGCAGCAGGCGGAGGCGAACCGCGCCAGCTCGGCGTTGACACCCACCAGGTGCAGCAGGCTGGACAGTCCCAGAATGAAGATGACGTACTGGGAAACCAGGCCGACTGCGTACCGCGATCCCTGGGACGTCAGTGAGCCGTGGGACTGGAAGTTCAGCCACCGGTTCAGCAGTAGCGAGTACACGCCGGCGATTGCGTAGCCGACGGTGACTGCCAGCGGGTAGAACCAGTGCATCCGCTCGTAGAACAGCCACAGGAAAGCGATGTCAATGATGAAGCCGGAGCCGTTGATCAGCGCGTAGCCGATGAAGGTCACCGGGACGCGACGGCGCACGATGCCCGGAAGTAGTCGGTGAATGCGCCTAAGCAGGTTCATGAAGACGCGTGGGGCGCGTCGTGCGGGGTCATCCAGCCGGGCGTTCAGGCGCCGGTGCGCGGTGGTGGCGGCCGTGATGCTGCTCGGTGTCCGGGCGGCAGCGGAGGAGGCGTACGGTCCTTGCATTTGCCTGGACGTCGAGATGCTCGTCATGGTCTTCCTCTCGTGCGCCTCGTCAGTTGCGCCAACAGCACTGAGTTTTGTGCGTCCGGGCGCGGCTCGCAAGCCCGTATGAATGAAATCTGGTTTCCGAAAGTATGAGACTGCCGACTGGCCTGTCCTCCTCAAGAACGATGCGGGTCCGTCAATGCGGAGATGACCTCCTGGCGCAGCAGGGCGCCGCCGGCGTCCGCCGGGTGATGCACGGTGCGGATACCAATCGCTGCGGCTGCGCTCACATTGGTGGCGTTGTCATCAACGAACAGTGCCTCATCCGGATCTGCCCCCGCCAGGTCCAGTACGGCACGGAAGTAGTCCGGGCTGGGCTTGGCTACCCCGAGTGTGCACGAGTAGGCGTCCACGTCGCACAGGCCGTCATAGCCGAGGGCGGCGCGCATCCAGGCGCGGCGCTCGTGCTGCTGATTGGTGGCCAGCACCGTGGTGTACCCGGCGGCCTTGAGGTCGCGCACGGTCTGCCAGGCGAGCGGGTCCGGTGTGGCCTGCCACCATAGTTCCAGAAGCTGCTCCGCGCCGGTGGTGAGCTCCAGCTCGTCAACCAGCCGCTCCAGCAGGGTGCGCAGGCTCTCGCGCCCCTCCAGTGCGGCGGCTTCCTCGGCGAGGAGACGACGGCAGAACTCCGCGCCGCCGCCGGCGGTCAGCGCCTGGTCCCACGGAGTGCCGATGAACTGCAGTACGCCGTCGGCGTCCAGTAGAACGGCCCGCACCGCACTGGTGCCGAGGGCGGGGATGGCGGGCGGGGCGGGGGAGGGCGACGTCATGAGGTGATCGTGGCGTAAGGCGCGCAGTTTCGCCAGTGAGTCCCGGAAAGAGGATGACGAGTACCGCAGCGCGGAGCGCGGCCGCGGACATGATTGGCCAGGGGGCCATACTTGGGCCCATGGCAGATCCCGCAACCCTTACCGCACCCGCCCTGCGTGGCGATGATGCCTACGCCGAGTCCATCATCGACTTCGTCGTCGCCTCGCCCACCAGCTACCACGCAGCCGCGGAGGTCGCGCGCCGACTGGATGCGGTAGGCCTGACGGCAGTGGATGAGCGCGCGCCCTGGGGCGCCGACCTGCCCCGGCGCGGCTACACCATCCGTGACGGCGCGGTGATCGCCTGGCTGCTGCCCGGGCGCACGGGGGCAGATGCGGGCTGGCGGATCGTCGGCGCCCACACCGACTCGCCGGCGCTGCGGCTCAAGCCCCGTGCCGCCATGGTGCGAGAGGGCGTGCAGCTACTGAACGTGGAGGTATACGGGGGGCCGCTGCTGAACTCATTCCTGGACCGGGAGCTGGGACTGGCCGGTCGCCTGGTCACGCATGAGGGCACCGCACATCTGGTGCGCACCGGTCCGATCGCCCGTGTAGCCCAGGTGGCGCCACACCTGGACCGCTCCGTGAACGACTCCCTGCACCTGGACAAGCAGGCCCACCTACTTCCCCTGTGGACCCTGGCCGGCCCGGCGGACGCCCCCGTGGCTGGCGCAGCAGAGGGCGCCGGCCCCGCCCGCGCCGCGACCGCCCCGCCGCGCCCTGACGCGCCAGAGCTCTACCTGTGCGACCTGGCGGGCATCGACCCCGCCGACCTCGCCTTCGCCGACATCCTCACCTACCCCACCGAGCCTCCGGCCCGGTTCGGGCTTCACGGCGAGTTCCTCGCCTCCGCTCGCCTGGACAATCTCTCCTCGGTGCACGCCGCACTCGCCGCCCTCGAGGGTCTGGCGCGCGCCGACGCCGATCTCCCCAACCCGGTCGTATTCGTGGCCAACGACCATGAGGAGGTTGGCAGCGGGACCCGCGCCGGCGCCGCCGGCCCCTTTCTGCAGACCGTCCTGGAGCGCCTGGCACGTGTGCTGGGAGTGTCCGACGAGGCCTACGCTGCCCTGCTGGCCCGCTCGCTGTGCGTCTCAGCCGACGCGGGCCACGCCACCCACCCGAACCATCCCCAGCTGCACGACCCCGCCGTACGCCCCGTCCTCGGCGGTGGGCCGTTGCTGAAGATCAACGCCCAGCAGCGCTACGCGACCGACGCCGCTGCCGTGGCCGCGTGGGCGCGTGCCTGCCGCGCGGCCGCCGTGCCCAGCCAGGACTTCGTGTCCAACAACGCCGTGCCCTGCGGCACCACGATCGGCCCCATCACCGCCACCCGCTTGGGCATTCCCACGGTCGACGTCGGCCAGCCGCTGCTGTCCATGCACTCCCAGCGGGAGATGTGCGCCCTGAGCGACGGCCTTAACCTAGCCCGCGCGATGCGCTCCTACTGGCTGGGAGCCTGAGAACGCAGAGCGGCCGACGCGCGCAGTCCCTCGGTCCGCCGTGCTGCGGCAGCCGCCCAGGCCCCGGCCGAGTACGGCGGGTGCCGGGCGGCCGCCAAGCGCGAGTGCCCGGCAACGCAACCGCCAGCACCAGCCGCGCAGGGTCCCAGCCGGTTTCAGCGCCAGGCGCCGCGCCAGTACTGGACCGGTAGATGAACGGCCTGCCAGTCGTTCACGCCGAGCTCGTGGCTCCAGCGCACCGGCAGGTAGGGGTCACGCAGCGCCGGCCGTCCCGCGGCGACGGCGTCGGCCAGGCCTGCCACCAGGATCTGCTCGGCCTGCAGGCCGGAGTCGATGATGCCCACGGTAACCACCTGCGGTTGCCCGCCACCCGGCGTCGTCATGCCGGCCACGGCCTGCTTGACCTGGGCGGCGTAGGGGACCTGATAGCCGGGCCCCACCGGCACCTTCGTAGGCACGTTCCCGCCGGTGGACACGTGCAGCACGTCAACGCCCGCCTGCACCAGCTGCTGAGCCAGCTCAGCGGTCTGCTCGCCGGTAACCCCGCCCTCGGCCCAGTCGGTCGCGGACAGGCGGATGTCAAGGACCTTGTCGTCCCCAATGGCCTCGCGCACCGCCCGGACCACCTCCAGTGCGAAACGCCTGCGCCCCTCGTCCGAGCCGCCGTAGGCATCGGTGCGCGTGTTGGACAGCGGAGAGAGGAACTGGTGAATCAAGTAGCCATGGGCGCCGTGCAGCTCGATCACGTCGTACCCGGCGGCCACCGCGCGGCGGGCGGCCGCGGCGAAGGCCTGCACCGTATCGGCGATCTCATCCGTGGTCAGGGCGCGCGGCGCGGCGTGCGCCGGATAGGGCGTGGTGGTGGGCGCCACCAGGTCCCAGCCGGGCAGCGTGCCCGAGCGGGCGCCGTCCACGTCGGGCCGCCACGGCGGCGTGCCCGCCTTGCGTCCCCCGTGGCCGAGTTGCACACCCGCCAGTGCGCCGCCGATGTGGATGGCCTTGACGAGATACTCGTGCCCCGCGATCTGGGCGTCATCCCACAGGCCCAGGTCATTGGGGGACAGGCGCCCCTCCGGGGTGACGGCGCTGGCCTCCACGATGATCGTGCCGAAGCCGCCCTGGGCGCGTGTGCCGTAGTGCAGGGCGTGCCAGTTGCCCGGAATGCCGTCCTCAGTGACGACCGAGTACATGCACATGGGAGGAAGCCACAGGCGGTTGCGGGCGGTGAGCCCGCGCAGGGAAAGGGGCTGAAGCAGCATTGGATTCGCCATGGCTTCACGCTACGCGACTCGAGCGCCGCGGGCTAGGGGTGGCGGGCCTCCGGCCGGATGCTCGCCCTCCGGCTGAAAGTGTTGCGGTGGGGATCACGTCCGCGTAGCTCGAGCGGACTCGATAGCCTTTACCCATCATGACCACTGCGACTCCCGCTCCAGCCCGTCCTGTTCCCTACGGCGATCCGGCCCACGCGCCCGCCCCGATCACCCGGCGCGTTGAGGACGTCGCCCTCGTATTCGAGGGGGGTGGCATGCGCGGCACCTACACCGCGGCGCTCGTGCAGGTGCTGCTGGAGGAGGGACTGTTCTTCCCCTGGGTCGGTGGCATCTCCGCGGGGTCAACGAACACGGTCAACATGGTCTCCCGCGACCTGTGGCGCACTCGTGAGGCCTTCGTCGGACTGACCACTGACCCGGAGGCCGGCGGCTGGGGCAGCTTCGCGCGCGGGCGCGGGTACTTCAACTCCGAGCACATCTACCAGCACACCTCTTTGCCGGATGAGCGCTTCCCCTTCGACTGGGACACCTTCAAGGCCTCCAAGGCGACCGTGCGCATCGGCTCCTTCCGCTGCGACACCGGCGAGGAGGTCTACTGGGGCCTGGAGGACATGGACGCCATGGAAGACCTGCTGGTGCGCTGCCAGGCCTCCTCGTCCATGCCGGTGCTAATGCCCACCGTTCACATCGATAAGGTGCCCTACCTCGACGGCGCGCTCGGGCCGACCGGTGGTTTCGCCACCGACGCGGCGGTGGCAGACGGCTACGAGCGCATGCTTGTGGTCTCCACGCGCCCGGCCGGCTACCGCAAGCCCGCTGAGAAGCGTGCGGCCGCTTATCGGCGCATGTTCTACAAGCAGCCGGCGGTCGCCGAGGCCATCATCAACCGGCCCGCCGGCTACAACCGCACCATGGAGGAGCTGGAGCAGGGGCGGCGTGAAGGCCGCGTCTACCTGTTCCAGCCGGATCGCATGCCGATTGAAAACGGTGAGCTGCGCTATGACCGCGTGGTGAGTGCCTACGAGCTCGGCCTGGCGCAGGCCCGGCGGGAGCTGCCCGACATCCTGGACTTCCTGGGCCTGTAGCCGGGTTGCCGGTCGGGTGGTCATCAGCCTGCGGCCCGAACTGCGGGCCGGTTAGTGCCGCGAGTCGGCTGCCTGCAGGGCGCCTGCAGCGTGAACGGACGTAACGCAGGTTACGAGGCTGTGGCGATGTCAACGTTCGGTTTCGCTAGCCCTGGCAGTGGCCGCCGTGTTGAGTTGTGTCCTGCGCCGCCCGGACCCGGGCGGGCTATGGCCTGAAGGGAACAACTCCATGACCAACAAGCCCAAGATCGGGATCGTCCTCGGATCGGTGCGGGAGGTCCGCCTCGGCGAGCAGATCGCCGAGTGGGTGCTTGAGCACGCGCGTGCTCGTGGCGACGCCCACTACTCCATCATCGACGTCAAGTCCTTTGACCTGCCCCTGTTCACCTCTCCGATCCCGCCTGCGGCGGCGAACAAGCAGTATGACGACCCGCGGGTTCAGGCCTGGTCCGAGGCCATCGACTCCCAGGACGGCTTCGTGTTCGTCACCTCCGAGTACGATCACGGCATCCCCGGCGCCTTCAAGAACGCCACCGACCACCTCTTCTCCGAGTTCGCGAACAAGACGGTCGGCTTTGTCGGCTACTCCGGTGACGGCGCGATCCGTGCCGTCGAGCAGTGGCGCACGGTCCTGGGCGGCTGGAGCATGCACACAGTCTTCCCGGCCGTGCAGCTGATGCTGTACATGGACGCCTCGGCTGACATGAGCACCTTCACCCCCGCGGACCTGCGGGACGGTGAGCTGGCGGCCACCCTCGACGCAGTCGTCGCCTCCATCAACTCGCGCAAGGCCTGAGCGGCCTCTGCCCGGGTGCGGTGGTAGACGGGCCCGGGAGAACACTGATGCCGGCGGGGCGCGGACACAGTCCGCGCCCCGCCGGCATCGTCTCGGGCGCGCGATCTGGGTGCGTGCCTCAGCGCGCGGTGAAGCCGAAGGACGTGATTGCCGGGGCGGGCCGCCCGGAGTCGAGCGCCGTCGCCAGGAGCCGCAGCGCTGCTAATTCGTGCGGGGGTATCGGATCGGGCAGGGAGTCCAGCGCGAACCACTCCAGGCCTCCGCACTTAGCGGGCTCCTGGATGGTGGGGGCGCCGTACCAGCGGGTGAGGGTGAAGAAGAAGTCGACGCGCTGCTCCAGTGCCGGCCCGCCGACCGCATTCGAGCGGTGCATGGCGGTCAGCGGCAGCAGCTCACCCGGGTCGATGACGACGCCCATCTCCTCGGCGCCTTCCCGTACGGCAGCCGCGGTCACCGACTCGCCCGGCTCGACGTGTCCCGCGATCCCGGCAGCCCAGTGCCCGTCCATGAACCCGGTGTTGCGGCGCAGCTGTAGCAGGACCTCGGTGTCTGCGGCCGGACCGGGGCGGGGATCGCCGTGGGGGCGATGCTCCCGGCTCACGCGGGTGGCACGTCCATCTAGCGCGGATGCGACGGTGCGCCCGCGCTGGCGTAGCAGCAGCACGTAGGCGGCGGGCACCAGGGCGAAGGGAGCGGGGTCAGGACCGGAAGGACGGGGGAGTGCGGGCATGGGCGCACGCTAATGCATCGCCTGCGGTGCGGCATTCACGCCGGAGCCCTACGGGGGACACAGGCGGCGCACAAGGGGGACGGCCACAGTGGTCGGTGACCAGTAACCCGGCGCTGCGGCGACGGCCGACTCGCGCGCCGTCCGGGCAGCGCCGCACCTAAAGGAGACCCCCATGCGCTTTGGCGCTACTACCGAATACCGTACCGACCGCGAACCCGGCGACGGCAGCCGCCTCCACACGCGGCGCCGTTCCATGCTGCTGGGCGGACTCGGCCTGGCCGCGGCCGGCGCACTGGCCGCCTGCGGCTCCTCCAGCACCTCCACGTCCACCGCCTCGCCCGCTACCGGGGGCGCCACCGCCGCGGCGGACGCCGCCACCGCCGACGAGACGCCCGCTACCGGCCCGGAGTACCACGAGGCATCGGAGTCGAACACGGTCCTGTCCGCAGGCTCCTGGACCGGCACCATCGGTGACAAGGAGATCAGCCTGAGCGGTGCCTACCTGGTGGATGGCATCGAGGCGACTATTGACGGCGGTACCTTCGAGTCCACCAGCGCCGACGAGGCTGTTTTCCTGGTGGTGAATGGAGGCAGCCTCACCATCACCAACGCCCGCATCAACAAGTCCGGCGACGCCTCCACCGACGGCGAGCACGGGGTGGATGACTCCTACAGCTTCTACGGGCTCAACTCCGCCGTGGTGGTGGTTGGCGCGGGCAGCAGCGCCAGCATCGGCCAGACCGCCATGACTACCGATGCCTCCGGCGCCAACGGGGTAGTCGCCACCGGCGGCGCCACCGCCGAGGTCACCGCCAGCGCCATCGCCACTACCGGCGAGTCCTCCCGTGGCCTGCACGCCACCTACGCCGGAGCGATCACCGGCGCCGACCTCACCATCACCACCGAGGGCGCCCACTGCGCGGCTGTCGCCACGGACCGCGGTTCGGGCACCGTGACGGTAGACGGAACCAACAACTTCACCACCGCCGGCGACGGCTCACCCTGCATCTACTCCACCGGCGAGATCACCGTCTCCGGCCTGACCGGCACCGCAGGTCAGGGGCAGGCGATCGTGGTTGAGGGCAAGAACCGCGCCACCGTCTCCGACTCGACCCTCACCACCGACTCGGAGACCGCCGGCGTCATGCTGTACCAGTCCATGTCCGGGGACGCAGCCGACTCCGATGCCGCCACCGAGGCCTCCGCGCTCGCGCTTACGAATGTGTCCCTGACCTGCAGCCGGGACGTACCGATCCTCTACGTCACCAACACCACCGCCGAGGCCACGCTCACCGGCTGCACCCTGGAGACCTCCGGGGGCCTGGCCACGGCCGATGAGGACCGCTGGGGCAACTCCGGCTCCAACGGCGGCAATCTGGCGCTGACTCTGGACGCCACCAGCTTCGGCGGTGCCATCACCGCCGGCAGCAGTTCGTCTATCACTGTCAGCACGACCAACGGTGGTTCTGCTACCGGCACGACCTCCGGTGACGTCACCGTCGCCTGACGCCGCGGCTCGCAGGGCCTCTTGCGGCGTGCTTGGCGCGCCTGAGGCCGACACCTGTCATGGAATGTACCTCTTTCTGCGTCTGCTTCCCGAGGGGTATCCCCGCTCACCGCAGAATCATGCGATTCGATGCGGTGTGCCAGGGGCGGTTGCGGTTGAAAGTGGTGCATTTCGTGACAGGCGTACCTTGCCTAGCGGCCGCGGTGTGCCGCGGACACCGGCGTGGGTGTGTAAGCGGCGGTTACACGGGCGAGTAGGGGAAGGCCCTTGCCGTGTAGCTGGCATTCTGTTTGGCGTTGACGCGCTGACCGAGCTGCGGCACGGCCTTTGGCGGGTGAGCTAGCCAGTAGTAGGGAATTGGAGGAATTCCACAAGTTGCGCTCGCGGATACGGGCGGCAAACGGCGGTGTGTCATGGGCGCAGATGACCCTACGGTGGTGACATGAGCACAAACATGCGCCCTGCTGCCAGCCTCGAAGCCGCCCCTGCCACCGCCGTACCCCTGATCCGCCGCGTGGCCCGCGAGGCCGCGCTCATCGTCGGTGGCGCCGCCGCCATCGCCCTGATCGGTCAGGTCGCCCTGCCGCTGCCCTTCACTCCAGTGCCGGTCACTCTCGGCACCCTTGCCGCCCTTGGCGTGGGCGGAGTCCTCGGTTCTCGCCGCGGCCTGGCCGCCGTGGCCCTGTTCGCCGCCGCAGCCGCCTTCGGCGCACCGGTGCTCGCTGGCTGGAACGGCGGCGTCACCGCCTCCTTCGGCTATGTGCTGGGGTATGGGCTGGCGGCGCTGCTGGCCGGCAGAGCTGGGGCCGTGCTTGTTGACCGTGGTGCAGGCGCTGCGGCCCTGCGCGCGATGGCGTTGCGGGTTGGCCTGATGCTCGCAGCCTCTGCGGTCGTGTACGTCCCCGGGCTCGTCTGGCTCCACGCCGCCACGGGAGCTTCCTGGGGCGTCACCGTTTCCCTGGGTCTCATGCCGTTTATCGTCGGCGACCTGCTGAAGTCCCTGGTTGCCGCACTGCTGCCCCGCCCGGCTGCCCTGCGCTGACTGGTGCTTCTCCCGGATCCTGAGAATGTCTGCTCGCCCGGAGGTGAGTGGCGATAGGACTACAGCGTGAACAGTCCAGCTGACTCCCCAAACCTTTCTCAGCCTGTAGACCCGCGCCCGGCGGGGGCGGGACGCAGCGACGAGGACCGCTCGGCCTATATTGCCGTGACCGTCTTCCCGCTGCTGATCCTGCTGGCCTTTGCCGCCGCGATGCTCGCCCCCGAGGCGCTCAATCCGCTGGCGGCGGGCACCAACTACGCCCTGGGCATCATTATGTTCGGCATGGGCCTGACCCTGACGGTCCCCGACTTCGCCCTGGTGGTGCGTCGGCCCCTGCCGGTTCTGGTGGGAGTGGCCGCCCAGTTCGTGGTCATGCCCATCATCGCCTGGACGCTGACCCGCATCTTCCAGCTGGACCCGGCCCTGGCCGCCGGCGTCATCCTGGTCGGCTGCGCGCCCGGCGGCACCTCCTCCAACGTCATCTCCTACCTCTCGCGCGGTGATGTGGCGCTCTCGGTGACCATGACGTCCATCTCCACCCTGCTGGCCCCGCTGATGACGCCGCTGCTGACCCAGTGGCTCGCCGGGCAGTACATGCCCGTCGACGCCGGCTCCATGGCGCTGTCGATCGTGAAGATCGTGCTGGTGCCGGTCATCGGCGGCCTGGTGATACGCGCTCTCCTGGGGCGGTATGTGGAGCGGCTGCTGCCGGTCATGCCCTGGATCTCGGTCCTCGGCATTTGCTACGTGGTGATCGCGGTCGTCTCCGGCTCGGCCGACAAGATCGCCTCCGTCGGCGTGCTGGTGGCGCTGGTGGTTGTCCTGCACAACTGCCTCGGCTACCTGCTGGGTTACGGGATCGGCTGGATCACCAGCCGCAATGAGAAGGCCTCACGCACCACCGCCATTGAGGTAGGCATGCAGAACTCCGGCCTGGCCGCGGGCCTCGCCGCCCAGTACTTCAGCCCGGAGGCGGCCCTACCCGGTGCGGTCTTCTCCATCTGGCACAACCTCTCCGGCGCCGTGGTAGCCGCCCTGTTCCGCCGCCGGGACGCCCGCGCCGCCGGCTGAGGCATTGCGCGACGACGGCGGGCACCCACCTGCGCGGTGGGGTACCGCACTCGGGCCGAGCGAAGGTGGTGGGTTCTCGCGGATTCTCTGAAGCGAGCGGCGGGTTCGCGCGTGAGTAGCCCAGATCTGGGACCTGCTTCCGACCCGGTGGCGAGAATGTGGTATAGGTTACTTGTGCGGCCGGAAGTGGCCGGTTCTGCGCCGTCCATCGTTGGACATAACCCCCGGCTTTGACGTCCGGGGTGTCAGGCGCGTTTCGAAATGCGGGTATCGTGAGACGGTCCGTTCGGTCCCAAGGTCGCCCGCGGGTGGCTGTGTCTGGGCGGCACTGTCCGTAGCCGCACCGGAATCGGCTCCCACGCGGAGTCCGGGCCTCCGGCGGCCCGCCAAAGAGAAGACCGCATGTTTCCGTACCTAATGCGCAGGCTTGCGAACTACGCGATCCTGTTGTTCATAGCGACGTCGCTGGCGTACTTGTTGGCGTCGGCGTCCTTGGACCCCGCCAACAACTGGAACCGCGAGGACCCGTCGCTGAACTGGGATGCGATCAACGCTGCTCTCGTCCAGTACAACATCAGCTCGGACATGCCCGTGTGGGGCCGATACGTCACCTGGCTCCGTGAGGTGGTCACTTCCTGGGACTGGGGCGTCACCCCAAAGGGTGAATCGATCAACGCGTTGCTGGGAACGAAGATCGCCGTGTCGGTACGGTTGGTGTTCCTGGGCGCCATGATCGGCATGGTCGGTGGCGTGGCCCTGGGCGCCTGGACGGCGACCCGCCAGTACAAGTTCTCAGACCGGGCGATCTCCCTGCTCGCGATGATCGTGATCTCCACGCCGGCGATGGTGCTGGCGATTCTCCTGCAAGTGCTCGCCGTCCACATCAACCGGACCACCGGCTACCAGATCTTCGAGTTCACCGGTGAGGGCGAGGGTTTCCTGGGGCGGGCCCAGCACCTGCTGCTGCCGACGCTCTCAATGTCGCTGGGGTCAATCGCCTCTTACTCGCGTTACCAGCGCAACCTCATGCTCGATACGCTCGGCGCTGACTATGTGCGCACCGCCCGCGCCAAGGGGCTGCGCAAGCATCAGGCCGCCACTCGCCACGCCCTGCGCACCGCTCTGATCCCCATGGCCACCTACTTCGCCTTCGCCTTGGCCGGCCTGTTCACAGGTGCGGCGATCACCGAGCGCGTCTACGGCTGGCACGGCATGGGTGAGTACTCAATCAACTCGATCTCGAGCTACGACATCAACGGGGTGACCGCCGTGGTCGCGTTCTCAGGCCTGTGCACATTGGCCGGTGCGTTGCTGTCCGATGTCTTTGTCGCGATCGTTGACCCACGGGTGAGAGTGAGCTGACCGACATGCATGGCTCGACTAACGAACCAGACGGCGCCGTACAGCCCGATACGGAATCGACCGCCAACTTGAGTGGCACAGGGCAGTCCGCCATGGACCAGCCGGGACAGGCACCGGTAACCGTCGCGGACGGCGGCAACCTTCTGGACAACAACCCCAAGGAATCTAGGCGGCTTACCCGCGGGCGCATCATTCTGCGCCGCTTCCTGCGCAACAAGACCGCCGTATTCGGAGCTGTTGGCATCCTGGCCCTCGCACTGATGGCGATCTTCGGCAACCGTGTTGGTCAGTGGTCCTACACGGACGTCGACTCGAAGGCATTCCTGCAGCCGCCCAGCGCCGACCACTGGTTCGGCACCACCCAGGGCGGACGCGACGTCTTCGCCATGGTGGTGGAGGGCACCCGCAAGTCGATGATGATCGGAGTGTTCGTGGCCCTCCTGCAGACCAGTATCGCCGCGATCATCGGTTCCTCCGCCGCCTATTTCGGCGGCTGGTGGGAGAAGGTCGCCCTGTGGGCCACCGACCTGCTGCTGGTGGTGCCGTCGTTCCTGATCATCGCGATCCTGTCCCAGAAGGCGGGGGCTGCCAAGGGATCGACCGCCCTTTTGATTGTGCTGCTGGGCGGATTCGGCTGGATGCTCACGGCACGCGTGGTGCGCTCGCTGACCCTCAGCGTCAAGAACCTCGACTACGTCAATGCGGCACGATTCATGAACGTACCCAGCCCCGTCATCATCGTCCGCCACATCATCCCCAACATCGCCTCACTACTGATCGTCGATGCCACGCTCAACGTCGCCTACGCGGTGCTCAGCGAGACGACGCTGTCCTACTTCGGTTTCGGTGTGCAGGCGCCGAACACCTCCCTGGGCACATTGATCGCGGAGGGACAGCGCTCCGCAACCACCTACCCCTGGATCTTCTTGGCGCCCGCCGCGGTGTTGGTGTTCATGCTCGTATGCGTCAACTTCATGGGAGATGGGCTGCGTGACGCCATCGACCCCTCGTCCAAATCCGGAGGCAAGGCATGAGAGCGACACGGCGCAACCGGGATACGGCCGCCAAGGCACAGGACTTGCCGGATCGGGAGGCTGATGCCCCGCTGCTGGAAATTGCAGATCTGCACGTCTCCTTCCCCTCCGAGAACGGCCGGGTCCACGCGGTGCGCGGCATCGACCTGACAGTTAGGCGCGGGGAGGTGCTCGCCCTCGTGGGTGAATCGGGCTCCGGCAAGTCGGTTACGTCCACGGCTGTCATGGGACTGCTTGACGAGACCGCGGATATTTCCGGGTCGGTGCGGCTGTACGGCACCGAGCTGCTCGGGCGCAGCGACGAGTACATGTCCAAGATCAGGGGCGCCCAGGTCTCTATGGTTTTCCAGGACCCGCTGTCCGCCCTCACGCCCGTGTACACGGTTGGGGATCAGATCGTCGAGGCGCTGAAGGTCCACAACCCGGACATGCCCGACGCCGATGCCAACAAGCGGGCGGTCGAGCTGCTGGATCTGGTGGGCATCCCCAATCCGGAGGTGCGTTTTAAGGCCTATCCGCACGAGTTCTCCGGAGGCATGAGGCAGCGCGCCGTGATCGCCATCGCGATCGCCAACAACCCCGATCTGATCATCGCCGATGAGCCCACCACGGCGCTGGACGTGACCATTCAGGCGCAGATCCTCGATGTTCTGCGCACGGCGCAGAAGGAGACCGGCGCCGGCGTCATCATGATTACTCACGACCTGGGGGTCGTGGCCGGCATGGCCGACCGGGTCGCCGTCATGTACGCGGGGCGGGTTGTCGAGACCGGTAACGTCGACGACATCTTCTACCGCTCGCGCATGCCGTACACGATCGGGCTGCTCGGGTCGCTTCCCCGCCTCGACGCCAAGAAGGACTCCGCCCTGGCAACCCTTGAAGGCGCGCCGCCCTCGCTGCTGGAGGCGCCCACCGGCTGCCCATTTGCGCCGCGGTGCCCCATGGCGGTGGCGGAGTGCCTGGACGGCGAACCCGATCTGGTCCCGGTCCGCGACGACGCCTTGCCATCTGACTCCACTGCCGCTGAGCAGCAAAAGTCCGCCTGCCGTCGCTTCCCGGAGATCGAGAAGAACAACCTCGACTACACGGACATCTTCCCGGTCCCCTCCCTCAAGACCGCCGATGTCATGAACCTGCCCCACTCACAGCGCCCCGAGGTGCTGCGGGTAGGCGGCCTGGTGAAGGAATTCCCGCTGATGAAGGGTGCAGTGTTCAAGCGGCGCGTCGGCACCGTGCACGCGGTGGACGGCATCTCCTTCGATGTGCGCCAGGGCGAGACGCTGGCAATTGTTGGCGAGTCGGGCTGTGGCAAGACCACCACGCTTATGGAGGTGCTCAATCTGCAGGCGCCGCAGGACGGCAAAATCGTTGTCTTGGGCAGGGATACTGCTGCGATCAGCCGCGCTGAACGCAAGCAGATCCGCCGCGATTTGCAGGTCGTCTTCCAGGACCCCATGGCGTCCCTGGACCCGCGTCTGCCCATCTACGACATCATCGCGGAGCCACTGCGCGCCAATGGCTGGAGCAAGCAGCAGGTCGGTCCGCGCGTCGAGGAGCTCATGAAACTGGTGGGGCTCGAACCGAGCCACGCCAACCGCTATCCCCGCAACTTCTCCGGCGGGCAGCGCCAGCGCATAGGCATCGCCCGGGCTCTGGCCCTGGAGCCGAAGCTGCTCGTACTGGACGAGCCGGTCTCTGCTCTGGACGTGTCCATTCAGGCCGGCGTCATCAACCTGCTCGACGAGTTGCGTGCGACCCTGGGGCTCAGCTACCTGTTCGTGGCCCACGACCTGTCCGTGGTGCGGCACATAGCCGATCGCGTGGCCGTCATGTACCTGGGCAAGATCGTCGAGATCGGTGACGTCGATGCGGTGTTCTCCGCGCCGGCTCACCCGTATACGCAGGCACTGCTCTCGGCCATTCCGATTCCGGATCCGGCGAAGGAGCGCACGCGCAGCCGCATCATCCTGGAGGGCGACCTGCCGTCCCCGGCCAGTCCCCCCTCGGGCTGCCGCTTCCGCACTCGCTGCCCCAAGTTCGCGAACGAGCTGAATGAGGAGCAGAGAAAGGCCTGCCTGGAACGAATGCCGGACTTCACCGGCGAGGGTGAGGACCACGAGGTCGCCTGCTACTACCCGGAGCGTACCGCTGTGTTCTGACGTCATCAGCGAGTACCTAGCCCGGAGCAAGGTAGTAGTGACCAAGAACTACGAAACTGCAGGTCACACGATGCCGCAAGCAGGATGCGACTGCTGCAGATGAACGTATGATGTACACCATGCCCACGGCTTGACTGCGGCGGCAGCGTAGCGCCGCCCTGTCCAACCATCCGGATCCATCTCGAATCGGAGCTTTGATATGAACATCAACCGCCGCTTGTTCCTTGCCGGCTCGGCCTCCGCGGCAGTCATGGCCGCCCTGGCCGCCTGCGCCAAGAACACCGAGTCCAACTCGAACTCATCTGCCGATGCAAACGCCGAGATCGACTTCGACCAGGCGATGAATCGCCAAGAGCGCTCCTCCCTGCAACAGGGCGGCACCCTCAACTTCGCCATTTCCAACACCATTGCCAATTGGAACTATCATCACGCCAACGGCGTTAACGTCAATCTGCGTAATATTCTGGACTTCGTCTCCCCCTACCTCCTCGACTGGGCGGATGACGGCACCCCGACCGCGAACCCCAACTTCTACACCACCTTCGAGGCTGAGGATGTGGATGGCAAGACCGTCGCCACTGTGGCCCTAAATGAGAATGCCGTCTGGGGCAATGGGCGTCACATGGACTCCGAAGACATTGAGGCCTTCTTCGCTCACGCCGATGACCCCGAGTATCAGTGGGCCTCAACGGATGGTATCGCCGACGTTGAGTCTGTCGACATTATCGACGATCTGACCGCTAAAGTGACCTTCAAGTCGATTTTCCCCGACTGGACCAATCCGCTATCGTCCCTCTTTCCGAAAGAGCTATTCGTGGACGCCAAGACCTTCAACGAGTCGATGGCGGGCGCCGGCGCTTTCAACAACGACTACTTCGCCGGCCCCTTCAAGGTGGACTCCTACAACGAGTCCCAGCAGCTGGTGACCCTGGTCCCCAACGACCTGTGGTGGGGCGAGGCCCCACTGCTGGATAAGGTAACCTTCCGCGTCCTGGACCCTGCAGCCGAAGCGACCTCATTCGCGAACAAGGCGATCGACGTTATCGACTACATCATCTCGGCAGACGTTTACAACCAGGCCGCCGGGCGGGAGGATGCCGAGATCCGTCAGAACTTCGGCCTGCAGTGGCGGCATTTCACCATCAATGCGGCATCCGGTCCACTGGCGGACAAGGCTGTGCGTCAGGCGGTCCTGCGTGCCTGTGATCGAGCCGCTATTGCCTCCTCCGACCTGGCGGGACTGCCGATCGAGGTCGATGACGTGTTGCTTGGTAACCATTTCTTCATGCCGCCTCAGGAGGGCTACCAGGACAACTCGGGTGACTGGTCCTACGACCCCGACGCCGCCAAGCAGCTGTTGGATGACGCCGGCTGGGTAGAGGGGGCTGATGGCGTACGCGAAAAGGACGGTCAGCGCCTTAGCTTCACCTTTACGGTTCCCTCTGGGACTCAGACTACGGAGAATGAGGCCAACCTGCTGCAGAGTCAGCTCAGCGAGGTTGGTATTGAGATGAAGTTGGACCCGGTTGACGCCAATAGCTATTTCCCCGAGTACATCAACGCCAAGAACTATGAGATGACCGCCTTCACCTGGGAGGGTACTCAGTACCCTATGGCCAACATCGGTCAGATATACGGCTCGAGTTCTTTGAGTAACTACACGTCCCAGTCGATCCCGGAGATCGACGACTATGCTGCAAAGATTGCGTCGACTCCGGATCATGATGAGCGTATCCGCATGACCAATGAGTGCGACGTGCTCATCTGGGAGAACGTCATGAATTTCCCCATCTACGAGCGCATGCAGTTCACGGCCGTCCCGAAGAACCTTGCGAACTTCGGGGCCAAGGGCCTGGCCTACTTCCGTTCCGAGAACGTCGGTTACATCTCCGAGTAAGGGAGCCACGGGGCATTGCCCACGGTCGTGATCCGCTCACTGACAGGTCGTGCTGGCACCCTGCTGACGGGTGCCGGCACGACCTGGGCCGTCATTACGGTTTGGCTCGCCGACGGCACCCGCAACGGGCTGCAGGCCCTGGGCTGCGGCCTGTTCCTGATGCTTGCGGTTTGGTGCTTGTGGTGGGCGCCGCAGCTCACCATCGCGGACGCCGGCATCACTGTGCGTAACGCATGGCGCACGCATACTGTCGGCTGGGATGAGGTGGAATCTTGCCGCACCCGCTGGGGACTGGAGATCATCACCGGATCCGGTCATACGGTCAAGGCCTCCGCCGCGCAGCGTGCAGGTGGGTTGTCGACATCCTTCCGCAGACGCCAGGAGTTGCGGGAGCGCGAACTGCTTGGAAGGGGCGGCCGCACGGGGCGGTACGCCTCCGCGCGCCGGACGGTGCCAGAGGAGTACCTAGCGGAGGGTGATTCCGTGTATCGCACCCGGATGGACGCCGATGCGGCGGGCGATCTCATCGCCGCATACCAAGAGGCCATTCTGGCCCGCAACAGCCGCCCCGAGCGGAAACAGTCCGAGACCAGGCAGATGAGCTCGCGGTGGAACCGCGCCCCCGTGGTGGCAGCGACCATCGCCGCCGTAATACTGCTGACGGGAGTGCTCTGAGCCGCCCCGGTCGCCGCCAGATCACGGGTCAACAGAGGTGAGCGGCCGCACAGGCCGCATGTCGCGCCTGTCATGGCCTGTCCGGCCGCAGTAGCGGTACCCTGCCTGAGTTTGTGCGCCCGCGGGCGCTTACCAAATGGAGGAAAGAGCCCACATGACTGTGCGCCAGGACCTGCGCAACGTCGCCATCGTCGCTCACGTCGACCACGGCAAGACCACCCTAGTCGACGCGATGCTCTGGGAGGCCGGCGCCTTCGGCAACCGCGCCACCGAGGAGAACACGACCGAGCGCGTCATGGACTCCGGTGAGCTGGAGCGCGAGAAGGGCATCACGATCCTCGCCAAGAACACTGCCGTCCACTACGCCGGTCCCGCGGCCATCGATGCGGGTCTTCCCGCCGGTATCACCATCAACGTCATCGACACCCCCGGCCACGCCGACTTCGGCGGCGAGGTCGAGCGCGGGCTGTCCATGGTTGACGGCGTCCTCCTGCTCGTGGACGCCTCCGAGGGCCCCCTGCCTCAGACCCGCTTCGTGCTGCGCAAGGCCCTGGCCGCCTCCCTGCCGGTCATCCTGGTGGTCAACAAGGTGGACCGCCCCGACTCTCGCCTGGACGAGGTCGTGTCCGAGACCACCGACCTGCTGCTCTCGCTCGCCTCCGACCTGGCCGATGAGCACCCGGACATCGACCTGGACGCCGTGCTGGACGTGCCTGTGGTGTACGCGTCCGCCAAGGCCCGCCGCGCGGACACCGTCAAGCCCGCCGACGGCGAGCTGCCCGCATCCAAGAACCTCGAGCCCCTGTTCCGCACCCTTATTGATCGCATCCCCGGCCCCTCCTACGACGAGTCCGCCCCCCTGCAGGCGCACGTGACCAACCTCGACGCCTCCCCGTTCCTGGGGCGGCTCGCGCTGCTGCGCATCCACTCCGGCACCCTGCGCAAGGGCCAGACCGTCGCCTGGGCCCGCCACGACGGCTCCCTCACCTCCGCCCGCGTCTCCGAGCTGCTGGTAACCGAGGGCCTGGAGCGCAAGCCCGCCGAGGAGGCCCACGCCGGTGACATCGTCGCCGTCGCCGGTATTGAGGACATCACCATCGGCGAGTCCCTGGTCGACCCTGAGGACCCGCGGCCCCTGCCACTGATCAAGGTAGACGATCCCGCCATCTCCATGACCATCGGTATCAACACCTCGCCGATGGCCGGCCGCACCAAGGGCGCCAAGGTCACCGCCCGGCAGGTCAAGGACCGCCTGGACCGCGAGCTGGTCGGCAATGTCTCCCTGCGCGTGCTACCTACCACCCGCCCCGACGCCTGGGAGGTGCAGGGCCGCGGTGAGCTGGCGCTGGCGATCCTGGTGGAGCAGATGCGCCGCGAGGGCTTCGAGCTGACCGTAGGCAAGCCGCAGGTGGTTACCAAGATGGTCGACGGCAAGCGCCACGAGCCGGTCGAGCGCATGACCATCGATGTGCCCGAGGAGCACCTGGGCGCCGTCACCCAGCTCATGGCCGCCCGCAAGGGCCGCATGGAGACAATGGCAAACCACGGCACCGGCTGGATCCGCATGGAGTTCCTGGTGCCCGCCCGTGGCCTGATCGGCTGGCGCACCCAGTTCCTCACGGAGACCCGCGGCACCGGCATCGCCTCGTCCATCTCCGAGGGCTACGAGCCGTGGGCGGGCCAGATCACCGCCCGCACCTCCGGCTCCCTGGTCTCCGACCGCGCCGGCGCCGTCACCGCCTACGCGCTGATCCGCCTGCAGGACCGCGGCACGTTCTTCGTCGAGCCCGGTCAGGAGACCTACGAGGGGCAGGTCGTGGGGGAGAACCCCCGCGATGAGGACATGGACGTCAACGTGGTGCGGGAGAAGCAGCAGACCAACATGCGCTCCTCTACTGCCGACGTCTACGAGGCGCTCACGCCGCCGCGACGCCTCACCCTGGAGGAGGCCCTGGAGTTCGCCTCCGAGGACGAGTGCGTGGAGGTGACTCCGGATGCCGTGCGCATCCGCAAGGTCATCCTCGACTCCCAGGAGCGTTTCAAGGACGCTGCCCGACGCCGTCGCGCCGGTGCCTGAGGTGCCGGGATCTCACTGCTCCACCAGGAGATGCGCCTCATGAGCCAGACCCCGCCCGACGTCGGCGCCCGCGCCTCAGCGGGCCCGCACGCCGACGCTGTCCCCGACTCCGCCGAACCGGTCGCGGCACTCGGCGGGACCGCTGCCCGGGGCACCCGTGCGATCGTGCGTCCACTGCTGGCCGCACTCGGCGCCACCCTGGCGATCGCCTGGCTGGGACTGGCCTGGGCGACCACCCGGACCCTGGCCCCGGGCTCGTCGGTGTCCGGCGTGGACGTCTCCGGCATGACTCGTGCCCAGGCTGTGGCTGCCGTGGATACCGCCATCGGCGCCCAGCTTGAGCAGCCTGTCACGCTCACCGTCGACGAAGCCACCGACACGCTCATCCCCGCCAGCTCCGGCGTGAGCGTGGACGCCGCCGCCAGCGTCGACCGGCTCACCGGCCCCACCCTCAACCCGCTCACGCTGGTAAGGAGGCTAGCGGGCACCGCCGTCGACGCCGTCACCCGGGTCGACTCCGACGCGCTCACCCGCGCCCTCAACGCCCGCCTGGGCACGCTGGCCACCGGCACCGCCGACGCCGTCGTCACCCTGGACGGCACCACCCCCGTGCTCACGCCCGGGTCGGTAGGCACCGGGCTGAACGTGGCGGAGAGCGTGAGCGCCCTGACCGGCGCCTGGCCGCTGGAGGAGACCACCATCGCCCTGGCCGCTGGCACCGCCAACCCTGCCGTCACCGACGCCGAGGCCCAGGAGTTCATCGACACTGTCCTGACCCCGCTGCTGAGTGACGACATCACCGTCACCACCGCCGGCGCCGGCACGGACGCCGCCGGCACCAGCATCCTGGCCCCAGAGGCGCTCGCTGCCCTGACCGACATCGACTCCACCGACGGCGTCCTGACTGCCACTCTCGACGCCGAGGCGCTGCACGCCGCGGTCCTCGCCGACCTGGGCGGGGACATTGAGGCGCCCGCCACCGACGCGACCTGGACCATCGACGGCAACCCCGATACCGCCGTGGACGCCACCCCCGTCTACCACCCCTCAGCCACTGGCACGGGAATCGACCCCAGCACTCTGGCTGAGGCAGTCCTAGCCGCCGGCACCGAGGCCGACGGGGATCGCACCGCCACCGCGACCGTGGTCGTCCTGCAGCCGGAGGTGACCATGCCGGAGGAGGAGTGGGGGATCGTCGAGATCGTCGGCGAGTTCTCCACCCCCTACGTCTCCCAGTACGGGCGCGACCAGAACCTCCAGCGCGGCACCGAGATGATCAACGGCACCCTGGTGCCGCCGGGGGAGACCTTCTCCACCACCGACGCCCTCGGTCCGGTAGACCTCGAGCACGGCTATACCTACGCCGGCGTAGTCACCGATGGGCAGCACACCGACGCCATGGGCGGCGGCCTGTCCCAGGTGGGCACCACCGTGTTCAATGCCGGCTTCGAGGCCGGCATGGACGATGTGGAGCACTGGCCCCACACCTACTGGTTCACCCGCTACCCGGCCGGGCGCGAGGCCACCATCTGGACCGGCGTCAAGGACGTCAAATGGCGCAACTCCACCCCGTACACGGTGCTGGTGCAGGCCTGGGCCGGCGACGGCGAGGTACACGTGCGACTGTGGTCCACCCCCTACTACGAGGTCACCATCACCGAGGGTGAGCACACCAACTACCGGCCCTACGCCACTGTGTACGGCTCCGGGCCGGGATGCGAGCCCTACGGCGGGGGCACGCAGGGATTCGACGTCACCGTTACCCGCACCCGCAGCCACGATGGCGAGAGCCTGCCCGACGACGTCCTGACCACTGCCTACGACTCCGACAACCCCGTGGTGTGTCGCTGAGCTCAGCTGCGGGTGGCCGGCGGACGGGGCCGCGGCGGCACCGAGGACGGCGGGATCGGCGTCGGTGCCCGCAATTCGCACACGGCGCGTGACGCAATACGACTCGGGCGAGTAGAACAATCCGGCGGACTTGCTGACACCTTGCGCGGCTGTTGGGCGCAGCGCCACCGCGGGGAGATACTTGGATACGCAGATGCGCCCGCGGCCCCGCGCGGCACGCCTGGAGACAGAGAGGAAGCAGTCAATGACCTATGTCATCGCTCAGCCCTGCGTGGACGTCAAGGATCGTGCGTGCGTGGACGAGTGTCCGGTCGACTGCATCTACGAGGGTGAGCGCAGCCTGTACATCAACGCCGACGAGTGCGTTGACTGCGGCGCCTGCGAGCCGGTGTGCCCCACCGAGGCGATCTTCTACGAGGACGACGTCCCCGAGGAGTGGGAGGACTACACCCGGGCCAACATCGACTTCTTCTCCCTCAAGGGCCTGGGCTCACCGGGCGGCGCGCAGAACGTCGGCCCGCAGGACTACGACGATCCCATGATCGCCGCCCTGGAGCCCCAGAACGAGGAGTGGAAGGCCGCCAACGGCTACTGAGCCCGCACCCTTCACCGAGACCGGCACCAGTAACACACCGAGACCGGCACTAATGACGTGCCGAGACCGGTAGAACTGGCTCCGCGAGCGGCACTTGTAACCTGTTGCCGAGACGGAGCGTAAGATACGTTTGCAACGTTGCTGGCAGCTCCCTGAACCTTAGTAGGTGACATGTTCGAGGTTCGTCCGACCGTGAGAACACTCAAGGCACTGCCTGCGGAGTCATACAGCGGCCCAATCCCGGATGCGATTCGTCGTTCTCGATGGAAGGACCTCGCCGATGTGGATATCAGCCAACTGCCGCACCCGTTGATCGACGCCGGCAAGAAGGCGCTAGCCCGCGGAACGGACCGGCATATCAAGGCGAGTGCCGCTGCGGGAAGGCCGGTCTTGGAGCTACGTACCCGTGAAGGTGCGGCGTGGCGCGGGGCAATGATCGTCGACGACGATGGGATCGGCTGGATTGTCTATGCGCAACGGCATGATCGGTTCCACTCCGCTGTCGCAGGCCAGCTGGAGGCCGCTCGCGCGCACGACTGGATGCCAAGGCCGGTGGATCGCACTCTTCGAAGACGGGAACAGGCTCGAGCCGAGATTCGTCGGTGGCGCATACAGACGCTAGCGGCAATCATCGGGGCGGTTGGCGCTGCGGTGGTGGCTGATGACCACAGCAGTGAGCTCTTGGTGCAGCGGGAAGAACCCAGACTAGACGCATCCGCGCGTTCAAGTACCTTCTCGTCGACGATAACGGTGTCAGTTGCGGCAGACCTGCCTGAGGTCGATGCGGCTCCAGGCTTGCGAGGCGAGGCGCTCCTGGACGTGGTAGTCGTGACAAGGCGGGCGGAGGATAAATTGCTGAGCACCACCATTGCCGAGGCGGTGACGCTTTTGGCCGGTCATCGACGTCCTGACGCCGTTGCGCTCCCGGACGGCTCAGGTGTCTACTACGATTTCATCGTCCCGGCGTCTCGGTTGCAGTGGCTTGTGGCGGTGGAGTCCGCAGATGAAGTGGGCGAGCTGGCGGAGACGGCCCTTGGTGAGCGTCTTCGGCCTACGCATCTTCATTACACCCGCAAGGAACTGGTTGCTGAGAGCGCGGTGGAAGGGCGAGCTGTGCGGGCCCTGTGCGGCGAGTGGTTCGTTGTCAGGCGTGACGAGGGCCTACCGGTGTGCGAGGCCTGCGAGACGAGGCTGCCAGTTGCTCGCCTTGTGGCCGAACGGCTGCGCTAGCTGTTCGGCCACAAGGCGAGCAGATCAGGCCTCCTCGAGCTCGGCGAGGTCCTCGGCGGACAGCGGCGCGATCGCATCCACGGCCTGCTTGATGGTGCGGTCGCGGTTGGCCAGGTCTTCCGCCAGCTGCGCACTAGCGCGTTCGCGACGGTCGAGGTAGTCGACCAGGGCTGTTGCCGGAATACGGCGGTCCTTGCCGACGTAGTGGAACTTCAAGAGGCCGGAGTCCATGAGCTTGTACACGCTCGGACGGCTCATGCCGAGAGCTGCTGCCGCCTGATTTGGGGTGACTGGACGGTCGAGGCTGAGTGCTGCGACGTCGACGCCGCTGCGCAGGGAAGCCAGTATGTTCTCCAGCAGGATTGCCAGTGGCGATCCCTGGGGGAGGCTGTGTGCGGCGCCGAGCAGGACGTCCATGCTCTGCTCATTAACGGAGGCGGCGTTAACGGTTGTTACGGTGTTGGTCTTAGTGGCCATCGGGGTCTCCTTGGACGAGCAGCAGGCGCTGCGTCGCCTGCGATAAATGTAGCAGATGCATCAGGTGTAGCAAGTGCTTGGGGGGGGTATCGGACGATGAGACGCCTCACGCTGTCGCCCGCTAGATCGCTGCTACGGAGGCGAGAACGCGACACAATGGCGGCGTGAACGCCTCCACGCCCGCCGTCCCCGACCCCGCTGCCTCTGCTCCGGCCGCCCTGCCCCGCCCGCTCGCCCTGCCCGACTTTCCCTGGCACTCCCTGCGCCCCTACCGGCAGCGCGCCTCCCAGCACCCCGACGGCGTCGTCGACCTGTCTATTGGCACGCCCGTCGACCCCACCCCGACCGTAGCCCGCGAGGCACTCGCCGCCGCCGTGAACGCCCCCGGCTACCCGCCCGCCGACGGCACGCCCCAGGTGCGTGCCGCCATCATCGACTGGATGCGTCGCCGCCGCGGCGTGCCCGGCCTGAGCGACGCCGCCGTGATCCCCACCATCGGCTCCAAGGAGTCCGTGGCCCAGCTGCCGCTCCAGCTCGGCGCCCGCCCCGGCGACCTCATCGCCCACCCGCGCGCCGCCTACCCCACCTACGACGTCGGTGCCCGCCTGGCCGGCGCCACCCCCGTCCCCGTCGACACCGCCGCCAACCCCGACACCTGGGAGCTGTCCGAAGGCCGCCTCGCCGCCATCTGGCTCAACAGTCCCGGCAACCCAGACGGGCACGTCCTCGGCGTCGAGCAGCTCGCGTGCATTGTCACCTGGGCGCGGGCGCGCGGCGTCGTCGTCCTGTCCGACGAGTGCTACGCCGAACTCGCCTGGGAGGAGCCCTGGGCCACCGTCGGCGTCCCCAGTCTCCTGGACCCGCGCGTGACCGGCACCGGCCCCGACGGCGCGCCGGACTTCACGGGGTTGCTCGCCCTGTACTCCCTGTCCAAGCAGTCCAACCTCGCCGGCTACCGGGCCGCCTTCCTCGCCGGCGACCCGAACCTGGTGGCACCCGTCACCGAGGTGCGCCGCCATACCGGTATGCTCCCTCCCGCCCCCGTGCAGAATGCCCTGGCCGCCACCCTGGCCGACGACGCGCACGTGGCGGCCCAGCGGGCGGTCTACCGGGCCCGGCGCGAGGCCCTGCTGGAGGCGACCGCCGCCGTCGGCCTGGTCAATGACCCCGAATCCGTGGCGGGCCTGTACCTGTGGCTGAGCGGGCCTGCATCCATGAGCGCGTGGGACCTGGTGGGTGCCTTTGCCGAAATGGGGATCGTCGTCGCCCCCGGAGACTTCTACGGAGCGGCCGGCGCCGGGCACGTGCGCATGTCACTAACCGACACCGACGAGCGGGTTGCCGCCGCCGTACGCCGCCTGCGCGCTCCCGAGGCGGCCGCGCGGTTCGCGGGCTGACGGGCGGGGAGTCCCGGAACTGCCGGTTCTCGCCCGGGTGAACTGACCGGGGCGACGACGGCGCCCGCGGGCCGGTAAGGTTCCCGGCAGACAGGTCCGGGGCCGCGCCCGCAGCCCCGCCGTCGCCAGCAAGGAGACACTTATGACCGAAACGCCCACTGACCTCCGCGCCCAGGACGCCCCCGGGATGCTTACCGTCGGAGAGACCAGCCTGGAACTGCCGCGCGCGCTGGCAACCGAGGGCTCCGCCGGGCTCGCCATCGGCAAGCTGCTGGGGGCCACGGGCCTGGTCACACTCGACCCCGGCTTCACCAACACCGCCGCCTGCACCTCTGACATCACCTACATCGACGGCGCCGCCGGCATCCTGCGCTACCGCGGCTACCCGATCGAGGAGCTGGCCAAGTCCTCCACCTTCCTGGAGGTCGCCTACCTGCTGATCAACGGGGAACTGCCCGACCCGGAGACCTTCGAGCGCTTCCAACGGCGCATCGGCCGTCACCGGCTGCTGCACGAGGACTTCCGCAGCTTCTTCACCTCCTTCCCCTCCTCCGGGCACCCCATGGCGATCCTCCAGGCGGGCATCGCCGGCCTGGCCACCTACTACGAGGACACCCTCAACCCGCACGACCCCTACGAGACCGAGCTGGCCACCGTCCTGCTGCTGAGCAAGATGCCGACGATGATCAGCTACATCGCGCGCCGCGCCATCGGGCTGCCGCTGCTGTACCCCGACCCCAAGCGCGGTTACGTCGAGGACTTCCTGAACATGACCTTCGGCATGCCCTACCAGGCCAGCGACATCGATCCCACCGTGGTGCGTGCCCTGGACATGCTGCTGATCCTGCACGCTGACCACGAGCAGAACTGCTCCACCTCTACCGTGCGCCTGGTGGGTTCCTCGGACGCCAATATGTACGCCTCCGTGGCTGCCGGCGTCGGCGCCCTGTCCGGGCCGCTGCACGGCGGCGCCAACGAGGCCGTGCTGCGCATGCTGGACACCATTCAGTCTGAGGGCATGAGCACCTCCGAGTTCGTCCGCAAGGTGAAGAACAAGGAGGACGGCGTGCGCCTAATGGGCTTCGGGCACCGCGTCTACAAGAACTACGACCCACGCGCTGCCCTGGTGAAGGAGACCGCGCACGAGGTGCTCACACGCCTGGGTTCCAAGGACGGGGACCGCAAGCTGGAGATCGCCATGGAGCTGGAGGAGGTCGCCCTGTCCGACGACTACTTCATTTCCCGCAGCCTGTACCCGAACGTTGACTTCTACACCGGCCTGATCTACCAGGCGATGGGCTTCCCCACGAAGATGTTCACCCCCCTGTTCGCGCTCGGGCGCCTGCCCGGCTGGATCGCCCAGTACCGGGAGATGATGAATGACCCGGCCAAGCGCATCGGTCGCCCGCGCCAGGTGTACACCGGCGAGGTGGAGCGCCACTACGTGGCCATGCACCGCCGCAAGCGCGTGCGCGAGTACCTCGACACCCGCGTCGGCGAGCCCACCCTGGACCGCGTCCCGCGCGTGTGAGGGCCTTACGCCTCCTAACGTGCTAGCTGGGTTCGTCAGCGGCAACGCTGGAGCTGACAACAAAGTTTGCGTCGGTAGCAAACGGGATCTTCGCGTTTGAGGGTTCGGTGGACGGGTGGATCGGCGGTGCTTCGGCGAGTGGTGGATGGCGTGCGTGTTCCGGCGGCGCGGCGGGTGGGGAGTGTGGTGTGGCGATCTTGCTCGAGGGCCGTTCTCGGGCTAATGAGGTCGTACTCGCCGTGCGGAGGTCGTTCTCGGGTTGGCGAGGTCGTGCTCGGTCGGGCGCAGGGGGTCGTTTTTGGGTTGGCGAGGTCGTATTCGGGCGTGTGAGGTCGTAGTCGACTACCCGACGCCGGCCGAATACGACCCGCGCTGTTGGGCGTGGTGGCCGCCGTGTCGTACTCGGCCACCTGATGGGCCGGTTCTCGTCAAACAGGGCCCCGAACACAACCAACACCAACAGCCCCAGCTCAAACCTCCACACCCACAAACACGAAGAGCCAGCAAACGGATGCAGGGCCTTGAGCGCGTTTCTTGACCGCTTGGACTCACGTGGATCCGCTGAGGTCCTAAGGGGACGGGTGCAGTGTTTGCCGCGGATTTAGACGTGGGGAATGCATGTGCCTGCTTCGGTGCGGCTGCCGACTCTGATGGGCCGGCAGCCGACACGTACAAGTCAGAGGAAGGCTCCGTTGCACACCTGGATCACCTGGCCGCGCACGGCCCGGCCCATCTTTGAGGCCAGGAACAGACAGGCGTAGGCCTGGTCCATGGGGTCACACTCCGGTCCGGGGAAGTAGACGTAGTGCTGGGAGTGCTCCAGCATCTTCTTTCCTCCGGGCTGCTCGCCGGCCTTGTTGGCCTCATGCGCTGGCGTCACCGTAGCGCCGGGGGCGACGGCGTTGCAGCGGATGTCAGTGTCGTTGAGCAGCATTGCCACGTTCTTCGTCAACGTGTTCAACCCGCCCTTGGTGGAGGTGTAGGCGGCGCCGCAGAAGGGGCGCTCGCCGTTGACGGAGGAGATGTTGATGATGCAGCCCGTGTTCTTGGGTCGGAAGATCTTCAGTGCCTCGCGGATATAGCGCATAGGGCCGGCCAGGTTGGTGTTCATGACGTAGAGCATCCAGTCATCGTCGGTATCGTCGATCGTCTTCTGCTCGCCGATGCCGGCATTGTTGATGAGGATGTCCAGGTCGCCGAACTCCTCCAGCACGCGGGCGAAAACCCGCTCGGTGTCTTCCAGGCTGGTGACGTCGGCCACGATACCGATGGCCTGCCCGCCCTTGGCGCGGATGCCCTCCACGACCTCTTCCAGTTGCTCAGCGTGGCGGGCGGTGATGGCGACGGCGGCCCCTCCTCGGCGAACAGCTCCGCCATTGTGCGGCCCATGCCGTAGCTGGCGCCGGTGATCAGCGCCACCTGGCCCTTAAGCATCTGTGCTTCCATGACGACCTCGTCTCTTTCAGTCCGGGCGCAGTGGCAGGCGCATGTCGCCTACTGCTTCACCCGGCGCCCGGCATCGGCCTTGACCTTAAGTGGTGCGGACGGGATCGTGCCTGGCCCTGGTAGTACTCCTCAGTGGTAGTGACGCATGCATCGGAGTCGTGCTGGAGCAGACGTATGGGGTGGGCGTCCCATCACCTTATGGCTTGACGTGAGGTGAGGCTAAACTCTCCTGCATGGAAGATCAGCGTCCTACTTCCGAGACCGCCGCGTCGGCGGCTGCGCCCCTTCCGTACGCCAACCGGCCATTGGCCACCGCCCCCGGTCACTGGGTGCTGGCCCGCGCCGGGAAACGCGTGCTGCGCCCCGGAGGCGCTGCGCTGTCCACCGCCATGCTGGCTCGCGCCCGCCTGTCCGGCGCCGACATTGTTGAGCTCGCCCCCGGACTGGGGCGCACCGCCACCGAGGTCATTGCCGCCGACCCGGCCTCCTACACGGCCATCGACCGGGATCCCGACGCCGCCCGGCGCGTGGCCGCCGTCGTCGGCGACCGCGGCAGTGTCCGCCGGGGAGAGGCCGCGCAAACTGGCCTGCTCGACGCCAGTGCCGACGTCGTCATCGGCGAGGCCATGCTGAGCATGCAGGGGGACAAGGCCAAGGCGGCGATCGCCGCGGAGGCGGCCCGGGTGCTGCGCCCCGGCGGACGCTATGCCATCCACGAGCTGGGCGTGGTCCCGGATGACATAGACGCGGCCCACTACACCGAGCTGCGCAAGGACCTAGCGCGCGCTATCCACGTCAACGCCCGCCCCATGACGGTGGCGGCCTGGCGGCAGCTGCTCGAGGACGCCGGGCTGGTGGTCGACTGGGCGGACACCGCCCCTATGGCCCTGCTCAAGCTCAGCCGCAACCTGCGTGACGAGGGCCTGGGCGGCTTTGCGCGCATCGCCCGCAACGTCATCTCCGACCGGGAGCTACGGCAGCGCATGCTAGTGATGCGCCGCACCTTCAAGCGCTACGAGCGGGACATGGTTGGCGTCGCCCTGGTGGCTCATAAGCCCGAGTAAAGCCGAACGTCAACGCCTGCCGGGGCGGGGCCGCCGACGTCGGGCCCGCGCGACCCGTGCACACCAGCCTCTGCGCCCGCGGTTGCCCGCCCGGCGGCCTCAGTCGTCGCGGCTGCGGCCGCGCAGGCCGGCACGCAGCACCTCCCGGTTCAGGGCGGCGATTGCCGTCAGCGGGATGCCCGCCGGGCAGGCCGGAACGCACTCCCCGTACAGGGAGCAGGGGCCGAAGATCTCATTGACCGTGCGCGCCATGCGCCGTGCCCGCCGGGAGCGCTCGTGGCGGCCCTGCGGCATGAGCGACAGGTGCGCCAGCTTCGCCCCGGCGAACAGCATGGCTGCGCCGTTGGGGCAGGCGGCCACGCATGCGCCGCAGCCGATGCAGGCGGCGAAGTCGAGCGCCTGCTCGGCCTGCAGGTAGGGCTGGGGCACGGAGTCGGCGTCGGGGGCGGTGCCCGCCGCCACGTCCACTGTTCCGCCCGCCCGGATCAGCTCGTCCAGGGCGGTGCGGTCCACCACCAGGTCGCGGATGACCGGGAAGGCTGCCGATCGCCACGGCTCCAGCCGGAAGCGCGTCACCCCGGGGAAGGCCCGCAGGTGCTGGCGGCAGGCGGGGGTGTTGTCCTGTGGCCCGTGCGGCTTGCCGTTGACCAGGAAGCCACACATGCCGCACACGCCCTCGCGGCAGTCGGACTCGAAGACGACCGGCTCGCCGCCGCCGGCAATGATCTGGTCGTTGAGCCGGTCCAGCAGCTCCAGCAGGCTCATCTCCGGCTCGGCGTCCTCCACCGTGTAGGACTCGAAGCGGCCGCGGGCACGCGGCCCGTCCTGCCGCCAGATCTCCAGTTCCACTCTCATCGGTAATCCCTCACCTGCATCGGTACCAGCGAGAAGCTCAGGGGTTCGCTCCGGCGCGTGTGCCGTCCGGAGGCGTCGGTCAGCCAGGCGGACACGGTGCACCAGTCGGCGTCGTCGCGCTTGGCCTCGCCCTCGGCGGTGGCGTACTCCTCCCGGAAGTGCGCCCCGGCGGACTCGCGCCGGTCCAGCGCGTCCAGGATCATCACCTCGGCCAGCTCCAGGAAGTCGGCCACGCGCAGCGCCTTCTCCAGCTCCTGGTTCAGGCGCTGCGGCCCGCCGACGATCTTCACGTCCGCCCAGAAGTCCTGGCGCAGCTCCCGCACCTGCTCCAGTCCGTGGCGCAGTCCCGCATCGGAGCGGCTCACCCCGCAGTCGGCGTAAAGGATCTCGCCCAGGCGCCGGTGGAACCAGACGGGCCGGTGCGTGCCGCCCACCGCCAGCAGCCGCTCCACCCTGGAGCGGGCGTCGGCGAGGGTGGTGGTCACCTCCGGGGCGTCGTCGGCGAGCACGCTGGTGCCCACCAGTCCGGCCAGGTAGTTCGGCACCGACAGCGGCAGCGTGAACCAGCCGTCCACGGAGGCGCTCAGCAGGGAATTCGCGCCCAGCCGGTTGGCGCCGTGGTAGTTGTTGGACGCCTCCCCGCCCACGAACAGGCCCGGGATGGTGGACATCTGGTCGAAGTCCACCCACAGGCCGCCCATGGTGAAGTGGGCGCCCGGGGCGATGCGCATGGGCACCTCGTAGGGGTCCTCGCCGGTGGCGTCCAGGTACATGTCGAACAGGTTGCCGTAGCGGGCGGCGATCACCGGCTTGCCCAGGCGCTGTAGGGCGTCGCGGAAGTCCAGGTAGACGGAGTTGTGCAGCGGGCCGACGCCGTGCCCGGACTCGATCTGCTCGCGGGCGTTGCGGGAGGCGACGTCGCGCGGAGTGAGGTTGCCGAAGGCCGGGTACTTGCGCTCCAGGTAGTAGTCGCGCTCCTCCTCGGGGATGTCGTTCGGGGGCCGGTCGTCCCCGGCCCGCTTGGGCACCCAGATGCGCCCGTCGTTGCGCAGCGACTCGCTCATCAGCGTGGTCTTGGACTGCCAGTGCGAGCTGACCGGCAGGGCAGTGGGGTGGAACTGCACCATGCAGGCGGAGGCGAAGGCCGCGCCGCGGCGGTGGGCCCGCCAGGTGGCCGAGGCGTTGGAGGCCATCGCCAGGGTGGAGTAGTGGAAGACGCTGCCGTAGCCGCCGGTGGCCAGGACGACGGCGTGCGCCGTCCACGCCTGGATGTCACCGGTGAGCAGGTCGCGGGTGACGATGCCCTGGGCGCGGCCGTCGGCGACTATCAGGTCCAGCATCTCGGTGCGCGAGTGCATGTGCACGCTTCCGGCGTCGATCTGCTCCTGCAGTGCCTGGGCGCAGGCGACCTCCAGCTGCTGGCCGGTCTGCCCGCGCGTGTAGTAGGTGCGGGAGACCTGCACGCCGCCGAAGGAACGGGTGGCCAGCTGGCCGCCGTACTCGCGGGCGAAGGGGGCGCCGATGGCGTACATGTGGTCGATGACCCGCACCGACTCCATCCCCAGGCGCACCACATCGGCCTCGCGGCCGCGGTAGTCGCCGCCCTTGACGGAGTCCTTCACGAAGCGGTTCAGGGAGTCGCCGTCCACCTTGCGGGCGCGCGCGGCGTTGATGCCGCCCTGTGCGGCCACGGAGTGGGCCCGGCGGGGCAGGTCGTGCAGGCTGAAGCACTCCACCCGGTAGCCAAGGCGTCCCAGGGTGGCGGCGGCCCCGCTGCCGGCCAGGCCCGTGCCGACGACGATCACGGTCAGGCGCCGCCGGTTGGCCGGGTTGACCAGCCGGTACTCGTCGCGCCGGCGCGTCCAAGCCTCTTGCGGGGGGCAGTCCGGCAGGTGCGGGTCCAGGTCGGGGCCGATGTCGTAGAGGTTGTCGACCGGGGGCGGTACGGGGCTCATGCGATCACTCCACTCAGTACCAGCAGGGGGAGCATGCCGTTGCCGATGGCGATGGCCAGTGCGACGGCAATGGCGATTACCAGGCAGACGCGGCGTAGTCGGCTGCCTGTGCCGCCTAGGTCATTCACAACCGACCACAGGCCCTGCGCCAGGTGCACCCCAATGGTCAGCATCACCAGGCTGTAGAAGATCGCCATCGGTGGGCGCGAGAGGCTGGCGATGAGGTTCTCGTAGGCGTAGGCGGTCATTTCCCCATCGGAGTGGGTGGCGGCCATGAAGCTGCCGGAGGCTACCAGGCGCCCGATAGTCAGGTCCAGCAGGTGTACCACGATGAAGGCCAGCAGCAGGCCGCCGGTGGCGATCATGGAGCGGGCGCCGAGCGCGCGGGGGCGCATGTTCTGCCGCCTGAAGGAACCGCGGGCGCTCCGTCCCCGCCGCCACAAGGTCACGCCGGCCGCTACGTGCAGGATCAGGCAGGTTCCCAGCACCAGCCGCAGAATCCACAGCACACCCTCGTGGGGGACGAGCGGGTAGCCGATCTCCCGTAGCCACGCGGCGTAGTTGTTGTAGGCCTCGGCTCCCTGGAAGGCCTTGAGGTTGCCGATCATGTGGACTAGCACGAACAGCGCCATGGCGGTGCCGGTGACTGCCATGGTGGTTTTCAGCGTGGTGAAGGAAGGGCGGGCGTGGTGTGTGGGACGGGGCGCAGGTAGGTCCCCGCGCGAGGGCGCGGAGGGAGAGTTGCCCGCAGGGGTGCGGGAGCGGGTGGATGTGGGCATCAGAGCTCCCCTCGACGGCGATGTCCGGCGGACGTCGACTCACGTCGACTCACTGTGTTCAGGCGCACATCTATCGTAATGCGTGTCACAAAAATTGAACCCAGGTGAGTGCACGTCTTGCGCTGCGAGCCCAGATGTTTCGAATAGTGGCCGTCCTTGGTGTGGGACGTCTACACCGCGGCCGCGCCGCCGTGACGCGGCCGCGTACAAGCAGGCGTGTGCCTACAACCGGGACGATGTGGCCTGCGGGTCCAGCTCGATCCCCTTGCCTCCGCGGGACAGGGCCTCGACCGCCCCGGACTGGGAGTTACGGCGGAACAGCACATTCGAGGCGCCCGCCAGCTCGCTTGCGGCCACCACCCGGGGCTCCTTGAACAGCCCGTGCGATCCGGGGACCACTCCGCCCTGCGGCATTAGGGCCACCCGTGTGCCGGCGGTGACGAATAGGCCGGCCTCGACCACGCAGTCGTCGCCCAACGGAATGCCCAGGCCCGAGTTGGCGCCGAGCAGGCAGCGCTCGCCCAGTGCCACCCGGCGCCCGCTGCCGCCAGACGGCAGGCCCATCGTGGAGGCGCCGCCGCCGATGTCGGAGCCGTCTCCGATGACCACGCCCTGGGCGATGCTGCCCTCAACCATGGAACGTCCGAGCGTGCCCGCGTTGTAGTTGACGAAGCCGCCGTGCATCACCGTGGTGCCCGCTGACAGGTAGGCGCCCAGGCGCACGTTCGCGGCATCGCCGATGCGTACGCCGGACGGCAGCACGTAGTCCGTCATACGGGGGAACTTGTCCACGGACAGCACCTGCACGGGGCGGCCCAGGGAGGCCTGCAGGCGGATGCGCGTGTCGCCGAAGTTCTCCACCGAGCAGGGCCCCGCCGAGGTCCACACCACATTGGGCAGGCGGGAGAACAGGCCATCAAGATTGATGGTGTTGGGGCGCACCAGCCGGTGGGAGAGCATGTGCAGGCGCAGGTAGGCGCCCGCCACCGTCTGCGGGGCGTCGTCCAGGTCGGCGGAGGTGCGCACCACCGTGGTGTGCACGCCACGGGCGGGGTCGCGGCGCTCCATGGAGCTGAGCGTGGCCAGCAGGTCGGAGTCGCCATCGGCAGGCGCCTGGCCCAGGACCGGCCGCGGGTACCACACGTCCAGGGTGTTGCCGTCGTCGGTTACGGTCGCTAGGCCGAGACCCCATGCGCTGCGAGTTGTCATGGACGCACCATACGGGACGGCGGGCGGTGGCGCACGATACGCCGCGGCAGTTGCACGCGACCGGCAGGCCGCGACGTCGGGCGCGTCGCCAATGCGGAGGCGGGCGTGCGAGAATCGCGGTATGGCGCGTACCACCATCCACCTAATGCGGCACGGCGAGGTCTACAACCCCGAGGGTGTGCTTTACGGGCGCCTGCCCGGCTACCACCTGTCCGACCTCGGCCGAAAGATGGCCGACCAGGTTGCCGACGTGCTTTCTGCCTCCGGTCACGACATCGCCGCCGTGATCACCTCGCCCCTGGAGCGGGCGCGCGAGTCAGGTGCGCCCACGGCGCAGGCCTTCGGTCTCACTCCCAGTTGCGATGCCCGCCTGATCGAGGCCGATAACCACTTCGAGGGCGTGCCCGTGAACCGGGACCGCACGCTCCTGGCCCGCCCAGAGCACTGGCGCTATTACGTGAATCCGCTGCGCCCCAGCTGGGGGGAGCCGTACACCCAGCTGGTGGCCCGCATGAGTGACGCCGTGCGTGCAGCCATCCCGCAGGTGGAGGGGCGCGAGGCACTGCTGGTATCGCACCAGTTGCCCGTGTGGGCGTTGCGCCTGCGCCTGGAGGGGCGTCCCCTGGCGCACGACCCGCGCCGCCGCCAGTGCGCTCTGGCCTCCCTGACCTCGCTCACCTTTGACGGGCGCACCCTGGTGGGGCTGTCCTACTGGGAGCCCGCCGGTGACCTGCTGCGCCGCGCCGAGGACATGGTGCCGGGAACCTCCGCCGCCGCCGAGAACCTCGGGTCCGGCGAGGCCGAGAGTCCCAACGCAGGCGACGCCGAGCGCGCCACGCAGGTCGCATGACCGGCACGCCCGTGCCACCAGGGCCGGCCTGGCCCGAAGACAGTGGTTCCCTGCGGGCGACTGCGTCTGGTTCGGGCGCGGGTGAGCTGGTGCCCGCTCGCGCAGCTGACGTCGTTCCCGCCACCCCGTCACGTCCGGCCCCGCAGCGTCCCTGGACCGGGCAGGACTTCGTGTGGTGGAACACCGCCGGCGTGCTCACCGCGCTGCGGTCCGGACGCCGCCCCAACCCCGTTTCCCCGGTGGTTGACCCCATTCGTGCTGTCTTCTCCGGTGAGGAGCGCATGCTGGCCACCTGCGATGCGGAGATGCTGGTGTGGCGGCGTGGCGACGCCACCTACAACCCCTCCCGGGGCTTCTTCCTGGCCGGTGGGCCGGTGGGGTTGGCGCTGACCGCCGCCTTCTTCGGTGGACAGGCCTACGTCAACTCCCGGCGCAAGCGGGCCGCGGAGGCGGACGCCGTGGAGAAGTGGCGGCACCTGGCTTACGCCCGGCTGACGGTCTCCACTCATGGCATCTACCTGGGGACGGGCGAGGGTGTCTTACCGATCGCCTTCTCCGATGTGCAGGAGGTGCAGCTGACCGGTGTGGGTAAGGTGGTGATGGCGGCGGCCAATGCCTCCGGGTCGGCGCGGTGGAAGCTGCGGGGCCAGTGGGCGGAGCTGGTGCTGGTGATGTGGGCTGCGCAGTACCTGCCCGGTCACCCTCAGCTGGTGGGCCGCACCTGGCTGCCGGCGGACTGGTTCGCGCACGCCGCCGCGTGGGGCTACGCCGTAGACACCTCCAACTGGCCCCGCTACCAGCCGCGTGCCCTGGACTGACGGGGTTGGTGCGCGTGTGTCGCGTGAGCGCATATTCTCGGCTACGTGCAGCACTCCGGCCTCCCCGCCTTCCTAGACCGCCAGACGATTCGTGATTCCTTGCAGGAGTTTGCGGTTCACTGGCGCTCCCGCATCGACGAGTGGAACGCGGCCGACATGGGGCACCTGGAGAAGTCCTACGCCCAGCCGTTCTGGTCCTCCTTCCTACGCTGCTTCGGCATCTCCGCCGAACGCATGAATATCTTTGAGCAGGACGCGCGTCGCGCCTCCACAGGTAACACCGGCTATATCGACGCCTTCTGGCCGTCGGTGTTCCTGGGCGAGGCCAAGAGCCCTGGCGAGGACTTGGACAAGGCTTACGGGCAGGCGCTTGACTACCTCAGTGGCGGTTCAATCAAGCCGACCGAGTTTCCGAAATACGTCCTCGTTGTTGACTTCGAGCGCTTCCGGCTCACCCGCCTAGGGGCGCCAGAGGAGCGTTCAACGACGCTGTTCTCTCTGACAGAGCTACCCGACCACGTGGATGAGCTCCTCTTCCTTGCCGGTATGGAGACGATCACTAAGGCGGAGGAAGAAGAAGCCTCTATCAACGCCTCCAAGCTCATGGCCCAGATGTACACGGCCATGCTTTCCGACGACGCCGATGAAGCGGTTGGCGAGGCCGCCGCGGTTGATCCCTCCGAGGAGGACGAGGCCGTCCAGCGCACCTCCATGTGGCTGACCAGGCTACTTTTCCTACTGTTCGGCGACGACGCCGGCCTGTGGGAGGCCGACCTGTTCTACCGCTTCGTGCTGCATGAGACGACGCCGGCGACACTCGGCCCACAGTTGCGAACCCTGTTCGACGTGTTGAACACGCCCGAGCACAAGCGCTCCCGCAACACCCCCGACCTCATGGCGCGCTTCCCCTACGTCAACGGTTCGCTGTTCGCCGAGCCGCTGCCGCCGGAGTTCTTCACCGAGCGCATGCGCGACGCCCTGCTGGAGGCCTGCCGCTTCCAGTGGACCCGCATCAGCCCCGCTGTCTTCGGAGCCATGTTCCAGCTGGTCAAGTCCAAGGAGGCCCGTCGCGCGGCGGGCGAGCACTACACCAGCGAGACCAACATCCTAAAGGTGATCGAGCCACTATTCCTGGACGATCTGCGTGGCGAGGCCGATCGCCTGATGCGCAACAAGTCCACGAGCTTGAAGGCGCTGCGCGACTTCCGTGACTCCCTCGCCGCCATGACCTTCCTCGATCCGGCCTGCGGGTGCGGCAACTTCCTCGTGGTGGCCTACCGCGAGCTGCGGCGCATCGAGACCGACATCATTGCCCGGATCCGTGAGATAGAGGGCCAGACCACCGGCTCCTTGGACGCCTCCCTGGATCAGAAGCTGTCCATCGGCCAGTTCTACGGCTTCGAGATCAACTGGTGGCCGGCCAAGATCGCCGAGACCGCTATGTTCCTGGTTGATCACCAGGCCAACCGGGAGCTGGCCGCCCGCATCGGTCAGGCACCCGAGCGCCTGCCCATCAAGACAACCGCCCATATCACCCACGGCGACGCTCTGGAACTCGACTGGGAGCAGGCGCTCGCCGCACATGAGTCACTGCGCCCAACGGTTACCTACGTGTTTGGTAATCCGCCGTTCCTAGGGGACCACACCCGCACGAAGGCGCAACTAGCCCAGCTCCAGAGCGCGTGGGGTGGCGAGAAGACGCTCTCCCGCCTTGACTATGTGACCGCCTGGCATGCCAAGACCCTCGGACTGATGATGGACAGGCACGGCGAGTGGGCCTTCGTGACGACTAACTCCATCACCCAGGGAGACCAGACCGCTCGGTTGTTCGCTCCGATTTTCGATGCCGGCTGGCACGTTAAGTTCGCACACCGCACCTTCGCCTGGGACTCCGAAGCGCCCGGGCAGGCGGCGGTCCATTGTGTCATCGTGGGCTTCACCCGCAATCCCGATGCACGCAGGCGTTTGTGGGACTACGCGACGCCGAAGAGTCGGCCTGAGGAGCTAACGGTCAGGCGTGGCATCAACGCCTATCTGATCGACGGCCCCAATGTGCTGGTTGAGAAGCGGAGGCAGCCATTGAGCTCCGTGACGCCGATGCTCTACTACGGGTCGAAGCCTAGCGATGGTGGCAACTTTGTCATCGATGAGGCCACGTACCCGGAGATTGTGGTGGATCCGGTTGCGGCTAAGTACTTGCGCCCCTACGTGGGTTCTCGGGAGCTGATCCGGGGAGGGCGGCGCTGGTGCCTGTGGCTGAAGGACATGGATCCAACGGATGTCAATCGATCCAGTATCTTGCGCGATCGCATCCAGAAAGTGGCGGCATTCAGGGCCGCATCGGCTGCTGCCAGCACCAGGCAGTACCCGTACCACCACATGTTCCGGCAGTACGGACTGGTCAGTGAAGAGCCTTATATAGGGCTGCCCGAGGTCAGTTCGGAGAATCGCCGCTACCTGCCGGTGGCCTACCTCGAGGCTAATGTGATCATCTCAAACAAGGTCTACGGTGCGCCTGATGACGGGGGCCTGCTGTTCGCGCTTGCGAGCTCGTCCATGTTCATCACCTGGATGCGCGCGGTGGGCGGTCGTATGAAGTCGGACTTGAGTCTGTCGAGCACCATTACTTGGAACAACTTCCCCGTTCCTGATCTGGACGACAAGACTCGCGGCGCGCTGATTGAGGCAGGCAAGGGCGTCCTCGCGGCTCGCGCGCTTCATCCGGAACGCTCGCTGGCTGAGCACTATGGGCTCGTGATGGACAAGGCGCTGATCGACGCTCACAACAAGTTGGATCGGGTGATGGACAAAGCGATGGGCGCCCCGCGCAAGCTCACCACCGACGCCCAGCGTCTCGAGATCCTCTTCGCCAACTACGCACGCATGATCGACGCCCAGCAGCGGTGAGGCCAGGGACGAGACGAGTAGCTGGCCAGCCGTCGACACTCCAACTGGCCCCGCTACCAGCTGCGTGCCCTGGACTGAGCCAGGCTAGGTGTGGGATCATGACAGGGAGCCGAGCGGCGGCAACCGCCCGACTCCCCGGGAAACCGGGTGTCGCTCAGTGTCTTAAGACACTGAGAAGAGCTGTCAGGGCCCAGATCAATGGCGGAGTCGTTTGGACCACGGTCCGCCAAATCTGGGCCCTTTGCTCACCCGTCATCCCCTTCCGCTTCTGCGCCTTGCGGCGGTGCTTCCGCTTCTTGGATGACATGCCCAGTCTCACCTCCTTACGGTGCGCTCCCCGGCTGAGCTGTGCTGAGTCGTTCCGGGGATGCGCCGTGGAGGCAGGTCAATCATCGCAGAAGCACTGCCTATGCGGGTTCTATGGCCTGTTGACAGACCGGTTTGTGCACGCCGCCGCCTAGGGCTATGCGGTGGACACTTCCGACTGGCCCCGCTAACAGTGTCCTGGGCTGACGCGCCCGCGTGGGTGAAGCCGTGGCGGCGGCAGCCTTACGGGAGTGAGTTATTCGGCCTGGGCTATTCGGTCTGGCGAGTGGCGACGGCACGGCCGCGTGCGGTACTCACGGCGAAGGCGGCCAAGCCGATCGCCAGGCTTGCCGCCGCGATCATGGCCCAGCGCCCCGGGTAGGTGCCTGCCGCCTGAATCCAGCCCCACGGCGCCAGCTGCCACAGCGGTGTCGCCACCAGCACCTCATTGCCGTCGACGATCAGGCCCATCAGGAATAGGCCCACGCCCACGCCGACCGTCACCGCCATACCGGCCACCTGTGCCAGCGCATGCGCGAGCGCCGCCAGCATGAAGACAACGAACGGCAGCACCATGAACATGTACACGGGCGCGCCCAGTCCGCCCAGTTCGGAGTCGGTGGGGAACAGCGGCGCCCCCAGGCGGGCGATGGCCCATGCTGGGATCAGCGCCACAGCCAGCAGCACCATCGCCCAGGTCAGCGTCGACGCCGCCAGAACAGCCGGTCGGGCCCGCAGTACTAGGCCCCGCCAGGCGTCGGCCTGCGCCCGCCACGCAGTCGCCCCCGCCAGCCAGGCCGCAATCGGTGCGCCCGCCAGGGTGAACAGCGGCAGCGCATAAGCGGCGGAGTAGACCGCCTGCGTCAGCGCCAGGAGCCCTAGCAGCACGGCCGTCAGCACCGCCCACAGCCGCCAGGGTAGGTCGAGGCCGACCGCGCGGAAGGTGCTGCGCGAACCCGGTGCAGCCAGGGCGTCTAGTACCGGCTGGGGCAGGCCATACGACGTGCGCTCATCGTGAGCAGACGGGGCCGGGCTGTCGGCGGGAACGACTTGGCCCTGGGCAAGCGCCGGCCCGACGGGCTCGGACGACACAGAGCTCGAGGCGTCCGGCGAAAAGACCGGCACGGCCGGCGCATCCGCCGAACCGTTCGAGGCAGGTTCGGCAGCCCGTGTACGCGACCAGAAACCCGCGCTAAGAGCGGCCCGGCGCCTACCGGCGAGCGTCCCCACCGCCCGGCGCGTGCCCGTGAGCGCGCTAGCTCGCCGCGCGCCCAGTAGTACGGCGCCGACACCGAGCAGGCACAGCCCGGCGCTGCCCAGCACGCCCGGCGCCACCGGGTAGTCCCACACCGGTGAGCCCGCCTCCAACGAGATGCCGTTGGCGTGCACCTCCAGCAGCGGCAGGGTCGGGCGCATCGCCCAGGTCCACGGCCGCGCCCACCAGGTCGGTGCCTCCGCCTGCAGCGCGCCCGCGGCCGACCACACCAGCGCCAGCGCCGGGGCCAGGCCGACGGCGATGCCGCCAAGCCACTGGCCCAGGGCCAGCCCCCACGCGCCCGCACCGGTCACCGACACCCACATCACCAAGGCGAACAACAGGTACTGGGACCATGGCCCCCAGCCGGCGCCGCGAATGAGTGCGTCGATGACGAGCGGGGCCAGGAGGAGCGCCTGCGACGCCAATGCCGAGGCGGCCAGCACGATCACCCGCGCCGCCACGGTCAGTGCCGGGTCCACGCCCCGCCAGGCGGTACCGCCGACCCGGTGGCGCCGTTCCCGCCAAGCCGCCATCGCACCGGTCAATGCCCCCATGGGCAGGGCGAAGGCGGCGGGGTAGGGGTTCAGCCAAGGCAGTACGCCGTCGTTCCAGCCGTCGGCGGTAAGGGCTGTATGCGCCACCAGCAGGGCGTGCAGGGAGAAGATCACCACCGCCACCGGAATGCCCCAGGTGGCCGTGCGGCGGCTGCGCCCCAGCTCCGCGCGCAGCACGGCTCCGAGCCTCGGCAGGCGACGCGGACGGGCACCCGGCAGTGATTCCACTCGGGTTGTGACGGATGCTGAGCTTGCAGTGCTCATCGCCGCACCTCCTGCCCGTGGCTGTCCGCTCCACGGGTGACGGCGGCAAGGAAGGCCTCCTCCAAGTCCTGACCGGCAACCGCGAACTCAGCCAGCGGCCCCTCATAGACCATGCGCCCGCCCGCAAGCACACCGACGTCGTCGCAAGTGCGCGCCATCTCCCCGAGCACATGGCTGGACACGATGACGGTGCGCCCACCCGCGGCCAGTTCGCGCAGCAGGTCGCGCAGCCAGATGATGCCCTGCGGGTCCAGGCCGCTCTGCGGCTCGTCCAGCACCAGCACCTCCGGGTCGCCCAGCAGCGCCATCGCTAGGGCCAGGCGTACCTTCATACCGGTGGAGAAGCTTCCGGCCCGCTTGCGGCTGGCCTGCCCCAGGCCGACCTGTTCCAACAGTGGGTCGATCACCTCTTGCGCGGTGCCGGTCAGCAGGCAGTGGATGCGTAGGTTGCGGCGGGCGGACAGCTGCGGGTAGAACGCGGGGCCATTGATACTGGCTCCCACGTGGCTGAGGCTCTCGCGGTCAAGGGGCCTGCCCAGTACCTCGATCGTGCCGGCGTTGGGACGCAGCAGCCCCAGGGCGGTGTTGAAGGTCGTGGACTTGCCGGCGCCGTTAAGCCCCAGCAGGCCGTATACCCGCCCCGGACGGGCGGTCAGGCTGAGACCCGTAAGGACCCGCTGTGGGCCGTAGCTGACGTCCACGCCCCGCAGCGCCAGCCCGGGCGGGGCGGTGAGGTCCGCGGCCGACCGGGATGGGGCAACGCTGGCGGCGGGAGATGATGGGGGCGGTGACAATGGTGCTGTGGTCATGGGCCCAGAATCGGCCCGGGCACTCGCAGGCGGATCCCCACAAGGGACACGACCAGAACCGCTGGCCGCACGTCGACCTCCCCCGATAGGGGGATGAGGCGGCTACTGCCTACCGATCCGCGTCAACCATCCCGGTCCGCAGCGCGTGGATAACCAGCTCCACCCGGTTGCGGCAGCCGGTGCGCCCGAGCAGCGCCTTGACATGGGTCTTCACGGTCGACTCGGCGATGTACAGGCGGGCTGCGATCTCCGGGTTGGTCATTCCCCGGCAGACCAGTTCAAGCACGTCGCGCTCGCGGCCGGTCAGTGCCTCGCCTGGCAGCAGCCCAATCACGGTGCGGGGAACTCCGGCGGGCTTCGCGCCGAGCGGGGGAGAGGCGGGAACGTTGGCCGAATCTACTTCCACGACCGGACCGCCTGCGGGCTGCTCGGGCCGTCCCTCCAGCGCGCCCAACACGTACGGGGTGATGACCGGGTCCAGCCAGGCCCGACCGGCGCCGACGGCGCGAACCGCTGCCAGTAGCTCCTCCGGGCCGGAGTCCTTCAGCAGGAATCCGACTGCGCCGGCCCGCAACGCCCCCAGCACTAGCTCCTCCTCCTGGAAGGTGGTGAGCATGAGTACCCGTGTGGGGCTGTCGCCGTCACGGCCGCTCAGGCCGGGATCGGACAGCAGCAGCCGGGTGGCCGCAATGCCGTCCAGCCCCGGCATGCGGATGTCCATAAGCACCACATCGGCCGGCTCGCCACGGTCCCGGGCACGGCGCAGCGCGTCCAACGCCGCCCGCCCGTCGTTGGCGGTTGCCACCACGGTCATATCCGCCTGCGCGTCCAGCAGGGACCGAAAGGCCGCAACCAGGAGCTGCTGGTCGTCTACTACGGCGATGCGCACATGGTCGGCGGTCATGGTTGCTCCTGTCCCGGCGGTGCAGCTGCGGGCGCCGCCGCGCCCGGGCGGGTGGCATCAGGCGTAGACGCCACCGGGAAGACGGCGGACAGTAGGAAGTAAGCGCCGTCGTCGCTTGGGCCGGCCTCCAGGTGGCCGCCGGCCAGGCGCAGCCGCTCGGCCATGCCGGTCAGACCGTGCCCGGGGCCATCATGGCTAGCATGCGTCTTCCCGCGCTCGCCTTCCGCAACCGTGCTGAAATCACCCCGGGGCTGCGGGTTGGTGATCCGCACCTCGCATCTGCCGCCTTGCGCGGCCACGGTCAGGTGGGCGGTGCCGCAGCCGTGCCTGACCGCATTGGTCAGGCCCTCGGAGACCACCCGATTCAGTGTCAGCCGCTGCAGCGCCGTCCAGGATCCGTTCCAGGTGGCAAGCTCTGCCGCGTCGGGTAGGGCGGCCTCGACCTCCATGCCGGTACCGCGTGCCTGCTCCACCAGCGCCGGCAGGCCAGTCAGGTCCGCCGCCGGGGCCAGCGCGCCCGGGCCGGACGAACTGCGCAACAGCGCCACCAGCTCGCGGGTGGAGGCGAGTGCCGCCGCAGAGGCGTCCCGCACCGCCGTCAGGGACTCACGGGCCGCCTCTGGCGTGCCCAGGGCGAGCCCGGTGTCGGCCTGTACCTTCACCACGGTCAGGCCGTGGCCGACCAGGTCATGCAGTTCCCGCGCAATGGTCAGGCGCTCCGCGGACACCGCCTGTGCTGCCGCCAGCCGGGCTGCTGCCGCGACGGCCCGGTCCACGGACTCCGCGGCCGCGCGCCGACGCAGCGCCCCCAGGTAGGTGCTGGTTACCACCAGCACGCAGGCCAGGGAGAATCCGAAAGGCGGATAATTGAACATATGCGCGGTGTGCGGGTTGAACGAGTACACCGTCTGCGGGTTGATCACCGCCCCGACCAGCGCCGCCAGGAGCGCCACCACGCCCCAGCGGCGGTCAGGGGCCCAGCGGGCAAGTGCGTGCAAGGCCGCCGGCACCGCCACAATGACCGGCGACAGGCCAAGACTTACTGGCGTAAAGCGCAGCAGCACCACATACGCCACCATGGCGAGGTAGACCGCCACGCCCGAGGCCACGGGGGCGCGATGACGGAAGGGCTGGGCGGCGGCCACTGCCACGGCGACCAAGGTGTTCAATACATAGGCCGGATGCGGTCCCCAGGTGGTTACCAGCGTCGAGTCCGCCGCCACAACTACCAGCAGCAGGGCGGTGAGCACCGCGTCACTGACCGGGATCCGGTACTCACCCAGACCGATCAGGCGGCAGCTCCGCCGCCAGTCCAGGGCAGTGGGCAGCGGCGCGTCCGCGCGTGTATTGGTGGCCGGGGGAGCAGCCGGATCAAGGCGGCCGGCTGAGCGAGCTGAGCCAGCTGAGTCAGTGGCGGGCGCGGGCGCTGCCGGGGAGGCCGCGGGGACGGTGCCGGCGGTGCTCACGGCGTCGGGGAGTCATCCGAGGCAACTTCCGGTCCCTCTCCAGCGCCGCTGCCGTCGGAGCCCCCACCAGGGTTCTCGGCATCCCCGTCCGCCGCGCCGCCGCGCCCAGCGGCGGGCTTGTCATCCCGGCGACGACGCCGAATATCCCGCTCCAGGCGGGCGAGGAACTCCGGATCGTCATCGGGCGCCACCGGGCGGGGACGCTCCGCCAGGTGCAGGTCCACACGCTCCTTGGAGGACCACACGGTCCGCTCGATCTCGCCGCCGCGCTCCTCCGCGGCCCGCACCCGGGAGGTAATGATCCAGGCGATCGGCCCCATCCCGATGATCAGCAGGATGATCAGGATCCACATGGGCTTGGGCAGGTGTGCGGGCATGTTCTCCGATGGAGTGCGCACGCAGTCGATGAGCGCATACAGGGCCAGCGCCGGTACGAGGATGTAGGGGACAGCACGCACGTATCTACCCTAACCTTTCTTTGCGGTGTGGCGCTGGCCGGTTCCCATGCCACCCTGGTGTTCGTGCCATCCACAACCAGCCGCGCCCGCCCGTTGTTCCTCCTGCGCGGGGGCACCCGGCCCGAGGACGTCGCCACGCTGACCGCTGCCCTGCGCGAGCGGATCGAGGCGCGCACTCGGGGCTCCCGAGCGTGCGCGAGCGCCGATGCAGTTGGGGCCGTTGGGACAGTCAAGACCTGGGACATAGCCGGGCAGACCCCCGGGGACGGCCCGGGCGGCAGGCGCCGCGCCCCCGGGAACGGGCAGCGGCTACCGCTGCTGGTCCCCATCGGCCCGCCGAGGAGCCGGAGACCGTCACCACCGATCTGGCCCGCCGCCTGGACCCGGCCGGCCCGGCAACCCGCCCGGACGTCGACCTGCTGCTGCGCACCTCCGGCTCATCGACGGGCACCGGCACCCTGGTGGCCATGCCACTGGCATCCCTACTCGCCTCCGCGCGGGCCACGCACGCCCGCCTGGGCGGTCCCGGCACCTGGGTGCTGGCCCTGCCCACACACCACGTGGCCGGCCTGCAGGTGCTGATCCGGTCCGTCTTGTCCGGGCGCGCGCCGGTGGTGGTGGACTCCGACGGCGGCTTCAACCCCGATGCACTCGCGGACGCCATTGAGCGGGCCCTTTCAGCTCGGCCCGATGATCCGGTGCGCGTCCCCCTGGTACCCACCCAGCTGGTGCGCGCGCTGGCCCCCGGGCAGCAGCGGGCACAGCGGGCACTGGCCCGCGCCGACGCCGTACTGCTGGGAGGCGCCGCAGCCGACTCGGAGCTGTTGCGGCGGGCCCGGGCCGCCGGGGTGAAGGTAGTGACCACATACGGGATGAGCGAGACCGGGGGCGGCTGCGTCTACGACGGCCTTCCCCTGGAAGGAGTGCGGGTGAGCATTGATGACCCAGACGCGGCGGGCGTGGGCCGGATCGTGCTCTCCGGGCCGGTGCTGGCATCCGGATACGCTGAGCGCGGAGCCCGCCCGGCCGGCGCGGCGAGCTTCCGCGAGCCGCCGGGCAGCAGCGCGGATGAGCCGGAGCGCCGCCGCGAGCTGGTCACCAGTGACCTGGGCAGACTGGTCGACGGACCGGACGGAATACGGCGGCTGGCGGTCCTGGGGCGCGTTGACGACGTCATCGTCACTGGCGGCGTCAAGGTCGCCCCGCATGAGGTCGAGGATGCACTGACGGCACTGCCGGGCGTCGCCCAGGCCTGCGTGGTCGGAGTGCCGGACGCCGAATGGGGCAGCGCCGTAGTCGCGGCAGTCGTGCCGGACACCGGCCGGGAGATCACAGACCGGGACGCCTGGGCGCAGCAGTGCCGGGACGCCGTGCGCAAGCACCTGGATGGGGCGCACACGCCCAAGCGGATCATCGTCCTCGACACGCTGCCGCTGCGCGGACCGGGCAAGGTGGACCGGCGGGCCCTGGCGCGCCGGCTCACTTCCGCCTGCCGAAACGCCGACTGAGTGGGGCAGAACTGGCAGAGAATGCACCACTTTCCCGCAGACAATGTCGCGGCCGAACCGAAAACGTCCCGAATACTGCCAATCCTGTGAAGGACCCGTGAGCGGCGGCCAGTGAAAGTGGTGCAGATTGTGACACCCGGTCCTGAGATAGGCTCTGCGCGCCCCAAGGAGGAACACATGACTGACCGGGATCTGCCCGCCGGTACCGAACCGCGCGCCACGAGCTGGACGGAGGTCGTGCGCCTGCGCACCCTGCCCGCAGCCGTCGCCCCGGTGATCCTCGGGGCGGGCGCCGCATCCGCCCTGGGTGCGGCCTCGGGCCCCCGGATCCTGCTGGCGGCCGGGGTGGCCCTGGCGCTGCAGATCGGCTCCAACCTGGCCAACGACTACTCCGACGGGGTGCGCGGCACCGACGACGACCGTACCGGCCCACCCCGGCTGACCGCCTCCGGCCAGGTAGACCCGCGCCGAGTGAAATACGCCGCCTTCGGCTGCTTCGGCGTGGCCGGCGTGCTCGGGCTGATCCTGGTGGCGCTGTCAGGCCAATGGTGGCTGCTGGCAGCCGGGATTGCTGCGGTGGCGGCCGCCTGGTTCTACACCGGCGGTTCGCACCCCTACGGCTACGCGGGGCTCGGTGAGGTCTTCGTATTCATCTTCTTCGGGCTGATGGCCACCTGCGGCACCGTGTACGTGCAGGCCGGGGGCGTGCCCGGGTGGGTGTGGCTCGCCGCCTGCGGCATCGGCCTGATCGCCTGCTCCCTGCTGATGGTCAATAATCTGCGCGATATCGCCACCGACCCGCAGCACGGGAAGATGACTCTGGCGGTGCGGCTGGGGGAGCGGGGCGCCCGCCGGGCCTTCACGGCCATGGTGACGGTGCCCGTGGTGCTGGCGGCCGCGGCAGCCTGGTGGGCGCACGCCGACCTGACCGCGGCGTCCGGAGGATCACCCTGGGCGGCACTCGGCGGGGCCGTAGTGCTGCTCGCTTTCCTCACCGTCATGGCGGCACGGACCCTGCGGCCGGTGCGAGCCGGGGCGACCGGGCGCGCACTGATTCCGGCACTGCGCGACGCCGGTCTGTACGAGCTGGCCTACGGCGCCGCCCTCGCACTGGCCCTGATCGCGGCGGCGTGAGATTGGCCGGGGTGGAGCGCGGTCACTTGCCCCCATCGCCGAGGCGGGCTAGCGTGCTGGCCATGGCCAACACTCACCTGACGACCCGGACCGCTGGCAGCGCACAGGCGCTCGCGGTCATGTGTCAGGTGCGCATGTGTCGGTGCTGTCAGGCACGCTGACCCTGTCCGTGAGGCGTGACGTCCGCCGCTAGCCCGACTAACTCAGTTTCCCCCCAGTTCTGCGCTGCTCTGTAGTTCCTGTGCCGTCCGCCCGACCCGGGACGCAAACCCGACCTGGAACGAGTGCCGCGTAAATCTTGGAACAGGGCTATTCCCGTCGTCCGCCTGTGCCTGACAGCGATCCTCCCTTTCGGACAACGCCATTTCCGTCCGCAGCAGCGCGACGATCACGTCGATGCGCCTTGAGGAGAACCCCCATGTCCACTTCCTCCAACCCCGCCAACCACCCCGAGCACACGCCCGACCCCACCCCCGAACCCCAGGCCGGTGACATCACCGCCGAGAACGCCGCCGCCATCCTGGCCGCCGACGACGCCGACGCCGCAGATTCCCCAAATGCCTCACGCCTCACCCGGCGGCGCCTGCTCACCGTCGGCGGGCTCGCCGCCGCGGCCGTCGTCGGCGGTGGCGCCTGGCTGACCCTGCGCCGCACCAATTCCGGCGTCGTCGGCGCCGCCGAGCGCCTGCCGCTGGTGATCGGCGGCGACATCTGCGCCGCCCCGCTGTACGCCGCCTACCACCAGGGCTACTTCGACGACGCCGGCCTGAACGTCACCCTTGCCCGCACCCAGCGCACCGAGGACACCAAGGACGCCCTCAGCGCCGGGAAGTACATCGGCGCCCCCGGCATCTTCTTCTCCTGGCTGGAGCCCATCTACAACGGCATCAACGCCAAGCTGACCGCCGGCTTCCACTCCGGCTGCCTACAGCTGGTGGTCAACAACGGCTCCCCGATCTCCTCCTACGCGGACCTGAAGGGAGCCACCATCGGCGTCCCCTCCCTGTCCTCCTCGGCCTTCGCCTACTTCTCGATCGGCCTGGCCAAGGCCGGCATCAACGTCGACCCCGAGCATGGCGACATCACCTGGACCACCATCGACGAGGACTCCCTGGGCACCCGCCTGACCAACGGCGACGTCGACGCGATCATGGGCTCCGACCCCGCCCCGCTGCTGCCCGTATTCGACGGCACCGCCCATGTGATCGAGTCCAATGACGACGAGCCCTTCTGCTGCTCCGTGGCTCTAAACGGCGACTTCGTGGCCAAGCGTCCCGAGGACGCCAAAGCGCTCACCGAGGCGTGGCTGAAGGGCTCGGACTACTTGGCCGCGTCCGAGGCCAACCGCAAGGAGATCGCCAAGATCGAGGTCGACAACAACTACGTCGCCGCCGACCAGTCCCTGGTGGAGGAGGTGCTGGAGACTTACGGCTGGGAGGCCTCGGCCACCGCCTTCCGCGAGGCTATCGAACCGGGCATCGAGGACTTCAAGCTCACCGGCTACATCGACTCCGGCATAGGTGCCGCCGAGCTCGCCGACACCGTTTACGCGGACCTGGGGATCAACCGGTGAGCGCCCAGGCACAGGCGGATGCGGCGGCGGGACAGCCCGTTCCCGCCGAAGACGCGGCCTCGGCCGGTGCTGCTGCGACGCGGCCCTACCGGACCCCGCCGCACCCCCACGAGGACGCTCACCGGCGCACCCACCTGAGTCGTCTCGCCGGGGCGGCGCTGGCCCTCTGGGTCGCGTACGTCGGAGTCGTCGTCTTGGTGCCCGACGCCGCCGATGCGCGCACGGCCAGCACGACGCCGCTGCTAGCGCTGGTCGGCACCTGGATCGCGGTGCTGGTCGGCTGGACGGCGGTAGCCCAGGCCCGCCCGGGTACCCCCGCGGCGGGGGCACTCGCGCACCGACTGCCGTGGATCGTGTTCTTCGGGGCCTGGTTCACCCTCTGGCAGCTGACCACGGTCAAGTCCGGGCTGCTGGACCCACCCTACTTCGTTGCCCCGGAGGTGCTGATCGAGGCCTTCCTCGGCGACTGGACGCTACTGGCTAGATGTCTGGGATCATCCGCCCTGCTGTTCCTGACCGGCTACGCCGTCGGTTCGGTGCTCGGCTTCGTCACCGGCCTGCTCATGGGCTGGTCGCGGCGGGCCGACTACTGGCTGCACCCACTGCTGCAGACGGTCGGGCCGGTGCCCGCGGCGTCACTGCTGCCGCTGGCGGTGCTCGTCCTGCCGACCACATACGCCTCGGCCGCCTTCATCGTCGCCTTCGGGGCCTGGTTTCCCATGGCGACCATGACGCGCGCCGGCGTGCGGGCCGTCCCGCGCTCCTACTTCGACGTCGCTCGCACCCTGGGCGCCCGCGAGTCCTTCCTGGTGCGCCGCATCGCGATTCCGGCGGCCCTGCCGGACATGCTCACCGGCCTGTTCACGGGCCTGGGCACGAGCCTGGCGGCGCTGATGACCGCGGAGCTGGTGGGCGTCGACCAGGGGCTGGCCTGGTACATCAACTGGGTCAAGGGTTGGGCGGACTACCCGCGCATGTACGTGGGCCTGGCCGTGCTCATCATCTTCTGCCGCGCGTTGATGATTCTGCTGTTCAAACTGCGCTCCTCGCTGCTGGCGTGGCAGCAGGACCTGGTGAGGTGGTAAACGATGACTGCTTCGACGCCCTCCGCCGGTTCAACAACTTCTGCGCCAACGCAGGCGGACACCGCGGGCATCCCCGCCCCCGACGCCGAGCCCGCCTCCCGCGGGGCGCGGGTACACCTGACCGGCATCAGCCATCACTACCCGTTACGGCACGACGTCGACCACGGCTGGGTGCCGGCCCTCATGCGGCTGGTTTCCCCTGCCGCCCGGGCGCGGTATGAGGCCGAGTCCGCCAAGCCGGACCAGTTGCCGGTGCTGAACGGCATCGACCTGGATATCGCCCCGGGGGAGTTCATCTCCCTGGTGGGCCAGTCCGGCTGTGGCAAGTCCACGATCCTGCGGCTGCTGTCCGGCCTGGAGACTCCCAGCCAGGGCAGCGTCGTCGTCGACGGCGAGGCCGTGTCCGGCACCGCCCCCGAGCGGGCCCTGGCCTTCCAGGACGCCACGCTGCTGCCGTGGCGCACGGTGCGGGAGAACGTTGCCCTGGGGCCACAGGCCCGTGGACGCCTGGAGCCGCGCCGGGTCGAGGCGGCGCTGGAAGTGGTGGGGCTGCGCGACTTCGCCGACGCCTACCCGACCACCCTGTCCGGTGGCATGGCGCAGCGCGCGGCCCTGGCCCGGGCCCTGGTCAACCGGCCGCGCCTGTTCCTGCTGGATGAGCCCTTCGGCAAGCTCGACGCACTCACCCGGCTGACCCTGCAGGATGAGATCGCCTCCCTGTGGGCCTCCCAGGGCTTCACGGCGGTGCTGGTCACGCACGACGTGGAGGAGGCGCTGCGCCTGTCCAACCGCGTCATCGTGCTCTCTGAGCGGCCCGCGCACGTGGTGGAGGACATTCGCGTGCCCGAGGGGTTGGGGAGTGACGAGGCCGCCCCCGAGTTCCAGCGGCTGCGCCGTCACATCCTGACGCTCCTGGGCCGCTGACCGGGAGCACAGACGGCGCCCGCCCCGGCAGGAGAGTCGGGGCGGGCGCCGTCGTCGGTAAGCGCGCGGGCTCACTCAGCGGGTGGCGGCCTCCAGGGTGACCTCCGCGTCGGGCTCGCGGGTGATGCGGTTGCGCAGGTCGCGGCGCACGATCTCGATGGACCACATCCACACGATGTGGCCGAAGAACTCCGAGAAGTGCTCCGACCAGGTCTGGGCGCCGTCGATCCAGGGGAATGGGCTGGGGGCCCAGCCCAGCAGCGGCATGACGATCACATGCGCGCCCACGTACACGAAGACGCCGAAGACGGCACCCTGCCACAGCTTGATCCGTGGGAAGTACTCGGCTGCGATGCAGTAGATCAGGCCGAATACGATCGCAAAGCTGAAGTGCACGATGAAGGACATGATCGGCAGCTCGTTGTTGGAGAACGTGACCGTCAGGTGCGAGGTCTCCGGGGACATGCCGAACCACTCCAGCATCGCCTGCGGCGGGTTCGTGTCCGAGCGGATGCCGGGCGTGCGCGGCGGGAAGGGCACCTCCCAGCCGAACTTGACCAGGGCGGAGAAGGTGCCGGCAATGAGGCCGACGAGTGTGGCCACGCCGACGCGGCGGCGGGACGGCTCGGTCGAGCCGAGCAGGCGTGTGATCCAGGCTGGCATGGGAACCTCCGGGTATTGCGGCGGGGTCGCCGCGGCGATGATGAGCAAGCGCCTACGGCGCGCGCTCATCGGGGTCGACCAACGATTTCACGGCGCAGCGCCGGTGTCCAAGCGACCCGGCGGCGAAGGCGGGCGTCGAACTCGACACCCAACGCCACCGGTAAGCGCATAGGGTGAAGCCGTGATCTACTACCAGAGGGACGATGAAGATGGCGGGACCGCGCTGGGTGTTGTCAGTGCCATCCTGGCGGTCGGCCTGACGTGCATCTTGCCGTTCGCGCTAGGTCTGTCGATCATAGCCGTGTCCTTCTTCCTGGAGGCGTTCCCGGAGTCCCTGTATGCGGCGGATATGGGGTTTCCCTTGCTGGCGCTGCTCTACTTTGTGGCCTATGGGGCAACCTGGTACGGCGCCCACCGTTTTCTTTTGTCCCCCTGGACTGTGCAGGTGACTGAACGGGGTGTGCGCATTGGCAGGGACAACCTTCCTTGGCCGCGGCGGCGCGAGGAACTGATCATTGTTGAGAAGCATCGCCTGGGCGGGCGCATCCGCCACCGAGCTATTTACGACTCTAAATTCGGTCGCGTGCGCTTGCGCGCACTTGAGGCGTATACATACGGTAATTCCAACGCTGCGCGGCAAGCCGTGGAGGCGCGGCTGGACCAGGTCTGGGCGGCCTGTGAGCAGGCGCGCGAGGATGCGGCTGAAAGACGGCGCCAGGCGGCCGCGGAGCCGGGTGCGGACGCTCAGAAGTAATCAGAAGTAATAGGGGAAAGGCGACCAATCCGGCTTGCGGCGCTGAAGGAAGGCGTCGCGGCCCTCGGCGGCCTCGTCGGTCATGTAGGCCAGGCGGGTGGCCTCCCCGGCGAAGACCTGCTGGCCCGCCAGGCCGTCGTCCGCCAGGTTGAAGGCGTACTTGAGCATGCGGATCGCCTGCGGCGACTTGCCGGCCACGATGCGCGCGTACTCCAGGGCCCGCTCCTCGAGCTCGGCATGGGGGACGGCCTCGTTGACCACGCCCCAGCGCTCGGCGGTGGCGGCGTCGTAGGTGCGGGCCAGGAAGAAGATCTCGCGGGCCCGCTTGTCCCCGACCTGCCGGGCGAGCAGGGCGGAGCCGTAGCCGGCGTCGAAGGAGCCCACATCGGCGTCGGTCTGCTTGAAGCGGGCATGCTCGGCGGAGGCGAGCGAGAGGTCGCAGACCACGTTCAGGGAGTGGCCGCCGCCGGCCGCCCAGCCGGATACGGCCGCGATGACGACCTTCGGCATGGTGCGGATGAGCCGCTGCACCTCCAGGATGTGGAGCCGTCCCGCCCGGGCGGCGTCCAGGCGCTCTCGCTGTGCGGCGACGGCGGCGTCGTGATTGTCGGTGGTGGCTGCGACGCTCCCGACGACGGCGTCGGGGCGGGACCTCCCGGCGTCCTCTCCGGCAGAGGAGGCGGCCCCGGCGTCGTCGCCCGCCTTCTCGTACAGGTAGCCGTCCCGGCCGCGCACCCGCTGGTCGCCGCCAGAGCAGAAGCCCCAGCCGCCGTCCTTGGGGGAGGGGCCGTTGCCGGTGAGGATGACGGCACCGACGTCGCCGCTCATGCGTGCGTGGTCGAGCACCCGGTACAGCTCGTCGACGGTGTGCGGGCGGAAGGCGTTGCGCAGCTCGGGACGGTCCAGCGCCACCCGCACCACCGGCAGGTCGCGCACCCAGGCGCCGTCGGCGTTGCGCTCGCAGCCGCGGTGGTAGGTGACGTCGGTAAGCGCGCCCGGGCCGTCGCCGCGGTTGGCGAATCCGGCGACGTCGCGCCAGCGGAGGGGATCGAAGATCTCCGAGACCCGCTGCGGCAGCGGGTGGGGCGACGGTGCAGCAGTTGACGACTGGCTCATGCACACAGGGTAGGCGGTTCGCCTACGGCTTGGCTCTCGTCTTGCCCGTGCCTCGACTAGTCCGCTTCGATCCGGTTGCCATCTTCGTCAACGTAGTAGCCTTCATCGTCGATTTCCTGGAAACTCAAGCGGCCGTCCTGAATCTCCTCGGCGAAGTGTTCGCCTGTCATCAGGCGCACTTGGCGGCCGCGCTTCATCATTTCCTCGTAGTTGAGAGTGGTGTCCCAGGGCTTGTCGAGCGTAATGATGATGACCGCATAGAAGATCCAGGTCACCAGGGTGAGGGTGAGTATTGAGGACGACGCCAACAGCGTGGCAGCGGCGGAGCCTGCTACGGCTGGGCAGATGAGCGAGATGACAGTCAGGGTCGGTCCCTCGGGGTCCTGCGAGCGCTTGGCGCGCATGATCAGTCGCGACGCCGTCGCGTCGAGAACCTCCCGTATGACTGCGGCCACGATCGCGAATGCAACCACACGGTCAACGGTCAGGCCCGTGTGGGTCAACGCCGACAAGATCCCTGTGACGATGCCAAGACCGAGTCCATAAAGCAGAGCCATGAAGGCCCTCCCGGAGGCCAGTGCCCAGAGCGGGATTGCTGGGTGCCAGCGGGAGTCGGATTCCTGTGTTGTGGTCGCCATGGGTTCTCCTGATTGGATTTCGTCCGTCGATCTGCGATCGGCCGATACCTATCAGGGTGAGTGTAGGGAAAGTGTGAGCCGAATCATAGGCTGATCTTCGTCAGGGTTGTGCGTGCCAGACCGCTGCACGAGCCGGATGTTCCGCTACGGCGGCGTCACTGCCGCCGACCAGGTTTGTTGGGCTCTTCCGGTTTGAGGGCGTGGCGCTGGACTCCGGGGTGACGTCGGGTGAGGCCTGCCCGCCCACGCGCTGACTTTTGGTGCCGAGTCCCGTGCGTAGCGCCCCAAAATGTCCAGGATCGGCACAAAGGCCGTTAGGGGCCGCTGGGGCCGTTTCTGAAACCGCATGATTCCAACGTTTTGCCCACGGTGCCCGGAAACGTCGGAGTCGTTTGTACCGAACTCGGACATTCCGTCCCACGGCGAGGCGTCCGAGGCGCGCAACATGCCCGGCTCACAGTGCTCGCGCACACGCCCGCCGCTCGACCCGGCTAGCCTGTGTCCATGACGCTCATGACGCAGAGCCCCCAGACCGCCTCGGACCCCGCCGACCGGACGGTTATCCCGCGCTCCGTCGGCGGCGGGCGGGTCGACTCCGAGACCGGCCGCCTGCGCGAGGTCATCGTTCACCGGCCCGGGCGGGAGATCGCCCGCATCACGCCGATCAACGCCAACTCCCTGCTGTTCGACGACGCCCTGAACATCGCCCGCGCCCAGGCCGAGCACGACGCCTTCACCGCCATCCTGCGCGCCGAGGGCGTGATCGTCCACGACTTCCGCGACCTGCTCACCGAGACCCTCGCCGTCCCGAGGCCCGTCGCCTGGTCCTGGAGGAGACCGTCGGCCCGCAGGCGGTCGGCGTGTCCACCTCCGAGGTGCTCATCGACTTCCTGGGCGGCCTGCCCGACGCCGAACTCGCCGAGGTCCTCCTGGCCGGCATCACCCGCAACGAACTGCGCGAGCGCCTGGACCCCGCCGACGCCGCCACCCTGTTCGCCACCACCTACCTGTCCACCCTGGAGGGGCAGTTCGTGGTCACCCCCCTGCCCAACCACCTGTTCACCCGCGACACCTCCGCCTGGCTGTACGGCGGCGTGTCCGTCAACACCATGGCGCTCGCCCCCCGCCGACGTGAGGCCGTCAACTACGAGGCCGTCTACCGCTTCCACCCCGCCTTCGCCAGCCGAGTCGGCTCCGTCTCGGGCGGGGAAGGGGCGACGTCGTCGGACCGGACGCCGGGTGAGCGCGGCCCGCTGTGGGTGGAGCCTCACGGCGCCTCCCCGGCCACCGTCGAGGGCGGAGATTTCCAGGTGCTGGGTAACCGCACCCTGGTCATGGGGCTAACCCACCGCTCCAGTGCGGCCGGTGTGGAGCGCCTGGCCACCAGGCTCTTCGCCGACGGCGTCGCCGACCGGGTCATCGGCATCCACATGCCCGACCGCGCCTTCTACACCGAGCTCGACGCCGTCATGCACCTGGACACCCTCATGACCATGGTCGCCCCCGACACCTACCTGCGCTTCTCCGGCTTCAACGACGTCACCACCGTGGAGATCGAGCCCGGCGCCAACCACGGCTCCAGCAAGGGCTCCGCCCTGCGGGTAACCGTCCACGACGGCGGCGACATGGACGCCGTCCTGGCCCGGGCCGCCGGCATCGACGCCTTCAAGGTGATCAGCCCCGATATGTCCGACGAGGCCGAGGCGCTGCGCGAGCTGTCCCGCGACTCCTGCAACGTCGTCGCCCTGGCGCCGGGGCGGGTCATCGGCTACGCGCACAACCAGCGGGCCAACGATGTGCTGCGCCGGGCGGGTGTGGAGGTCATCGAGACCCCCGGCGTCGAGCTGGTGCGCGGTCGCGGCGGCGCCCACTGCATGACCTGTCCGGTCACGCGCGATTGAGCCGAGTGACGCCGAGCTTGCTCGGGTGTCCGAGGCGATTGAGTCGCGTGAGAGGCCTTGCCGTACACGCGCGACCGAGCCGAGTGACGCCGAGCTTGCTCGGGTGTCCGAGGCGATTGAGTCGCGTGAGAGGCCTTGCCGTACACGCGCGATTGAGCCGAGTGACGCCGAGCTCGCTCTGATGTCCGAGGCGACTGCGCGGCTCACTTCCCGACGATGCTGATCTCTCGCGCCTCGTCCCACGGCACCGTCCAGCCCGCGGCGTCGATCACCGTGGACAGCACCGCAGCGGTGAAGCCCCACACGAGCGGCCCGCCGTCGCGGGTGACGAAGGCGGGGCCCCGCCACACCTGTCCGCCGCGCTCCAGCACCCACGTACGCCGAGCCGCCGGATCCACGAGCGCACCTACCCCGACCCGCGTCGCCCACCTCGTCTCGGTGCCGTCCAGCCGCATATCTCGAGGCGTCGCCCACCAGCCGAGCACTGGAGTCACCAGGTTCGCCGAAGCGGTCAGCGCCGCTTCCGGCAGCGCGCCGAGCACATCCACGTCGGACGGCTCGATGCCCGCCTCCTCCCATGCCTCACGCAGAGCCGCTGCCGCGGGATCGCCCTCGTCGGTCGGCTCCAGCCCGCCGCCGGGGAAGGCGACCTCACCGGGGTGGTGCCTCACCGCCGCGGACCGCAGCGTGAGAACGACGTCGAGGTCGTCCACCGATGCCCCCTCGCCGTCGGCGCGCACCCCGCGGGACACCGCCTGCTCGCCCACCCCGAATAGGACGAGCACGGCCGAGCGCCGCAGGGCGCGCCCCGAGGACCTGAGCCCCTGCGCACGCTCCCGCCGCGACTCCAACCCGTCCAAGCGGGGTGCTGCCGCCGCCACCCGGCGAAGATCATCAACCACTCCCATGGGGGTGAGGCTACGGCTTCCTCATCGTCGGCGACGGTTAACGGCGAGTCTGCGGTGGTGACAATGGCAACCGGCTCTGGGAAGAGTCGTGTGGCGTCAGCTCACGTGCGCGGCCGCGGCGGTTGCCGCAGACGACGATGCCGCCTCAACCGAGCCGACCGGCGCCAATGCTGCGGCCTCGTCCGCGGGCCATGCCGCTTTCACCGGTGAATCAGGAACGGCGGGCTTAACGAGCGTTTCCGCACCCTCCGGCGACGCGACGGGACAGGGCCCCGCACTTGGTGCAGGTTATCGGCGTGAACGTGTTGCTTTAGGACGTGTTGTCGGCGTGAACGAGTGTTTTGGCGTGGCGGCGTGTGGGGGTGGTGTTTTTGCACGACCCTGGGTGACACTGCACGACCTTGGTGTGTTTTCCACGACCCCGGGGTGGTCGTGGAAAACACACCAAGGTCGTGGAACGCGGCCCGGGGTCGTGCAGTGCATACATATCCGACTCCGGTGGGGGTGCCGACTGAGCGTGTGGCACGGGACGGCTGCCGCCGCCCAGGCATGCCCTACGATCATCCCCTGAGCTCACGCCTCGAAAGGACCTTCGCATGCTCGCCATCCCGGCCCCAGACCCCGCCGTCCTCGCCTCGCTGAAGGGACGCAGCTTCCTGCGTGAACTCGATTTCACGCCGCAGGAGTGGATGACGCTGATCGCCCTGGCGGCACAGTTGAAGGCCGACAAACGAGCCGGCCGGGAGACTCAACACCTGAGGGGCAAGAACATCGCCCTGATCTTCGAGAAGACCTCCACACGCACCCGCTGCTCCTTCGAGGTCGGCTCCCACGATCAGGGCGCCCACACCACCTACCTGGACCCCTCCGGTTCTCAGATCGGCCACAAGGAATCCGTGGCGGACACCGCCCGCGTACTGGGCCGCATGTTCGACGGCATCGAGTACCGCGGCGACTCCCAGGCCAAGGTGGACCAGCTCGCCGGGCTGTCGGGCGTGCCGGTGTGGAACGGGCTCACCGACGACTGGCACCCCACCCAGATGCTGTGTGACTGCCTGACCATGCTGGAGCACACCGACAAGCTCACGCGCGAAATCGCCTATGCCTACGTCGGTGACGCCCGCTTCAACATGGGCCGCTCCCTGCTGGTGGCCGGTGCCCTACTAGGCGCCGACGTGCGCATCGTCGCCCCCAAGGAACTGTGGCCCGACGACGATTGCGTCGCCGCCGCCCAGGCCGTGGCCGCCGACACCGGCGCCCGCATCACCCTCACCGAGTCTGTGGACGAGGGCGTGGCCGGGGTGGACTTCGTGCACACCGACATCTGGGTGTCTATGGGGGAGCCGAAGGACGTGTGGGCCGAGCGCATCGAGCTGCTGCGCGACTACCAGGTAAATGCCGCCCTGATGGCAAAGGCGGGGGAGCAGGCGAAGTTCATGCACTGCCTGCCCGCCTACCACAACCGCGAGACCACAATCGGGGAGGAGATCTACCAGGCCACCGGCATGGACGGCCTAGAGGTCACCGAGGACGTCTTCGAGTCCGAGCGCTCCATTGTCTTCGACCAGGCCGAGAACCGCATGCACACCATCAAGGCCGTCATGGTCGCCACCCTTGGGAATCCAGCGGCGGCAACGACGACGGCGCAGGCCGGCTGATCCGGGACGTCCGGTTATCCGGGGGTAGAGAATCTGCGGAGGCTGTGGACGAAAAGGTGCATTCACACTGGCCCTGGGCTCGGTGCGTGCGCTGACCTACCCCGAAGGCGTGATCGAGCCGCCCGCCGCGACGACAATTACCTCCGCGCTACCGGACGGGGATGAGCAGGTGACCCAGGAGCCTGCCGACACGGGCGCGAGCACCGACCGGCGGTGGGGTGCGACCATCGGCTGCCGAACTCAGTGGTGAACTCACATCTTACGAGCCGCCGCTGGAGGCGCTGACGAGCGTCGACGCCTCCCAAACCCAGCGTTTGACAGGCCTGGAGACCGCCAGCCGGGAGGACCATGCCGTAGATTCCGCCAGCAAGATGTTCTTGGGCATGGACGAGGACTGACGGCGGAATCGTTGCCATTGGGCACTGATCATTACGCTCGGGCACCAGGCCCCGGCCGCCTGGCTATTCTGTCGGCGTGACCATCCCCAACCGCGGCCCGGAACCCGCGTCGGCACGCGTGCGCGGTGAACTCGATCTGGACGCCCTGCGTGCCGGCGTCGGCGGGCGGTTGCTGGCCGACATCGACCAGGCGGTTGTCTGGGACGTAGCCATGCGCACCCCCTTTCGCGGCCTGACCCGCCGCGACGGCGTGCTCCTGCACGGGCCCGCCGGATGGGGCGAATTAGCCCCCTTCTGGAATTACGACGCCGATACCTGCGCCCCCTGGCTCGCCTCCGCCCTGGAACAGGCCATCGTCGGCCACGCCGACCTACCCCGTTACCGCCAGACGGTACCCGTGAACATCACCGTTCCCGCCGTCGCCCCCGACCACGCCCGCGCCCTAATCGCCGCGGCGGGGGCGAGCGCCGCGACCGGCCCAGGCCGCAGCGCCTCCCGCCAGCCCGAAGCCGACCCCGTCACCGTCAAGATCAAGGTCACCGGTGCACGCGCCTCCGACCGCAAGGCGCTGGCCGCTGACGTGGCGCGCATCGAGGCCGTCCGCGACGCCGTCGGCCCGGGCGGCCGCATCCGCATCGATGTCAACGGTGCCTGGGACCTGGAGACCGCCCGCAAGATCCTGCCGCTGCTAGACACTGCCGCCCAGGGCCTGGAGTACGTGGAACAGCCCTGCGGCAGCACGCAGGCGCTCGCGGACCTGCGTCGCCTGGTCAATATCCCCGTCGCTGCGGACGAGTCCATCCGCCTGTCCGCAGACCCGCTGGCCGTGACCCGCCTGAAGGCCGCAGACGTGGCCGTCCTCAAGGTCGCCCCGCTAGGCGGCGTGCGCCGCTGCCTGGCACTGGCCGAACGCCTCGGCCTGCCCTCCGTCGTCTCCTCCGCCGTCGACACCAGCGTCGGCATCGGCGCGGGCGTAGTGCTCGCGGCCGCCCTGCCGGAACTCGAACACGCCTGCGGGCTGGGCACGGTGCGGCTGCTCGCCCGGGACGTCGCGGCCCCCTCCGCCGTGCCCGCCGACGGCGTCCTGCCGGTACGGCCCGTGCATGTCTCGCGGGCGCTGCTGCGCACGGCCTCCGCCGACGCCGAGGTCACCGCCCGCTGGCGCACCCGCCTGTCCCACATCACCGCCGCCCTGCGGCGCCGGCGTGAACGTGAAGCCGCGGACCCCGGCCTCGCTGTGGCAGGACTGCGCCTATGACCGTCCCGCCGCCGTCACTTACCGCCGCCCGCGCCATCGTGACTTCACTGATTCGCGGCGGCGTGCGCCAGGTGGTGCTCGCCCCCGGCTCCCGCTCCGCGCCCCTGGTCCCTGCGCTAGCCGCCGCCGAACGCGAAGGGGCACTGCGGGTGCGCGTAGTCATTGACGAGCGCACCGCCGGGTTCGTAGCCCTGGGCTGCGCCCGCGCGGAGCTGCTGGCCGGCACTCGCCGCCCTGCCGCCGTCGTCACTACCTCCGGCACCGCCGTCGCCAACCTGCACCCGGCTGTGGCTGAGGCCGATGCCGCCGGCGTGCCCCTGCTCCTAGTCACTGCCGACCGGCCCCATGAGGCGGTCGGCACCGGCGCCAACCAGACCACCGAGCAGACCCGCGTCTTCGGTGCGGCGCCGCGCACGGTGGTGGACCTGCCCGCAGACATCACCGCCGACCTGGGGGAGAGGGCAGGTATGAGTGCCCTCGCCGGCCAGGTGCGCCGGGCAGTGGACGCCGCCACCGGTGCCCTGACCAATGACCCGGGCCCCGCGCAGCTAAACGTCCGCTTCCGGCCCCCGCTCGCGCCCGAGCCCGGCTTCGACGACGCTGCCGGTGCTTACCGGAGTACTGCACCGCTGCCGCCGGGCGGCTCCCCAGGAGCCTCGGCCGGTGCCGCCGCACCTGTTGTTGTCGCCCCCGCCACCCTGCGGCACCCGGCGGGTGCGCAACCGGCTCCGGAGGGCTCTGGACCGGGGCGCCGGGAGCGGCGCGGCGTCATCGTCGCCGGGGACAGCGGCGACGCCTCCGGTCGTCATGCGCGCGCCCTGGCCGAGTACCTGGACTGGCCGCTGCTGGCGGAGCCGACCTCTGGGGCCCGTGGCGGCCCCCAGGCCCTGACCCGCTACGCCGAGCTTTTGGCGGCCCCGGAGGGGACGCGGCTTGCCGCGCAGGTTGAGCACATCGTGGTTGCCGGGCACCCCAGTCTCACACGACCGGTCAGTGCCCTGCTCGCCCGCGAAGACCTGCATATCGACGTGCTTACCTCCACCTCCCGCTGGACGGATGTAGCCGGTACTGCCGCGCGGGTCGTGCCGCTCCACGCGGCTGCCGCAGCGTCTGCTGACCACAGCTCCGTAGCCGCGGTCGGCGACGGCAGCGCGTCCCCGCAGCCGGCCGACCTTGCCGCCGCGCTGGGCCTCGGCCCCGGCCCGCGCGACTGGACGGCGCAATGGCGCGGCGCGGTTGCAGCACTGCCCGCCGTCGGCCTGCAGCCGGGGTCCGGGGCACTGACCGCGGACGCTGCCGTCACCGCGGTGTGGGATGCCGCTCTGCGTGCGCCAGCCGGTGCCGCACCCCTGCTCGTTGTCGGTTCCTCCATGACTATCCGCCGGCTGGACCGGCTGGCCGCGCCCGCGTCAGGACCCGCGCCGGCCGCAGTCGCCAACCGGGGACTGGCCGGCATCGACGGCACCCTCGCCACTGCACTGGGCGCTGCCACTACTGGTCGGCCCGTGCGCGCCGTCGTGGGAGATCTCACCTTCCTCCACGATGCCATGAGCCTTTCGCGCGGGAGGCTGGAACCAGAGCCCGACCTGCAGGTCGTTGTCATTGACGACGGCGGGGGTGCCATCTTCTCCACCCTGGAGTACCCCGCGGTGATGCCGCAGGCAGACTTCGCCCGGTTCTTTGCGGCGCCGCAGGCTACCGACCCGGGGGAGCTTGCGGCGGCCCTGGGCATCAGGGTCCGCCGACCTGCCGACCTGGGCGCGATGCAGGCCCTGCTGACCGAGCCGGTGCGGGGGCTCAGCGTGGTACACGTGCGCGTATGATCTTGTGTACCGTGCCTGTGGCGCTTTCCACCACCGACGCGTGATATCAAGCCTAAACACGAGTTTCACAGGTAAGTCCCAGACTAGTGTCGGAGATGACTCAGGTCATGCGTATTGGGTTTGAGACGTCTACTGAGCGGGCTGAGGCCCGAGGAGGAGAGCCATGAGCACGAACGATCCCTTCGCCGCATCCGGGGACGCCAACCGGCCGTCGAGCGATGACACGCAGCCTCTGGGCGGCGGCCCGGCATCGACTCAGCCAGGCTCCGGTTACACGGGCACCGGTGGTGGGAGTGGCGCCGCCTACGGGCCCGGACCTGACGGAGTCGGCGCTTCGGGTTCTTCGTCGCCCTACACGTCCGCGCCCCAGGCGCCTGCCGGGTACAACTTCGGTCGCAACTCCGCGTCGGGCTCCGGATCCTCCCCCTACGCGCCGTCCGGGCAGGCCGCCGGCTCCTGGGCCTACGGGAATACCGCCGACCAGGCATCCGGTGCGGGTGCTTACCAGAGCCCCTACCAGCAGCTGAGCGCACAGAGCTCCAGCGCTGCCGGGAGCGCTCAGCCACCCTTCCCGCCGCAGAACCAGCCACAGGGTCAGCCGCTGACTCCCTCGGGTCCTGAACCCCGCGGGGGCAGCCGCGGTCCGGGGTGGGGCGGAGTGATCGCCACGTCCCTGGTGACCGCCCTGCTCGCCTCCGGGGGCGCGGTGGCCGCGGTGCACTATCTGGGAGACAGCGATGACTCCGCCCGCTCCTCCTCGGCGCCGACGGCGATTGCCACCGGTTCTACGACGCAGACCGTCTCCTCCACCGGCACTGCCCCCGACTGGGAGGCTGTCACCGCGGCCGTGTCCAACGCCGTCGTCTCCATCACCGTAGCTGTCAGTGAGGGCACGGCCGTCGGCTCCGGCGTTATCTACGACTCGTCCGGACATATCATCACCAACAACCACGTGGTCGCCGGTGCCTCCAAGATCCAGGTGACGCTGGCGGACGGGCGCATCTACGAGGCGGAGACCACCGGTACCGACCCGGCCACCGACCTGGCCGTCATTGAGCTGGTTGACGCCCCGAATGACTTGACGGTAGCTCAGTTCGGCAACTCCGACGATCTGGTCACGGGTGAGAATGTCATGGCTATCGGCAACCCGCTGGGGCTGTCCTCCACGGCTACCACCGGTATCATCTCCGCCCTGAACCGCCCGGTGGTCACCGTCCAGGAGGAGACTGACACATCCAACCAGGGTGGCTCCTCCCTGCCGGATCAGCTCAGTGGCCTGCTGGGGCACTCGCAGACAACCACCACGCAGGTATACACCAACGCCATTCAGATCGACGCGGCGGTGAACCCCGGCAACTCCGGTGGCCCGCTGTTCGATGACACCGGTGCCGTCATCGGTATCACCAGCTCGATCGCCAGCATGTCGAGCTCGGCGGAGTCGGCAGGCTCAATCGGCATCGGCTTCGCGATCCCGTCCAACCTGGCGCAGAAGGTCGCCGACCAGCTGATTGAAAACGGCACGGCCACACACGCCTACCTGGGTGTAGCGATCGGCGATGGTGGAGCCACCACCTCCGAGGGCGTGACTCGGGCCGGTGCCGAGGTCGGCGATGTTGAGTCCGGTTCTCCCGCGGATCAGGCCGGTATCAAGGCGGGTGACGTCATTACCGCAATCGATGGGAAGGCCACCAGCCAGGCGGCCGCGCTGACCGGCTTCGTGCGGCAGTACTCCGCCGGGGACGAGGTCACCTTGACCGTTATCCGTGACGGCGCGGAGATCGAGATTCCCGTCACCTTGAAGGAGCGCCAGGACTCCTGAGCAGCAGCGGGTCGAACCGGCTGAAGTCGGCTGGGCATCGGCTGAATTGGCCGGGGCGTCAGACGGGCGTCCCGGCCAATTCATGCACGGACTCAGGCGAAGACGACTGTTCGGTGACCGTTGAGCAGCACCCGGTGCTCGGCGTGCCAGCGCACGGCCTGCGCGAGCACCCGCCTCTCGACGTCCTGCCCCTTGGCGCGCAGCGTATCCACGGAGTCCTCGTGGCTGGCGCGGGTGACGTCCTGCTCAATGATGGGACCCTCATCCAGGTCCGGGGTTACGTAGTGGGCGGTCGCGCCGATCAGCTTCACGCCGCGCTCATGGGCCTGCCGGTAGGGGTTGGCGCCCTTGAAGCTCGGCAGGAACGAGTGGTGGATGTTGACCACTGCGCCGTGGAGGCGCTCGCACAGGGCGGGGGAGAGGATCTGCATGTAGCGAGCCAGCACCACCAGCTCAACATCCAGGGAGTCCACTAGCTCCAGCAGCTGCGCCTCGGCGTCGGCCTTGGTCTCCTTGGTGACCGGGACGTGGTGGAAGGGGACCCCGTAGAAGTCGGCCACCGGCTGCAGGTCCTCATGGTTGCCGACCACGCCGACGACGTCGATCGGCAGGCCCTGGCTGCGGGCTCGGAAGAGCAGGTCGGTCAGGCAGTGGCCCTCCTTGGAGACCATGATCAGGGTGCGCATGGGGCGGCCGACCTCATCCAGCGACCAGGTCATGGAGTAGGTGCGGGCTAGCTCGGCCAGGTCCTTCTCCAGCTCCTCCCGGGCCACGGTGGTCATCACCTGGACGCGCATGAAGAACAAGCCGGAGACCTCGTCGCCGAACTGCTTGGACTCGGTGATGTTACCGCCGCGCCGGGCCAGTGCGCCGGAGACGGCGTTGACGATACCGGGGCGGTCTGGGCAGGACAGTGTCAGCACGAGGTGGCGGGCGTCGGCGGGCATGGCGGGAGCGGACGTGGTCATGGCAGGAGGGTAGCCGGGCCGGATGGGGGCGGGGTAACAGGTACCGGGCAGGTGATGAATTGACGGCGGGGCGGGCCGGGCTGGGGCGGGCCGCTACAGCCCGACCGCCCGCCGCTCGTGCTCAGCCCTGGCGGGCCTTGAAACGCGGGTTCTTCTTGTTGATGACATAGGTGTGGCCGCGGCGGCGCACCACCTTGCTGCCCGGCTGCTTGGCAAGTGACCGGATGGAAGCGCGGACCTTCATGGAATCTCCTTTCAGCGACGTGCGGGGGTATCAGCGGGAGCGCTTGCCGTAGCGCCTCTCGAACTTCTCCACCCGGCCGGCTGTGTCTAGAACGCGGCCCCTGCCCGTCCAGAACGGGTGCGAGGCGCTGGAGATGTCGACGTCGACCAGCGGGTAGGTGTTGCCGTCCTCCCATTGGATGGTTCGGGGTGACGTGATGGTGGAACGCGTGAGGAAGGCGAAGTCGGCAGACTTGTCACGAAAGACCACTGGGTGGTAGTCGGGGTGGATTCCCGGGCGCATGTGGTGATTCCTTCTCGAGCTCATGTGGGACTGACTTTGGTAGCAGCGTCGGAATGGAGGTCCGAAGGACCTATCAGGACGACTTGGTGATGCCGGGTAATTCGCCGCGTAGGGCCATCTCCCGGAAGCGGATTCGGCTGACTCCAGCCTTGCGCAGATAGCCGCGCGGGCGGCCGTCAACGGCGTCGCGGTTGCGCAGCCGCGTGGGGGAGGCGTCGCGGGGCAGCGCGTGCAAGGCGGCCATGGCTGCGCGACGCTCATGCTCAGTCAGGGCGGGACTGACGCTAGCCCGTTTCAGCTCCGCTCGCCGCTCGGTGTAGCGGGCTACGGTCCGGCGGCGGCGCGCATCGGCTACGCGCTTGGACTTCTTGGCCATCAGCGGGACTCCGTGAATTCGACATGCCTGCGGATGATCGGGTCGTACTTGCGTATGACCAGACGGTCCGGTGTATTACGACGGTTCTTGCGGGTGACGTAGGTGTATCCGGTGCCGGTGGTGGATACCAGCTTGATGACCGGACGCAGATCCCTGCCCTTGGCGGATGCCATCAGACTCGCTCCCCTCTGGCGCGCATCTGCGCGACGACGACGTCAATGCCCAACTTGTCGATGATCTTGATGCCCTTGGCGCCGACCGTGAGCGTGACCCTTCTTCCCAGAGAGGGCACCCAGTAGTGCTTGGTCTGCAGGTTGGGCAGCCACCGACGCTTTGAGCGGCGGTGGGAATGTGAGATCGAGTACCCCGTGACTGGGCGGGCCCCTGTGACTTGGCAGTAGCGGCTCATGGGGCGCACTATATGCGAACGATTCCCGTTATCGTCAACTGGAGGTGCCGTGCACTGCCTCACGCTCATCAGCGCCGTCGACCCGCTGCTGCTTGACCTGGTCGCTCTCGCCCTACACGGCGAGGAGGCACTCGTCATTCAGGCGACCCTTGTCCCCGAGCAAGGTGAGCATGGAGTCATACGACTCGCCACTATGTCGCCGATTGAGTCGGACTCGGGCACGGTCTCGAGTGCCATCTCAGTCATCGACGTCCCCCGCTCCCGGGAGTGCTGGACCTGTTCCCTACGGGAGGTGCTGATCGCCGTCGGCGCGGACCGAGCTCGAATCGAAGCGGACGGAACCACCGTTATCCTGCTGCCGGTCGGGGTGGAACTAGTGCACCTGGTCCCGGGTATGGCTGTGGAACTCGAAATGATGCCGGGCGTGACACTCGCCGGAGTCGCGCACGTCATTGACCTCGACTCCGCTGCTGACCATTTGCTGGAGCATCGGTCGTCGGCCGCATTCGCCGGCGGGGCGTACGCCGACGCCGGCCGCTGCAGCGGTGAGATACACATGGCCGGCATCGGTGGTTGTTACCCTCGGCGAGGATCCGGTCGGACGTGACCTAGTAGAGCATCTGCGCCCCCACGACACGCTGCTGCTACCGGGCTTGGACATGCCAATGCTTCCGGAGCTGCTAGCGGTCCGGCACGATGCTGAGCTGGCTCTGGCGCGCGTGCATCCTGCCACTACCAGGGCGTGGGGAGGACCCATTGAGCACGGGGTGCGCACGCTGGACCTGTTTTCCGAGCTGCCCTTCCACCCGGGGCGGCTGCGCGAATTCGTCGCCGATCTGGCCGGTAATGGTTTGCTCGCCCGCGGCTGCTTCTGGCTGCCCAGCCGTCCTGGGCGCGTGTGTACCTGGGAGGTGGCCGGTGGAGTTGTCAGTGTGGGGGATGCCGGGCCCTGGGATGCAGCGCTGAGTGTGAAAGTGAATTCGCTGGAGGGCGCGGCTCTAGGGCAGAAGCAGGGCGGTGGGGAGGGGCCGCGCTGCCACCTGGTTGTCACGGGTATTGCGGATGAGGCGCAGTGTGCGCGCGTTGCCGACGCCTTTCACCGGATACTGCTGCGACCGGAGGAGATGGGTGAGGCACTGGCCTGGGTCGGGGTCCCAGACGGGCTGGAGGACTGGTTCGGGCGGGAATGAGCGCTTCCCCGATGAAGTGAGGCGGTCGGTGGGGGCGCATTATCGCAGCTCGTGCGGGGTCGACCGGCTGTTTACAAGACAGCTGCTCTAGCGATGCGGATCATCCCCGCTCGCGCGGGGTCGACGGCCAAGATGAACAGGTCGACGTCTCTTATGTCGGATCATCCCCGCTCGCGCGGGGTCGACTCGCGCCCCGGACCGTCACCGAGCGTGTCCGCGGGATCATCCCCGCTCGCGCGGGGTCGACTGTGGCGCCGGCTGCCTGCATGGCGCGTGCGGCGGATCATCCCCGCTCGCGCGGGGTCGACGCATGACCGCGCAGGAGCTGCTGGGACACCTCAGGATCATCCCCGCTCGCGCGGGGTCGACCAGGAGGGCGTCCCCGTCAACCAGGCCCAGTTGGGATCATCCCCGCTCGCGCGGGGTCGACGGCAGGGAGTCCAGGAGGGCTGCCTGCGTGTCGGGATCATCCCCGCTCGCGCGGGGTCGACCCCTCCCGGGCTGTGGGGCAGACTCCCCGCCGGGGATCATCCCCGCTCGCGCGGGGTCGACTGGACGGCGGCGGTCAGGTCGGCGAGGAGGTCGGGATCATCCCCGCTCGCGCGGGGTCGACGTGCGTACCCCTGGCGACGGCGGCCGGTCGCCCGGATCATCCCCGCTCGCGCGGGGTCGACACCAGCAGCTCCCCACCGGACGCGGAGATGGCCGGATCATCCCCGCTCGCGCGGGGTCGACTGGTGGGTCGGATGCGCGTGGAGGCGGAGGGCGGGATCATCCCCGCTCGCGCGGGGTCGACGTACCCAGCAACAACGACGGCCGCGCCGAGGTCGGATCATCCCCGCTCGCGCGGGGTCGACGGCACGGCTCCCTGGGCGGCGTTGATCTCCCGCGGATCATCCCCGCTCGCGCGGGGTCGACCGTCACCCAACGCTTAAATCGAGCCGCGTCGGGGATCATCCCCGCTCGCGCGGGGTCGACGTTTGAATGTTTGCTTGGTTGATTGATTGGTTGGGATCATCCCCGCTCGCGCGGGGTCGACGTTTGAATGTTTGCTTGGTTGATTGATTGGTCGTGGATCATCCCCGCTCGCGCGGGGTCGACGACGGGAGTGTGTAGATGTCGAGCCAGGGGCCGGGATCATCCCCGCTCGCGCGGGGTCGACCCCATTGCGTATTGCGCGTACGACTGCGCGTTAGGATCATCCCCGCTCGCGCGGGGTCGACTGACTCACTCTTCCTCTACGATTCGCTGTCCTCGGATCATCCCCGCTCGCGCGGGGTCGACGGCAGGCCCGCGACCACGTCCTGGAGCAGGCAGGGATCATCCCCGCTCGCGCGGGGTCGACATGGTGAATGTCGGGATGAAGCCGACTGCTGCGGGATCATCCCCGCTCGCGCGGGGTCGACCCGATTCACGTACGTCTATTAGCAACACGGGCGGGATCATCCCCGCTCGCGCGGGGTCGACGCCAATCCCGCGGCACCGTCGCCACGGGTCATGGGATCATCCCCGCTCGCGCTGGGTCGACGCCCACTGGGACGCTCGTATGAGCAGGGCTGCCGGATCATCCCCGCTCGCGCGGGGTCGACGCACGCGTACGGAGGTGGGCTCCAAGATGCCTGGGATCATCCCCGCTCGCGCGGGGTCGACGCGCCGCCGTTGACCTTGTGCGCTGAGCCACGCGGATCATCCCCGCTCGCGCGGGGTCGACGCTTGCGCAGCATCTCGGTGTCGAGGTCATTAAGGATCATCCCCGCTCGCGCGGGGTCGACGACGGCGTGATGGGCTGGCGGTCGTGGAAGGTCGGATCATCCCCGCTCGCGCGGGGTCGACATCGCCTACCGTGCCGGTGAGGCGCGGTGGCAGGGATCATCCCCGCTCGCGCGGGGTCGACGGCGTCCGGCGGGTAATCCTAGCGTAATCGTGAGGATCATCCCCGCTCGCGCGGGGTCGACAACGCCACAGATTTGGGGCAGATTCGGACGCAGGGATCATCCCCGCTCGCGCGGGGTCGACGGCAGGGCGTCGATCTCGGAGGCCGTCCACCCCGGATCATCCCCGCTCGCGCGGGGTCGACCCCTTATTGTCACTAATCATCGATGCGGTTCCGGGATCATCCCCGCTCGCGCGGGGTCGACATCTCCTGCCGCAGCTGCTCGCCCGTGATCGGGGGATCATCCCCGCTCGCGCGGGGTCGACGGGCAGGTGCCCGCCGTCCGGGGCCAGCAGGATGGATCATCCCCGCTCGCGCGGGGTCGACACGGCATCGGTGGCCCCATGACCATCAAGATGCGGATCATCCCCGCTCGCGCGGGGTCGACTCAGCGGTCGCCTTGGCGGAGTCAGCGGTCGCCGGATCATCCCCGCTCGCGCGGGGTCGACGCTCCGCCTGGATGAGTGACTGCGCAGATCCCGGGATCATCCCCGCTCGCGCGGGGTCGACGGCAGTATGAGGTGCCGTACGCGCCGACCGGGGGGATCATCCCCGCTCGCGCGGGGTCGACGAGGCTCACCGCAGCGAGCTGAACGACAAGTTGGGATCATCCCCGCTCGCGCGGGGTCGACCTTCGGCAGGTGCAGGAGGGTATGCCTGCAATTGGATCATCCCCGCTCGCGCGGGGTCGACCCGGGGCACCAAGACTAAGCTGTCCCTATACCAGGATCATCCCCGCTCGCGCGGGGTCGACTCACGTACCGCGACGGGCTCACATACCTAGAAGGGATCATCCCCGCTCGCGCGGGGTCGACCTTAAGGCGCACACCTACGACCCTGATACCGAGGGATCATCCCCGCTCGCGCGGGGTCGACGCGGCAGCGACTGCCCCGACCGTGCCGCCCCGAGGATCATCCCCGCTCGCGCGGGGTCGACCCGATGACTGACCCGGCCATCATCACCCCCATCGGATCATCCCCGCTCGCGCGGGGTCGACCCCCACACCCAAGTGTCTGGGTGTGGGGCGGCAGGATCATCCCCGCTCGCGCGGGGTCGACGGAGCCCCGGACGGGTACGGCCTGTACGGCGTCCGGATCATCCCCGCTCGCGCGGGGTCGACCGGCGGTTCCCCTGTCTCCCGCGGCGGGCGTCGGGATCATCCCCGCTCGCGCGGGGTCGACGCGACCAAGTACGGGGCCGCCCAGAGCCTCGCGGGATCATCCCCGCTCGCGCGGGGTCGACGCTTGCGGATCCTTGGAATCCCAACGCCACGACAGCAAACTCTACACGTGATTCCTTTACTGCTGACCTAGTGCCAGCTCCGCCGAGTTGCGGAAGCGACGCCGTCGAGCAGCGATCGACCATGACTCCTTGGCTGGTCTCACCGCGCCGGGAATCGACTTGGCTCCTTCGATCTGCCGGTACGGTGAGCGTTTCTCATCAGGGTTGAGGGGGTGCGGGTTGGGATCGTTGGGATGGTGCGGGAAGGTGGGTGTGTCGTTGGTGGGTGCACGCGGAGCCTTCCGGCAGCATGTGTTTCGACCAAGAAAGCAAGCCCGGAAAGGGGCTCCGCGTGCTGTCCTATCGTGCCACTCTCGACGTCCCCGTGACTACTGCCCGCACCGTGTCCCGTTGGATCACCGCCCACCGCCGCCACCACGATGCGCGTCCCTGGCAGCGGGCCGCTACCAGCTGGGCCCAGGCTGTCATGCTGCTGCGCTGGCTGATCGAGGCCCCGGCCGTGACCACCGTGGCCCGCGACGCAGGAGTCTCACCCGCTACCGCCTACCGGTACCTGCATGAGGCCCTGGACGTCGTATCGTCAAAGGCGCCGGACCTGCCCGACGTGCTACGCACCCTGAAGGACAAGGGTGAGCCGTTCGTGTGCCTGGACGGCACCCTCATCCGCACCGACCGGGTCGCCGAGCGTGACCCCGATACCGGATACCACCTGTGGTACTCGGGCAAGCACAAGGCCTTCGGTGGGAACGTGCAGGTGCTTACCGACCACACGGGCTACCCCGTGTGGACATCCCAGGTGGAGCCGGGCTCCACCCATGACATCGAGGCCGCCAGAGCCCATGTGCTGCCGGCCCTGTACCCGGTAGCCGCCCAGGGCATGGCGACGCTGGCGGACAAGGGCTACGTAGGCGCAGGCATCGGTATCAAGACGCCCATCAAGGGCTCCAAGCCCGACACCGGGGCGCGCTCCTACAACCAGGTCCAAGCCAGCCTGCGAGCCCCCGCCGAGCGAGCCAACGCCCTCCTAAAGGGCTTCAAAGCCCTCAAACGAGTCACCCTCGACCCAGCCACCATCACCAACATCACCGCCACCGCCCTAGTCATACTCAACCTGAACAACAACCTCCCCTGATGAGAAAGGCTCGGTGTACGCATCACTATGCAGCCCTCGATATCGACCGGGTCGCGATCGTGGCCTAGAGAAGCGATTTCGAAGTGCTGCTCGGAGCGTGTGGACCAGATGAGCAGTGCCCTACCGTCGCCGATGTACGCCCTGATGAGCTCCCACAACTGTTCACGCACCCGGGCTGACAGACGACCGACAAACACGCCCGGACTCACCTCGAGCAGCCAACGCGTCATAGCGCCACGCAGAGAGGCGGGCGCGGCGGAAAGAATCAGCACTACCATCCGCCCGCATCCTCTTCCGAGTAGTTCGCGCCACCGGCAACTAGACGGCGTTGGTAATCCCACAGGGAAACCACGTTGACGCTCAGATCATCCTCCGCCTCGGCGCCCAGCAAGTTGCAGATGTCCTTGACGGCGCGTTCAATGACGCGCAAGTCGAACACCTTGTCGCGCACTCGACGCCTGGTAGTGCCGGTCAAGTCCTCCATGCCCTCGGCCACGACGTCGAAGGCCATGGGGATCGTAGTCTCCGCCTTATAAAGGTCAGCGACGTCGTACACGAAGGAACGCTCGTGCCCGGTATGCACGAAGCCCAGGCCCGGCGAACAACCCAGCGAGACAATGACGCCGTGCACTACTCCGTAAAGGGCAGCATGGGCGGCGGACAGCGCCTGGTTGATCGGATCTGACGCCTCGAAGTCATCGGGCCGGTAGTCGCGGCGAGTCCACGGAACGCCGGTCCTGCGGGAGTTCTCCCGATAGATTTCGCGCACACGGGCACCCTCCCTTCCGCGCAGCTGCTGCATGGTGAGGCCACTGACGTCCTCACCATGGAAACGCATGGAGTACATCTCCCGGGCCACCCGCAGACGCTTCTGCGGCGAGGAGACTCTGGCCGCCTGCTCCTCCAGCAAGCGGGTCGAGGTGGCCAACGAGCGTCCATGCGCGTAGTAGCGCACGCCCCGTTCACCGACCCAGACGGCAGTCGTCCCGCACTCGCCCAGCAGACACATGGCCTGATGGCTCACCGAGGTGCCGGGACCCAGAAGCACCGCGATCAGCGAGGCTGCCGGGACTCGGACAGTGCCCTGGTCATTGCGTGCTGTAAGCGCTCCGTCCTCGCGGTGCACCACGCATTGCTCCACATAGAGGAATGTCATGCGATCCTGCACGCGGGGGAGCGCAGTCACGGGAACCGGCAGCATCCGGGCCATGGTTCAGCGCCGCCCCACTCGTGCGAGGGTCATGAGCCCACACCCATACGCCTTTGAACGCCCGATCCCTGCCACTAACGCGTGACGGAGCCTGTCCGGATCCGTCACGTGCAGCACACCTTCATAAACGGTCCGGTTGATCGTGACGCGGTCGCGTACCTCGGCGTCAGGCCGCTGACGGTTGAAGATCGGGCGCTCTCGGCGGACGACGACGACGGACTGCGCTGCCTCGCCGTCGTACCCCTCGGCTGGGACAAGCTCGAATCCGTAGTTGGGGGTGCGGTTTATCAACCACTGACGTTGCTGCTCGACGGTCACGTGGCCGTACCGCTTTCCCCGTTTGCCGGGGCCCTGCGCGACCGAACGCGAGGGGTTGGCGGCCAGACGGAACGCCCACAGCTGGCCGGAGTCCAGCTGGTTCAGAAACGGCGAGTAGTCGAGAGTTCGAGCCTGCGAATCCTGAACGCCGGCGTCGGACACAATCTGTGTGCAGTCGGGCTCCGAGGGGGTAAGCAAGTAGAGCGAGGTACTTGCTCCGGGGTCAGCCCGCCACAGGACCCTACCTGCGCCGCCCATCGCATCCACTCCCGCAGCCTTCATAACGACGGCGTGCATTACCTGCGGCGAGCCCAGGTACTTGCGGGCGAGGCGTCGGGACGGATCAAGGTCAATCTTCGTCAGGAACACTGCGCGGCCTCCTCCACATCGGCCATCGGATCGTGGGCATCCACTGATGAAGACGACTCGTCCATGAGTGCCGTCACCGGCACCTCCAGCCGTTCTACTTGACGGAACCCGTACTCGCGACGGCGCGGATCGAAGGACGCCGGAACATCACGACTTCCGCGGAGAGCACCCGTGTGAGCATCGGCCGGCACGGCATCCAGGTCCAGCAGCAATTCGGCTCTGAAAGCCGAGCGCCGACGTCGCCGACGGAACCAAGGTGAGGCCAACCAAGGTTCCTCCCTGAGGGCGTCGTAAAGCGACGCATCGCGCAGCCCCAATGACACGGGCTGCGTCGGCGGACATGAGCGTCTGCCCAGGTACAGGGGAAAGACGGGGTGCTTGACCGCCTCGTCAAGCCCCTGAAGGAGCGCCTCGTCACCCTCAATCCCGGCCAGGAATACGGCGTCGGTAAGGTAGTAGCGCTCCGAAAGCGGCATGGAGTCCTTGCCGTCGAGCGATCGGGCGGTGTGAAAGTCGCGGATCACAGTGCCGGGCTGGTCCTTGCGGACGCCGAAGCGGAGCCTGAGTAGATCCTCGATCGGATCTGTCCGCCGTCGGCCGACGGCGGAGGCGAGCATGCCGATCACACCGCTCTTGGTGGGGGCAAGTTCCGTTGCCCGAACGGTGAAACGAGACTTCACCCCCCACGCCTGCATCGGGCCTGCGAGTCGTAGCAGGAGAACAGCCATCAGGACTGCTCCTCGTCGGTGACGCGTGCCGCCACGGTCTCCCGCAGACGGCCGGGAAGGTCCGCGAAGGAGACCCTCTCGCCCAAGGACGCAACGGCGTCTGAGTCCTTCAGGGAGACGACGAAGCTTGCGACAGGCCGTAGGCCGTAGGTGCTTTCCACTGCGCGCGCGTGCTCCGCAAGTGCCTCGATAGAGCGGCCGAGGTAGCCGCGGGTCTCGTCGGTACGAACCGGCTGCTCGAAGGCTCCCACCAGTGAGACCGGCTGGTCATCCCGCACGGAGACGGCGATCGCCTCGGGTACGGTCCGGTTAGCGAAGGTGTTCTGCTTCCCGGTGGGCATGGATAGGCAGAATCCCTTGACGAAGACCTCAAGGGCGCGTAGGGCGGCTTCGCTGTTGCCCAGGTTCTCGGCGAGCAGGTCGAAATTGACGGTGGCATAACGGTACATCGTTGCCGAGGAGAACTCGACCGTGCCCATCATTCCGGCGCCGGCGTCCTCCTCCTCGGAACGGGACTTCGCGTCGTCGACAGCAGTGAAGAAGTCGTACTCGTTCTCGGCGGCGTGGGTGGAGATCGCGTGCGCGACCTGGCAGGCGGCGTCTACGTTTAGATCCGTATCGTCGGCGACCATGCGGCCGAACAGCGACACGTCCACGGCGTGCGCTTCCTTGAAGATCTTCTTGACCGCCTTGGCATCAAGCTTGTCTCCATTGCGTGTGGACGTGATGGCAAGGTCCGAGAGCCGAGCGATCTGGCTAGTAGAGAGGAACAGCAGGTAACCGGATTCCTGCGGAGCATCCTTCTTGCCTCGGGGCGCCGAGAGCTTGATCTTGGCTGCCTTGAAAACGTCCTCAGCCAGTGCGGGGGCGGACTCGGTGAGGTCGGGCGCCTCAGCCACGATCTTGTTTGCCAGCACTTCCACGACGCGCTTAGTGCGGACACCGACGTCGGATGCGTCCAGGAGCTCGTTGAAGTACAGGCGCGTGGCCCGTTTCCAGGACTGGCTGGAGACGCGAAGCCGTCTCACGCCGCCGTAGACGGCGGACTTCGGAGAGCCGGAGTCGTCGCGGTTGACGCAGGACGGCGGCAGGCTCTGGATGATGTGGAGGTCGACGTAAGTGCTCATTTCAGTTCTCCGTGGTAGTAGGGGCGGGTGTGGAATCAAAGGATGCTGCGTCGGTTGCTGAGACGCTCTGGGCTGTGGAAGAGAACCCGCCATATTGGCGGGACCACCGCAGCCGGACGTCTTTGGCGCCACCGGGACGTTGGAAACCGACTAGGTCGTCAGAGAGCATGGCGTGATCCAGGGGGATGCCTCGGGCGCGCAATTGGGAGACGAAGCTCCGCAGGTGATGGCGTAGTTCGCCGATGGTGGTTGACGTGACTAGCGCGTTGAACCGTGCCCGCGCGGAGGGATTCTCCTGGTCATGCGGACCGATTAAGTCTCGCGCCGCGCGGCCAAGCCCGACTCCGGGCTGGAACATTCCCTCGCTCCGCGACTGCTGATGCACGGCATACAGGGTCATGGCGGTGTGCACTGCGAGCTCCTCCCATGTGGGAGCGTCTCCGGCGCTGGAGGCTACAGGCACAGCGGTCAACGACCAGACCTCGGGGAGCTCCCCGGGGGCTCGGTTTGCGGCCTTGCGCAGGGCGGCAACGTCGGCGCGCCCCTGGGACTCATTGCGCAGGTAGCGGGCCTGTAGGCCGTTCTTCCCGCCTAGGCGCTGATCCACGAGTTGCCCGGCATTCTCTCGAAGTCTGCGTCTCGGCTCTTGCGGTGGTGCCGTGCTCTGGGGCCCTGCGGGAGCATCGGCTTCTGACTGCGTCATGCAACTGTCCTTTCTGCTTCATCACTGGGGGCGTCATTGCTTTCAGGAGGAGGGATGATCTTGTTGAGGGCGGCGCGGAAGAAGACCAGAGCGCGGCTGACGTCCATGCGTCCCGTTCCCTCGCCGCGGCCGGCGAAGGCCGCGTTCGGTGCTGCGGAAGCGAGTAAGTCCTGCTGACGCCAGGCCTCCGACCGCAGGAGGGCCCGCCATTGCTCGCGCCCCGCCGTCGGGTCGATTTCCGCCAGGGAAGCGAGCCAGCGGGGGAACTCCTCATCAATCACCTGGTAGAAGGCGGTGCTGGCGCGTTCACGTGCCGCCGTGGCCGTATCTGGGCTGCCGCCACTGGCGCGGTCTAGATTCGCGGCGAGGTTGCGCAGCGCACCGGCCACCTGCTCGGTCTGCTCCATGGCGTCCCGGACCACGGCAAGCAGGCGCGTTTCCTTGGGATCGAGCAGCTTTGCCGGCAGCACCAGGCTGTCATCAACCAGTTCGGAGACCACGGCTTCTTTCGCGCCATACTCGATGCCGGTGGCGTGCAATGGTATGAGGCCCGACAATGGAATGATTTCATACATCATGAGACCCTGGTAGAAGTCCACCACGCCGGGAGGCATAAATCTGGTCACCTCTCCCGCGCCCTTAACTCTCAGCGAGGGACTGAGTTGCGCGATCAGAGAGGAAAGGCCCCGCCAGAAGGCCCGATCCGTCGGCAGTTTGCGCGGCATGTAGACGGGGGCCTTGAGCTTCTTGGTCTGTGGCTCGGAGAAGCGCCACGCGGTCATGGGCTCAACGGGGAAGCGGTTCTGTGGGGTGGCCTTGTCTCCGTTTCCAAGAAACAGTCCGGTTACCGAGTTGTCCTCACCGTGCAGCAGGACGCGTCGCGTCTGCCATGTGTAGCAGGAGACCGGGCCGGTCGGTTCCAGCGCCGACGCACCTGCCGGGCCATTGGGATCTTGCTCCCATGGGGCGAGGTCGAACTCCGAATTGACTTCGTGCAGACCCTCTGTTTCTTTGCAGACTACGGTGTTGAGCAGTAGCGTGCGCTCAAGGTTCTTGCCGGTCACAGCTACGGCGCCGATCTGGCCGGTCCACCCCGGACCAATCGGATAGCCCTTTCCATTCTTTACCTGCGGGTCGCCAACGGCGCCGGACCGAATACCGGAGGGGTCGTAGGCGTGGACGTGTACCAGCCACCTCGCGGCCTCCGCCCAAGTGATGGAATCCAGGCCCTCGGCGATGCGGGTGGTGAAGAAGGGATTGCCGTTGGGCACGTCCACGATCAGGGACTCCAAGCCCGAGATCTTGCCCGAAGCCGAGTGAATCCCGGCCACTTGAAAGAACGGCTGCTCGGGGTCGCGCAGGTCGAATCGGTCCCGGAAGCGCTCCAGGTAGGCGGCGGCGTCCGTCCCGAGCATGCCCGGCTTATCCCAGTACTCCTCCCAGGCGTCCAGATCCTTTGGACCGTCCATGGCGCGGTGGCAGATGGCCAGGAGCAGACGCAGAATCGCCATGTCCTGACTGGCGATCTCGCCGTGGATTCCCTCAATGCTTTCTGCATCGCGGAAGAGGTCGAGGAGAGAGACCTCAGCGGGTGTACCGTCGAGTCGGGCCACCCTGATCCAGGGCTCGTCCAGAAGATTGAAGCTTGCTGTCATGCGTCGCGGACCTCCCTTAGCCCGGTGGTGGATGAGTATTCGAGAGTGGTTCCGGCCAGCTGTGCCCGGCCATCCTCAAGGAGGAGGAAGAGCTGCCCCCGGAGCTGTGGATCAGCTTGCCACGCGGGTACGACACGAATTTTTAGCTCTTGTATCGCTAGGTCCATCTTGTCTCCCCTGGTAATACCGGCCGGCAGCCGTACGGCAGACATCACCATGGCCCGTACAAGGTCACGTCTGGGGACCTGGTCCGTCGGGATCAAAGCCCCCGGGGCACCGGGCGCGTGCGCCAGCGTCCGTAGCTCCTCCTGCCCGCCTTCCCGATGCAGCTCAAGCAAACTGACTTCCAGTGAGTCCTCACCGTCGCGGACCTGTGCACGCCCGGTCTCCTCGCTGTCCGACGCCGTAGTGTGAAGCCAGCCGATCAGCGAAGCGGACTCGCCACTGCGCTCGGGTTCTTTCAAGCGGAATGTCTTCGGGGCGTTCCGCTTCTTCTCGAGCTCTTGCGCGTAGGCGTCGCGCGCTTGCGCGAGCGCGTCCTTCCACGCTGGCGGCACGTTGGCGCCATCTCCATATACGGCTTCGATTAGCCCGTGGACGTCGTCGGGCACCGTCACGACCCCGCTGCCGTCGACGACGCCGCGTAAGGCGGCGGCACTGAGCAGCAGGTCGTGCCCGCCATAGATCGCCTCGGCGCCGCGTTCAAGTGAAGGCGCGCTGGCCCCCGCCGCAGGAAGCCAATCTATGTAGCAGGTGGGAGTGACGAGCCGGGGCGGACGCGGGCGCTGATGGCGGTGCAGGCGTCCCATGCGCTGAAGCACCAGGTCGACGGGAGCAAGGTCGGTAACGAGCAGGTCGAAATCGACGTCAAGCGACTGCTCCACCACTTGCGTGGCGACGACGATAGCCCGGCGCGGGCGTTCGGGATGGCTGCGCGGCGGACCAAACCGATGAAGTAAGTCGGCGTCCTTGGTAAGGCGATCACCGATGGTGAAGCGGCCATGGTTAAGGGTGACATCTTCGCCGAACTGCTCTCGCAGTGCCTCATAGGTCTCCTGAGCCCGCCCGACGGTGTTGCGGACGATTAGGGCACAGCCGCCGTCTGCGAGCTTGTCCTCCAGCAGAGGTAGCAAACCGTCTTTGCCGAGCTGTCGGATCTGGACGGTGGAGTGACGCCCCGCGGAGGTAACCGGGATGATCTTGGTGGATTCGCGACCGGCAGCAACCAAGCACGGGAAGGGCGTATTGATCGTCTTAGGGTCGGAGTGTTTGCCAAGCCGCTGTCCATTGGACAGCTGTAGGCCGCGGCGGTACGCATCGACCATCGCCGCGCAGCGTGCCTCCGACAGTGTCGCGGATAGCAGCACCACCGGCACGCCGTAGGCGGCCAGCCAGGTCAGTGCACGGTCAAGGTAGGCGTTCATGTATGTCGAGTAGGAGTGCACCTCATCCACCACAACTACCTTGCGGGACAGGCCCAGGTGACGCATCGCCAGGTGCGGCGAGCGCATTGCAACGAATAGCAGATGGTCGACGGTGGTGACGACGAAGTCCGACAGCATTGACTTCTTCCGCCCACTGAACCACGCCATGATGGCCGCGTCCGCCGCGCGCCGCCCCGCTGCATCGAGAGGTTTCTTGCTGCGTGCCTCCTCTTCGTCCCAGCCAATGCCCGTCGGCCGGGGACCGTCTGCCTGCTCGCCGCCCAGCGCGCCGAACAGCCGGTCACGAAGCTGGTATCCGCGCCGACGCAGCTCCCGGGCCTCCTCATTCAGGCGGGCGCGACCGTGAATCAACTGCACGGCGAAGTCCGAGGGAGCGCCGGCGTCGGCGTATGCCCGCTCGACGGCATCGAGCCAGTCCAACTTGCGGGAGAACATGGCGTCGGTGGTGGCCTGGGTCGGCAGGGCGAAGAGGATACCGGCGCGTCCGGTGCGCGCGGCAAGCACCTCGGCGGCCATGAGCGCCGACTCGGTCTTGCCCCCACCGGTGGAATCCTCGACGACCAGGATCCCGGGGAGCTCCATGGTGCGGGCGGCATCGAGCGCATGCGACTGAACATCGGTGGCACGCGCGCCGTCGGGCAGCTCGAACCGCTGCGTCAGCAGCGAGTCGGCATCGATGCCGGTGTCGCGTGGGTGCCACGGCGAGGGGATTTCCAGCAGCGACAGGCCCCGCTGAACACGGGCAGCATGGGCCTTGGGTGCGAGCAGGGTGGTGCCGTCGTCGTCCAAGGGAAGCAGCGGGAAGTAGTCCTCCGTTGAAGCGATCCAGTCGGACACGATGACCAGGCCGGACAACTCGACGAGGAACGGCTGGGACCACTTTCGGCGACTCCATGCACTTAGCAGGGGAGCGGCGCCGGTCCTGTTGGTTACGAAATCCAGCAGCTCACGGCGTGTACCATCCCAGGGCCCATCACCGAGCAGGTGGGCGTGGAGCGCGTATTCGGTGCCGACGTCGGCTCTTGTAGGCGGGATGCCGTGATGGGCCCCGACGACGGAGGCAAGGGCTGCGCAGCTGCCTCGGGTGCCGGCGTACTCCGTGCGGAGCCAGCGTTGGAGGACGATGTGTCCGGCCAGTCCATGTGGCATCTTGCGGCGGTCGTTGCCGTTGAGTGTTTCGTGCTTTAGTCCGACCTCTCGCATCCGATCGTCGAGGTGCTTTACCTTGTCGGAGAACGTCGGCGAACACTTGCCAATGTCGTGGACACCTGCGATCCAGGAAGCCAGCAGACAGAACTCGTCGACGGGGGAGAGATCGGAATCGGGGTCGGTGAACTCGCGCTCAATGAGATCCTGGATGGTCGGCGCCAGCCAGTTGCGGGCCAGGTGCTCGGCCACGGCGGCACTGTCCAGCAGGTGCAGCCATAACGGAAGCCACACGTGGCTGTCGGGGTCGTACCCGGACTTTGCCCACACAGACCGGGCGCGTTCGGAGAGTGTCACGGGACTCCTTTGTCTGAGGGGATGCTTGACGGTAGATCCGGGGAGACGGTGCATACGGCGCAATGAGTGAGCCGCCACACACTTGTTACTTACATGTATGGGTGCAAGCGGTTCTGAAGCTCACCACCTGGCCCCGCCACGCCGTCGGCGCTAGCATGGGGCCGTCGTCGCGACTGGCGAAAAGGTGGTCACCACCGGGGAGCGACGGCACGTCACGGGTCCGCTCGCACCCTGCGGTGGCTCGGGGCGCAGCAATGGAGAACCTGGTCGCCCGCCTGGGCCGAGGTCGACGCCAACGCGCGGCCCGCGCCGCGCACACATCAGGAGAACCATGACCGACTCCGCGGCCACCGCCCGCACCGCCCTCAACAACCAGTCCCTGGCCGACCTCGACCCGGAGATCGCCGCCGTCCTCGACGACGAGCTCGCCCGCCAGCGCGGGACCCTGGAGATGATCGCCTCGGAGAACTTCGTGCCGCGCGCCGTCCTGCAGGCGCAGGGGAGCGTGCTGACCAACAAGTACGCCGAGGGCTACCCCGGGCGCCGCTACTACGGCGGCTGCGAAGTCGTCGACGTAGCCGAGTCCCTGGCAATCGAGCGCGCCAAGGCCGTCTTTGGTGCCGAGTGGGCCAATGTCCAGCCGCACTCCGGCGCCCAGGCCAACGCCGCCGTCCTGCACGCCCTGGCCAACGGCGGTGACACCATCCTCGGCCTGTCGCTCGCACACGGCGGTCACCTCACGCACGGCATGAAGATCAACTTCTCCGGCAAGAACTACCACGCCACCGCCTACGGCGTGGACGAGACCACCCACCGCATCGAAATGGAGCAGGTGCGCCAGGCCGCCCTGCGCGAGCGCCCCCGCGTGATCATCGCCGGCTGGTCCGCCTACCCCCGCCACCTCGACTTCGAGGCCTTCCGCTCCATCGCCGACGAGGTCGGGGCCGCCCTGTGGACCGACATGGCGCACTTCGCCGGGCTGGTCGCCGCCGGTCTGCACCCGTCCCCGCTGCCGTGGTCCGACGTCGTGTCCACCACCGTTCACAAGACCCTCGGCGGCCCCCGCTCCGGCATGCTGCTGACCAACCGTGCCGAGCAGTGGGGCAAGAAACTCAACTCCGCCGTCTTCCCCGGCCAGCAGGGCGGCCCGCTCATGCACGTGATCGCCGCAAAGGCAGTCGCCATGAAGATCGCCGGCACCGACGTGTTCAAGGACCGCCAGGCCCGCACGCTTGAGGGCGCCTCCATCCTCGCCCAGCGCCTGCTCGCCGACGACGTCGCGGCCGCCGGCATCAAGCTTGTCACCGGTGGCACCGACGTCCACCTGGTGCTGGTGGACCTGCGTGACTCCGCCCTGGACGGTCAGCAGGCCGAAGACCTCCTCCATGACGCCGGCATCACCGTCAACCGCAACGCCGTCCCCTTCGACCCGCGCCCGCCGCGCGTCACCTCCGGCCTGCGCATCGGCACGCCGGCCCTAGCCACCCGCGGCTTCGGACCCGCGGAGTTCACCGAGGTCGCCGAGATCATCGCCACCACCCTGGTGGCGGGCGCGGCCGGCAAGGCCGACGACGAACTGCTCGCCTCCCTACGCGGGCGCGTGCGCACGCTCACCGACGCCTTCCCGCTCTACCCGGGGCTGGCCCAGTGAGGGCCCCGTGGAGCGGTCCCGCCCGCGTCCTGGACGGCAAGGCGACCGCGGCGGCCCTCAAGGCCGAACTGGCCGAGCGCGTGGCCGCTCTGCGCGAGCGCGGCATCACCCCCGGCCTGGGCACGGTGCTGGTCGGTGAGGACCCCGGCAGCGTCAAGTACGTGGCCGGCAAACACGCGGACTGCGCCGAGGTCGGCATCGAGTCGATCCGCGTGGACCTGCCAGCCACCACCACGCAGGCCGAGATCGAGGCGGCCATTGACCGCCTCAACGCCGACCCCGCCTGCACCGGCTACATCGTCCAGCTGCCGCTGCCCGCCGGCATCGACACCAACGCCATCCTGGAGCGCGTCGACCCCGACAAGGACGCCGACGGCCTGCACCCCACCAACCTCGGCCGCCTGGTGCTGCGGGGCACCGGTCCGATCACCTCGCCGCTGCCGTGCACGCCGCGTGCGTGCATCGAGTTGATCACCCGCCACGGAATCGACCTGGCCGGCAAGAACGTGTGCGTCATCGGCCGCGGCGTCACCGTGGGCCGCTCCATCGGTCTGCTGCTGATGCGCAAGGACGTCAACGCTACCGTCGACGTCTGCCACACCGGCACCCGGGACCTGGCCGAGCACGTGCGCCGCGCCGACGTCGTCATCGCCGCCGCCGGCTCGGCCGGCATCGTCACGGCCGACATGGTCGCGCCCGGAGCGGTGGTTCTGGACGTGGGCGTCTCCCGCGTAGTCAACCCGCACACCGGCAAGGGCAGGATCATGGGCGACGTGGCCGACGGCGTCGACCAAGTTGCCGCCTGGCTGTCCCCGAACCCCGGGGGAGTCGGCCCGATGACGCGTGCGCTGCTGCTGGCGAACGTCGTCGAGATCGCCGAGCGCAACGCGACCGACTCATAGGCGCTGGGTCCTGGAGCAGCGGTTCTGGGCTGCGGCACTAGGTCGCGGCTCCCGCTGTGACACGTCCCCGATGAACTACGGCGCGGTTGACAGGACAATCCGGCTGACGGTTCGTACCTTTGCTTCGACGCTTCGTACTCTGGCCCGACGGTTCGTACCTGTAGGTGCCGAACCGTCGTAAGAAGGTACGAAGCGTCGACCAGAAAGTACGAACCGTCGTCGTTAGTGCCGAACCGGAGCCTGGGTGATCAGCGGCGAACCGCCTCACAGGTCGTAGTCGACCACGACCGGGGCGTGGTCGGACCAGCGCTCGGCGTAGCTGGGTGCCCGGTCAACGGTGAAGGAGCGGGCCCGCTCGGCCAACTGCGGCGTCGCCACCTGGTAGTCGATGCGCCAGCCGGCGTCGTTGTCGAAGGCCTTGCCGCGCTGCGACCACCAGGTGTATGGCCCCTGCGCGTCGGGCGCGAGGCTGCGCGCCACGTCCACCCACCCGGACCCGAACCAGCGCTCTAGGTAGGCGATCTCCTCGTCCAGCACCCCTGCGGACTTGTTGTGGTTGGGACGCCAGTTCTTGATATCGCGCTCGGAGCGCACGATGTTCAGGTCCCCGGCCATGAGCACGTTCGGCCCGCCGGCCGCCGCATCGGCGAGCAGCGTCGTCATGCGCGCGTCCACCAGGTTCAGGTGTGCATACTTCTGGTCCATCTTCACGGTACCCACCTGACCGGAGTGGAAGTAGGCGGACACGACCGTCAGCGGGGTTTGAGCCCCGGCACCGTTTGTGGCCGTCAGGTCCACCTCCAGCCAGCGGCCGGAGTCCACATCCGGCTCCTCGCTCCCGGGCGCGGAGACGCCGCGACGCACCGCGCCTGCGGTCACCGGCGCACCCTGACGCACCGCCACGGCGACGCCGGCCCTTCCCTTCACGCGGCACGGCCAGATCACCGACTCGTAGCCGGGCAGCAGCGCGGCCGCGGTGGCTTCGTCGGCGCGTACCTCTTGCAACAGCAGTACATCCGGGGCGCTGGACTCCAGCCAGGAGTCCATGTGCTTACGGGCTGCAGCCCTGATGCCGTTGACGTTGATAGTGGCTACGCGCATGGGGTCCGAGTGTACGTGTACGTCCGCCCGGCCACGAGTCCTAACCAGCCAGCGGATTTGGACAGCGCCGCTTCTACCGATCTCGGTACGTAACGTCTGCCGACCTCGGCACGTGACTTCTACCGACCTCGGCGGGGGTTTGGGGAGGCGGCTCGCGCCGACGCTCCTCGCGGTGCCCCTGTCAGGCCGCGGGTATTCCTGAGACAATGGCGCCATGGAGCGCAGGTTCTTTGACGTCTTCCGCCGCCAGCCAAGCAATCCCGAGCCAGCTGCTGAGGCTCCTGCGGCCCGCGCCGACGGGGACCGGGCCGCAGGAGGCTCCGGCGAAGCCAATGACGCCGCCCCCGCGTCCGATCGCCACCGCACGATTCACGCCATAGTCTCCGGGCGCGTGCAAGGGGTCGGCTTCCGCTGGTCCTGCATGGAGGAGGGGGAGCGGCTCGGGCTGGTGGGCGAGGTGCGCAACCTGGACGACGGCGACGTGGAGGTCTTCGCCCAGGGCCCGGCTGACGACGTCGCCCGCATGATCGCCTGGCTGTACCACGGCCCGCGCTGGGCCAGTGTCGCCTCCGTGCGCATCACCGATATGAACCCCGGCAGCCTGCGGCACCGCGCGTTCATCATGGGCAACTGACGCTTCGCGATCCCGGGCATTGCGCGACCCCGGGGCGATCGTGGAGCGCACCCCGGGGTCGCGCGGTGTAGGTGCGGACGGCCGAGCCCACCGCCCGGAAGATCAGCAATCGCGCGCGGTTGAAGCACGGTTGACGTCAGTAGCGGATGGCGTCGATCGGCTTGATCCGCACCGCCACCAGAGCCGGGATGATGCCGGACAACGCGCCCACTACCGTCGCGGCGATAAGACCGATCAAGGCGGCCGACATCGGGAACGGCGGCCTTGTTTCCACCGCTACTCCCAGCAGCGCATCCAATGGCGCTACACGCATGCCTACAATCGCGATGCCGATCCCGATTACACCGGCCACCACGGTTGCCACCACCGACTCCAGCATGATGGAGAAGAAGATCCGGCGGCTAGTGGCGCCGAAGGAGCGGCGCACACCGATCTCGTGGATGCGCTGCTTGACGGTCACCATGGAGATATTGATCAGGCTGAGCGCTCCCAGGATCATGACGAACACGCCCGCGATGGTCACCGTGGTTGTGAAGCCGCTGGTGTCCAGGCCCTGCATTTCCGCGGTGTTTGACCAGGCACTGGTGGAGCCGGCACCGAACTGTGCATCGAGATCCTTGGTTGCCAGGCTGATCAGTTCCTGCTCCTGCTCCTGCCCGGCCCAGATCTCCAAGATTGGGGCCGGCAGCTCGGCACGTGTCTCCTGACTCAGCCACCGCTCGTACGGCGCGGCCAGTGCATAGGCGGTGATCGACTGGGTGCAGTAGTCACTGGCGTCAACGTCGCCTGCGCACCAGGTCAGGTCGTCCGGCTTGAGCACGCCGACGATCGTGTAAGTCGTCCGCGCCGGTGAGTGGGCCCGCACGGTGAGCGGACCATCCAGGGTCGTGTACCCCAGCTGCTCGAGGAAGCCCTGGGAGACGACCAGCGCGGGGGAGAGGTCGTCCTCGTCGGCGGCGGAGAACCAGCGGCCCTGCGCCACGGCGGTGTGGTGAAGCGTGCCGTATCCGAGGCTGACAACATTGGTCTCCACGGAGCGGGAGCCGCCGGGGAAGGCCAGCCGCAGCTGCTGCGGGTAATTGGTGGCCCAGCTGCTCGCACTGTAACGCTCCACCAGCCTCATCTGCGCCTCGGTGATGCGGGCGGTGGTGTCGGTGCCGGACTCGGTTCCGGCGGTCTCCATGGCCTCGGCAACACCGGGGTCGTCTGAACCGGTGGTGAAGTCACCACTGACTCCGCGCCCGGTCGGCGCGACATCGATCCGCACTGTTCCGGGACGGCCGGCGTAGCTGGCGATCTCCTGGTCGATGATCGCGCTGGTCACCTGGCCCAGGGCAATCACGAAGGTCATGGCGGCCACCGCCGCCCCCACCCCGACCAGGGACAGCATGACTCGCAGCTTGCCAATGCGCAGCTGCGCCCAGGCCTCCACCAGGGCGCCGAAGAAACCGGTGAATACGCCAGTCATGATGCCGCCTCCTCGGGAACTGCGTTGATCTCCTCAGTGAACTCGTCCAGTCCGCCGGTGCGCTCGTGGTGCACGGTGATCGGGGTGAGTACGCCGTGGTCGAGCCGGTACTGGGTGTGGGCGCGGCCGGCCACCGCCAGGTCGTGGGTGATGACGATGAGCGCCGCACCGGTCTCGTGGCACTGGCGCTCGAGCAGCTCCATGACCAGCGCGCCGGTGTCGACGTCGAGCGCCCCGGTGGGCTCATCAGCCAGAATCACCCGCGGGCGGCGGGCCAGGGCACGCGCGATGGCGACCCGCTGCTGCTCGCCCCCGGACAAATTGCCGATGGGGGCGCCGATCTTCTCCTCCAGACCAACCGCGGCCAGTAGCTCCTCAGCTCGCCTCGTGCGGGTCCAGAAGGCGGAGCCCGTGTCATACAGGAGCGGCGCCGCCACATTCTCCGTGGTGGACAGCCCGGCGATGAGGTTGAAGGACTGGAAGACGAAGCTGAAGGTCCGCCCGCGCAACCGGGCCCGGCGGGCTTCGCCCAGGCGGCGCGTATCCTGCCGATCCACGGTGTAGGTGCCGGAGGTGGGCTGGTCGATCAGACCGATCAGGTTAAGCAGCGTGGACTTGCCGGTGCCCGAGCGGCCCACGACGGCTACGTGCTCGCCTGCTGCAACATCTAGGTTCACGTCGGTGAGGATCTGCAGGGGAGGGGCGCCGGGCACCTCGAAGGTGCGGGCGATACCCCGCATGCTCAATAACGGGTTCACAGGAGCTCCTCGCCGTTCTCGTCGTAGCAGGCGGAGCCGTCCGGCTCGCAGGTGTTCGGCTCGCCGGTGCGCGCGATGTCCTTGTTGGGCACGAACAGCAGGATTTCGTCCCCCTCGGCCAGGCCGTCGGTCACCTGGACGCTCTCACCGTTGGTGATACCCAGGGTCACTTCCCGCTTCTCGGCGGCGTCTGGGGCGGCGGGGTCGGTGACCACCCACACGTTCCCCTTGGTGACGCTGCCCTCCACGGCAGTAACCGGCACGATCAGCGTGTCCGTGGCCGAGCCGGCGTCCACGCCGATCGTCACCGAGAGACCCGGGAAGACCTGCTGCTGGGCGGGTACCGCGCAGCGTACTTCAACGGTGGTGCCATCGCCGGTGGTAGTCGTTACCTCGCCGGTCTCGGAAGTGGTGGTCGAGGTGGTCTCCCGAGTGCCAATCTTCAGGCCCGTGCACTCAAACGGAGCCGGCCCGCCGTCGACGGTGAGGGTGGCCGAGGAGGGGGCGTTGGTGAGCCGGTACTGCTGGTCGGCGGTGATCGTCCCCTTGGCGGAGAACGTGCCGGGGGAGACGGTAGCCACCACCATGCCCACGCTGGTCTCCTGGTCCTGGATGACGTTGAAGGAGACTACGCCGCTGGCAGGGGCATAGACGGTGGACCAGGTGACCTTGTCCTCCACTGGCGTCTGCACGGGATTGCCCTCATCATCGACGCTTACGGTCGGCTCCTGGGGCTGAACCTGCTTGAGGTAGATCAGTGGCTCCCCCTGAGTGACAGTCGCTCCCTTGCTGACTGCGAAGGAGTCGACGACGCCGTTTAGGTTCGCCTGTGCCTCCACCGCGGCGTCCTCCACGATCTGTCCCTTGACGTCAACCGTGTTTGCGATATCGCCGGTGGTCACCACGGTGGTCTGCGTGGTGGCGTCGATGCCGGGGGTGATGTCCACGGTTGTGCCGGCCTTGGAATCGGGGAAGAAGGCGATCTTCACCAACGCGAGCGCGATCACAAGGGCAATCAGGGTCTTTAAGGTGGGCAGGACATAGCGCTTCACGGCGAACCTCCGGTCGGCCGTCATGGCCGAGTGGGCGTAGGGGCGGGTGTGCGGCCAAGCCCAGGCAAAATGCCGGGCCAGGCGAGACACCACGAGGCTATGCCGAGTTGTGTCCCGACACACTCATCCGCAGGTAGGAGAACACCCTGATTCCCCCCGGGTGCGGGGGTGGGGAGTCTCCTCCGCCAGGATGAGGCGGCGCCGCGCTTGCCGCGTACACGGCCCAGCGCCCACCCTGATCGGGCCCTGAACTGCACTGCCCGCGGCTCTTTCAGGAGGCAGCGTCCTGCGAACCGCCCTGCGACCCGCCCCGCGAAGACGGCACGCGGTGGCACTTACGATCGGAGCGTCCGCGTTCGTCCCCGGGCCGTGCGGGGCGCGCTGCCGGTGCCTGCCGCGGCCGCCGGCTCAGGCCAGGCGACCGGCCGGCGCGGAGGGCACTGCGTTCAGGAACGCGGGAGCAGCGAACCCGTGCTGCGCGTAGGCGTCTACTACGGCACGGGCAACCGCGTCCACGGCGGGGGTGTCCACCAGTGCGATGGCGCTGCCGCCGAAGCCGCCCCCGGTCATGCGCGCGCCGTGGGCGCCGGCCGCCCGGGCTGCTTCCACAGCCACGTCAAGCTCGGGGCAGGTGACCTCGTAGTCCACCCGCAGCGACTCGTGGCTGGCGTCCATGAGCTCACCCGCGCGAGCCAGCTTCCCCCCGGCCAGCGGCGCTCCGTCCTGTAGCAGCTCCACCAGGCGGCGGGTACGGTCGATCTCGGTGACTACGTGGCGAGTGCGCGCCACCAGCACGTCGGCGTCCTGCGCCCCGGAGCTCTCCAGCCGCTTCAGGGCGGCCGCGAGCGAGTCAGCCTGGATATCGGCCAGTAGCTCGACGCCGAGGAGCTCGGCTGCGCGCTCACACGCCGAGCGGCGGGCCCCGTACTGGCCGTCCACCAGGGAGTGCTTGGCCTTGGTGTCGATCACCAGCAGGGTGAGGCCCGCAGCCGCAAGGTCGAAGGGCACGTGCGCCACCGAGCCGTCCCGGCAGTCCAGCTCCAGGGCGTGTCCGGCGCGGCAGCGCATGGAGGCGGACTGGTCCATGCCACCAGTGGGGGCACCCGCCATCTCGTTCTCGGCGCGGATGCACGCCTCTACCAGGCGGGCGCGGCCGGCGTCGTCGGGCTGTTCCGCCGTCCCGGCCAGGCCGAGGGCGTTGACGTCATCCAGGGCTACGGCGGTGGCGCACTCCAGGGCGGCCGAGGAGGACAGCCCCCTCCCAGCGGCACGCAGGAGTAAAGGGCGGCGTCAAAGCCGTGCAGGGGCCCGAACCCGTCGCGCTCAAGCGCCCAGGCGACCCCGGCCACATAGGCGTTCCAATGCCGGACCTCCCCAGGGGAGCCCTTCGGGCCGATGGCGTCCAGGTCTAGCACGTCGATGGTCTCGCGAGTCTGCGGGGACACCAGCCGGATGGTGCGGTCCTCACGACTACGCAGCGCCAAGTGGGCCCGATGCGGCAGCGCGATCGGCAGCGCCAGGCCGCCGTTGTAGTCGGTGTGCTCCCCGATGACGTTCACGCGTCCGGGGGCGTACCACACGCCGTCGGGTTCGGTGCCGAATGCGTCCCGGAACAGGGCGGTGGCGGCACCAGCACCCTCCTGTGGGGTGAGCGCGGGGGAGAAGACGGGCTCGGATCCGACGACGGCGGCGGTTTGAGACTCGGTGCTCGACATGAGGTCATTCTGCCAGACGAAGCGGTCGTCCCGGTATGCCCGCTCGGGGACTGCCCGGGGGTGAACCCGGGAGGTGGTCGGGGATGTCCCTGAGGCTGTTAATGGGGGTAGGGTGCAGCTGACATTGGTCGTGCTCGAGAACAGAACCGGAGGAACGCGCGCTTCATGGACGTTCCCGTGCCCGCACCCAGCCAATGCGTCCTCGGTGTGACCATCGTGCTGCCGGAGCCCTGGGCGACCCGTGTGCGCAGCGTGCGCACGGCCGTGGGAGACCCCCACGGCAATGCGATACCGCCCCACATCACCCTGCTGCCACCCACCGCGGTGGACAAGGACGACTTGGCGGCTGTGACGGCCCATGTGAGCCGGGTGGCCGCCCGGACTGCGCCCTTCAACCTGCGCGCCGCCGGCGTCGGCACCTTCCGGCCGGTCAGCCCGGTGGTCTTCCTCGGCGTCGCCGAGGGGGCAGGCGCTATCGATGCGCTCCAGCAGGCGTTGCGCGCCGACGACGGGCCGCTCAGACGCACCCTGCGTTTCCCCTTCCACCCGCACGTAACTCTCGCGCACGAGGTTGACGACGACGCGCTTGACCGCGCCGCGCGCTCGGGCAGCGACATCGCGGCGGCCTTCGTGGTCGACCGGATCCACCTTCAGCGCCTGGCGTCGGACGGCAGCTGGGTCTCGTTGGCGACCCCCGCCCTGGGAGTCACGGAGACCCTCCTTCGCGAGCCGCACCCGCTAGCCTGACGCGGTGAACGCTGCGCTTGATCCCGAACGGCACGCCAGTACGGCGGCCCTGCCCGTCATGGGTGAACCCGATGCCCCCGTCCTCCACGCGATCATTCCCGCCGGCGGCGCCGGCACCAGGCTGTGGCCGCTCAGCCGCCGCCGACGCCCCAAGTTCCTGCTGGACCTGACCGGCTCCGGGCAAAGCCTGCTGCAGGGCACCGTGACCCGCCTGGCCCCCCTGGCGGCGACGACGACGGTGGTCACCGGCGCCGCCCACGTGGCCGCCGTCGCCCGGCAGCTCCCGGACCTGCCCGAGGCGAACCTGCTGGCCGAGCCTGCCCCGCGCGACTCCATGGCCGCCATCGGCCTGGCCGCCGCCGTGATCGCCCGCCGCCACGGGCGCGAGGCGATTGTCGGCTCCTTCGCCGCGGATCACCTGGTGGCCGATGCCGCCGCCTTCCGCAGCGCGGTCCGCCAGGCGGCTGTACTGGCGGCGGCGGGCTGGTTGGTCACCATCGGTATCGAGGCCACCGGACCGTCCACGGCCTTCGGCTACATCCACGCCGGTGACGCCCTGGACGTGCCCGGGGCGCCGGACGGACGCCGAGTCCTCGGCTTCACCGAGAAACCGGACGCCGCTACCGCCGCCCGCTACCTGGCTACCGGCGACTACCGGTGGAACGCCGGCATGTTCGTGGTGCGCGCCGGCGTCCTCCTGGACCACCTGGCGGAGCACCGGCCCGCGCTGGCAGCCGGCATAGACGAGATCGCCGCTGCCTGGGACACCCCCGAGCAGGACGCCGTCATGGCGCGGGTATGGACTTCCCTGGAGGCTATCGCCATCGACCATGCCATCGCCGAGCCCGTGGCCGCCGCCGGCGGCGTGGCGACGGTCCCCGGAGACATGGGCTGGGACGACGTCGGCGGCTTCGACACCCTCTCCGGGCTCGTCTCCCCGCGCGCGGCGGGACCGGCGGCCGGGGCGGCGGTCCTGGGCGAGGCCGACGTCGAGGCGGTCGACGCCGCCGGGGCACTGGTCGCCTCTACTTCCGGCCGCAAGGTGGTGCTGCTGGGAACCCCCGGCATCGTTGTGGTGGATACTCCCGACGCGCTGCTGGTGACCACCCCGGAGCGCGCCCAGGACGTCAAGGGCGTCGTCGATCGGCTCAAGGCGGAAGATCGGGACGCACTGCTGTGACTCCCCGGGATGCGTCCGTGGCCGCCGATGCCGGTCCTCACGTCGGCCGATCGTGACCGAGCGCTTACCGGGTGCCCGCTCGTCCCGCACCTGCAAGTTGTGCAAGGAGTTGCAAGACGTCGGCTGGGATGCGGCTGCGCCCGGCACTGGCCGGGGCTGGAGCGGAGCTGCGGCGCGGGTCACGTCATGGTCGCAATGCGGCGATATCGTGCCGTTTGTGTGGCAGGTCTCAGGGGAGTGCCTATGCTGGTTGCCTGAGCCGGTGCCGCCCCGGCCGGCTCCTTGCAAGGGCGCAAGCCCGTACCCCATATGGAGACACGACCGTGAAGAAGAAGTATCCCGCCATTACGCTCGGCCTGGTCGCAGCGCTGTCGCTTGCCGCCTGCGGCTCGGCCCCGGACTCCTCCGGCGGAGACACCGGCGATTTCCTCGCCTGCATGGTGTCCGACGAGGGCGGGTTCGACGACCAGTCCTTCAACCAGTCCGGCAAGGAGGGCCTGGACCGCGCTGCCGCCGACCTCGGCGTGCAGACCAAGCTCGTCGAGTCCCAGTCCATATCCGACTACCCCACCAACGTCGACTCCCTGGTACAGCAGAACTGCGACCTGATCATCGGCGTCGGCTTCAACCTCGCCGCCGACCTTGCCGCGGCCGCCCAGGAGAACCCGGATATCAACTTCGCGCTCATCGACGCTCCCTTCACCGATGCCGAGGGAAACTTGGTTGAGCTGGACAACGCCAAGCCGCTGACCTTCAACACTGCCGAGGCCGCCTACCTCGCCGGCTACGCCGCTGCCGGCACCACCGAGAGCGGCAAGGTCGCCACTTACGGGGGTGGAGTCCTTCCTACCGTGCAGATCTTCATGGAGGGCTTCGCCAAGGGCGTGGAGAAGTACAACGAGGACAACGACGCCAACGTCGAGGTCCTCGGCTGGGACCCTGACAACCCGGGCTCCGGCTCCTTCGTGGGCAACTTCACCGACACTCCTATGGGCCAGCAGCTGACCGAGCTGTTCCTCTCCCAGGGTGCCGACATTGTGATGCCCGTGGCCGGCCCGGTCGGCTCCGGCACGATCGCGGCGGTCAAGGCGGCCGGTGACGACAACAACGCGATCGTCTGGGTGGACGCCGACGGCTATCTCAGCACCGAGTCCCTCGGCGGCAGCAAGTACATGCTGACCTCTGTGGTCAAGGGCATCGGTACCGCCGTGTACGACACCGTCCAGGAGGCCACCTCGGGCAACTTCACCTCTGAGCCCTTCATCGGCACCCTCGCCAATGACGGTGTGTCCATCGCCGACTACCACGACTGGTCCGACCGGGTCCCTGACGAGGTCAAGGAGCAGGTCGAGGTACTCAAGCAGCAGATCATCGACGGCACCCTCGACGTGTCCACGCCCTACGACCCGTCCTGATCGGGGCTGCGCCAATTCAACCCGGTGACGCCGTCGTCCTTGACGGGGCGGCGGCGTCACTGGCGCCCGGCCCGGTAGTCTTTCCCTGCTCGACGCCCACTCCACCGTTAACCATCGCCTGAACCCCACAGGAAGCGAGCCCCCAGTGCTGCTCGAACTCCGCGGAATCACCAAGGTCTTCGGATCCCTTGTGGCCAACGACCACATCGACGTCAAAGTCGAACCCGGCCAGATCCACGCCCTCCTGGGCGAGAACGGCGCCGGCAAGTCGACGCTCATGAACGTCCTGTACGGCCTGTACGACCCCGACGACGGCGAGATCCTTATCGACGGCCGTCCGGTCACCTTCAAGGGCCCCGGCGACGCCGTCGCGGCCGGCATCGGCATGGTCCACCAGCACTTCATGCTGGTACCCGTGTTCACCGTGGCCGAATCCGTGGCCCTGGGCTACGAGCCGGTGGGCAAGGCCGGCGTCATCGACGCCAAGGCCGCCGCTGCGAAGGTGCGGGAGATCTCCGAGCGCTTCGGCTTCGACGTAGACCCGGACGCCTACATCGAAGACCTGCCCGTGGGCGTACAACAGCGAGTCGAGATCATCAAGGCCCTCTCCCGCGACGCCAAGGTCCTCATCCTCGATGAGCCCACCGCCGTGCTCACCCCGCAAGAGACCGACGAGCTGATCGCCATCATGCGCGACCTCAAGGCCGCCGGCACCTCCATCGTGTTCATCACCCACAAGCTCCGCGAGGTGCGCGAGGTGGCGGACACGATCACCGTCATCCGCCGCGGCAAGGTCGTCGGCAGCGCCGAGCCGACCGCCTCCCAGGCCGAGCTCGCCGGGCTCATGGTCGGCCACTCCGTCTCCCTCACGGTGGACAAGGACGCGCCCACGCTGGGCGGCGTCGGCCTGGAGCTGAAGGATGTCAGCCTGGTTGATGAGGGCAGCACTCTGCTCGACGACGTCAGCCTGCAGGTGCGCTCCGGCGAGATCGTCGGCGTGGCCGGGGTGCAGGGCAATGGCCAGACCGAGCTTGCCGACGTGCTGCTGGGATTGCGTGCACCCACCGTCGGCTCAGTGCACTTCGGCGGCCAGGACGTCACCCCCCTGGGCGTCCACCAGCGCATCGGCGCCGGCCTCGGCTTCGTCCCCGAGGACCGCTCCACCGACGGCATGGTTGCCGCATTCTCCGTGGCCGAGAACATGATCCTGGACCGCTTCGACGACCCCGCTTTCGGTTCCGGGCCGTCCATCAATCCCACCAAGGTCCGCAACCACGCTGAGCAGCTGCGCGACGAGTTCGACGTACGCGTCACCGACGTCGCCGATCCCATCTCCACTTTGTCCGGCGGCAACCAGCAGAAGGCGATCCTTGCCCGGGAGCTGTCCCGCCAGCTCAAGGTTCTGGTGGCCTCACAGCCCACCCGGGGGCTCGACGTCGGCTCCATCGAATTCGTCCACAAGCGCATCGTGCAGGAGCGTGACAACAACACCGCCGTGTTGATCATCTCCTCCGAGCTGGATGAGATCTACTCCCTGTCAGACCGCATAGCCGTCATGTACCGCGGCCGGATCGTCGGCGTCGTGCCGCCGGATACACCCCGCGACGTGTTGGGCCTCATGATGGCAGGCGTCCCCCTCGACCAGGCCCGCGCCCAGGAGGAGAACCGATGAGCGAAGCTATCCCAAACGGCGCCGCGCAGGCGGAATCACGGACGGGTCGGCCGTCCGTCGTCCCACCCGCCCAGCACACGGACAATCAGCCGGAGCAGCCGGGTGTACTGCGGCAGATCGCCGAGTCCAACATCCTTATGGGCGTGCTTGCGGTTTTCTCCGCCATGATTGTCGGCTCGCTGTTGATCCTGCTCGCCGACGACAACGTGCGCACCACCGCCGGTTACCTGTTCGCACGCCCCAGCGACTTCTTCGGTGCGGTCGGCTCGTGCCTGGTGGACGCCTACGCGGCCATGGTCCGCGGCGGCATCTTCGACTGGCAAGCATCCTCGGTCGCGCGCATGTGGCGCCCCATCACCGAAACCCTCACCGTGGCCACGCCGCTGATCCTGGCGGGCCTGGGCATGGCGGTGGCCTTCCGCGCCGGCCTGTTCAACGTCGGTGGGCAGGGGCAGATCATCCTCGGCGCCATCGTCGGCGGTTACGTCGGCTTCGCCTGGAACCTGCCCAGCGGGCTGCACATGCTGGTGGCGGTGCTCGGCGCCATCCTCGGCGGCGCCCTGTGGGGAGCCATCCCCGGCGTGCTACGCGCCACCACCGGTGCCAGCGAGGTCATCACCACCATCATGCTCAACTCCGTTGCCGCCTACCTGATAGCGCATCTGCTCACCACGGCCACCTTCATCGGTGCGGGCAACGCCAACCCCAAGTCACTGCCGGTGGCGGCTAGCGCCCAGTACCCCAAACTGATCGGCGGTCCCTTCCGGCTACACCTGGGCTTCATCGTGGCCCTGCTGGCCGCCTTGTTCGTGTGGTGGCTGCTGGAGCGCAGCGAGATCGGTTTCCAGTTCCGCGCCACCGGCCTGAACCCGCAGGCGGCGCTGACCGCAGGCATCAACGTGCCCCGGATCACCGCCCTGGTCATGATCGTCTCCGGTGCCCTGTGCGGGCTGGCGGCAACCGCCCCGGTGCTCGGCACCCAGCACTACCTGACCGGCTCGGTGGCGGGCAGCATCGGCTTCGATGCCATGACCGTGGCCCTGCTGGGCCGCTCCACCCCGCAGGGCACCGTGCTGGCCGGGCTGCTGTTCGGTGCCCTGACCGCGGGCGGAACCACCATGCAGGCCGCCACCGGTACCCCGATCGACATCGTGCTGGTGCTGCAGTCCATGATCGTGCTGTTCATCGCGGCCCCGCCGCTGGTGCGCGCCATCTACCACCTGCCCGCACCCGGCTCCTGGCGGCGGAGCCGCCGCGAGGTCGTCGACGCTGCCGCCGTCGCCGGCCCGGCCGTTGAGAAGAAGGAGGCCTGAGCCATGACTGCCTCACCCACCGCCGCTCCGACCCGCGACGCCAGCCCGAGAACGGAGCCGACCGTCGTCGTCGAGCCGATCGCCTACAAGCTGCCGATCACCGGCACCGTCGTAGTCGTTCTGGAACTGCTGATGGGCCTGCTAAGCCACGGCGACACTCGCTTCCAGCTGGCCACCAAGGCCGACTTCTTGAAGATTCCCGTGCTCACCCTCGGCTCCCGCCCCGTGATCGTGGTGATGGTGCTGCTGGCTGCGGCGATCACCGCCTACATGTGGATGCGTGCCGTGGGCCGTGCACCGATCCCCAACTGGGCGGGGCTGGTGCTGGGAGCCAGTTTCATCATCGCCTTCCTCACCTGGGCCGGCGCCGGACGCCCCACCGTCATCCCGCTGGTGACAATCCTGTCCTCCACCCTCGCACTGTCCGTGCCGCTGGTGTTCGGCGGGCTCGCCGGCGTGGTGGGGGAGCGCTCGGGCACCATCAACATCGCCATCGAGGGCCAGCTGCTGGGCGGCGCCTTCCTGGGCGCGGTGGTCGCATCGATCACCGGCTCCGCCTGGGCCGGCATGATCGCCGCCCCCTTCGCCGGTATCCTGGTAGCCCTGCTGCTTGCCCTGTTCGGACTGAAGTACCGGGTCAACCAGATCGTGGTCGGCGTGGTCCTCAACGTGTTCGTGTCCGGCCTGACTAGCTTCCTGTTCTCCACGGTGCTGACCGACAACCCGGCGCGGCTGAACGCCTCCATGCGCCTGCCCACCCTGCCGATCCCGGTGCTCTCCCAGATCCCGATCATCGGCCCGGTGCTGTTCCGGCAGACGATTCTGGTGTACTTGATGTACGCGGCCGTCGCGGTGCTGTCCTTCATGCTGTTCCGCTCCCGCTGGGGCCTGCGCATGCGTGCCTGCGGCGAGCACCCGCGGGCCGCGGACACCGTGGGCATCAACGTCATGCGCACCCGCGTGAACAACCTGATGCTGGGCGGCGCGCTGGCGGGCCTGGGCGGCGCCTTCTTCACCGTTGGCTCCGGCCTGGCCTTCACCAAGGACATGTCATCCGGCAACGGCTACATCGCCCTGGCCGCCATGATCCTGGGCGCCTGGAACCCGGTGGGCACCCTGTACGCCGCGCTCCTATTCGGCTTCGCCACTGCGGTGGGGCAGACGCTGTCCGTCATCGGCTCCCCGATCCCGGCGAACATCATCCTTATGATCCCCTACATCGTGACGGTCTTCGCCGTCGCCGGCTTCGTGGGGCGCGTGCGCGCCCCTGCCGCCGAGGGGGTCCCGTACCCGTGATCGGCGCCGACAACCACCCGGCCGGGCCGGCCCGGGCCGTCTCCGACTCCGTGCCCGCCGTCGACGCGGACATGTGGGCGCGGCTGCGGGCACTGGCCACAGAGGCCATGCGGTGCGCCTACGCGCCCTACTCCCACTTCCGGGTGGGGGCCGCCGCCCTGGTCGACGACGGCCGTCTGGTATCCGGCTGCAACGTGGAGAACGCCGGCTACGGGGTAACCCTGTGCGCGGAGTGCGGGCTGGTCTCCGAGCTCGTACGCACCGGCGGAGGCCGCCTGATCGCCTTCGTGTGCGTCGACGGCGACGCGCGGCCCTGTTCCCCGTGCGGCCGCTGCCGCCAAGTGCTGTCCGAGCACGCCCACCCGGACATGCTGCTGGACCTGCCGTCGGGCGTCATGAGCATTGACCAGGTGCTCCCCGACCGCTTCACCAGCGCCGACATCGAGCGGGTCACCGGCACAGCCGCACCCCTACCTGAAGGAGACCGGCCGTGACCGCATCCGTCAAACCGTCTTCCGCCCCCGCCGCCCCAACGTCCCCCGCGGTGGAGCCCTTCGACGCCGTTGACGTGATCGCTGCCAAGCGCGACCGCCAGCGGCTCACAGACGCCCAGATCGACTGGGTGGTCGACGCCTACACCCGCGGCGTGGTCGCCGACGAGCAGATGAGCGCCCTGGCCATGGCGATCTACCTCAACGGCATGGACCGGGGCGAGATCGCCCGCTGGACCGACGCCATGATCCGCTCCGGGGAGCGCATGGACTTTTCCGCCCTGGGACGCCCTACAGCGGACAAGCACTCCACGGGCGGAGTGGGTGACAAGATCACCTTGTCGCTGGCGCCGCTGGTGGCTGTCTTCGGCGTCAGTGTTCCGCAGCTGTCCGGCCGCGGCCTGGGCCACACCGGCGGCACCCTGGACAAGCTCGAGTCCATTCCCGGCTGGCGGGCGGCGCTGAGCAACGACGAGATCCTGGACATGCTGTCCGCCGACGGTCCCGGCGCCGTTATTTGCGCCGCCGGCAGCGGGCTGGCCCCTGCCGACAAGAAGCTGTACGCGCTGCGGGACACCACCGCTACTGTCTCCTGTGTGCCGCTGATCGCCTCCTCCATCATGAGCAAGAAGATCGCCGAGGGCACCGGCGCGCTGGTCCTGGACGTCAAGGTCGGCTCCGGCGCCTTCATGAAGGAGATCGACCAGGCGCGCGAACTCGCGCAGACCATGGTGGCGCTCGGCACGGACGCCGGCGTGACCACCCGCGCCCTGCTCACCGACATGTCCACGCCGCTGGGATTGACCGCCGGAAACGCCCTGGAGGTGCGCGAGGCCGTCGAGGTGCTTTCCGGTGGGGGACCGGCCGACGTCGTCGACCTGACCGTGGCGCTAGCGGGCGAGATGCTCTCCGCGGCCGGGCACACCGTGGACGCGGACGAGCTGCGCGCCGCCCTGGGCGACGGGCGCGCCATGGACGTGTGGCGGGAGATGATCCGCCGCCAGGACGGCGACCCCGACGCCCCCCTGCCCGTGGCTCCCGAGACCGAGACCGTCACTGCCGCCGTGGACGGCGTGCTCACCCGCCTGGACGCCCTGGGCGTGGGGGTGGCCGCCTGGCGCCTGGGGGCCGGCCGAGCCCGCAAGGAGGACCCGGTGCAGGCAGTCGCCGGCGTCGAAATGCACGCCAAGCCGGGTGACACCGTGCGCGCCGGCCAGCCGCTGCTCACCCTGCACACCGCTACCCCGGAGCGCTTCGAGCGCGCCCGCGCCGCGCTCGAGGACGCGATCGCCGTGCGCCCCGCCGACTCTCCGGAGGCCCGGGAGGCCGTGGCCCGCCGCCGCGTCGGCGTGGTGCTGGACCGGATTGTCTGAAGAGGCCGTGGTGGACTCCCGCACGTCGGCCGCCGAGCTGCCCGGGGCGCGTGTGGTGAACGCCCGTCTGCGCGTGGGTGGCTTCACCACCGCCGGTGGCGCCGTCACTCTTGCCCAGTGCGACGGCACCACCTGTGGAGCAACTGCGGTTCTGGCGGCCCGCCTCCTGCTCGGCGGTCCCAGCGCCGGTGTGCAGACTCCCGTCCCCGGCACCGCCCGCCCGGGCCGAGTCCTGCAGGAGACTCTGGCCGCCTCCCAGCGGAGCCTGCAGCGTGCCATGAACCGGCATGCGGGAGGGCCACTGGGCCCCCTGCCCTGGACTAGTAGGCTGGGCTCGACCCCGTGGGCCGTCGCCGCCGAGCTGACGCGCGTACTGCGGCGGGTGCGACCCGACATCGAAGCCTGCACCGTGACCTGGGTGGACGACCGGGGCGCCGGCTGGGGCGCCGTCGTGGCGGGCACGCGAGAGCTGCTTGCCGTCGGCGTCCCCGTAATTCTGCTTACGGGAGGACCGCCGGTACGCCATGCCGATGGTGCCGGAGGGGCCCGGCGCCTATTGAATCTGAACCGAATCATCAACGCGATCCCCGCAGTCCCGCGGCACTACGTGCTGGCGCTGCCCTGGAAAGCCATCGGGCGGCAGGACCCCGGCCCCGGCCACGCCCACCTCTACGACCCCTCCAGCGGCGTCGTGCGCGCCCTGGACCTGCTGGCCCCACGCGCGCAGCGCGGGCCCGGTCCCCGCGAGCTGGGCTACTGGCCGCGTGTGCTCGCCGTGATCGCCCCACCGCCGCCCCGTGCCCTACAACCGGCCTGAAACCGGCCTGCAGCAGACCCAGAACAATCCAGAGAAAGGAACGCCATGACCACCCGTGCTGAAGTCGCCGCCATCATCGACCACACCCTGCTCAAGCCCGAGGCCACTGGCGCGCAGGTCGCCGAGCTGATCGCCCAGGGCGCCGAACTGGGCACCTACTCGGTGTGCGTGTCCCCCAGCCAGCTGCCCGTGCAGGCCCCCAAGGGCCTGCACGTGGCCACCGTCTGCGGGTTCCCCTCCGGCGCTCATGCCACCGCCGTCAAGGCGGCCGAGGCCGCCGACTCCGTCGCGAAGGGCGCGGACGAGGTTGACATGGTCGTCAACCTGAAGCTGGTCAAGGAGCACGACTACGCGGGCGTCGAGGCGGACATCCGCGCGGTCAAGGAGGCCGTGGGGGACAAGCTGCTGAAGGTGATCATCGAGTCCGCGGCACTGACCGACGATGAGATCATTGCCGTGTGCCGGGCCGCCGAGGGTGCGGGTGCCGACTACGTCAAGACCTCCACCGGCTTTCACCCGGCGGGCGGCGCCTCGGTGCACGCCGTGGAGCTAATGCGCGCCACGGTGGGGGACCGGCTGGGCGTCAAGGCCTCCGGGGGTATCCGCACCGCTGAGGACGCGCTGGCCATGATCGCGGCCGGCGCCTCCCGGCTAGGCGTGTCCGCCACCGTCGCCATCCTGGAGGGCCTGCCCGCCTAATCGCACCGAGACCGGCACTTGTTACGTGCCGAGACCGGCACTAATGACGTGCCGAGACCGGCACTAGAACCGACTCCGCCGCATAGTTGCGCCGCGTCGCCCACACTGTGTGGGCGACGCGGCGCGTCATATCAACCGGTTTCAGTGTGTAACTTGTGCCGGTTTCGGTGGTTGCGTGCTGCGGGCGTGAGGCTCAGACGACTGTCAGATGCCCAGGACGCCGCGCAAGTCGGCCTTTATGGCGTCTAGGCGCTTGGCGGCGGCGCGGCGGGCCACCTCCACCGGTTCGTCGACGGCCACGGGCATGACCACTTCGCAGTAGCACTTGAGCTTCGGCTCGGTGCCCGATGGGCGTACCACCACCCGGTCGTTTGCCGCGGTCTTGAAGATGAGGCCGTCAGTCGCGGGTAGGCGCTCCCCGTTGCCGTTGTTCGCGCCGTCCATCAGGTCGAAGACGTCCACCACCGGGGATCCGGCCAGCGTGGCTGGTGCTCCCCCGGACCGCAGCCGCTCCATGGCGTTGGTGATGAAGCTCTTGTCCTCTACCCGCACGCTGAGCGGGCTGGTCGCATACAGGCCGTGTTCTCGCGCCAGGCGGTCCAGCAGGTCATCCAGCGTACGTCCCTGCTGCTTGAGCGTGGAGGCCAGCACCGCCAGGCGCACCGAGGCGGAGATACCGTCCTTGTCTCGCACCGCCGCCGGATCCACACAGTATCCCAGCGCCTCCTCATAGCCGAATACCAGGTTCGGCTCGCGGCTGATCCACTTGAAGCCGGTGAGTGTGTTGCGGTGCGCAAGCCCGTGCGCCTGCGCGATCTTGCGCAGCAGGCGAGAGGAGACGATCGAGTTGGCCAGCACCCCGGTGCCGGTGAAGGCGGCCAGCTCGGCAGCCTGCTCTCCCAAGAGGGAGCCGACCTCATCGCCGGTCAGCTGCCGCCAACCGCCGCGGGCGTGCTCATCCGGCACTGCGGCTGAGCAGCGGTCGGCATCCGGGTCGTTGGCGATGATCAAGTCCGCGCCTACCTCACGGGCCCGCGCAAAGGCCAGGTCCAGGGCCCCGGGTTCCTCCGGGTTGGGGAAGGCCACTGTAGGGAACTCCGGGTCCGGGGCGAACTGCTCGGGCACCACGACGACGTCGTCGAAGCCGGTCCGGGCCAGCACCTCCCGGCAGATCTCCCCGCCGACCCCGTGCATGGCGGTCAACACGATCTTAAGTGGTGCCACGGCCCGCGTGCGGGCGGCCTTGACCGCGCGCTGCACGTACTCCTCAACCATGTCCGCCCCGATTGTCTCCCAGCCGTCCTCGGGCATGGGCACGGAGGCAAGCGGGCCGACGGCGGCGATCTTTGCGGCGATGGCCGAGTCATGTGGCGGGACGATCTGCGCGCCCTGCCCGGAGCCGGTTACGGCGCGGCCGCCCAGGTAGACCTTGTAGCCGTTGTCCTGGGGCGGGTTGTGCGAGGCCGTCACCATGACGCCGGCGTCGGCGCCCAGCCTTCGCAGGGCGAAGGCGAGCACGGGCGTGGGGCAGTGAGTGTCGAACAGGATGGCGCGCCCGCCGGCGCCGGTGACGACGGCGGCGGTGTCACGCGCGAAGCGCGCTGAGCCGTGGCGGGCGTCGTAGCCGATGACCACGCGGAACCCGTCCCCCAGCATCTCGTGCAGGTAGGCGGATAACCCGGCGGCGGCACGGATCACTACCACCCGGTTCATGCGGTTGGGACCCCCGCCCAGGCGCCCGCGCAACCCGGCGGTACCGAACTGGAGCGTGCCGGAGAAGGCATCAGTGAGCGCGGCTGCTGCGGCGGCGTCACCGGCACGGTACGCGGTGAGCAGATCGGTCAGTTCCCGGCGGGTGTCGGGGTCTGGATCCTCGGTGATCCAGGCGGTAGCGGCGGCGTCCAGATCGACGGCGGCCGCATCCTGGGGCGGATATGTCATGGGGCGACCGTACCGTGCGCAGGCACGCTGACGGAGCGGCCGTGACAGCCGTCATGGGTGGTAGTGAGCACATCCGGCTCACAGGATTCCGGTCGCACCGGGTGTCTCCAGGCCGTGCGATGGACGTTGGGGGATCATGCGCTTCATGACCAAGGACCTCAGCCGCGGCGGCAAGCCGCGCGTAAAAAACGGCTCGCGCGAGACCTACCGCAAGGGGCCGGTGATGCTCCGCGGTGCTCAGATCCCCACTCGTACTACGGACGCCCGCCTGCTGGACCGACGCGGCGACGCCGACTGGCTGCACGCCGATCCCTGGCGTGTGCTGCGCATACAGTCCGAGTTCGTTGAGGGATTCGGGGCGCTGGCAGAAGTGGGCCCCGCGATCAGCCTATTCGGCTCGGCTCGCACGCCGGCCGATCACCCGAATTACGTCCTGGCCGAGCAGATCGGGGCGGGGCTCGCCGATGCCGGCTACGCCGTCATCACCGGTGGGGGCCCCGGCATCATGGAGGCGGCGAACAAGGGAGCTCGGGAGGCCGGCGGTATCTCGGTGGGGCTCGGTATCGAACTGCCGCATGAGCAGGGCATGAACGACTATGTGGACCTGGGGGTCAACTTCCGGTACTTCTTCGCCCGCAAGACCATGTTCCTGAAGTACTCCGACGGATTCGTGATCATGCCGGGCGGCATGGGCACGCTGGACGAGCTGTTTGAGGCGGTCACCCTGGTGCAGACCCAGAAGGTGCCGTCTTTCCCGATCGCCCTCGTGGGGTCCGAGTTCTGGGGTGGCCTGGTCGACTGGCTGCGCGCGACGCTGGTGGAGGCTGCGACGATCGATGCCGATGACCTCAGCCTGATGCGGGTAGTGGATACGGCCTCCGAGGCGGTGGACTTTGTGGTCGATGCCGCGCGCACCATGCGGGCCAATGGGCTCACCCGTACCCCGGACAGGGCGGAATAGGCCGCGCAGCACGGGGCCGGATCGGCCCGCTCGCGGCGGGGCCGCGGCGTGGAGTCAGCCACGTTTCAACCCGAAGTGGCGTCATTATGCCGTAGACTCAACCTGGGAGAAGCGGTAATAGTCCGCTAGCCATCACTGAAAGGGGAGCACATGGCTGCCATGAAGCCCAGGACCGGCGACGGGCCGCTCGAGGTCGTCAAGGAGGGCCGCTCCATCATCATGCGGATGCCGCTGGAGGGCGGCGGCCGGCTGGTCGTTGAGATCACGCCCGATGAGATCAAGGAGCTGCAGGAGGCACTGGCCTCCGTGAAGTACTGATCGCTGAAGTACGCAACAGTACTTAGCAGCTACCGGGAGTACCGCAGCGCGTCCTGGTGCTGTTGCCGCGCTGGCAACGGCGCGCGAACATGAAGTAGAAGACTGGCAGGTCCGTCCGCCGGGCCGCTTAGGCCCGGCGGACGGCGACTAGTAGGCCGTCGTCAACCGGCAGCAGCGAGGTGAGCAGATTCGCCTCGTCCCGCAGGGACTTGCCCAGTTCACGCGCCGCAACCGTGGTGGCGTCCCGGCGCGCCGGGTCTGCAACGTGGTCATTCCACAGGGCGTGTGTCACTACCAGGACGCCTCCCGGCCGCAGCATGCGGATTGCCTGCGGCGTGAGTTGAGCCGCCTCCTCAGGGTCGACGTCGAGCACCACCATGTCGTAGGAGTGAGCAGCCATACGCGGCATGACGTCCGAGGCGCGCCCCTGAATGACACGGGTGCGGGCACTGGGGTATCCGGCGTCGTCAAAGGCCCGGCGGGCCTCACGCTGGAACTCGGGCTCGACGTCGATGGTGGTCAGCACGCCGTCGGCGCCCATGCCTGCCAGCAGCCACAGGCCGGAGACGCCCGTGCCCGTGCCCACCTCGGCGACGGACTTGGCGCCGCTGACAGCGGCCAGCATGCGCAGGGCGGCGCCCGTGGCCGCAGAGACCGGGTCGGTTCCCAGCTCGATGCCGCGCAGGCGGGCCTGAGCGGCCGGTTCCCCTCTAGCGGGAACTCTTCCGTGTAGGACCAGCTCAGCGTCTTGTCAGCAGCCACCGTATGCTCCTCCTGCGGCACCGGGCCGCCTATCCGTCACTTGAACTCCGATGATGCCGGATCGCCGGTACGGAGTCAGGCCCATTCTTTCAGGTCCAGCTCGGTTTTCGTGTCCACCCGCCCGCATAGTTGCCCATACCGCTCCTTATGCTGGTCCTTATACTGGCGTCATGTTTCCGGGCATCTCGGGTGCGGAGTTCTTCGTCCTCCTGCTGGTACTAGTCATTGTGGTGGGTCCGCAGCGCCTGCCCGAATACACCCGCAAGCTGACGCAGGGCGTGCGGCGGCTGCGTGTGTTCCTCGACAACGCCAAGACCCAGATCGCCGAGGAGGTCGGCCCCGAGCTGAGCGAGCTGGACCTGTCCGACCTGGACCCGCGCAACTACGACCCCCGCAAGATCGTGCGCGACGCGCTGGGGGAGGACCTCGAGGCCATTCGCCGGGACCTGACCAACCCCTTCCAGTCGGTGATGGAAACCGCCAAGGAGGCCAGTGACGAGGCCGCGGCAGCGGTCAGTGGCAAGGGCCAGAAGAGCTCCAAGTCGTTGTCGCGGATGATTGAGGACAAGGCCGACGAGACGCGCGCCGCTCGGGCTGCGGCGAAGCCCACCGCGGCGGGCCCCTCAGTGGAGCCTGGGCCGGCGCCGAGCCAGGCACGGGACGGGGCTGGCGCGGATGCGTCCGAGAACGGCGTCAAGGACCCGCAGCAGGCAGCTGCCGAGGCGGCAGCGGTGACAGCCGAGCTGCCTCAGGTCGACTCGGTTGCTGCCGCAGGTGCGGAGTCCGACGCCAGCGGGGATGCAACCACGGAGCGCGCCGCGGATACAGGCGAGTCCACCTGCGGGGATGCCGTGAGCGGGGAGGATGCCGCTGCCGCACGTGCTGCGGCTCAGCCCGCCGTGGATGCCGGTGACACGGTCACGGCCGAGATCCCCGAGGTGCAGCCACCCGCCGCCGACGAGCCGGCTGCGGATCAGGACGCGGCTGCAGAACCGCAAGTGGCTGCGGATGCGGTCGCGGCCAGTGTCCCCTCCAGTCTGGAGGCGGAAGCGGCACGGCACGGGGACGCGCAGACTCTGCGCCCGGTCTCGCCGCGCGACATTGTGCGCGCCGCAAACGAAGCGGCCCGTACTCGCGCCGAGGCCGCCGCGGCCCTCATCTGACCCCGTCCGCCTCCCCGCTCACCCTGCCGACGGTCCTCCATCGCCGAGTTCGGTAGGCGTTACGTGCCGAGTTCGGTCGATACGGTAATCGACACGGGTCCGGAGTGGACCTGCGCGCTATCCGCGGTTGCCCGCGCCGAAGGGGCACACGGGCAACCGCGCGCCTGGGTCAGCGCGCGGTGACCGGGCTGATTCCGAGCGACATCCCGGACAGCCCACGCGCACGATGCCCGAGCTTCCGGGCGACTGCCGCCAGCTTCACGGCAGCGGGGGAGTCCGCGGCGGGTGCGCCGCCGCGGGCGATGGCCGCCGGCACGCCGACGTCGGAGCCCTCGCGCAGGCGGATGTCCAGCGGTAGCTGCGCCAGCAGCGGCACGTCGTAGCCGAGTGTGGATGTCAGCGACTGTGAGACGGCCTGGCCTCCGCCGGAGCCGAAGATCTCCAGGTGAGAGCCGTCTGGCTGCGGCAGATAGGACATGTTCTCGATGACGCCGACGACCTTCTGGTGAGTCTGGGACGCAATCAGGCCGGTGCGTTCGGCCACCTCGGCCGCGGCGGTTTGCGGCGTGGTGACCACCAGGATCTCGGCCTCCGGTAGCAGCTGCGCCACGGAGATGGTCACGTCGCCGGTCCCCGGCGGCAGGTCTAGCAGCAGCACGTCCAGGTCGCCCCAGAACACGTCGGAGAGGAACTGCTGCACTGCGCGGTGCAGCATGGGCCCGCGCCAGACGACCGGCTGCTTGTCCTCCACGAACATGCCGATGGAAATGACCTTCACCTCGTGCGCCAGAGGCGGCACGATCATGCCATCCAACTGGGTGGGCACTTGATTCACCCCCAGCATGCGGGGGATGGAGAAGCCGTAGATATCGGCGTCGACGACCCCGACGCTCAAGCCCTGGGCCGCCATAGCCGCGGCCAGGTTCGCGGTTACGGAGGACTTACCCACCCCGCCCTTGCCGGAGGTGACCGCGTAGACACGGGTGAGGTTGCCGGGCTGGGTGAAAGGAATGACCGGTTCGGCGGCCCCACCGCGCAGGCGAGTGCGCAGCTCGGCGCGCTGCTCGTCGGTCATGACCCCCAGGTTGACGCGTACATCGGTGACACCCTCCAGGGCGCCGACCTCCTTGCTGGTGTCAGCGGTGATGGTGTCGCGTAGCGGGCAGCCGGCCACCGTCAGCAGTACGCCTACGGTAACCACGCCGTCGGCAGAGATCTCAACGGAATCGACCATGCCCAGGTCGGTGATCGGGCGGCGCAGCTCGGGGTCGATCACCCGCGCGAGCGCCTCGCGGACTGCGTCTTCGGTGAGGAGGCTCATGCCACAATCCTATGGCCCGTTGGGAGGTACGCCGTAGGCCGTTATCGTGGTGAGGAGCACGTCGACGGCGGGAATGTAGCCGGCGTGAATGCGAGCCGCCCCACTGGCCGACGGCGAAGGCGGCGGATGAGGAGCGTGAGGCCGCGGGCCGGCCGGTCAGCTCCCCGCAGCGTCCGTGCCGCTCCGGGGACCTACGCCGCCGTCGTCAACCAGGTCCTCGTGGAGCTCCTCGCGCGTCCGGCGCTCCTCCTGCAGCAGCTCCTCCAATACGCTGCGCAGCTCGGAGCGCACGAAGTCGCGGGTGGCGACGTCGTTCATCGCCAGGCGCAGGGAGGCGATCTCACGCGTGAGGTACTCGGTGTCCTCAAGGTTGCGCTCGGCACGCTGCCGATCCTGCTCGGCGATAACGCGGTCGCGGTCGTCCTGCCGGTTCTGCGCCAGCAGAATCAGCGGTGCGGAGTAGGAGGCCTGGGTGGAGAACGCCAGGTTGAGCAGGATGAAGGGGTAGGGGTCCCAGGGAGCGTCCTCGCTGATCTTCGCGAGCAAGACATTCGCCGCGATCCAGGCGACCACGAAGATCGTCATATACGCCACGAACTTGGGCGAGCCCATGAAGCGGGCGGTGGCCTCGGCGAAGCGGCCGAACCCATCTGAGCGTGCCGGACGTCGGGGGCCGAGCCACCGCAGCAGTCGTGAACGGCGGCGGGTGATCGGCTGGTCGAGCTGGTCAGCCATTGGCACTCCTCTCAATCATCTCGTCGGTGACGGCGTCGTCCGCCTCACGCCAGTCATCGGGCATCAGGTGGTCCAGGACGTCGTCGACGGATACGGCGCCGAGCAGGCGCCCGGCGTCGTCGAGCACGGGCACGGCCGTGAGATTGTATGTGGCCAGCAGGCGGGTGACGGTTCCGATCGAGTCTGTGGCGTGAACGTCATCAAGGTCCCTGTCCAGGATGGATCCCAGCAGCTGCTGGGGACGCTCCCGCAGGGCGCGCTGCAGGTGCACCATGCCCAGGAAACGACCGGTGGGAGACTCCAGCGGAGGGCGGCACACGAAGGCGATGGCGGCCAGCGCCGGAGGCACCTCCGCCTTACGCGCCTGCGCCAGGAAGGTGGCGACGGTGGCCTCAGGCGGCAGGATGATCGGCTCGGTGGTCATCAGGCCGCCGGCCGTGTACTCGTCGTAGGTCATCAGGCGGCGCACATCCTCGGCCTCCTCCGGCTCCATCAGGTCTAGCAGCTGGTTGGCCATGGGGGCGGGTAGGGCCGAGACCAGGTCGGCAGCGTCGTCGGGCTGCATCGCGTCCAGGACGTCGGCGGCGCGGGAGGCGTCGAGCCCGGAGAGGAGGGCGACGGCCTCGTCATCGGACAACTCCTCGGTGGCGTCCGCCAGGCGTTCGTCGGACAGCTCAGCGGCGACCTCCAGCTGCCGGGTCAACGGTAAGTCGGACAGCACGTCGGCCAGGTCCGCGGGCTTGAGCCCCTCCATGGTGGCCAGTAGCGCGGTCGCCCCCTGCTGATCGGCGGAGCCGGCCAGGCCGGTGACCTCGTCGGGGCGCACGGTGAAGGTCTCGCCCCGCCGCAGCCCCAGCGGGCCGGAGGAGCCGCGCTGCACGAATAGGCGAGTCACCTTCCAGTCCATGCCCCGGTCCCGCTCGATGGCGACGTCACGGATGGTGACCTGGCCCGAGCCGTCCCGCATCGTGACGACCCGGTCCAGCAGCTCGCCGACGACGAGGGTCTCCACCCGCCGCTGCTCGAAGCGGCGGATATTCACCAGGCCGGTGGTGATCACGGCGCCAGGCTCAATCGCGGTCACCCGTGACAGTGGCAGGAATACGCGGCGCCGCCCCGCCACCTCGATCACTAGGCCGACGGCGCGCGGCTGCCCGCGCAGCCGGATGAGCACTACTACGTCGTGGACCTTGCCGACGGCGTCGCCGATGGGATCAAAGACGGTTGTGCCCACGAGCCGGGCGACGAAGACTCTGAGGGTGGTGCGCGTCTTGTTGTTCTCCACGGCAGCCAGCCTATCGGCGCGGCGCGGGCAGCGCCGTCGCATGGTTTCGCCTGACGATGAAGTCGCCCGTGAAGCAGACGGGCGTGGGACGATGAGCCCATGAGCCAGACTGAGTTCCCCACGCAGGCCGCATCCTTCGGCATGGCGCGGGGAAGTATCCCGCGCGGCGACGAGGTCGCCTCCTTCGCGACCTACGCGGAGGCACAGCATGCGGTCGACTCACTGTCCGACGCCGGCTTCCCGGTGCAGCACTTGGCGATCATCGGCACGGACCTGCGTCAGGTTGAACGCATCACGGGGCGCATGAGCTGGGGGCGCGCGGTGGCCAACGGTGCGATGTCGGGGCTGTGGATCGGTATGTTCTTCGGCGCCATGATGCTGCTGCTCGGCCCCAGCGAGGGCACTGGCACGGTGCTGATCGCGGCGGTCATCATGGGCGTGATCTGGGGGATGATCTTCCAGGTCGTCTCCTACGCGGTGACCCGCGGTAAGCGAGACTTCACCTCCATCAGCCAGGTGGTGGCCTCCCGCTACTCGATCATTGCCTCGCAGCTGGCGGCAGAGGCCGCTAGGGCTCTGGCGGATATCCCCGGCAACCTCACCCGTGGCGGTGAGGCGGCCCGGCGGGCCGAGGAGCGGCGCGCCGCCCGGCAGCAGGCCCGCGGCCAGGGGCCGACTACCTTCGGCTCCCGCCCAGATGAGCAGCCCCGCTTCGGTGTACGCCTGCCCGAGGGCGCGGATCCGCAGGCATACTCGCAGGATCAGTCGCGCCCCGCCGCGCCCCCGGAGTCGAGTCCGGAGTCGAGTCCCGCGTCCCACGGGCCTGATGCGCGCCGGACGCCGACGACGGCTCAGGGACCCGAATCGCAGACAGGCGGTCCCGCCACGCGTCACAATGAAGACGATGATGACCCCTATCGCCGTCTGCCCGGGAACCGATAGCGCATCCGCCGCCTTGGGACCGAGTGCGCGCCCGCAGCCTCCGATTCGGGTGGGCCTGTCCACATCCTCGGTCTACCCGGGCGACGTGCGGGACACCTTTGCCCTGGCGGCGCAGCTGGGTTACGACGGCGTCGAGGTGATGGTCTGGGGCGAGAAGGCGACCCAGGACGCGAATGCACTGACGGCCCTTGCCGAACAGTACGCTGTGCCGGTGCTGGCGGTGCACGCGCCCACGCTGCTACTGACTCGGGCGGTGTTCGGCGCCGACCCCTGGGGGAAGATCGACCGCTCGATCGAATTGGCTGAGTCGCTCGGCGCCCCCACGGTGGTCCTGCACCCGCCGTTCTTCTGGCAGACCCGCTACGCCCGCACCTTCGTAGCCGGCGTGGCGGAGCGTGAGGCGGCGGGCGGCGTACACCTGTGCGTGGAGAACATGTTCACCTGGAGGCCACGCGATGCCCACTCGACCCGAGACTTCCAGGCCTACTTCCCGACTTGGGATCCGGTCGGCCAGGGCTACCGCTCGGTGACGCTGGACATCTCCCATGCGGCGACCTCCGGCTCAGACGCCCTGGCCATGGCCCGCGCGCTGGGGCCGACGCTGCGGCACGTGCACCTGACCGATGGCGTGCCCGGATTCCGGGACGATCACCTCCTGCCGGGGCAGGGCGACCAGGACTGCGCGGGGGTTCTGCGCCACCTGGTTGACACCGGTTTCGGCTCCGCCGGCGGGCAGGTGGTGGTAGAGGTCAACACCCGTACCATGAGTGCCGCGCAGCGCCGCGAGGGGCTGGCCAGCGCACTCGCCTTCGCCCGCGAGCACCTGGATGGGGAAGGCGACACCACCGCAGTGCACGTGCCCGCTCCCACGCGGCGCCGCTACCGTGACAACCGTGCCTGAGCGCTGCGCGTGGACGCCCAGGGCGGGCAGTACCGGGCGGCGCTAGGGCTGAAGGAGGTCAGGCAGTCAGCCCGCGGACCCAGGCCTCCACCTCATCGATGGTACGGGGAATCGCCTGGGTCAGGCGCCTCACGCCCCCGTCGGGGTCGACGACGACGTCATCCTCGATGCGCACGCCGATGCCGCGCAGCTCCTCCGGAACCAGCAGGTCGTCGGCACGGAAGTACAGGCCCGGCTCAATAGTGAAGACCATGCCCGGGCGCAGCACCGCGTCCATGCTCATCTCCCGGCGCGCCTGGGCACAGTCGTGCACGTCCAGCCCCAGGTGGTGGCTGGTGCCGTGCACCATCCAGCGGCGGTGGAACTGTCCGTCCGGCCCCAGGGAGTCGGCGGCGGTGACGCCGTCGGGCAGCATGCCCCACTCCTCCAGGCGGGCGGCGATCACCTCCATGGCAGCGGCGTGCACGTCCCGGAAGCGGCAGCCGGGGGTGCCCGCGCGGGCGAAGGCGGCGTCGGCGGCGTCCAGGACCGCCTGGTAGACGCGGCGCTGCGGTTCTGTGAAGCGGCCGTCCACCGGGATGGTGCGGGTGACGTCGGCGGTGTAGAGGGAGTCGACCTCCACGCCGGCGTCCACCAGCACCAGTTCGCCGGGGCGCACGGCGCCGTCGTTGTTGATCCAGTGCAGCGTGTTGGCGTGGTTGCCGGCGGCGGCGATGGTCTCGTAGCCGAGCCCGTTGCCCTCCTCGCGGGCCTTGGCGCCGAAGGCCCCCTCCAGGACGCGCTCGCCGCGCCAGTGCCCGGTGGCACGCGGAATGGAGCGGATCAGGTCGTCGAAGCCGGCGCGAGTGGCGTCCACGGCCCGCTGCAGCTGCTCGACCTCCCACGGATCCTTGGTCAGGCGCAGCTCGCTGGTGGCCTCCGCGAGGGCGTCGTCGACCTGCTGTGCCCGCTGGCCGGCGGCGAGCCCGGCCGCGGTGCGCACCTGGTCCACCAGTGCGGTGACCGCCTGGTCGGCCTGCGCCACCACGCGCAGCTGCACGCCGTCGGGGCCGGCGTCCTTGGCGAGCGCGTCGGGCAGGGAGTCTAGGTGGGCGCAGCGGATCCCGGTGGCTGCCTCGACCTCCTCAAGGGAGGGACGCTGACCCACCCACAGCTCCCCGTAGCGGGGGTCGGCGTAGAACTCCTCGGAGGAGCGGGAGGCGCGGGGCGGAAGTACAGCACCGCCTCGTGGGTGGGGGCGCCCCCGCAACCGGGTGCCAGCGGCTCCAGGACGAGCACGGCGTCGGGCTCGAAGTCGGTGCCGGTGCCGGCCAGGTGGGCGAAGGCCGAGTGCGGGCGGAAGCGGTAGTCGCAGTCGTTGTTGCGGGTAACCAGCGCGCCTGCGGGGAGGACCAGCCGGTCGCCGGGGAACTGCGCGCCCAGGGCCTCCCGGCGGGCGGCGGCCCAGGGGGCGGCGTCGGAGCGAGCAGGTAGCGCCTCGGGCCGCGGCGCCCAGCCGGAGCCGATGAAGTCACGGAAGGCCTGGTTGGTGGGCCGGTGGGAGCGGTTGTTGCCGCGCTCCGCGAGCGTCTGGGGTGCCTCGGCGTCCGCTGCGGAAGCGGCGGGGGAGTCGGATGCGGAATCGGTCATGGGCCCATAGTGGCACGCGCGGTGCCGCTGGGGCGCACCCGTCGGCACCGCGTCCGCTTGGCCGCGCGGGGCAGTAACGGGGAGGCTGTTACCGCCGGGCGGCGTCAGTCGGGGTCGCCCGGGAAACGCACCCCCACCTGCCGGCGGGCCTCGTAGAGCACCTCGACGGCGGCAACAGAGTTGGCCAGTGGGTGCAGTTCCGATTCTCGCGCCCCGGAGCGCACCAGGCGGCAGAAGGCCTCCAGCTCGTAGGCGAGAACCGGCCCGCTGCGTCGAACCGACAGGTCCTGGGCGGCGTCGGCATTCGCCTTGAGCCGGTCTGCGCCGGCCGTGCTGCCGATTCCGGCTGCGAGTCCGCGGAGGCTGATTTGCTGCGGCCATTGGCAGTCATCCAGGGCCAGTACCGCGTGGTCACCGGAGATCGCGGATCCGGTGCCCGCCGGGGAGGTCTTGGAGTGCAGGCACACCACCTCAAAGTCGCGGGGCTGATCTTGGCGGGGAGTATCGGCAGCGGACTCGGCTCCGGAGTAGCTGAGCACAACCGTGCCCAGAGCATCCGCACCCGAGTCCAGCAGCACCCCGGTAGCAGTCACCCGCGTGGGCGCCCCAAACAGGTGGATCGCCAAGCTGATCGGGTAGACGCCCAGGTCCATGAGCGAGCCGCCGGCCATAGCCGGGTCGAAGGCAGGCGGCAGGGAGCCGGAACGGTAGGCGTCCATGCGGGAGGAGTACTGCTCCTTGACCAGTAGGGCCCGCCTTACCGGGCCCAGCCGGGGCAGTGCCTCCCGCACTGTTGCCATGCCGGGTTCGAAGGCGGGCAGCCACCCCTCCATGAGTAGCCGATCGGCCTGGCGAGCGGCCTGCACCATTGCCTGCGCCTGCTGGGGCGTGGGCGCAAAGGGTTTCTCCACCAGCACGTGCCGGCCGGACTGGAGGGCCGCGAGCGTGTGCTCGGGATGCAGGAGGTTGGGCGAGCCGACGTAGACGACGTCGACCAGCGGTCCGCCGTCGGCGTCCGTAGCGGCGAGCATGTCCTCCAGGGACCTGAAGGCATGGGGAATGCCGTGCTCGGCGGCGAAGGCTGCCGCCCGCTCCGGGTGCGCTGAGGTCACAGCGATCGCTTGGGCATCGGGCACGGCACTGACGGCCTCCATGAACCAGCGGGCGATGAAGCCGGCGCCGATGATGCCGAAGCGGATCGGCGTGGGTGGCGGAGACGATGTGCGGGCGGTCATGCGGTCAGGCTAGCAAGTAACTGGGGTCACAGTGCGGGTCTTGGGTGCGTGCTTGGCGGGCCCGGCGCGGGACTGTGAAAGGGCGCGGGCGGGGGCTGGCTGGTCGGCTGGGACGGCCCCGGGGCATCGGGTGACGGCGCGGAGGGGGCGAGCAGGTCTCCGTACACTTGGCTGGTGCGTATTGACCCCCATACTCATTCCGCCTACTCCGACGGCACGGAGTCTCCCGCCGCACTCATGGCGCAAGCCGCCCGCGCCGGGCTGGACGTCGTCGGCCTGACAGACCATGACACGACCGCCGGCTGGGAGGAGGCGGCCGCCGCGGTGCCGGAGACGGGGGTGACGCTGTTGCGTGGTGCCGAGATCTCCTGCTCGGCCAACGGCATCGCGCTGCACCTGCTGGCCTACTTGTTCGACCCGGACTACGCACCGCTTGCCGACGCGCTGGCTCACGCGCGCCACTCGCGTTCTAACCGCACGCGCCTCATGGTCCAGCGCCTGGCGGCCGACTACCCCATCACCTGGGAGGGCGTGCTCGCCCAGGCAGCCGACGCCACTACCATTGGCCGTCCGCATATCGCCGACGCGCTCGTGGCCGCTGGGGCATTCCCCGACCGTGCGGCAGCCTTTGCCGGACCGCTGGCCACGTCCAGCCCCTACTACGTCCCCTACTGGGGCCTGGACCCGGTTGATGCCTGCCGACTGGTACGTGCCGCCGGGGGAGTACCGGTGGCCGCCCATCCGCGGGCCGCTAACCGGCAGCGGGGTCTGGTGCCGGACGAGACTTTCGCGCGCATGGCTCAGGCCGGCCTGGCTGCCATCGAGGTGGATCACCGCGATCACGGCCCGGCCCAGCGCGACCAGGCCCGCGCACTGGCACAGGCACTTGGGCTGGGAATGTCAGGCGCCTCGGACTATCACGGTGCCGGCAAGCCGAACCGGCTGGGGGAGAACCTCATGTCTCCGGCGCTGCTGGAGCAGATTGTCAGCGAGGGCGCGCTTGCGCTGATCGCGCCCTGAGCGCGGGCCAGCCCCCTGCACCCAGCCAACTAATCGCACCGCCCCGGCCGCTTCGATCGTTATCCGCCCAGCCCGCTCCGCCCATGCTCGCCAACGTCTTCGACCTCACGCTCTTCGCCACTGCCTTCACCACGATCCTGGTGATCCAGGACCCGCTCGGCGCCATCCCCATCTTCCTGTCGCTGACCAGTCGGCAGACCGACGCCGAGCGCACTCGTTCGGCCCGCCAGGCCACCCTGGTGTCCTTCGCGGTCATCCTCGCCTTCGCGATATTCGGCCGTTATATTCTGCGTTTCCTAGGTATCACTGTGCCCGCGTTGCAGATTTCCGGGGGCCTGCTGCTGCTACTGGTGGCGCTCGAGTTGCTTACTGACAAGGCTGATGAGCACCCCGACCCGGATTCGGTGGCCACCAACGCCGCCCTCGTGCCCCTGGGTACGCCTCTGCTGGCTGGGCCGGGTGCGATCGTCGCCACGATGGTGTCGGTGGAGTCGGCGTCCGGACCAGTGCTCGGCTGGGTGAGTGTGACTGCAGCGATCGTGGTGACGCACCTGGTCATCTGGGCGGCGCTGCGGTTCTCCGTGGTTCTGCACCGGCTGCTGGGAGAGTCGGCGATTCAGGTGCTCACCCGCATTTTCGGGTTGCTGCTGGCTGCCATTGCGGTGCAGATGATGGCGGACGGCGTTATCGCCTATATCGGTGCGGTTACCGGCGCCTGAGTGCGTCCGGCGCCGGTAACCGCGTGTCCGCGCGGGAGCGCAGGGAGCGACGGGTCCGCGCAAGCAGCGTCACAGTTACCGGACCCGGTGCGTCATTTGTGCCGGTCCCCCGAGGGGGAGATGCTCAGGAGTCGGCTCGACCGCCATGGGTGCGCCGACGATTGCGCTTGCGGCGCGGCTTGTCTGCCTTGGTGTCTGCGGATCTCCCCGAGCCGCCTGCCCGGGCGCCGGATGCCCGTCCCGAGCCGGTGCGGCGGCCTCGCGCCCGGCCCCGGCCCGTGTTGCGCTCGCCGCGGGAACGGCCACGCCGGCCGGTCTCGCCGAGGTCCTCAATCTGCTCGGCCTCCAGCCCCTCCAGTACCCGCTTGCTGCGGGGGAGCTTGCCGGTGACGTCGCGGGGGATGTTCAGGTCCGTATAAAGATGGTCGGAGGTGTGGTACGTCTCCACCGGCTCGTCGATCGGCAGGCCCAGGGCACTGGAGATCATCCGCCAGCGGGAGACGTCGTCCCAGTCCACGAAGGTGATCGCGGTGCCGGAGCCGCCGGCCCGGCCGGTGCGGCCGATCCGGTGGACGTAGATCTTCTCGTCTTCCGGGCACTGGTAGTTGATGACGTGGGTGACGTCGTCGACGTCGATGCCGCGGGCGGCCACGTCGGTGGCCACCAGCACGTCCACCTTCCCCTTGCGGAAGGCACGCAGGGCCTGCTCGCGGGCGCCCTGGCCCAGGTCGCCGTGCAGGGCGGCGGTGGCGAAGCCGCGTGCCGCCAGGTCCTCGGCCACCCGTGCGGCCGTGCGCTTGGTCCGGGCGAAGATGATGGTGCGGCCGCGGCCGGTGGCCTGGAGGATGCGGGAGAGCACCTCGACCTTGTTCAGTGCATGGGTGCGGTAGACGACCTGCTGGACGGTCTTGACCGTCATGGAGTCGTCGCCCGGGTCCTGGGCGCGAATGTGAGTCGGCTTGGTCATGTAGCGGCGGGCCAGGGCCACCACGGCGCCCGGCATAGTGGCGCTGAAAAGCATGGTGTGGCGGTCCGAGCGGGTGCGGGACAGGATCTTCTCCACGTCCGGGAGGAAGCCCAGGTCCAGCATCTCGTCCGCCTCATCCAGCACCACGGTGGTCACGTGGGTCAGGTCCAGGACCCGACGATCCATCAGGTCGATGATGCGGCCGGGCGTGCCGACGACGATCTCTGCGCCGCGCTCGATCGCCTCGATCTGCGGCTCGTATGCGCGCCCGCCGTACACCTGGACGATACGAACGGTGCGCTTGGCGGCGGCGCCGGCCAGCTCCTCGGCGACCTGCTTGGCGAGCTCGCGTGTGGGCAGGACCACCAGCGCCTGCGGGGAGCCGGAGGCGGGATCCTCATCCCAGCCCTCCTCGCCGGGCCCAAGGGTGTCCATGAGCAGGGGGATGCCGAATCCCAGGGTCTTGCCGGTGCCGGTCTTGGCCTGACCGATGATGTCCTGGCTGCGCAGCGCAATCGGCAGAGTCAGCGCCTGAATTGGGAAGGGGTGTGTGATTCCCCTGTCAGCCAGCGCCTGGCAGATCTCCTCCTCGACGCCGAAGTCGGCAAAAGTGCGGGCGGTCAGGTCAGCCTCGGCGGTGGCGTCGGTGATGTCCGGCTTGGCGTCATCCAGGACCGGGGCGTGGGCCTGCGCGGTGGAGATGATCCCGGAGGCGGGTTCGGCAGTCGTGGCGGTCCGGGACTCGGGTGCGGAGGGCTGTGCGGCGGGAACGGACGTAGATTCAGGCGTAGATTCAGTTGTCTCGGTGTGCTCGGTCACGGTGTGCTTTGTGCTTTCGATGTATCAGGGCGCGGTGCCCCGGCTCAGGCGGCGCGGGCGGCATGCCCGTTTAAGGCGAACTCGCGCCTACGGTCATATGTGGTAGCCGATCGCGAATGAGGCCCTGCACGTTGCCGTCAAGGGCAGGCGGGGCTGGGAGGCATGACTACACGCATGGCGACCGGGCAACCTGCCCCAAGCGTAGATGATTGGCCCAGGTTGCGTGGGCGGTGACGCTGTCTTCCGGCTCACCCAGGAGCATTGCCCGGGTATCGCATCCGCGAGTACGAAGTCTCGCGAAACGGCCGGGCGGTGCAGCACCAGGGCCTACCCTGGCACTATGAGCTCAGCTGCCCCCGCCGGCCTGGACGAGGCCGCATCGCCAGCAAGGCACACTCGGGCCGTGGTAGGCCTGGCCGCCTTCACACGGACGATCGCCTGCACCCGCTACGCCAAAGATGCTGACAAGGCTCCTGACATGGCCTCGCGCGTTGAATTGCTGCGCATGAGTGCGGAGGCAGTAGCTTCCTTCGATCGCATGTGGGAGGCGGTGTCCGGCGCGGGCATTGATCTGCTGGCGGCGGCGGCGCCCTTCACCGGCGTGCTGGGAGACTTTGACGAACGCCTGCGCCCCTTGGACTGGTACGAGCGACTGACCAAGACCTACCTGACCTTTGGCCTGATGCGGGACTTCGTGGTTGCGCTCGTGCGGACGCTGGATGCGCCGTTGCGCGATGTGCTGATGGAAGAGATCGGCGCCGACCGGCTTGCCGACTTCGCCCCTGCTCAACTGGTGCCGGTGATCGGCGCGGACACCCAGTTGGCGGCTCGTCTGGGATTGTGGGGAAGGCGCGTGGTCGGGGAAGAGATTGGCACCATGAAACGACTGCTGGCCTCAGCTCCGGACCTGGCGGTGTCTGGGGCTGATGCGGAGGTGCTGCATGAGGCCCTCTCCCAGGGTGCGACCAGCCGCATGCGTGGACTGGGACTGCGGGTATAGGGGCTCTTCGTGTCTGTGGGTGTGGGGGTTTGAGCTGGGGCTGTTGGTGTTGGTTGTGCTCGGGGCCCTGTTTGACGAGAACCGGCCCATCAGGCGGTTGTGTTCGGGTGTAGGAGGTCGTCCGCGCCAGACCGAGAACGACCTCCGCGCGGCGAAAACGACCTCACACGCCCGAGAACGTCCCCAGTGCGGCGAATACGTCCTCGTGGGCCCGAAACCCTCCACGATGTGGAGGGTGTGGGGCGAATGAGGTCGTATTCGGTCGGCGGCGGGTGGTCGACTACGACCTCACACGCCCGAAAACGACCTCATCTGCCCGAGAACGGCCCTCGAGCGCGATCGCCACACCAAACCCCCAAACGCGAAGCGCCAGTACAGGCGAGCGGCGACGTCGGGATCCGGCGTGGACGCCGGGGTGCGGCGCCGTCGGGCTGGGGTCAGAACCCGAGCAGCAGCCAGACGGTCAGCACCAGCCCGCCCACCACGACGGCGGCGTGAATCACCCGCTCTGGAATGAGACGCTGAATCAGGGGCGCCGCGTAGCCTCCGGCGAAGGAGCCGGCGCCGACGGCGAGTGCCGCGCCCCAGTTGACTTCGCCGTGCACGATGAACAGCACCGCCGCCGAGAAGTTCGACAGCGTCAGCATGGGGGTCTTCATGACGACGGCGGCGTGTGTGTTCATGGGCGTGCCCAGGGTGCACAAGGCGAAGAACAGAACCCCCGCACCGGCGCCGAAGTAGCCACTGTACACAGTGATTGCCGCCAGTAGGGCGAGGAAGGCGGGCGCCGGCAGACGATATTCGGTTGCGCCCTGCCGCAGTCGGGGGCTGAGGGCTACCAAGGCGGTGGCGAGCAGCACCAGCCAGGGCACGACGGCCTCGAATACGCCAGGCGGGGCCACGAGCAGCAGCGCCCCGCCCGCGAGACCGCCGACGACGGCGATGAGCGCCTGCGGGAGCAGCGGGTAGTAGCGGATCTGTCTCAGCCGATCCCAGGAAGTGATGAGCGAACCGATCCCTGCGGGGATGAGACTGACCGTATTGGAGGCGTTGGCCACCACCGGCGGCACCCCCAGAGCCAGCATCGCCGGGTAGGACACGAGCGAGGCCATCCCCACCAAGTAGCCGACGATGCCGGCGGCCACGCCGGCGAGGAATAGTAGGGCGTAGGCGATCACGGGCGACATCGCGGTAAATGGTAGCTGTAACGTGCAGGGGTGCCGCGGGCAGGGCGCGGTGCGTGTGCGTGTGTGGGACCCGCAGGGCGCAGAAGTGTGAGGCATGATACGTGCGGGGCTCATGCCGGGGGCGCCAATGCTCCGCGGGGAGCCCGCTGGCGAAGCGGATTCGCGCAGCTCAGACAGATTCAACAATCAGCAGTCCTGATGCTGAAAGGGGACCATATGTTCGTTCGTCGTGAGGCAATTGCCGTCCGCTGTGACCATGAGGGGTGCGACCGCATGGTTGCGCACCGGGTGGTCGACACCGTACACGACCCGGATGGCACGGCAATTGAGCGCGTGCTCGCGTTGAGCTACACCGAGCAGGACGCATTGCGTGCGGCCGAACGCGACGGCTTCAAGATTATGGGGGACCACGTCTTCTGCGAGAAGCACGACCGGTTGTAAGCGGAACGCCGGCGCCAAGTGGTGCTGCTTTTAGTGTCCTTGGGTGGTTTCGGCTTGGTCGGTGAGGTAGGTGATGGTGCGGACGATGTTGTATGGGGTGGTGGTGTTGGTGGTGGTGATGGTTCCGGTGATGGGGGTGGTGGTGCCGCCTGCGGGGGTGTAGGTGGCTTTCCAGGTGGTGGTGAGGGTGGTGGTTACGTCTTGGGCGGTGTGGGTGTAGCGGTGGGTGTTGGTCTGGCCCGGCCAGGGGGCTCCGGGGTCGGTGGTTGTGGTGGTGGTGCCGTCGCCCCAGTTCCAGGTGTAGGTGGTGGGGGTGGCGTGGATGGTGACGGGGGTGCCGGCGATGGTGGTGGTTAGTACCTGGGTGTCGGGGCTGGTGTAGGTGATGAAGTCCTTGGTTAGTAGTACTTCTGGGCCTGGGGGCTGGCGGGTGATGCCGGAGCCGTCGGCTAGGAGGGTGGCTGCGTCGGTGGCGGTGACGGTGGTGACCGTGGTGGTGCCCTGGGCGGGTGCTGCCTGGGGGGCGTCTAGGCACTTGAACATGAAGGGGCGTACGCCGGCGGGGGAGGACATGGTGCCGTAGGGGCACTGGTGGGTGGGTGGCCCGTACTCGTAGGTTCTGCCGTTGTCCTGCGCGGGGGCGGGGTTGGCGTAGTAGCCCCCGCCGACCGGCGCGCCCGGGGTGGAGTAGACCACCTCGTAGGACGTCCTACCCGTAACAGTCACAGAATTACCGTGTGATTCGGTATGGTAATCTGTCGAAGGCGGAGAGGCGGCGGCGGTTGAACTTACGAATGCCATCAAATAAAATGTCGCCACGATCGCCGTGGTCCGGCGGAATATAGTTAAATGAACTCTCATTTGGAATCTCCTGCGTCTTCGATGTCGACGATTTCTACGCTCCACGTCGAGTTCTTCCAGAGCATCTGAATTAGAAGGATTTCGTCTGCCCCTTCGGTATGCGTGACCTCTACTCCGTCTCCGGAATGTGTTGAGTGGACGTCGAAGCTTGTTTTTGCGCGTACGACGTAGCGGTTGGGGTCGTCCTGGTCGGTCCACCACTCCAGGGGGGTGATCTCCTGCTCCCACGGGTCTGCCCACCCGCCTGCGTCGTGCAGTTCGGTGGCGTTGGTAATGACGTTGTTGCAGAATTCGCAGTTGTCGTCGCTCATCTTCTTCCAGGCGTCCAGGTCGCCGGTGGCGTAGACGTACGGGTAGAGGTTGAGGAAGTATGTGGCTGCCTGGGCTGCGCCGTCGGGGGTGAACTCGGGGGTGTAGGCCTGGGGCTTGTCCATGGCCAGGGCGGTGGCCCTGGCGGCGGCCTGCTGGGGTGAGAGCGTGGGTGTAGCGCTAGCGCTGGCTGTGGCGGGTGGGGTCCAGGTGGGGGTGTAGGTGGTGCGGTTGGCGGCGTGTGAGCAGCCGGCGCCTAGTAGGGCGAGGCAGATGGCCAGTGCGCCGGCTCGGCGCAGGTGATCCGCTCGGCGCGCAGGTTTCGGCGCATGGGGGTGTGCGGCAGCGGCGCGGGCCTGGTGGTGGCGGGTGCTGGCGTGTGGCTTGCTTGGGTGTGTGGGCATGTTGGGGGTGGCCTCCTCGCTGAGGACCCGGGCGGGACTTGCTGGGGCTTCGGCTTGGCGTTAACGCACGCAACCGTAGCGTGACCAACAGCCGCGGCGCTACTGGCTCCATCGCGCCTGTGGAAAACCCATCACATTCCGGGCAGGGCGGCGGCGTCAGCGGGTCGGCTGTGACGAAATAGATGGCGTCGCTGGCAGTGCCCGCCCGTAACGCATGCGGCGCACCAGACCACCGAGCGACTACCGGTACGCAAAGGTCGGCGCCCGTCTCCGTAGACGGGCGCCGACCTTGAGGCCTGAATCAGGCGCCGTTGATATGGCGCTACTCGCGGGGTCCGAGTCAGATGCCGAAGCCGACGCGGCGGGGAGAGGCCTCGCCGATCTCGATGTAGGCGAGCGAACCCGCCGGGATGAACACCTTGCGGCCCTTGTCATCAGTCAGGGTGACCGCGGAGGTAGCGGCGTCAGCCACGGCCGCGAGGACCTCCTCTTGGGAGGCGGAGGTCTCCAGCTGGAGCTCGCGAGTCGAGTGCTTGATTCCGATGGTGACCTGCATGGGTACTCCTTGTGTCCAGGACTCGGGTCGCCTAAACCCGTGAAGGCAACGGCCCACGGTAGGGGTGTCTGTCCCGATCCTATGGGCCTTGCTGCCGCAAAGGCTTGCCCGGTCCGCCACAATCCGGGCCGTTTCGCGTCGCGCGGACAGCCAGATGTCCTCGCCCGCACCGATTCGATGTCCAGGTGACGCTAAGGGCGTTCCATTCACGTCGGACCCCCGTGGTGAGATGGATGCATGTCCAGCCCCACCGGCGCCCCCCGCCTCCTACCCCCGCTCGCGCAGCCCCCACTTCCCGAGCCTGACGCCTCCGCTGCCCGGGTCCTCAGTCGTGCCGCAGACGGTGCGAACATCGTCGTTCTCGGCGCCCCGGGTACCGGCAAGACCACCACCGCTCTGCGCCTGCTGGTCGAGGCGGTAACCACCCGCCGCAAGGAAGCGGTCCTGCTCGCGCCCACACGGTCCCGTGCTGACCGGCTGCGTGAGCGCGCCTCCCACCTACTCAGCCTCGCCGGTGCCTCCTCAGGCACAGTCCGGGTACGCACACCCGTCGGCCTGGCCCTGACGATCCTGACAACCTCGTTCACCCAGCGTCCCGACCCGCTGCCCGCCCCGGTCCTGCTCGCTGGGGCGGAGGAGGACGCCGCGCTGGCCGGGCTGGTGCCCGGGGCCGACTGGGGGGACCTGCCCGCCGAGGCCGTCGAGTCACGTGCCTTCCGCACCGAGCTGCGCAATCTGTTGGCCCGTGCCGGCGAACTCGGCGTCACCGCCGAGCAGCTCGCCGCTCTCGGCGCCGAGCTGGACGTCCCCATCTGGCGGCACGCCGCCCCGCTGCTGCGCACCTGGGACGCGCAGGGCCGCCCCAGCGCCGCCAACCGCTCCGCCGTTCGCAAGATGGACTCGGCCCGCCTGCAGGACCGCGCCCGCGAGGTCCTGGAATCCTGGGGCGACGACGGCGTGAACGCGCCGCGTCCAGTTCCGGACGTTATCGTCGTCGACGACTACCAGGACTGCACCGCTGCCACCGCCCGTCTGCTGGCTGCCCTCGCCGCCCCCGACGCCGATGGTCACCGCGCTCAGATCGTTGCGCTGGGGGATCCCGACGCCGCCGTTGAGGTCTTCCGCGGCGGCAACCCCAGCCTGCTCAACGCCGCCGAGGATCGCTCCGGGCTCGCCGCCGAGCGCCTAACGCTGCGTACGGTCCACCGCGGCACACCCGCACTCGCCCAGGTGTGGGCCGCGCAGGCCGACCGCATCCCCATCACCGGCACCGCTACTCACCGGCACCCCGAGTACGTCAGCGGCCCGGCATCCGCCGCTGCGCCGCCCGCCGCCGGGACAGATGCCGCGGCTGGAGATGCCCACGATGCTTCCGGAGCGGGTGCCATTGACGCAGCGCCCCAAAACACGCCCCAAGATACGACGCACGTGCAGGCGCTTCCGAGTGGTGTTGAGACCATCATCGCCTCCGGGCCGCTCCAGCAGACTGCCCAGATCGCTCGCATCCTGCGCGGCGAGCACGTCCACTACAACACCGCGTGGGACCAGATGGCCGTGATCGTCCGCTCCGCGAGCACCGCCCGCGCGGTCAGCCGAGAACTGCGCCACCACGGCGTTCCCCTGGCCTCCAGTACCCCGGCCGTGCTGCTGCGCGCCGAGCCGGCCGCGGCCGCCATCATCAACGCCTGTCGCGCCGCGCTGGCCGGCACCCTCGGGGACGCCGACACCCCACCCGAGTGGGCCACAGCCTTCGACCTGCTCACCAGCCCCCTGATTGGGCTGACCAACCTGGACCTGCGTCGGCTGCGGCGCCGCCTGCGCGCCGACCGGCCCGCCGAGGCCGGCCGGGATGAGAACCTGCTAGGCGTGCTGGCCAGTCCTGAGGCGGCCGCCGTCCTGGCCCGGGAACTGGCTGACGAGCCCCTGGCTGAGCAGGCCATACGGCTCGAGCGCGCGGCCGGGGTCGTCGCCGTCCTGCGGCGGGTTGTAGACGCCGCCAGGGGAGGGCGCGTTGACGCCGAGGCACTGATGTGGGCTGCCTGGCAGGCCTCTCAGTGCGCGGAGACTTGGCGCGCCACGGCGCTTACACCGCGCACCTCCCGCTCCGCCGCACTCATGGCCGAGGCGGCGGAACATGACCTGGACGTGGTCACCGTGCTGTTCAAACGCGCTGAGGTGTGGGCAGAGCGCCACCCCGGGGCCGCAGCAGGCGACTTCCTGAACGAGCTCGCGGCAGAGGTGCTGCCCTCGGACACGGTGGCCCCGCAAGGAATCCGCCCGCCCGGCGTCGCGGTCCTCCCCCCGGCCTCCGCGGCCGGAGCCCAGTGGGAGGTAGTGGTCGTCGCCGGGGTGGAGCGGGATGTGTGGCCCGATCTACGGCTGCGCGACGGAGTGACACACTCCGGCTTGCTGGTCGACGCCGTCACCGGCCGCCTCCCGCTCGTGGCCGACGGCAGGCGGGTGGCCGCACAAGATCCCGCCGAGGCCCGCAGTCAGGTCCGGGGCGACGAACGCCGCATGTTCCTCTCTGCCATCTCCCGCGCCAGTCGCCGTCTAGTGATTACCGCTGCCGCGGATGCCGACACCGCCCCCTCGGCGTTCCTGTTCGAGGTCGCCGCCGCTGCCGAGCAGAAGATCTTCAACGAGGACGGCGAGCTCAACCACGCCCCGGATGTTGCGGACCTGACCCTGCCGGGGCTCGTGGGGGAACTGCGCGCTGCAGCCATTGCCGGCCGCCTGGAGCAGGCCGACGCCGGCGCTCGCGCGCGCGGCCGTCAGGCCGAGCAGCTGCTGGCCGTACTCGCCCGCGACGGCGTCAGTGCCGCCGCACCCACCAACTGGGCCGGCCTGGGGCACCCGACCTCCACCGCGCCCCTGGTCGGCGCGGGTCAAGAGATCCGCATCAGTCCCTCCGACGTCGACGCGATCAGTAAGTGCCCGCTGAAATGGTTCCTGCAGCGCAACGGCGCCGGCACCGGCACCAGCGATGCCCAGGGGGTCGGCGTGCTCGTGCACGGCCTGGCCGAGCGCGCTGAACGGGAGGGGTTGCGCGGCGACGCGCTGCGCCAGGCCCTGGAGGACGCGTTGCCGGAGCTGGGTTACCCGGACACCTGGCTGGGTGGTCTTCAGCGGCAGCGCGTGCGCGACATGATTGACCGGCTCGACGCCTACCTCGGGTCGGTCACCGCCCCCGCCCTGGTGGAGCAGACGGTAGACGTCCATCTCGATTTGCCCGTCCCCCAGGACGACGAGGGGGAAAGCGCCGTTGTTGACGGTGGCGGGCCCGTAGCGGGCGGTGATGCCGGGTGCGTGGCCGACGCCGGGGCCGTGGCCAGCGACGGTGAGTCCGTGACCGCGGGGGATCCGATCCCCGTTCGCATACGCGGGCGCATCGACCGCCTGGAGTTCCTCGATGGCACCCCGCCCGACGCATCCGCGGACCGTGTGCTACCCGCCGGGCAGGGACAGCGCGTACGCGTCATCGACTTCAAGACCGGCATCAGCAAGCCAGACAAACCGAATTTCAACGCGCAGCTCGCCACCTACCGCATGGCGCTGTCCGCCCTCGGCTATGAGGTAGATGGCACCGGCCTCGCAGCGCTCGGCGTGGAGCCGCGCGTCACGAAGGATCGTGGTGTGTTCTTGGTGCCCGATGGACTGCTTCTCGCCTCCAGTCCCGATCCGGAAACCGGGAAGGAGTGGGATGTGGAGCTGCTCGCCCGCGCCGCGCTGGATATTTCCGGTGCCAGTCTCACCGCTCGCAGCGGTGGCCACTGTCGCGGGTGCTCCTTCAAGGCCAGTTGCCCCGTCAACCCCGAAGGAAGGAGAACCGTGGCATGAGCGCCGCCGACCTCACCCCAGAAGCCCTCGCCAAGAAACTCGGGTTGCATTCACCTACCGAGGAACAGTCGAAGATCATCGCCTATCCGTTGCGGCCCCTGCTGGTGGTCGCCGGCGCCGGCAGCGGCAAGACCGCCACCATGAGCCAGCGCGTCGTCCACCTGGTCGCCACCGGCGCCGTCCGCCCAGATCAGGTCCTGGGGCTGACCTTCACCCGCAAGGCCACCGCCGAGCTGGCCGAGCGCGTCTCCACCCGCCTCGCCCAGCTGGCAGGCAGCAGCGTCATCAACGGCGCAGACGACTCACCCGAGCCGACCGTGGCCACCTACGACTCCTTTGCCGGCTCACTCGTGCGCGAATACGGCCTGTACGCTGGCACCGACCCGGATGCCACCCTGATCACCGAGGCCCGCAAGTGGCAGATCGCTACCGACATTCTCGAACGACGCACGGACCCGCTTCCTTTTGAATCCAAGTCCAGCGCGATTGCCGCCGTCCTGCGCGCGGACAATGCGCTGTCCACGAACCTGCTCAGCATTGATGATGCCCGCGAGGAACTGACCGATATTTGCGACTTGTTCTCCGGACTGCAGGCCATTCAGAAGAACCTGCTAGAGGACAAGTCGACCACTGTAATAGCGACCTGGCTGGGCGTGCTCGACGCTGTGCAGGACTTCCGCGACTACAAGCGCCGACATGGACTGGTCGACTTCGGCGACCGGCTAGTGCTGGCCTGCCGTATCGCCGAAGAAGTGCCCGAGGCCGTGGCGTCCATGCGTGCGCAGTATCCGGCAGTGCTGCTGGATGAGTTTCAGGACACCTCCGTCGCCCAGGTGCGGCTGCTGTCCGCACTGTTCGCCGATCAGGGCGTCACCGCCGTCGGCGACCCCAACCAGGCCATCTACGGCTGGCGCGGAGCCAGCGCCGGCGCGCTGGACACCTTCCACAACCGCTTCAACCCCTCAGGCGTGCAGTCCGTCGCCGACGGCGGCAACCCCGAAGCCGAGACCCCGGTGCTGCAGCTGTCGACCGCCTGGCGCAACGACTCCGCGGTCCTCGCCGCCGCCAATGTCATCTCGAGCCCCCTGCGCAACCCTGAGTATCAGCTCGGCGACGCGGCCATAAGCCATGTCCCAGTGCGCGAGTTGCGTGAGCGTTCCGCCGATGACGGTCTCGGTGCCGGGCGGGTGTTCGGATCATTCCTCACCGACCCGCTGCAGGAGGCGAACGTCATAGCCGATTTCATGCAGCAGCGTTGGAGCCGGACGGCAGAACTGGCGGTGCTGTGCCGTAGCCGCATCCAGATGACGCCGGTGGCCGAGGCCCTTGAGGCGCGTGGTATTCCCTACGAGGTGGCGGTGTCGGGCGGCATGCTGTCCATCCCAGAGGTAGCGGATGTGCGGGCCCTACTGGCTGTGGCCGCGGATCCCGAACGTGGCGATCGGCTCATGCGCCTGCTCACGGGAACCGATGTCGGTGCGGCCGATTTGCGGGCCCTGCAGCACTTCGCTCGCGAGCTCGTGCGCCAGCGCGACCGGACGGGCGGTGAAAACGCCGGAGCCGGCGGACATGCTGCGGAGCAGCTCGAGGATGTGGCCCTGTCCGAGGCGCTAGAGGAGCTCGCCCGCCGCGATGACGCCACCTATGTCCCCGGTGTCCGGCGTGCGGCGGGAGCAAGCAAGTCCGCGGTGAGGAACCCCGATTCCGGGCTCAGTGAGGCGGGACGGCAGGCGATCGTGCGGATCGCCCGGGCGCTGCGCCGCGTACGCGGCGCGCTTGCGCTGCCGTTGCCGGACCTAGTGGTGGTCGCCGAACAGGCACTCGGACTGGACATTGAACTGGCAGCCCGCGTCGGCAACCGTATGGGGCGGCGCGCCCTGGATGCCTTCCAGGCCGCCGCCGAGCAGTACGCCGCCGATGTCGATGTTCCCACCGTCTCCGGGTTCCTGGAACTGCTCGAGCTTGCGGAACAAGAGGAGCGCGGGCTGGAGGTCCCCGATATCGAGCCCGAACCGGGCGCCGTGCAGATCATGACCGTCCACGGCGCCAAGGGCCTGGAGTGGGACTGTGTTGCCGTCACCGGCCTGTCTGAGGCGTCTTTCCCCAGTTATGAGACCAAGCCGCGCGCGGACGGGACGGTGGCCGACAAGTCTTGGATGAACTCCGTTAATACATTTCCCTATCCCTTACGCGCTGACGCAGACCAGTTGCCGCCCTTCGAACTCGGCAGCCTGGAGATACCAATGGGCCCGGGCATTAAATTGAGCCGGGATGAGAAGGCCGAGATTAAGGCCCTTAAGGAGCAGTACAAGCTCGCGCTTGGACGCCACCTGATTTCCGAGGAGCGTCGCCTCGCCTACGTGGCTATAACTCGTGCACGGCATGACGTGCTGATGACCGGTTCCCACCTGGTCAAGGAAGGCAACACCGTAAAGCCCGCATCCCGGTTCCTGACCGAGCTGCAGCGGGCGGGGCTGCTTGCCGAGTTCGGCCCGGGCTTCACCGAATTGCCTGAGGACGCCGCCAACCCCGTTGGGATCGCGGAGGCTCCCTGGCCGGTGAAGCACACGGCCGCCCCGGGCTCGGAGCGAGCCGCCCGCATCGCCGTCGCCGAGGCCGTCAGCCGTGCCATGGCGGCCCCGACCGTGGCCTCCGCGGGCGAGGCCCTCCGCGGCGTGCATCCCACGGGGAGGGCGCCACCGACGGGCGCGTCGCCCGCTGGTGGGAGGACGCCCGGCTACTGCTGGCCGAGCGCGACGCCGCCGCGGCCGAAGTGCCCACGGTCCGCCAGCCCGCTCACCTGGCCGCAACCGGGCTCGGCGAGCTGCGCCGCGACCGCGACGGCTTCGCGCTAGGCCTGCGCCGACCGCTGCCGTCCCAGCCGCAATCATCTGGCCGCCTGGGAACCGTCTTCCACGACGCCATCGCCCAGCGCCTGACCAGCCAAGGTCCGCTGTTCAGCCTGGAGGACGCCGGCGTGCCGGAGACCTTGAGCAAGGCGGACCGCGACCACGTCAACGACTGGCTGGAGGTTGCCGCCGACCACCCACTGCTGGCGGGATACCAGTTGGTGAGCACCGAGGAACCGCTTGAGCTCACCATCGGCGACACCACGCTGCGCTGCCGCATCGACGCCATCTTTCAGCGCCCCGGCAGTGACGACTACCTGGTGGTCGACTGGAAGACCGGCCACCAACGCGTGCCGGTGGACCAGCTCAGCGTGTACGTGCACGCATGGTCCGCAGCCAAGGACCTGCCCACCGACCAGATCCGCGCCGCCTACGTCTACGTCGCAGACAAGGGCCGCGTCGACGAGCTGGGCGAGAAGGACTTCCTCTCCCTGGAGGAGATTCGGCGCAGCCTGGACCTGCGGGATCAGTGAGTGTCGGAGTCTCCCCTGCCCTGCTGGTAGCCGGACCCCGCGGAACCCCGCCCCGCGGTAGTGCGATAGCCCCTGCGGCCGCGCCGCGGTCGGGGGAACTAGTCCCCGCCGCCCGGCTCGTTGCCGTCCGCCGCATTCTCGCCGGTACCCTCGTGGTCGCCATCGGCGTCATCCTCGACCAGCACCATCTTGACCTCGCTGGTAGTCGCTTCCGGCTCAGCGGTCTCCTTGACCCCGGGCACGGGGGCCAGCCGCGGACCGCTCGGCTCCACCAACGGCTCGTCCCCGACCTGGGCAGCCAGGTCTGCCAGCATCGCCACCGCGTCATCAACAACGGAGGCACTCCCGGATCGCACGCCGTGCATCAGCCAGCGTGCCAGGCTCAACTCGCTGACCAGCTCCGCCCGATCACGCAGGTGCCGGTCCACGCCCTCGGTGCGCGCCAAGTCGTAGGCGGACTCGATCGAGTCCAGGCAGTCCACCGGTACGGACGCATACACCCACGCCATGTCTTCGGCCGGGTCGCCCACATGGGCCTGTCCCAGGCCACGCATAGCCACTACCGCCCCTCCCGCGGTAAGCACGTTCTCCGGCGCGAGGTCGCCGTGCACCACCACCGGGCGGAACCTCCACAGCGCCGAGTCCTCCAGCGCCACCTCCCAACGGGCCAGCAGCGCCGGCGGCACCTTGCCCGTTGCGGCGGCGTCGTCAAGCAGGTTCAGCCACTGGGTACGCACATCGTCCGCGTCGTACACCGGCAGACCAGCCTCGGATACCACGGTGGTGGGCAGGTCATGCAACTCTCCCAGGGCTTTACCCAGCCCAGCAGAAAGCCCAGGCCCAGGGCGCAGCGACCCAACGTCCATGTGCCGCCCCTCTAGGTGGCTGCGCACCTGAATGTGACTGCCCTCCAGACGGAGCGTGCCGGCGGGGCGGGGCACGTCGAACGACAACCGGCCGTCGTCGGCCACCCGGCCGATGCGGCGCAGCACCTCGGCCTCCGCCTCCATGGCCGCTCCAGTGGCGTCATCATGTGTTTCCAGCACTTCCCAGTGGCGGCCCTGAGTGTCTATGACACCAACCGTGCGCACAGCAGCGGACCGCTCCTGGGGAGGGCCAACCGCGCCGGGTCCAGCCCGGGCACCGCGACCCCGGCAAGGGCCGCCAAGGCCAGCCGCGAACGCTCGCGGGCCGGGCCGGAACCGCCCGCACCGCCGGAGGATTCCGCAGAGCCGACGGGCGCCTGCGGGCTGCCGGAGTCTTGTGAGGAACTGAACTCGGACATGCGCGTGGGTCCGGACGACTCGGTGGGCGGCTGCGACATGACTCCACCGTAGGCGAGGAATCCGCCCAGTGGGGCGGCGCCGCGCCCCGGGGTCCGTACAGCTTCCAGCACACTGGCAGTCGGCCTCCCACCACTGCGGTGCTCCTCCCGGGCGCACGAGGTTTTCCACAGGCCCAGAAAACCAAGTGGCGCCGATGCCCAGTCGTGACCTATGGTCGCTGCGTGGCGCTTTTCAGTGATGAGTCAGCGCCACGCACCACACCATCAAGTCACCCCAACTCTCATCTCCCAATCCAACCAGTCAGTGAGGTCCGTATGGATGCCGCAGCGCTGCTTCACTCCGAAATACGCGAGCTGGTCCGCCGTCGCGGCATCGACCCGCTGACGGACACTCCTGCCCTGGAGGCGCTAGTCGCCGAGGCGAGTGCCGATTACGTGGCGCGCGCCGACGCCGGCCTGGTCCCGCCCCTGCCGGATCCCGAGGCCGCAGGTGCGCGCGCCGTCGATGCGCTGGCCGGCCTCGGCCCGTTGCAGCGCTACCTCGACGATGACACGGTGGAGGAGGTGTGGTGCAACGCCCCCGGGCGCGTATTCGTCGCCCGCTCGGGCCGCCCGGAACTGACCACCACCCTGCTGGAGGACGAGGAGCTGCGTGTCCTGGTGGAGCGGATGCTGCGGTCCTCCGGCCGCCGCCTGGACCTGGCCAGCCCCTTCGTGGATGCCCAGCTACCCGGGGGCGAACGGCTACACGTGGCGATTCCACCCATAACTTCCCAGCACTGGGCGGTCAACATCCGCAAGCACACCTCCCGCGCGGCACGCACCAGTGACCTGGTGCGCATGGGCTCGCTGACCGAACACGCTGCCGCCTTCCTGGACGCTTCCGTACAGGCCGGGCTCAACATCCTCGTCTCCGGCGCCACCCAGGCAGGCAAGACCACCATGGTGCGGGCGCTGGCCGGCTCCATCCCCGCCGGGCAACGGGTAATCACCTGCGAAGAGGTTTTTGAGCTGGCGCTACGCAACCGCGACTGTGTGGCCATGCAGACCCGCGCACCCAACCTGGAGGGCGTGGGGGAGATCAGCCTGCGGCGGCTGGTGAAGGAGGCGCTGCGCATGCGCCCCGACAGGCTGCTGATAGGCGAGGTGCGAGAGGCGGAGGCTCTGGACCTGCTGATCGCAATGAACTCGGGATTGCCATCCATGTCCACACTGCATGCCAACTCCGCCCGGGAGGCGGTTGTCAAGATCTGCACCCTACCGCTACTGGCGGGAGAGAACGTTTCCGCAGGTTTTGTGGTTCCCACCGTCGCCTCCGCCGTCGACCTAGTGGTCCACCTGGACCTGGGCGCCGACGGGCACCGCCAGGTGCGGGAGATCGCCGCCCTGTCAGGCCGAGTGGAGAACGGCACCATCGAGATGTCTGAGGTATTCCAGCGCGACGCCGCAGGTCGGCTCGTGCGCGGACCGGGAATGCCCCCGGCCGCGGAACGCTACACCCGCGCGGGCCACGATCTGGCCGCGCTGCTGACCGAGGACACCCCGTACACCCGTCCGACCGGGCGCCCGGCGGCCGTGATTCCGGGGAGTGGTCCTGATGGGTGCCGTGGCCGGGCTGTTGGGCGGTATCGGCATGGTCCTGGTTTGGCTCGCCCTGACAACCGAGCCGCCCAAGTGGCGTTCCGAACGGCAGCGGCACCTGGCCGACCTGCTGGTCCAGGCGGGCGTCGGCCGCACCAGCCCCGCCCTGTTCATCGTCGGCAGCCTCGTCCTGGGGGTGGTGGTGACCCTGCTGTTCCTCGGTGTGTCCCGCGCCTGGCCCATAGCAGCGGCCTTCGGCACCATCGCCGCGAGCGCGCCCCTGCTGATCGTCTCCTCCCGCGCCCGCACCCGCCGCACCAATCTGCGCGAGGTATGGCCGGAAGCGGTGGACACGCTGGTCTCGGGCGTGCGTGCCGGCATGAGCCTGCCCGAGGCACTGACCAATCTGGGTGAGCGCGGTCCCGAGGCCATCCGGGAGGAGTTTCGCGCCTTCGGCGTCGACTACGCCACCAGCGCCCGCTTCGATCAGTCCCTGGACCGGCTCAAGGCCCGCTTCGCCGACCCCGTGGCCGACCGCATTGTTGAGGCCCTGCGCCTGGCCCACGAGGTCGGCGGAACTGACTTGACTGCGCTGCTCAGTGCATTGTCACGGATGCTGCGTGAGGACATGCGTACTCGCGGCGAGCTGGAGGCGCGCCAGTCCTGGACCGTCAATGGGGCGCGGGTCGCCGTGGCGGCACCCTGGATCGTGCTAGCCATGCTGTCGACCCGTCCGCAGGCCGCGGCCGCCTACGCCACCGGCACGGGCGCCCTCGTCCTAGCCGTGGGCGGGGCGGCGACCCTGGTCGCTTACAGGCTCATGCTTTGGCTCGGGAGACTGCCCGAGGAAGATCGGGTGCTGCGATGAGCCCAACCCTCGCCGGCGCGCTGACCGGCCTGCTCGCCGCCTGCGGAATACTCATGGTTGCCGACGCCGTGCGCCGTCGCCGCCCCGGCCTGATCAGTCGGCTGGAGCCCTATGTCCATCCGCGTCCCAGCACCTCACGGCTACTGGCCTCCGCCTCACCGACTGCCGATGGGCAAACCATCAGCGGCGTACTGCTGGACATGGTCACCCGGTTGGGCGGGGTACTCGAGGCGATCGGTTCCTCCGCCGAGTCGGTGCGGCGTCGGCTGGCCCGCTCCGGCACCGGGCTGAGTTATGAGGAGCTGCGCATCCAGCAGTTGTTGTGGGCAGTAGCGGGCCTAGCCATTGCCACCGGAGGCGGACTGGTGCTCTCATTGGCCTGGCGCGTCAACGTGCCCGTGCTGATCGTCGGTGTGCTGCTCGCGGCCGTAGGCGGCGCAGCGGCACGCGACTGGTGGCTCACTCGTGCGGTGGAGAGGCGCCGCAGCCGCATCGAGTCCCAGCTTCCCGACGTTGTGGAGCTGCTCGCGCTCGTCGTCGGTGCCGGCCAGGGGCCCGTCGCCGCAATCGAGCGGTTGGTGCACATTGGCCGTGGGGAGCTCGTCGAGGAACTAGAACTCACCCTTGCCGACGTTAACTCCGGAACGGTACTCACCACGGCACTGGCCCACCTGGAGGACCGGGTCGACTCCCTGCACGTCACCCGCCTGTCGGAGGCCATCGCCGTCGCCCTGGAACGCGGTACCCCGCTGGCTGACGTGCTGCGCGCACAGGCAGCCGATGCCCGCGAGGCCTCGCGCCGCTCCCTCATGGAGGAGGGCGGGCGCCGCGAGATCGCGCAGATGGTCCCCGTTGTCTTCCTGATCCTGCCCATCACGGTCGTATTCGCTCTGTTCCCTGGGCTGTTCGTGCTGCGGATCGGCCTATGACCCGCCTGCGTCTACCCGCCCGCAGCTGCAGCAGCACCCGCCTCAGCAAGTCTCAGATCACTCATAACCACTCATGAATAAGGAGAATCCCATGCACACCCTCAACCGCTTGAGCATCCGCCTGAAAGCCGCTCTCGGCCGCATGGCCGACGAGCGCGGTGACGTCCCCGGCTGGGTGCTGGTAACCCTGATGACCGCGGGCCTGGTGGTAGCCCTTTGGGCGGTAGCCGGCCCAGCACTCACCCAGGTCTTCAATGACGCCATTGCCAAGGTCACCGGTGCCATCTGAGCCGCATACGCCGGTTGGTGCCCTGGGGCGGTCCCGGGCCAGCAGCCTCCGGATGCTCCGCGCACGTGAGAGGACCGGTGAGCAGGGGGCGGCCGTCGTTGATTTTGTGCTCGTCGGTATCCTGGTGATTGCCGTGTCAGTAGCGCTGCTACAGCTCGCCCTCGGTCTGCATGTGCGTAACGTGCTGACCGACGCCGCTGGCGAGGGAGCCCGACGTGCCGCCCTCGTCGGCGGTACCACGGCCGAGGCGGACGCGCGCGTACGCGCCCTGGCCGATGCCGCCCTCGCGGATGGCTACGTGCAGGAGGTCGCCGTCTCCAGGACCACCGCCAACGGGCTCTCCGTCGTGCAGGTGGAGGTGGTCGCGCCATTGCCGGTGCTCGGCCTGCTGGGTCCCGGCGGGACGCTGCACGTTACCGGGCACGCCGTCGACGAGGCGGCGCTGGCAGGCGTGGAGGGGGAGGAGCCGTGAGCTGTTCGGCGATCGGTCGGCGCCGTGCCGGCCACAACGGCAACCGGGGGCAACCGCCCCGCGGCAGAGTATTTACGCGCGCGTGCTGCGTGGTAGGGACCCGGAGGCGGGCAACGCGCCGGTGGAGTTCATTGGCTGGACCGTGCTGCTGGTGGTTCCGGTGGTTTACCTGCTGGTCGCCCTCGCGCAGGTTCAGGCGGCGTCCTTCGCGGTGGCTTCGGCTGCCGACGCCGCCAGCCGGATCCTGGAGGTGGAGCCAGGAGATGCGGCCGTTGCCCACGCCCGTACCGCAGTGGAGCTGGCCCTGTCAGACCAGGGCGTCGACGCTGATCCTGCGACTGCGATGACTGTCGTCTGCGCTGATGCCGCATGCAGCGCCGCCGTGGTGCGAGTCCAGGCGGGCGTGGACCTGCCACTGCTGGGAACAGCGGGGCTGGGACGCAATGTGGTCGTCATGGATGCGGCACGGTCCGTTACCCTCGCCGGGACGGAAGGCCAGCCGTGACTGTCGGCATGGGGCTGCGGGAATGCGGGGCAGCCGCATGGGCCCGGCGGTCGGCTGGGTGCCTGCGTCGGTGGCTCGCTCGGGTGCGGGCAGTATCAGCTGTCGAGGATGGGCAGACGCTGCTGCTGGGGATCGGGCTGATCACCGTGGTTTTGGCGCTGGTTCTCACCCTCGCCTCCGCCAGCGCCGTCTACCTGGACCTGAAGACGCTGACGGCCCTGGCTGACTCGGCCGCAGCGGCGGCGGCCGACGCCGTCGAGGAGGACTCCTACTTCGATGGTGCCAGTACTGGGACCGGTCCCGGCGTGCTATCCGATGCCAGCGTGCAGGCTGCCGCGGTCGCGGATCTGGAGACTCAGCCCGTCGACCTGGCCGACCTGCGAATCGCAGCGGCATCCAGCCCGGACGGTGCCACCGCAGTGGTCACCTTGACGGCGCACTCGCAGCCGCCCTTCCTGCCCTGGGGCGTGATACCTGCAGCGGGGTTCACTATCACCGCTACCGGCAGCGCCCGCGCCACCACTGGAATGTGAAACGGTGCGGTAGGCAGCTAGGCAGCTAGGCAATACGGCGGACAGTGGCTGCCGGGCGGATGACGTGTACGGCATGCTCCGCTATGAGCCCTTCGCCGTGCGTCGAGGCGGGGCCCGGGTCTGTTCTAGACTCGGCCCCGTGGCCACAGACTTCCCCGCCGAGATCGAGCAGCTCCGACACACCTACGCATCCGTCGTCGCCGTGACGGATCCTGAGGCGCTGCGTGAGCGTATCGCCGAGCTGTCCGAGCAGGCCGCCGCCCCCAACCTTTGGGACGACGCCGACGCCGCCCAGGCGGTCACCTCCGCTCTGTCGCACGCGCAGGCCGATCTCAAGCGCGTGCAGGCGCTGGGAGGGCGTATCGACGACCTGGAGACCATGGTGGAGATGGCGGGGGAGGAGTCCGGGGCGGACGCCGCGGAGCTGCTCGCCGAGGCCGAGCAGGACCTGGCCGGGGTGCGTAAGGACCTGTCCGACCTGGAGATCCGCACCCTGCTATCCGGCGAGTACGACCAGCGCGACGCCGTGGTCACCATCCGCTCCGGTGCGGGCGGTGTCGACGCCGCGGACTTCGCCGAGATGCTTCTGCGCATGTACACCCGCTGGGCCGAGCGGCACGACTACCAGGTCAAGGTGCTCAATACCTCCTACGCCGAGGAGGCGGGGCTGAAGTCCGTCACCTTCGAGGTGCATGCCCCTTACGCCTACGGCACGCTAAGCGTGGAGGGTGGAACTCACCGCCTGGTGCGCATCAGCCCCTTTGACAACCAGGGACGCCGCCAGACCTCCTTCGCTGCCGTGGAAGTGATCCCGTTGATCGAGTCCACCGACCACATCGACATCCCCGAGACGGACATCCGCGTAGACGTCTTCCGCTCCTCCGGGCCCGGCGGCCAGTCCGTGAACACTACTGACTCCGCCGTGCGCATCACCCACCTGCCCACGGGGCTGGTGGTGTCCATGCAGGATGAGAAGTCCCAGATCCAGAACCGTGCCGCCGCCATGCGCGTGCTCCAGTCGCGCCTGCTGCTGCTCAAGCAGCAGGAGGAGGACGCCAGGAAGAAGGAGCTGGCGGGCGACGTCAAGGCCTCCTGGGGCGACCAGATGCGCTCCTACGTGCTCAACCCCTACCAGATGGTCAAGGACCTGCGCACCAGCTACGAGGTCGGCAACCCCGACTCCGTGTTCGACGGCGACATCGACGGATTCATCGACGCCGGCATCCGCTGGCGCAAGCAGCAGGAGCAGGCCGCAGAGTAAATCCGCACGGGTTTCCGGCCCGTTCGTGCTGAGCGGAGCGGCCCGGTCAGCGGTAAACGTCGCGGCGGTGTCCGAGTGTGACCACAACGACGACGAGTCGGCCGTCGTCGATCGTGTAGATGATGCTGTATCTGCCCGAATCTCCCACGCGTACCCGCCAGGCGGGACGGCCTTTGAGAAGGCGGCATCCGGGAGGGCGCGGGTCGGTGGCAAGCAGGGCGATCGCCCCCTGGATCCGGCGTTGATCCCGCTTGTCGATGCGACGCAGGGCTTTGAGCGCCGCGGGGCGCACCTCAATCTCGTAGCGCATGGGTGGGCGTTTGCCTAGTCGAGCCCGAGGTCGGCCTTGACCTCATCCCAGGGAATGTTGGGGCCTTCCTCGCTCATCGCCGCGTCGTAGGCGGCGATGTCCTCCTGGTCCTCGAGTGCCTCAAGCATGCGTTCATAGGCCGCTGGGCTGATGAGAACGGCTTCGGTTCGGCCCCGCTTGGTCAGGAAGACGGCGCCTTCGCGGGCATCGTCCACAATCGCCGGGAGCTCTGCACGGGCGCGGGACATGGTGACGACAGTCATGCTTCAATGTACATCTCGCTCGATGAAATGTACATAGAGGTTGTCGGCTCTTCGGGACTGATGTGCGTTGGGCGTGCGGATGAGTCTTAGCGTGATGCAAGAGACGGTGCGTAGTTCGAGGATGTCGTCCGAGACGTGGGAGGTAGCAGCACTGACGTCGACGTCCGGGGCGGTCACGCCCGTGCGCGCCAAGCAGACACGCCCCGGCCCACGAGAGTCCTCAGGCGTATGAGGCAGTGATCCGCCTGGACGCGGCGTCGACGGTGAGTGCGCCGCCGTGGGGGAGGATCCACTGGGGCCGGGTGTGCCCGAATGGGATTCCAGTGCACACCGGTGCCGCTGTGTTGTAGTGCCTGATGACCTCAAGTGCACTCTGAGCCTGTTCACGGCGATATCGAGCGCGTGCCTCCGCGTCGCTGGGTGTCTGAAAACTGGATGCGGGCGGTCGCGCCAGCAGGATGGCTGCTGCGGCTTCAAGCACTCCTCGTTCCCCAAGGAGCGCAGCATGCCCGCCACCAGTTCCCGACTCGGCAGTAGTTCGGAGGTCTCTAGCATCAGCACACAGCCATCGAGGGCACTGGCATCGGCCTGGATGCGCCCTGCGGCAAGCCCAAGCACCAGCATCTCCAAGCAACCGCCCCAGCCGGGCCCACTGACTACCGTGGCCGGCCCGTCCCACAGCCATGAATCGGTCCGCTCACGGGCCCCGTATTCGGTCAGCGCTCGCGGGTCGGCCCAGTCCTTGCCGAAGTCTTCCGAGTATCCCGGCTCGGTGATCTCCAGTGACTCACCCGTCAACAGTGCGGCGCGCAGCGAGGCGCGGTGAATGGCGTCCACATCTGGCCCGGGCCCCAGGTGAACCTGGGTGGCGCCGCCGTGGAAGCTGCACACACCGTGCGACCACAGCCAGTGGTGAAGGTTGGTGTTGTCGCTGTAACCGAGTACCGGCTTGGGGTCGCGCAGGAGCGGCTCGGCATCGAGGAGTGGCAGGACCGTCATCTCGTCGTCGCCGCCCGCGGTGGCGATGATTGCGCGGATGCTCGGATCGGCGAAGGCGGCATTCAGATCGTCGGCGCGTTCGCGCGCCGTCGCTCCGAGACGGCGGGTAGTGGGGAACTCCACCGGCACTAGGCCGGTTATGGCGCGAAGCCGCTCCAACGCCTGCTCATGAACGGCGGGCCCGATCGCGGGCGCGGCCAGCGACGGCGACAGCACCGCGATCTTGTCGCCCGCTTCGGCCTTCCGGGGCTGAGTCAACGAATCCATGCCTTTGAACCATACGCTGACGGGTACAGGATGGTAAAGGGTCTTGGGGAGTACCCGTACAGATCCCTGAATCCGTGGCGTGTCGGCCCTGGTTAACGGTGCTGGCTCTGGTGTCTGTTACCCGCGCCACTTAACGTGATCGATATGAGCGCACGCGAGATCATCGGGGCACGAGTCAAAACAGATGCGGAGTCGGAGGCGCGTGCCAGGCGGCCGGGTATGCGCGGCGCCGTGCTGCGGGTAGCGATTGCCATCGCGGTTACGCTGCTTAGCGCCACGGTGCCGGTGCTCGTCATGGCCATACCGGGAGTAGGGAGGCTGCTGGACGGAAAGATCTTCGGCTGGGGGACGGCGGGACTACTGGTGGTCTGCCTGGCCGCCCTCGCAATCATGTCCACGGCGACCCTCTGCGCGTTCATATGCACTCGGCTGCTGATCACCCGCTTGGACCATGCGAGTCCCGTCGGCCTGGCAATGCGCCCGAGCCCGCGTGCGCTGGCCTGGTGCGTCGGCATGATCGCCGTCGCCTTTGCGGTTATGCCGATGGCCGGGGCCGTAGACGAAGCGCTCGGCATCGCCCGGAAGGAGCCTGTCATGCCGGGTGACACGTGGTGGTCAGCGATCCTGATTCAGGTTGCCCTGGGGTTCTTATTGCAGGGGATCCCCGAAGAACTGGTGTGGCGGGGATGGCTGTTCCGCTCTCTGGGCTCCACCCGGGTGGCGGCCGTTGTGACGGTTCTTGCCTTCACCGTCATGCATCTGGTCTCCCAAGGGGGTCAGGAGGGATGGGGTGAGCGTGTCATCTACCTGGCATGCCATTCGGCTTCGGGGCTGCCGCTATGGCGGCCCGCTGGGTCTCAGGCTCGACCTGGGCGGCCGTGGGCGTGCACGGTGGATTCCACCTGTCCAACCTATTGGCGGTGAGCACCGGCGTCCCGGTGGACGAGCCGGTCACCTGGGTTGTCATAGGCTGCTTGTGGCTCGTTGCTGGAGTGGTTGTGGTGCTGCTTCACAAGATGCGCACCCGCCGGCCCCGCACATCTGCCCGGAGCATCTACGGCGTCAGTCAACCACGACACCCCTGAGCCGGAAGCGCCGTAAGCGTGCTGCGTTAACGCGGGATACCGGCTCATTGGGCTCGTGGGTGTGCTGGGCGGGTTGTGTGGGTATTCGCAGCGGCGTGGAGGTGAGTGCATGGCGTCACGGGCTTGCGCCGTCGTCGTCGGCCCGCCGCTCCCGTAGGCTGGGAGGTGGTGCGCGCCGACGACGTGAGCCGCACCCCGGCGCGGCCGGGGGAGCGTCGTCGTCGGGGCACGAGCGAATCCGAGCAACCCCTTTCGAAAGGCGTATCAGACCTGTGGCTGAATTCATCTACCAGATGATCAAGGCGCGCAAGGCGCACGGTGACAAGGTCATCCTGGATGACGTCACCATGGCTTTCCTCCCGGGAGCCAAGATCGGCATGGTCGGCCCCAACGGCGCCGGCAAGTCCTCGATCCTGAAGATCATGGCTGGCATCGACCAGCCTTCCAACGGCGAGGCCCGGCTGTCGCCGGGCTACAGCGTCGGCATCCTGCTGCAGGAGCCGCCGCTGAACGAGGAAAAGACCGTGCTTGGCAACGTTGAGGAGGGTGTGGCCGAGCTCAAGGGCAAGCTTGACCGGTTCAACGAGATCTCCGCCGCCATGGCCGATCCCGACGCCGACTTCGACACCCTCATGGCGGAGATGGGCACCCTGCAGGACCAGCTCGACGCCGCAAACGCATGGGACCTGGACTCCCAGCTGGAGCAGGCCATGGACGCCCTGCGCTGCCCACCGCCGGACGCCGAGGTCAAGAACCTCTCCGGTGGTGAGCGCCGCCGGGTGGCCCTGTGCAAGCTGCTGCTGGAGGCACCCGACCTGCTACTGCTGGATGAGCCCACCAACCACCTCGACGCCGAGTCCGTCCTTTGGCTCGAGCAGCACCTGAAGACCTACAAGGGTGCTGTAATCGCCGTCACCCACGACCGGTACTTCCTGGACCACGTGGCCGAGTGGATCGCCGAGGTCGACCGCGGTCACCTCTACCCCTACGAGGGCAACTACTCCACCTACCTGGAGACCAAGGAGAAGCGCCTGGAGATCCAGGGCAAGAAGGACGCCAAGCTTGCCAAGCGTCTGAAGGACGAGCTGGAGTGGGTGCGCTCCTCCGCGCGCGGGCGCCAGGCCAAGTCCAAGGCACGTCTGGCCCGCTACGAGGAGATGGCCGCGGAGGCCGAGCGCACCCGCAAGCTCGACTTCGAGGAGATCCAGATCCCGCCGGGCCCGCGTCTGGGCAACCAGGTTCTGGAGGCCACCAACATCAAGAAGGGCTTCGACGGCCGCACCCTCATCGACAACCTGTCCTTCACGCTGCCGCGCAACGGCATCGTCGGCATCGTGGGTCCGAACGGGGTCGGTAAGACCACCCTGTTCAAGACGATCGTGGGCCTGGAGCCGCTCGACGGCGGGGAGCTCACGATCGGCAAGACGGTCAAGCTGTCGTACGTGGACCAGAACCGTGCCGGCATCGACCCGAAGAAGACTCTGTGGGAGGTTGTCTCTGACGGGCTGGACTATATTCAGGTCGGCCAGGTGGAGATGCCCTCACGTGCCTACGTGGCCTCCTTCGGTTTCAAGGGCGCAGACCAGCAGAAGCCGGCCGGTGTGCTGTCCGGCGGTGAGCGCAACCGCCTGAACCTTGCGCTCACCCTGAAGCAGGGAGGAAACCTGATCCTACTGGACGAGCCCACCAACGACCTCGACGTTGAGACGCTGTCCTCCCTGGAGAACGCGCTGCTGAACTTCGCGGGCTGCTCGGTGGTCATCACCCACGACCGCTGGTTCCTGGACCGCGTGGCCACGCACATCCTGGCCTGGGAGGGCACGGAGGAGAATCCGGCCTCCTGGTACTGGTTCGAGGGGAACTTCGCCTCCTACGAGGAGAACAAGGTTCAGCGCCTGGGCGCCGAGGCCGCCCGCCCCCACCGCGTCACCTATAGGAAGCTCACGCGCGACTGAGCCGAGCCAAGCCGAGCTTGCTCGAGCTTGCGAGGCGATGGAGTCGCGTTGGTCCCGTAGGGTGAACACGCGCGACTGAGGCGAGCCAAGCCGAGCTTGCTCGAGCTTGCGAGGCGATGGAGTCGCGGTGCAGGACGCAGCGCGAACATCTGGCCTGCCCCCGGCCGTCTATTGCGACACTTTGTGCCCTGTTACGACGTTTTGCACCCTGGTGTGCGACGTTTTGCTGCACACCAGGGTGCAAAGGTTCGTAGTAGACGCTCGTGAGGGAGGAAGGGGAGGGGAAGATGACCTGAGTCCGTCTCCGCCTTCCCGCATACCTTGGCGTCGACAACCCGACAAAACGGGTGGGGCCACGGATCGAATCGATCCGTGGCCCCACCCGTTCGCTGCTGCCGGTCTAGGTGCTAGGCCAGGCAAGCGGGATCAACTGGGTTACTCCCGAACGCGGGCGCGCTGCAGAGCGACCGCCCCTGCGATCAGCAGGGAGCCCGCGCCGAGGACAAGCACCAGGCTGTTGGCTCCGGTGCGTGCCAGCGAGGGGCGGGACGGCGTCGTAGCGGAGGCGGTTGCAGCAGGCGCGCTGGTCTTTCCGCTGGTCGCCTTGGCGGTCGCCGGGGCAGAGGGCGTGGTCGGGGCAGTGGCCTGTGCGCTCGGCGACTCGCTGGGGGGCGCGGCCTCCGTCGGTGTTGTCGACTCGGAAGGCGTAGGCGACTCGGAAGGAGCCGGGGACTCGCTCGGAGTCGGGGACTCGGAGGGAGCCGGGGACTCGGAGGGAGCCGGGGACTCGGAGGGAGTCGGCGTCACCGGAACCGAGCCGTCTGCGGAGCCGCCGCCATCGCGACGAACCACGGTGGTCTCAGCATTGTGCGAGGTACCGGCGATGACCACAGAGGCGTCATCGGTCCAGGGGCCTGCTCCGGTGAACGTCATCGGCAGGATGATCCGGGCGAACTGGCCGGTCGGAATCACGATCGTGCCCGTGATGGTAGTGTCGTCGCAGCTAGTGACGGTCACCTGGGCGCTGGAGCCTCCGGTGGGGTCACCCCACTCATTGCGGCCGGTGTAGGAGTAGGCGGAGGCTTCGCACGTGAAGGCCTGGCCGGCAGAGGTGACGGTATCGGTCCACTCCGCCGTTACGGAAGCGGCTCCGCCCGCCATGTCCTCGGTGATGGTGGGGGTCTGAATCGTGACACTGCCCGGGCGGGTGCCGGATTCGTCCGCTGCGGCTGCAGAACCGTACTTGCCCGCGGCGCGGGGCATCTCGGTGCAGTTCCCAACGCACTCCCCGACCGGAACTACAACCGTGGTCACCTTGCCATTTGTGTTGAAAGTAAGAGTCTCAGTAGTTGACGGCGTGATCGCACTTGTCAGGCGCGTGTCAATCCAGCCGGAGAGAGTGACATCCTGGTGGGACTCGACGTACTCAGTCAGAGTAATCACCAGGCGGCCCGTGTCAGCGCCTTCGTCAGCGACGTACGTCATGGTTGCGGCGACGTCGCCTTCCTTGGTGCTGAGGTTCCAGGTGGTTCCGGAGTCGAAGCGGAGTTCTGCAGGCGTGCTGATCTCATAGGTCTGGCCGGCGCAGTGGCCTTCCTCAAGTGCGAGGTCAAACTGCAGTTTTAGCATTTCCCAGGCGACCGCCGTGTTATCGGCGGACACGGGCTGATCATCCTTGAGAAGCGAGATGTCAGGGGTTTCGGAAGTCGCGGTGCAGCTGCCTTCAACAGCACTCGCCGTGGTGTGGAACGCCGCGGGGACGATCATCGCCAGGGCCAGTGCTCCCAGGGCAAGCACCGCAAGAAGACGTGAAGCTGCGCGAGCGCGCATGATGCTCCTTTCCTCAGGTGCGTGCGGGGTCTATTAGTAGTGGGACCGGCTGCCGCGGGAACTGCGTCACGCCCGACGTTTATAGCTGTGGGGCGAGTAATGGCGAGTCTCCGTGACGGCAGGTTTCAGTTGAGCATCATACCTGCGGGTGGAGGTGGAAGCCGGCGTTTCTGACAGGAAATGAGTTGTAGCCTGTTGCGTTTGTCACCGGAGTACTAACCAGTAAATTGCTAGGCTGCGCTATGCGACCGCCATTCAAGTGTGCGTCTCCCGTGACCGTGGCTGAAACCGGGCCTGCGCAGGCATGTCGCCGCGATGCTATGGGAATACCGCAGGACTGTGCAGCGCGCGCGGGACCGAAGTCTGTAAGCGATCCGCAAATGAGCGAAGAAGTCGGTAACAGGGGCACGACCGGCGCGCAGTGAGCGGGCGCGTGCGGCTTCAGGCGGTGGCGTCCGGGATCGGCCCGCCGTCGTCTCCTTCTGCTACACGAATCGCCCAGTCGCCGCTTCCGTGCGCCTCGGCGGTGGGGGTGCGGATCATGCCCTCCTGGGCGATGGAGGAGACCAGTCGGCCCGCGGAGTCGAACACCTCCGCGCGGGCCATCGAGCGTCCGCCCTGAGAAGTGGGGGAGTCCTGAACGAACAGCAGCCAGTCGCCGGCATCCACATCGCGGTGGAACCACTGGGCGTGATCCAGGGTTGCCAGGCTCATGCCCTCACTGCGCCAGGACAATCCCTGACTACGCAGCGCCGGCTCCAGCATGACCTGGTCGCACATATAGGTCAGCAGCGCCCGATGCACCGTCTGAGTGGTGCTCGGTGGAAGTGCTCCGCGCGATCGCACCCACAGATGCTGCCGCCCCTGTACGCGCTTGCCCGGGCGCAGGTAGATGTTGCCTTCCACGTGCCTAATGTCGAAGGCTGTAGTGCGCCCCAGGAACTTTGCCACCGGGTGATCAATGGAGCGGAAGATCTCCAAGGCGCTGACCAAGTCATCCGGCCGCGGCACGTCGGGCGCCGCCAGCTGCACCTCTGTGCCCTCCTGCTGCTCCTGGAATGAGGCGACCATGGTCAGGATCGGCACGCCGTCCTGTGTGGTGGTGGTGCGTCGCTGAGAGAACGAGCGGCCGTCGTGCATGCGCTCGACGTCGAATCGCAGTTGTTGCCCGGGCTTGCCGCCACGCATGAAGAAAGCATGCACCGAGTGGGGTTGGCGGGGACCATCACCGTCATCGACCATGGTGGCGGCCGCCGCGAGCAGGCCCTGGGCCACGACCTGCCCGCCGTAGATCCGTCCGGAGATCTGGGGGAGCGAGGAGCCGGTGAAGGCCTCAACCCCGTTCCCCGCGCCGGTCACCTCCTCCAAGGCGAGGATCCGCGTAACGGAGCCAAGTGGTTCGGTGCTGGCGGGGGGAACGGGGTATGGCCGTGTCAAAGACCGAGCTCCTCCAGAATCGGCAGTTCGGCGCGTACCGCCTGCCGGGCCTCATCGGCGGTCGCCGACGCCGTGGCGATGCCGGCCAGGCGCTGGCAATCGGCCAGGTCCACCGACTTCAGCACGGCGTCGACATCAGGCAGGGCACGTGCGGTCATGGACAGGCTGGCCACGCCTAGGCCCACCAGCACCGTCGCAAGCGCCGGATCGGCGGCGGCCTCACCGCAAACGCCGACCGGACGACCGTGCGGGGCGGCGCCGTCACAGGCCTGCTTGATCAGGCGCAGCACGGCAGGCTGCCAGGCCGTGGACAGGTCCGCCAGCGAGGACAGCAGTCGGTCCGCCGCCATGACGTACTGGGTCAGGTCATTCGTGCCGATCGAGGCGAAATCGGCGTGCTCGAACATCTTGTCCGCCATGATTGCGGCCGAGGGCACCTCAATCATCATGCCGGCAGTCTGCAGGCCGTAGGAGCGGGCCTTCTCGGTGAAGGCCTTCGCCTCCTCCGCTGTGGAGATCATGGGTGCCATCACCCATACCTTGGCCTCGGTCTCGGCCTCCGCCTTGGCCAGTGCCTCCAGCTGGTGGTCGAGCACCTCCGGGTCGCGGCGCGTGGTGCGGTAGGCCCGTACACCTAGGGCCGGGTTCGCCTCGGTGGCATCGGTGAGGAAGGGCAGGGGCTTGTCTGCGCCGGCGTCGAGCGTGCGCACAACCACTTTCTTCCCGGGGAAGGCGGCCAGCACGGCCTTGTATGCCTCAACCTGCTCGTCGACGCTCGGCTCCTCCGGCTGATCCAAGAAGCAGAACTCGGTGCGGAACAGGCCCACGCCCATGGCGTTTGCCTCCGCTGCCGAGCGGGCGGCAGCACCGTCACCCACGTTGGCGAGCAGCTGCACCTCGTGGCCGTCCTTGGTGGCGCCGTCGCCGTTGAACACGCGCACGCGGCTGGCCAGTTCGCGGGCGCGGCGCAGCTGGTCCTCGCTCGGATCGAGGACGATCGTTCCCTTGGTGCCGTCCACCAGGACGATGTCACCATCGGAGAGCTGGTCGGTGACCTCGGCGCCGGTACCTACGATCGCCGGCATGCCCAGGGCGCGGGCGAGGATGGCGGTGTGCGATGTGGGACCGCCCTCGGAGGTTACGAAGGCCACGACCTTCTCCGGGTCCAGCAGGGCGGTGTCTGCAGGGGCGAGGTCCTCGGCTACCAGTACGAAGGGCTCCGGCAGACGGGGGATGCCGGGCATCGGCGAGTCGGTCAGCACCGCGACGATGCGGTCGCGGACATCCTGCACGTCACGTGTGCGCTCTGCCATGTAGCCGCCCAGGGACTCCAGCATGGAGGCGAGGGTGCCAGCGGCCTCCCAGACGGCGCGCTCGGGCACGAGGCGGCGCTCACGCACCATCGCCTGAGCCGAGGAGGTCAGCGTGGGGTCGGCTGCCATCTGGGCAGTCGTCTCCAGGAGCGTGCGGCCATCACCCTTGGCCTCGGCGGCGGAGAGCTCGAGACCCTTCTTGACTGTCTGCGCGGCCGCGGCGATGCGGTCGCACTCCTTGTCAATGTCGCGGCTCGGATCCAGGGTGGCGATCTCGGGCTCGGTGATACCGGGTGCCATGCGGGCGACGGGTCCGGCGACGAGTCCGGGGCTCACGCCAATGCCGGTCAGAGGGGTTGGGGTTGCGGCGGACGGGGCCATACGGTGCTCCTCAACAGCGATGGAGACGGGTGTCATGACTCATTGTGCACCGAGTCTGTGCTTCGGGGAGCGATTCTGCCATTGGATGAATGACGATTGACACCCTGGGCTCGGCCCTGGAGTCGGACGGACAGCACTCTACGGCTTCACTTGTGTTCCCCTAAGGCGCGGCCTCGGGCGGCGACGCCCGCTCTGCGTGGGCCGGGAGCTGAATGCGCCCGCTGCGACCGCGAACTGCGATAAAGTGATGTCGAGCACGAGGTACTACGAGGAGCACGCATGAGCACTGCAGCCGAAATCGTCGCCGGCCTGGGCGGGCGCGAGAACATTTCCGACCTGGAGCCCTGCATCACTCGTCTGCGGGTTGAGGTTGTTGATCAGGAGAAGGTAGACGAGGAGGCGCTGCGCGCCACCGGTGCGTTCGGGGTGGTCCGCTCCGGCCGGGTGGTTCAAGTGGTGGTGGGTCCCACAGCGGACACGATCGCCCAGGAGATTGCTGAACTCGACTGACGGCGGGCCTGCCCGGCGGCCGTGGCGAGCGGGCCCGGCCGCCCGCGGCGGCCCGCGTGGGGCTGGGACTGCCCGGCTAGGTGAAGCGGGCGCCGCCCGGCGTGGGCGACTGGCATTGGCGCCGAACGTATGAAACGCTTTCTGCAAGAGATGTTCCCGCCCGCCGCGTCGGCCGCGCAGCCGCTCGGTTGAGCCGGTGGGGTATCACTTGAAAGCAACTTCCCGCGCCCCAGGTAACCGGGGACGCCCCCTCGCGCGCACGCGCGACCGAGCACTAGGCTGAACCGCAATGACCGAATCGACCGCCGCATCCGACCTTCCTGACGAGCGTCTCAAGCAGCTCGCCGAGGCCCACGGGGTCTCCACCGAGTACTGGGACTTCCATGGCAATCTCGCTGCCCCGTCGCGCACCACGCTGGTGGCTGTGCTGGCAGCACTAGGCGTAAAGGCCGATACCGCGCAAGAGGTTGAAGAGGCGCTGCGCGAGGTTGAGATTGCCCCGTGGCGCCGGACCCTGCCGCCTACCGTGGTGGTGCGCGCCGGCACCCAGGCAACTGTGCCGGTGCACATGCCCGAAGGCGCTCATGTCCAGATGCACATCATCCTGGAGGAGGGCGACACCCTGCAGCTGCTGCAGGCGGATGACTGGACCGCGCCGCGGGAGGTCGATGGTGCCACCATCGGGCAGGCATCCTTCGTTATCCCCGAAGACCTGCCGTTGGGCTGGCACACGATCGTCGCGGAGATCGACGGCTCCGACGAGCGCGGACACTACCGTGCAACCGCCGCGCTCGCGGTGGCCCCGGACCACCTGGACCTGCCCGCGTCCCTGGGCGGCCGGGGCTGGGGGGTCATGGCCCAGCTGTACTCGATTCGCTCCCGCGACTCCTGGGGAGTCGGCGACGCGGACGATCTGACCGAGCTGGTCGGTTTCCTGGGCGACGAGGGAGCAGACTTCCTGCTGATCAACCCTATGCATGCCGCCGAGCCGGTGGGTCCGATGACGCCCTCGCCGTACCTGCCGGTCACGCGGCGCTTCGTCAACCCCATCTATATCCGGCCGGAGAACATCTTGGAGGTCTCCCGGTTGTCCGGCCCGCGGCGCTCGCTGGTGCAATGGGCCCACGAGGAGGTCGCGGACGCGAACCTGACCGCAGACGCCATTGATCGTGACGCCGCATGGAAGGCCAAGCGCGAAGCCCTGGAAGTGATTTTCGCCGCCGGTCGCTCCCGGTCCCGGCAACGCGACTTCGAACGCTTCCGCCAGGCCCAGGGGCAGGGGCTGGAGCGCTTTGCGCTGTGGTGCGCGCTCATGGAGAAGTACGGGAACTTCGAGGACTGGCCGGACAACCTTAAGGACGCCTCCAGCGCTTTTGTGGCCAATGAGGCGCGTACCCTCGCGGACCGCATAGACTTTTACGCCTGGCTGCAATGGATCGTCGATGAGCAGCTGGCGCGGGCCCAAGCCGAGGCGAAGGCCGCCGGCATGAGCCTGGGCCTGATGGATGACCTGGCGGTCGGCGTACACCCCCGAGGCGCGGACGCCTGGGCCGAGCCGGAGGCCTTTGCGGCCGGCGTCGGCGTCGGCGCCCCGCCGGATATGTACAACCAGCTGGGCCAGAACTGGTCCCAGCCGCCGTGGGACCCGGTCCGGCTGGCGGAGACCGCCTACGCGCCGCTGCGGGACATGGTCGGCACCGTGCTGCGGCATGCCGGGGCTCTGCGTATCGATCACGTCATCGGGCTGTTCCGCCTGTGGTGGATCCCGGACGGCCTGCGCGCGGACCAGGGCGCATACGTGCGCTACGACCATGAGGCGATGATCGGTGTGCTCCTGCTGGAGGCGCACCGGGCGGGCGCCGTCATCATCGGCGAGGACCTGGGCACGGTGGAGCCGTGGGCGCGCGAGTACCTGGCCAGCCGGGGCGTGCTGGGCACCTCCGTGCTCTGGTTCGAGAAGCAGGAGGAGGACGGCTGGCCGCTGGAGCCGGGAGCGTACCGGCACCTGTCCCTGTCTACGGTCAACACCCACGACTTGCCGCCCACCGCCGGATATCTCGCGGATGAGCACGTGGCACTGCGCGAGCGGCTCGGGCTGCTCACGGAGCCGGTCGACCAGGTGCGCACCGAGGCCCGTATCGAGCGGGAGCGCATGCTCAGCCGCCTGCGCGAATACGACCTGCTGAGCGAGGACCCCTCCGAGCGGGAGACCGTCGAGGCGCTGTACCGCTATGTGGTCCGCACGCCGTCGGCCCTTGTAGGGGTCGCCCTGGTTGACGGCGTGGGCGAGCGCCGCGCGCAGAACCAGCCCGGCACGGATCAGGAGTACCCGAACTGGAAAATGCCTCTTGCGGACGGCTCGGGAGAGGTTGTCCTGGTAGAGGATCTGCCGAGCAACGTGCGTCTTGCCAGTCTGCTTACCGCCGTGCGCGAGGAGTTTCGTCGCTGATCCCGGCCGCCGCCCGCGTCGAAATCGTGGCGGCGGTCGGTCAGGACCGGATGCACCGGTCAGGCCCAGGTGAATAGGGCCTCGCCCGCATCCACATGGGTACGGGCGGCGGCCTGGGCTATCTGAGCGGCGTCAGCCTGGAGGGCTACGACCGGGACGATCGGACTGCGGCCGCCGGCGGCGACGGCGCTCGGGCACCAGGTGACCACCGGGTCGCCTACGGTTACGGCATCGCCCTGCTCAACCAGAAGCGTGAAGCCCTCCCCTTCCAGCTGCACGGTGTCCAGGCCCAGGTGTACCAGGACACCGCGCCCGGAGGTGTCAGCCACGATGAAGGCATGGGGGTGGATCTTGGTGACTCTCCCGCTGACCGGGGCCAGCGCGGTCACGTTCCCACCGTCGGCGGGATCGGGGTCGACGGCGACTCCGGGACCGAGCATCCCGGCGGCAAACACCGGGTCCGGCACATCGCTGAGCGCGATCACGCGACCAGCAAGAGGGGAGTGGATCAAGGTGTTCATCAAAGCTCCTTCGTGCCTTCGTGAGTGTTGTCCGGTACCAGTAGTGGGCAAGGGGCCCGGTTCCGCCGTTCGTCATGCCGAGCGCGGAACCGGGGCCGCCCGTTCAAGCGAACGTGTTCACTCGCCCGCGTGTCCCCGGGCCTGGACTCGCATCACCCTGAGGGTGTCGTCGAGGTTCTCGCTCACAATCCGGCGGAAGGCGGCGGGAGCATCGATGTGAGCGGCCAGCCAGCCCTCCAGAGCGGCGGCCGGGTCGACGCCGGGCAGCCCCACGGTGGTGGTAGACCACAGTCTGGCCAGCAGATTCTCGGCCATGTGGAAGGTGCGCGAGCTCCAGATGCCGTCTGCCTCCCTGACGTACTCCGAGACGTAGGGGGCCAGCAGCTCGGGGTTGCGCTCGACCATGTTGAAGCCGGCGAGCATCTTCACCTGAGTCTCATTGGGCAGGGAGGCGTTGTCCACCAGCTCGCGCCAGGCTGCCGCCTTCGCCTCCGCGGTGGGAACGGCGGCCCGCGCCTGGGCGGCGCGCTCACGGCCCGTGGTTGTACGGTCGCGCGCCTCCTCGGCGGCGATCTCCGCCTCGCCGCAGCGGCCGGCGGCGACCAGCCCCACCAGCAGCTCCCAGCGCAGGTCCTGGTCCACCACCAGGCCCGGCAGGGGTGCCGACCCGGCCAGCCAGGCGGCGACGGCGTCGAGCTGGTTGCTGGTGACGGCATGAGCGGCGACGGCGCGCACCAGCTGTAGCTGGGTGTCGCTGCCGGCCTCGGCGGCGCGTGCTAGGTCCAGCAGCGTGTCAGTGGTCGACGCAGCCGCTTCCCGACGCTCGGCCGGGGGCAGGTAGGCCGACAGGCAGGTCGCCACCCGCGCCAGCAGCCCCTGCACTACGCTGGAATGCGTCTCGGCACGCAGTGCTCGCAGCGCGGCGGCCAGGAAGTCGACGGCCGGCAGCTCGCCGTCGCGCACCATGTCCCAGGCGCTGGCCACCAGCACCGAGCGTGGCAGGGAGGTGGTGAAGGACTCAACATGCGCCAGCCCGGTGGCGAGCGAGGCGGCGTCCAGGCGCACCTTGGCGTAGGTCAGGTCCTCATCGTTCAGTAGGAGGACATCAGGGCGTACGGTGCCTACCAGCTCGGCCACCTCGGTGCGCGCCCCGGCGACGTCGAGCTCAATGCGTCCGGTGCGCTCCAGGGCGGCCGGGGCCTGGGACCCGAGGGCGTAGGAGCCCAGCACCACGCGGTGGGGGCGCAGCGAGGCCGGCGAGCCTGCCGGAATCTCCTGCACGATCGCGGCGGAGGTGAGCACGCCGTCGGCATCGGTGTCCAGCTCCAGGCGCAGTGTGGTCACACCCGCTTCCTGCAGCCAGACCCGGGTCCAGGCGGACAGGTCGCGGCCGGAGACTTTTTCCAGCTCGCCAAGCAGGTCGGCCAGAGTGGCGTTGGCGTAGGCGTGGGCCGCCAGGTAGTTCTTGATGCCGGCGAAGAATGACTCGCGTCCCACATACGCCACCAGCGCGGACAGCACGGAGGCGCCCTTGGCGTAGGTGATGCCGTCGAAGTTGACCTCCACATCGTGCAGGTCGTTGATCTGCGCGGCGATCGGGTGGGTGGAGGAGAGCTGGTCCTGGTTGTACGCCCAGTTCTTCTCCAGCACCTGGAAGGTGGTCCAGGCGTCGGTCCAGCGGGTGGCTTCGGCGACGGCGAGCGTGGAGCAGTACTCGGCGAAGGACTCGTTCAGCCACAGGTCGTCCCACCACTTCATGGTGACCAGGTCCCCGAACCACATGTGTGCCAGCTCGTGCAGGATGGTCTCGGCGCGGCGCTCGACGCGTGCCTGCACGGGGCGGGAACGGAAGATGTAGTCGTCGCGGTGGGTGACGATGCCGGCGTTCTCCATCGCGCCGGCGTTGAACTCGGGCACGAAGGCCTGGTCGTACTTGCTGAAGGCGTACGGAGTGCCGAATAGCTCCTCGTAGTAGGCGAAGCCGTTCTTGGTGATCGACAGGATCTCCTCGGCGTCCATGAACTCCGCCAGGCTCTTGCGGCAGTACACGCCCAGGGGAATGTTGCGGCCGTCGGCGGCCGTGTAGACGTCGGTGGTTCCCGTATAAGGGCCAGCCACGATCGCCGTGATGTAGGAGCTGATGCGCTCGCTGGGCGTAAAGGCGAAGGTGTGTGTGCCGACGGCGGCCGGCGTGGGTACGGGCGTGGGGGAGTTGGACAGCACCGTCCAGCCCTCGGGCACGGTGACGGTGAAGCGGAAGGGGGCCTTCAGATCGGGCTGCTCGAACACGGCGTACACGCGGCGGGCGTCGGGCACCTCGAACTGGGTGTACAGGTAGGTCTCGCCGTCAGCCGGGTCGGTGAAGCGGTGCAGGCCCTCTCCGGTGTGCATATAGGCGCAGTCGGCGACCACGGTCAGCTCGTTGTCCGCGCGCAGGTCCGCCAGCGCGATACGCGAGTCGGCGAAGACCTGCTGCGGGTCGAGCTCGTTCCCGTTGAGTGTCACCGCGTGCACTGCCGGGGCGATCAGGTCGATGAAGGTGGACGCCCCCGGGGTGGCGGTGAAGCGGACCGTCGTGGTGGAACGGAAGGTGGCGTTGGCGGAGTCCGCGGCGCCGGACAGATCCAGGACGACGTCGTAACTGTCGGCGGAGACGACGGCGGCGCGCGCCACCGCCTCCTCGCGGGTGAGGTTCTGACCGGGCACGAAAGCTCCTTCAGTCGTATTGGCAGATGCTCTGGGAACCGCGGTGTGAGCCGCGAGTCCCCGGGCGATTGTCGCATCGACGGCCTGGGGCCGGAAATCGGAGCATGCGACGTGGGTGCACGTGGGCCGCCTGTGTGGGGAGGGGCGGGAGCGACGGCGGTTATCTGGGGCTAAAGGCCCATCTCAAGCCGCAGTAGATGATCGAATCGTTCAATATGGTGATCGATATGATCGAACGACTTGACCGGCGTGCCGGAAGCGAGCGTGCTTAAGGTATCAGATGATCGAACCGATCATTTTATGGCTCTCGCATGAGAGAACCGCTCAGTTTTGAGGTACAAGGAGGTATCCATGACAGCAGCAGCTACGCCCGTGCGGCGGCAGGGCAAGACCAACTGGCGTTGGGTCGTCGCCGTCGTTTGCGCCATCGGCCTGGCCATCAACTACATCGACCGCTCGGCGATCTCGGTGTCTCTGCCCTATATGACCAAGGACTTCCACATCACTCCCGGCGAGCAGGGGGCTCATCCTGTCGGCCTTCTGCTGGTCGTACGCGATCATGCAGATCCCCGCGGGCTCCCTGATCGACAAGTTCGGCGAGCGCGTCATGTTCGGAGCCTCGGTGTTCGTGTGGTCAGTGTGCACCGGCGCCACCTTCCTCGCCAGCAGCTTCGCCATGCTGTTCGGACTCAGGCTCGGCCTTGGCATTGGCGAGTCGGGCGCCTACCCCGCATCTGCAAAGACCGTCTCCCGCTGGTTCCCCCAGCGGGAGCGTGCACGCGCCACCTCCGTCTACGACTCCGGCGCGCGTATCGGCTCGGCCATCGTAACCCCGGTGATCGCCGGGATCATTGGACTGTGGGGCTGGCGGTGGGTCTTCCTGATCGCCGGTGTGCTCGGGATCCTGTGGGCCCTGGGCTGGTGGGCGCTCTATCGCCGTCCAGAGCTTGTCAGCTCAATCGGCGAGGAGGAGATGGCGGTTATCAACGAGGGCCGCGACGAAGAGGAGCGTGAGGCGGCTGCGGCCGGCACCGAGAAGGCCATCCCGGTACTCATCCTGCTGCGCAAGCGCGCCGTGTGGGCCATGATGATCGGCTTCTTCTGCGTGAACTTCGCGGTGACGTTCTTCCTGACCTGGTTCCCCACCTACCTGGTCGACGAGCGCGGCTTCGACCTGCTCAAGCTCGGAGCCTTCGGCGCGATCCCCCCGATCTGCTCCATCATCGGCTCGTGGAGTGGCGGCCTGATCAACGACGCATTGCTCAAGCGGGGCTGGTCGGTGACGCGCGTGCGCAAGACCTGCCTGGTCGTCGGGATGCTGTTGTGCGCCGTGATCGGCGGAGCGGCCTTCGTTCCCACCGCGGGACTGGCGCTGGCACTGATGTCGGTGTCCTACTTCGGCTCCGCCTTCACCATCGTGACCATCTGGTGCCTGCCCGCGGACTTCGTCCCGGCATCCACCGTCGGCGTGCTGGGCGGCACCCAGAACTTCTTCTCCAACATTGGATCCGCTCTCAACCCGATCGTCATCGGCTTCCTGTACGGCGCCACCGGTGCCTTCGGCCTGCCGCTGCTGCTGTCCGGCGCAGTCTCGGTCTTCGGCGCCCTGGTCTTCGCCTTCATGCTTCCCAAGGTCGAGCAGATCGACTTCTCCAGGGATGTGGTCGCGGTGTGAGGGCAGGGGCAGGAAACCACCCGGCGCGGATAGGCGCTAGTACAGCAGGCTGAACGGCGGGCTGGAGGGCCGGTACCGTGCGCGGCCCGGCGGAGACGATGCAACCCGATGCGACCACAATGACGAAAGGAGGTGGGACGATGCGGTCAGAAGCGATTCTCAACGACCAGGGAGGCACCATGGCCATCACCGTTCGCTCCAGCGTCACTGGCGAGCCCCGCACCAAGGGAGACCGGCGGCGGGCCCGGCTAGTCGAGCTGCTGGGCGAAGGCTCTGGCAGGAGTGCCTCGGTCAATGAGCTCGCGCAGGCACTGGATGTATCCGTGGTCACTATTCGTCGGGACCTGGCGCTGTTGGAGAAGAACGAAGTCATCTCACGCACCTACGGGGGAGCGTCGCTGGCCCCTGGGCGCAGTGAACTGACCATGGCGCAACGGCAGGTGAGCAACGTCGTCGCGAAGGAGGGGATCGCGCAGGTGGCGGTCTCCCTCCTCAGCGAGGGGGACCTGGTGATCCTCGACGCCGGCTCCACGGCGGAACGCATCGCCGCCGCCATCGACAACCGCTTCGAGCTCACCGTGGTCACCAACGGGCTGCGCTGCATCAACCGGCTCGTGGGGCAGGACAAGGTCCACGTGCTGGTGCTGGGCGGCAACCTGCGCGGCATCAACGAGACCATCTGCGGGGGCGATGCAGAGATGACCCTGTCCCGCATCTACGGCAACATCGCCTTCGTCGGCGCCGACGCCGTCAGTGCCGAGCGGGGCATCGCCTCGCGCACCTACGACCAGTCCCGGCTGAAGTCGATGATGCTGCGCCAAGCCTCCCAGGTGTACGTCATCGCCGACTCCTCCAAGCTCGAGGATGACACGGACTACCCCTACTGGTCCCCGCTGCCCCATGAATGGGGGCTCATCACCGACGCCGGCGCCTCGGCCGAGCAGATTGAGGCCCTTGAGGACCGCGGCGCCACCACCATTCTGCTCGCCGGCGAGCAGAACCAAGCAGACTCACTCAGTTTCAAGGAAGAACCATGACTAGCAAAACGACAGTCGTCCCGACCGTCGACTTGAGCGCCACCATGCGCAAGGCCGTACTGCACGCCGCCAACGACATGCGGATCGAGCAGGTGCCGATCCCCGAACTCCAACCGGGCGACGTCCTGCTGAAGGTGACCGGGGCCCTGCTGTGCGGCACGGACGTGCGCATCTACACCGGCCGTAAGACCCGCAATGTGACCCTGCCCTCCACGCTGGGGCACGAGTTCGCCGGCGAGGTCGTCGCCGCGAACGGTGACCTTCCCGACGGCGTGTCCATGGGTGACCAGGTCTGCGTCTACCCGCTGTACCGTGCGGGACCTGCTCCGCGTGCTCCAAGGGCCACCCCAACATCTGCCGCAACCGCGTCGCCTTCGGCTACCAGCTCGACGGCGGGCTGTCGCAGTACGTGCGGGTCCCCGCCCAGGCGCGCGAGAACCTGATTCCGATCAACAACGTCTCCGCCCTCGAGGCCGCCATCGTAGAGCCGGTCTCCTGCGCCCTGAACGGCCAGAACCTGGCCAAGGTGGCCGGGGCGGACACGGTCCTGGTGGCCGGCGCGGGGCCGCTCGGCCTGATCCACATCCGCCTGGCCAAGGCGCAGGGCGTACGCCAGGTCATCTCCGTGGAGCCCAACCAGGCCCGCCACGACATCGCCCCGCGCCTCCGGAGCCGACCTGGTGCTCGCACCATCGGACGACATCGCCGACCGGATCAGGGAATTCGCCCCCGACGGCATCGACGTGGTCATCATGGCGATCGGCCGCCTCGAGGCCATGACCCCCTACCTTGGGGTACTCGCCCCCGGTGCCCGCATCTCCGTATTCGCCGGCTTCAACTCAGAGGCCAGGCTCGAGTTCGTTGCCAATGACATTCACTACAACGAGTACGAGATCGTCGGCGCCTCCTCCTGCCGCCTGGAGAGCTTCCAGCAGGTCGCCCCGATGATCAACGACGGTCGGCTGAGGGTGGCCGACCTGATCGGCACGCAGCTCCCCCTAGACCGCGCCGTCGAGGCCATCGACCTGGCCGCCTCCGGTGCCGACATGCGCGTCGACGTCTGGGCCTGACGTCCGGCGACTCCTGCCAACCACCCCTCCGGCTCGCGTCCCCGACGCGAGTCCCGGCCAGCACACCCCTATTCGCCTCACTGGCTCAATTTCACCCGAGTGGCCCGGCACCGGGCCGGGCTTGCACATCCGCACACAACCCGAAAAACCCCGAAAAACCCCGAAAAACAAGGAGACAGAACCATGTCCGTCTACTCCATCAACCCCATCGGCACCACCCCCGCCCTCGGCCGCCAGCTGCGTATGCGCCGCCTGCTCGGCGCGGACGGGCGCATGATGTCCGTGGCCCTGGACCAGGCGGTTCCGCGCGGCGTCGCCCCGCGCCTGGCTGACATCAAGAACACCTTCAACCGGATCATCGAGGGCGAGCCCGACGCCTTCGCCGTCTTCAAGGGCATCGCCGGCCACCTGCTGTGGGACACCGAAATCACCGTCCTGCTCATCATCAAGGGCTCCACCTTCTGCGTCGACTTCCACCCCACCTACGACGCCACCGTCGCCTCCGTCCACGACGCCATCCGCCTGGGCGCCGACGCCCTGGCCATCGGCATATCCGCGGGCTCGGAGCACCAGGTCGCCATGCTGGAGATGATGTCCGCCACCACCGAGGAGGCCCACAAGTGGGGCATGCCGGTCATCTGCCACGCCTACCCCTCCGGCGAGCTGTGGGGTGACCGCAAGGGGTCCACCGAGTCCGTCATCTACGCGGCCCGGGCCGCCGCCGAGTGCGGCACCGATATCGTCAAGACCTGGTACACCGGCTCCGCCGCGGAGTTCAAGCAGGTCGTCGACGCCGTCCCAACGCCCGTGGTCGCCGCCGGCGGCGCCCCCGCCCCCAAGCCCATCAACGTGCTGGAGCAGGCCGCCGCGGTGATGGAGGCCGGCGGTGTGGGCATGACCTGCGGGCGCAACATCTGGCAGGCCGAGGACCCCGCCAAGATGGTGCGGGCGCTGCGCGCGGTGGTGCACGACGGCGTCGTCCCCTCCGAGGCTGTCAGGCTGCTGGACTGACGGCCGGCAGCGCCGCCAAGACGAGAGGATGACGGAGGTTCAATGATGAGCACATTCGTCGGAATCGACCTGGGGACCTCGGCCACCAAGGCCGTCGTCGGCATCGACGTCCACTGCCCGGTCGCCGTGCCTCTGGACGCGGCCGGGAGGGCCTGCGGACTGGGAGTGGTTTGGGACAACAACATCCTGCGCTACTACTTCAACCAGTTCTCGGATCAGCGCTCGGAGCAGGCGCTCGCGGCCACGGGGAACCACCCCTCGCAGTCGACCTTCATGGCCCTGGCTCACCCCTACCTGCGCAATCACGACGCCGACGCCTTCGCACGCATGGTCACATTCGGCATGGCCGGCACCTGGCTCGGCGCCCTGCTGACGGGCGAGACTGCACTGGACCCCACGCAGGCCTCCTACTCCGGCATCTTCAACACACTGGAGCCGGAGCGGGGATGGATCCAGGAGACCGTCGAGCTGCTTGGCATCGACCCGGACACGCTCCCGCCGGTCAAGCACGCGGTGCAGATCCTCGGCACGGTCACACCGCAGGCGGCCGCAGACTTCGGTCTGCCCGCCGGCATCCCCGTGTCGGTCGGCTCGGCCGACACCCCGGCGGCCTCCTACGCCCTGGGCACCAGGCCCGGCACCAAGCCCTTCTTCATCATGGGCACCACCCACGTGATCAACTCCTGCCTGGACGCTCCGGACACGCGTGCCACCGCCCTGCAGCGCTGCGGCAACCGGCCGGGGGAGTGGCTGATCAATGGGGTGACCAACGGCGGCGACGCCCTGGCCACCGGGGCGCTGGCGGCCGGCTTCGGCGAGGCCGGCGGCGGTGTCGCCGAGATGATCCGCACCGCCTACGACATCTCCCGCGAGGACGCGGTCACGGCACCGTTCTTCATCCCGCACGTCATGCGGGAGCGGGGGCCGCTGTGGTTCGAGGCGCCCTGCGCCCGGCTGGTGGATATCACCCGCGAGACGTCTCGCGCGCAGGTGGCCCGCGGCATCGCCGACGTCGTGCTGCCGGAGATCGTCTCCCGGCGAGTCAGCCCACGGCCGGACTGGGTGGCCATCAACGATGACCGCTGGGACGCCTTCCGCGCCTCCTGGACCGACGCGACCGGGCGCGAACCCCTGCCGGAGATCTGACCGCCCCGACCGCCCAACCCCATTTGTCACCCCTCACGAAAGGCAGTTCCATGACCACTTCAACAAATAGTGTGGAGGCTGTGAAGCCAACCATGTCTGTGTACGTCGCCCGGCTACTGACCGACGCCGTCACCCACGAGCTCGACTCCTACGCCGGGATCAGCTTCGACGTCGGCCGGGAGGCGCCGCCCGCCCGGGCGGAACTGCTGGAACGGGTGGCGGGAAAGGATGCCGCCATTGTCACGCTCACCGAGCGCATCGATGAGGAGTTCTTCACCGCCGCCGGTCCGAGCCTGAAGGTGGTGGCCAACGTGGCCGTCGGCTTTGACAACATCGACCTGGACGCCGCCGCCCGCCACGGGGTCACCGTCACCAACACCCCCGGCGTCCTGGACGGCGCCACCGCCGACCACACCTTCGCCCTGATTCTGGCGCTCGGTCGGCGCATCGTCGAGGCCGACCGCTTCATCCGTGAGGGCAACGACTGGGTGTGGGGGCCGCGCATGTTCGTCGGCCTGGACATCTCCGCCGGGGCAACCCTGGGCATCATCGGTCTGGGCCGCATTGGGCGGGCCGTGGCCAGGCGTGCCCGCGCCTTCGACATGCGCGTCATCGCCACCGACGCGACCCGGCCGCTCGGCAGCAGCGTCGACGGTGTCGAGATCGTCAGTCAGGAGGAACTGCTGGCCACCTCCGACGTGGTCACGCTGCACGTGCCGCTGCTGCCCTCCACGCGTCACTTGATCAACGCCGAGACGCTCGCTCTGATGAAGCCGGGCGCCTACCTGGTCAACTGTGCGCGCGGCGGCATCGTCGACGAGCAGGCGCTGATCGAGGCGATCGACTCCGGGCACCTGCGCGGAGCCGCCATCGACACCTTCGAGGGCGAGCCCCGCGTCAACCCCGAGCTGATCGCCCGGGAGCAGGTGGTGCTCACCCCGCACACCGCCAGCGCCGGTGAGGCGACGCGCGACCGCATGTGCCGCCTCGCCGTCGACAATGTCATTGCCGTACTGGCCGGGCGCGAGCCGCTCACCGAGGTCAAAGCGTCCTTACCAGGCTGCGGGCACCGCGTACACGAGACCGAAAGGACAGCACCATGAAGTTCGCACTGGCGCCCGACTCCTTCAAGGAGAACATGACGGCCCTGCAGGCCGCCCAGGCGATGGCGCGCGGTGTACTAGACGTGCATCCCGACGCCGAGACGGTCATGGTCCCCATGTCCGACGGCGGGGAGGGCTTCGTGGATGCGGTTACCGCAGCCTGGGGCGCCGAGCCCGTGGAGGTGCCCACCGTCGACGCCCTGGGGCGGCCCCTCCGCGCCGCCTACGGGCTCGATGGCGATCGCGCCGTCATGGATGTGGCCAGCTGCGCCGGCCTGGAGCTCATCGCCCCCGCCGACCGCGACGTCCTGCACTCCAACACCGCCGGGCTGGGAGTGCTCATCGGGGACGCCGTGGGCCGCGGGGCGCGACGCGTCATCCTGGGCATCGGCGGCTCGGCCACAAACGACGCCGGCCTGGGCATGCTCACCGCCCTCGGAGCGCGGTTGCTGGGTGAGCACGGCGAGGAGATCAGCCCCTACCCGGACCAGTTCGACCGCATCGTCGAAATCGACACCTCCGGGATGCTCCCGCAGCTCGCCCAGACCCGCTTCCAGGTGGCCTGCGATGTGACCAACCCGCTCACCGGCGCCGACGGCGCCACCGCCGTATTCGGCCCCCAGAAGGGCGTTAGCGAGGAGCTCGTGCCCATTCTGGATAGTGCCTTGGCACACGTGGCTCGCCTATCCGGCCACGAGCCGGAGGCGGCCACGCCCGGGGCGGGAGCCGCGGGCGGACTCGGCTTCGCCCTGCGGGCCTTCCTCGGCGCGGAGCTCGAGCCCGGAGTCGAGCTGGTGGCCCAGGCGGTCGGCCTCGCCGACGCCGTCGTCGGGGCGGACCTGGTGCTGACCGGGGAGGGCTCGGTGGACGCCCAGACCCTGGCGGGCAAGACGCCCGCCGGGGTGGCCCGGCTTGCCGCGGAGGCGGGCGTGCCCTGCGTCGTCTTCGCCGGGCGCATCAAGGCCGGTGCTGAGAACCTGCTCTCCCACGGAGTCAAGAATCTGGTCAAGGTTGGTCCACCCGACGAGCCCCTGGAACAGGCCCTGCGCCACGGCCAGGAGAACCTGCGCCGCGCTGTCGGCGACTACCTGCGGCGCTGATACCCAGCCGGTGCGGGGCCGCCATGCGTGATTTCTACCGACCTGGGCGAGTCAGTCGGCGGGGGTGCAGGTGCCGGGGGTGTAGCCGTAGGCGGCCAGGGTCGCGTAGGTCTCGTCGGTCGGGGGCGCGGCGAAGCCGTCCCCGACCGGTCCCGCGGGGACCGTCACCAGGTTCACCCCGCTGTCCGCATCCGCCCCCATGGCGCCGCGCACGGTGCGGGCCAGGCGGGCCAGGTCGAGCAGCCCGGTGCCGACGTCGGTCCCGAGGTCTCCGGTCAGGGTCCAGGCGAGCGACTGCACCGCCAGGGGGTTGTGTGCTCGCTCCAGCATCCCTGCCAGTACAGCGCGCATGACGACGCCGGTGAAGCGGCTGCGCCGCTCGGCGCCCTCCTGCTCTGATAGTGCCACCCACTGCCCATCGCGCAGGACCTCCGGATGGCGTGAGCGCACGAGTGCCAGGGTATCCACACCGCTCAGATGCTGCGTGCCCGCGGTCTCGATCTGGAGTCCCGAGTAGGCGTCGCGTACGGGCTCGTCGACCTCGACGTCGACCCCGCCCAGGGTGTCGACGATGTCGGCGAACTGGGCCATGTCGACCGTGACTACGTGGTCGGTGGACACACCGAAGGCGGAGCAAAGGGAATCGACGGTGTGCTGTGGCCCTTGCAGGAAGGATGTGGCTAGGCGCTCGTCGAACATCTGCCCCTGTGCCACGGTCAGGTCGCGTGGCAGCACCAGCACGTTTACTTCGGAGGCGGCCGGCTGGACCAGCGCGACGACGTCGGCGCGCGCTCCCTGCCCCGCTTCTTCCACGCTGCCGTAGCGGTCGGGGCCTTCGGGCACCGCAGTGCGCGAGTCCGTGCCGATCACCAGCCAGGTCTCCGCCTGGGGGAGGGTGCTGCCGTCGGCGGTGGCGCTGCTTGCGCCCAGCTGCCGAGGCATGTCCACGTCGAAGCGGTCCATGCGGGCATGCAGTAGACCCAGGTCACCGAGTCCCAGACCGAGCCCCAGGGACAGGACGGTGAGTATGACAGTGAGCGCGGGACGCCGGCGGGCATGTGCACGCAGTCGCGCCCACCAGGCTGAGAGCGCCTGGTGGGCGCGACTGCGAATACCGGCTGCCGCGGGCGAAGGCTCCGAGGGGGTCATCACCCGCAGACTAGCGCTCAGGCGTGCCGGCGGGTGTGCAGCAGCACGGCACCGCAGGTGACCAGGCCTGCCGCGAGGATGGACAGGGCCAGGCCATTCGCACCGGTCTTAGCCAGCTCCTGGCCGGAGGCCTTGGCCGGCGCCGTGACGGCCACGGTCGCGGCCGTGTCGCCGGCGACGGGCTGGGCGTTGGCGTCATCGTTCTGGGTGATGACATTGTCATCGCCGTTGGAGTCGTCGCTGCGGGCGGTCAGGCTGTAAACGCCGCCCGAGACGGTGATCAGCGCGGTGGAGTCGCCGCCCTCCCCGTAGCGGTCACCGGTCAGTCGCAGGACGTAGGTGCCGTCGGGGACTGAGGGAGCCGGGAAGGTCCCGGTGAAGTTCCCGTCGGAGTCGACGCTGCCCGAGCCGATCGTGGCCGCCGGGGTGGCGTCGGCGGACTCGGCGTCGGCCTGGTTGATCAGAACGGCGGTGGCGGTCTCGCCCGGGGTCAGGCCGGACGCCGTGATCTCGAAGGACTGCGCGCCGGCCTCGCCGGTGATGACGTACTCGCCCGAGAAGGAGGTGCCGTCAGGGATGATCTGCTCACCGGCGGTGTCACTCAGGGAGCCGCTGTAGTCCATGCACTGGGCGGCGATGTACCACGGGTCGGTGTTGGGGTCGGTGCCGAGCTCGGCAATGGCCTTGCTCAGGTCCAGGGTGGCGGTCCAGGTGCCGTCGGCCTGGGCGTCCACGGTAACCGGGGTGGAGAAGGCGGAGCCATTCTCGTCATTGGTCAGGGCCACGCTGACCTGGCCGGGGTTCTCTGCGTTTCCACAGCCGGAGCCGGTGACCGTCAGTGAGGAGGCCGGGTCCACGACGCGACTGGAAGGCGCGTCCAGCGTGAAGCCGTCCTCAGTGGTGTAAGCGAGTGCGGGGGTAGATACGGCCGTGCCGGCCACTACGAGAGCAGCGGCACCGGCGATGGTCAGTGAGCGTCCCAGACGCATAGATCCTCCAGATGGGATAGACGAGACACGGCGCGGGGCGGCGCCGGACTGCAACCACTCTCTCGCGAATCTCGTTTTGGAGACAAGCCCTACTCGTGTGATCTGTCTGTGATTCTGGACGGGTTTGTGACCACATGAGCCACATCAGTCACGAATCTGGGACGAAAATCCCAGGTTCGGCGGGTTCTGGGCGCGGGCTGATGGGTAGAACTCCCCATCACTCCGTCTCGCACACACTGTCTGTTCCGTCACTTCGTCTGGCCGTGGGCATCGCCGGGTCATCTACGGGCCATCGCCGGGATGTCGTCTGGCCCTTTGTGCGGGGGCCTCCGGCCGCGCCGGACGTCGGCCCCCGCCGGCCGCACCTCACCAGATGCTCACGCGCTCCTGAGGCGGGAGCCATAGCGCGTCGCCCTCGGTGACGTTGAAGGACTCGTAGAAGGCGTCCACGTTGCGTACGATCCCGTTGCAGCGGAACTCCGCGGGGGAGTGGGGGTCGATCGTCAGTAGCAGCTCGGCGTAGTCGTCCCTGCTCTTGCTCCGCCAGATGCGCGCCCAGGAGTAGAAGAAGCGCTCCAGGCCGGTCAGCCCGTCGATGACCGGCGCCTGCTGCACGGAGCCGATACCGGCGTCGGCCAGGGCCAGGGCGTAGGCCTTCAGGGCGATGCCCAGGCCGCCGAGGTCGCCGATATTCTCACCGATCGTGAGCTCCCCGTTGACGTGCGGGGCCTCATCGACGCCCTTGCCGTCCGCCTGCGCACGTTCCACCAGCGCCCTCGGCCGGTAGGCGTCGTACTGTGCGATCAATGCATGGGTGCGTGCCTCGAATGCCTCCCGGTCCGCCTCGGTCCACCAGTTGGTCACCTTGCCGTGTCCATCGAAGGTGGAGCCCTGGTCGTCGAACCCGTGGCCGATCTCGTGGCCGATCACAGCGCCGATGCCGGCGTAGTTGACGGCGTCATCGGCCTCGGGGTCGAAGAAGGGGGGCTGCAGGATCGCGGCGGGGAAGACGATCTCATTCATCGTCGGGTTGTAGTAGGCGTTGACCGTCTGCGGCGTCATGTGCCACTCCTCCCGGTCCACCGGACCGCCCAGCTTGCGCAGGTCCCGGGCCAGCTCGAAAGCCTCAACCGAGCGCACCGAGCCGACTACGTCACCGGGCGTGACCACCACGGCGCTGTAGTCCCGCCACGTGCGCGGGTAGCCGATCTTCGGGGTGAATAGGGTAAGCTTCTCCAGGGCGCGCTCGCGGGTGGCCGGGCTCATCCAATCCAGGGTGGAGATCGACTGCCGGTAGGCCTCGATCAGTCGGCCGACCAGGTGCTCCATGTGCTCCTTGTGGGCGGGCGGGAAGTGTCGTGCCACGTACCGCTCGCCCAGCGCCTCGCCCAGCGTCCCCTCAATCAGGCCCACGCCGCGCTTCCAGCGGGCCCGCAGCTCGTCCACACCCTGAAGAGTGTGGGAGTAGAAGTCGAAGTTCTCCTCTACGAAGCCCCGTGAGAGCAGCGGCGCCCGGCCGTGAACCACGTGCCACGCCGCCCACGCCCGCAGGTCGCCCAGGGGGTTTGCCGCCATACCTGGGCCAGGTGCGGCAGATAGTCGGGCTGCTCAACGATCACCTCATTCAGCAGCGTGCCCGGCTGCGCCTGAACAGCCGCTGCGGCAGCGTCCACGCCCGCGCGCCAGGCTGACCAGGGGAAGTCGGGAGCGGAGTCCACCAGGTCTGCCCAGGTGGTTGGGTTGTTGATCTTCTCAATGTCGCGGCAGGCTACTCGGTCCCAGTGCCCCTCGGCCAGCGCGGTCTCCACCGCCATGATCCGCTCGGCGAGTGTGTCCGCGGCGGCCCCCAGGCGCTCCGGCAGACCTGCCAGCTCCAGCATGCGCGCTACGTGGGCGACATAGGCCTCCCGGATCTCGGCCTGGTCCTCGTCCCGGTAGTAGGACTCGTCCGGCAGCCCCAGGCCCGACTGCTCCATCCAGGTGGTGTAGCGGTCCGGATCGTTCAGGTCCACCTCGACGCCGATGGCCGCAGCACCGGTGAACCCCGCCGCCAGGCGCGCGCCCAGGCTGCGGGCGAGAGCCTCCTTGTCCGTCGCGTTCAGGACCGGCTCAAGCTCGGGGCTCAGCGGGGCGGCCCCGAGGGACTCGATGTGCTCCTCGTCCAGGAAGGAGGCGTATAGGACGCCGATTTTCTCAGCGGACGTGGAGGGCACGTCTGTGCGCGGGGCGGCGGCCAGCTCCTCCAGGATGTCCCGGCAGGCGGCCTCGGCGGCGTCACGCAGCACCAGGAATGAGCCGGTGGCGGGGCGGTCGGCGGGAATGGTCGTCGTAGCCAGCCAGTTCCCGTTGACATGGCGGAACAGATCATCCTGGGGGCGCACGGAGGCGTTGGCGGCGGCGGTCTCATAGACGCCCGCCAGCACTGTGGCATCCGCTGGGGCGGTCGCCCCACGGGAGTCGGTGCTGACGGCGGAGTGGCTCGGATCGGTCATGGCGCAACGCTAGCCCGCGCCTGCACATGCGCCCGCATGCGCCGGCCAGGGCCGCAAGATATGTTCGCGTGAGGCACAATTCATCCATGCGCATTCACATCGGTACCGACCACGCCGGATTCGAACTCAAAGGCATTCTCGTCTCCCACTGGCAGCAGGCCGGGCACGAGGTCGTCGACCACGGGTGCTACGTCTACGACCGCCTTGACGACTACCCGGAGTTCTGTATCGCCTGTGCCGAGGCGGTGGCGGCCGAGCCGGGCAGCCTGGGTGTGGTCCTCGGCGGTTCCGGCAACGGCGAGCAGATGGCCGCCAACCTGGTGGCGGGTGTGCGCGCGGCACTGGTCTGGAGCGAGGAGACCGCCCGGCTGGCCCGTAAGCACAATGACGCCAACATTGCCGGCCTGGGCGCCCGCATGCACACGAATGACGAGGCCGTCAGAATCCTGGACGCATTCATTGCCGAGCCGTTCAGCGGCGAGCAGCGCCACCAGAATCGGATTGATCAGATGGCCGCCTACGAGGAGCGCCGAGACCGCCGGTCGGCCTGATGCGCGTCGCGCTCCGCGCGCCTTGGCGGGCGGGTTGCGGGAACGGCGCAGCTATCGTGTAGCGTCCCCGGCATGCCCGAAGGTCACACCGTCCACCGACTTGCAGATGCGCTGGCGGAGCTTTACGGCGGTCAACGGCTGACCGTCTCCTCTCCGCAAGGACGCTTCGCCGATGGCGCCTCCCGGCTGGACGGGCAGGTCCTCCTGGACGGGCAGGCCTATGGCAAGCACCTGTTCCTCCCATTCGCCCCTGAGGCCGGCACTCCCACCGATTCCCTGGATGTGACCTGGCTGCGCATCCACCTGGGCCTGTACGGCTCATGGACCTTCGACGGCGACAGCGCCTTCACGGCGCCGCACTCCATCGGTGCCCCTCGGCGGAAGGTGGGGGAGCGGGGCGAGCATGCGCTGTCGCGCGGTGGCGGCTCGGCTCTGTCCGGCATCAGTGGCCAGGATCCCGCCCCACCGGCTCCGGGTGAGTGGATGCCGCCGGCGCCCCGGGGCGCCGTGCGCCTGCGCCTGGCTGGGGACCACGGAGTAGCGGACCTGACTGGGCCGGCCGCCTGCGAGTTGCTGGACGCCGCGGGCGTTGCCGCGGTGCGGCGTCGCCTGGGCCCCGATCCGCTGCGCCCGGACGCCGATTCCGAGGAGTTCATTGCCGGGGTGCGCCGTCGTCGGAGGGCCGTGGGCGAACTGCTGATGGACCAGTCTGTGCTGGCGGGGGCGGGCAATATCTTCCGCGCCGAGACGCTGTTCCGGGTGGGGCTGTCACCGTTTAGGCCGGGAAATCGAGTCAGTGCCAAACGGCTGCGGGCGGTCTGGGATGACTTGGTTCCGCTAATGGAGTACGGGGTGGCTACCGGTTTCATCACCACGGTCGACGCGGAGGATGTGCCTGAGCCGCTGCCGGAGGGCGATGAGGAGGCCGGGCGCTGGTACGTCTACCACCGCACGGGCCGACCCTGCCTGCGCTGCGGCACGGTAATCGCTGAGCGTGAAGTGGCTGGCAGGCGCCTGTTCTGGTGCCCGTCCTGCCAGGCGCGCTGAGAGGGGAGCCTCACGGCGGCCAGGGGCTGAGGAACGGCCGCGCGTCCAGCCCCGATCCCAGTCGTGTGGCGCCGGACGCGAGCCTGCTGGTGCTTATGCGCCTGCGCGGCGTCGCTCCGGAAGCCGCTGGACGCGGCTGGGTGCAAACGGGTGCTGGACACGACCGGATGCCCTGGGAGCCGCCCGGAGTGGCAGATCTAGATGTAGCTGGATGTAGCTAGATGTAGATAGTCGGGTCGAGCATGAGCTCGGGGTCGGTGCGCGGGTCCCGGGCACGTGCGGGCACCCCCACGCCGACGTGATCGGCGGGCAGGTTCTTCACCAGCACGGCGTTGGCTCCGATCTTGGCTCCGTCCTCAACGGTCACCGGTCCCAGTACCTTGGCGCCCGCCCCGATCTGCACGTTGTTACCGATGGTGGGGTGGCGCTTGCCGGGGTTCATGGATACGCCGCCGAGCGTGACGCCGTGGAACATGAGCACGTCATTGCCTACCTCGGCGGTCTCCCCGATCACCACGCCCATGCCGTGGTCGATGAAGAAGCGCTCACCGATCTTGGCTGCGGGGTGGATCTCGATGCCGGTGGCCGCCCGAGCCACCTGCGACAGTGCGCGCGCCGCGAAGTAGTGGCCCCGTAGCCACAGGCTGTGAGCGGCACGATGCGCCCACAGGGCGTGGACACCCGGGTACAGCAGTGCGACTTCGAGGCTTGAGCGGGCGGCCGGGTCCCGGCGCCGGGCGGTCGCCAGATCCTCCTTGGCGAGATCAACGAACGACCGACTGGGCTTGTGCATGGTGCTCCTAGAACAACAACCTAGTGACAGGTGTGATGACCGACAGGGACATTTCTGGGATGCGGGCGCCGGAGACGCCGCGAACGGTGCCTGACCTGCGATGATCCGACCGGAGAACGTCGGTGGTGGCGTCCCTGTTCCCGGGATACCACCACCGACGCCATTCCGTGGCCGTTTCCGCTGCGGAACATGGCTGCGGCCGGGTGCCTGAGGTGGCGCGAGGATGCGCAGCAACGCAATCGGACACGGGTGCGGCTACATGCCCGACTATTCAGCTGACTGCTATTCCGGCCGCTTTTTCAACAGCAGGCTTGTGCTGTCCGGCCTGCGCCCCGGCTCAGGCACTGGTGCCGGTTAAGGGATTAGTTCAGGTACTCGGCGTACAGCGCGGTGGACAGGTAGCGCTCGCCGGTGTCCGGCAGCACGGTGACGATCGTCTTGCCCGCGAATTCCTCCCGCTGCGCGATCTGCGAGGCGGCGGCCAGCGCTGCCCCGGAGGAGATTCCCACCAGCAGGCCTTCTTCGGCGGCGGCGCGGCGGGCGTAGGTGAGCGCCGTGTCGGACTCGATGTGCAGCAGCTCGTCCCAGATGGACTGGTCCAGTACCTCGGGGATGACGTTGGGGCCAATGCCCTGGATCTTGTGGGGCGCGGCCTTGCCCTCGCTGAGCAGCGGGGACTCGGTGGGCTCAACGCCGAAGATCTTCACGCCGGGGATCTGCTCGCGCAGGATCTGTCCCACACCGGTGAGGGTGCCCCCGGTGCCGATGCCGGCCACGAAGGCGTCCACCTGCGAGCCGGTTGCCGCCAGGATCTCCTGGGCGGTGGTCTCACGGTGGATTCGTGGGTTGGCGGGGTTGGTGAACTGGGACGCCAGCACGGAGTTGGGGGTTACTGCCTGAATCTCCTCGGCTCGCTTGACCGCACCCGCGACCCCGCCCTCAGTGGTTAGCACCAGGTCGGCGCCGTAGGCGCGCATGATGGCGCGGCGCTCCTTGGACATGGTCTCCGGCATGGTGATCACTACCCGGTAGCCGAGGGCAGCACCCACCATGGCCAGGCCGACGCCGGTGTTGCCGGAGGTCGCCTCGATGATGGTGCCGCCCGGCTTCAGCTCGCCGGAGGCCTCGGCGGCCCTGACTATGGAAAGGGCGATACGGTCCTTGACGCTGCCGGCGGGCTCGAAGGCCTCGACCTTGGCCAGGACGGTGGCGGGTGCGCCGTCGGTGACGCGGTTGATGCGGACCAGGGGGGTAGAACCGACGAGCTCGGTGATGTTGGCGGCGTATGTCATTGCAGAATCCTTAAGTCGTATGGGGTGTGAGGAGCCGTTGCGTCGATTCGGCGCGGCGTACACGGTCAGACGTATACCGCCCGGGCCTGGGCGGCGGCTGAGCGGCTCCTGACGGGGGTTGAACTGGTGGAGGGGCACTGGCAGGAGGCCCCGAGCGCCGGGCATGCGCGCATCAGCGCGCGCACAATGTCATGGCCTGGCGCTCTACCGACACTGGCAGCAGCGAGGGGACATCACGCACATGACGTGGTTGGCCGTCATGGGGTCCTCCTCTTGCTGGTACTGCCGAAGCTTGCGGAATCGATCCGACGACGAGCGCTAACCCGATCCGCTGGCGACACAGTAGCGCCTGGGTCGGCGCGGCTGTCAACTCGATCGAATGGTGAAATGCGCTTCATTGCGCCTGCTTGTTCGTGCAGCGCGTGCCACGCGCGGTGCGGGGCCGGCAGGCGCGCTCAGGCCCCGGAAAGGGGCGTTTCAACCACGCGGCTGCCGGCCGGCTCGGCAGCCGCGGCCCCGCCGGTCAGTGCGGACAACTGCGCTGCGAGCGCGGTGGCGTCGGCAGTGGGGGTGGACAGGGTGAGGACTGCATGGGTGGCCTGCCACTGGGTGTCCTCCACCCCAATGCCCTGCGGCCCGCCCTGCCCGCGCAGTTGTGCCTCCAGGCGTCCGGCCTCTGCTACTGGCACGCGCACGTGCCAGAGGTGCCGGGTGTCCAAGCGGGTGCGGGAGACGGCGGCCAGGGCCTGTGCGGCGGCCTGCGAGTAGGCCCGGGCGAGGCCGCCCGTGCCCAGTAGTGTGCCCCCGAAGTAGCGGGTGACTACAACCGTGGTGTTGCTCAGGCCCGTGCCGCGCAGCACATCCAGCATCGGCTGCCCCGCCGTGCCGGAGGGCTCGCCGTCGTCGCTGGAGCGTTCAATCGGCTGCGCCCCGGGCACGCAGACGACGAAGGCGCTGCAGTGGTGGCGGGCGTCGGGGTAGCGGGAGCGGACGGAGGCGATGAAGGCACGGGCGGCCGCCTCGTCGTCGGTGCGGGCGGCGCGCCCTAGGAAGTGGGAGCGCTTGACCTCCAGGTCGATCTCCGGCTGCTCGCCGCGTGCCGGCGTGACAATGGCGGCGCCAGCGGCAGGGAGGGCGGTGGGGCGGTCATGGCTCTATGTATAGCCCGGGGGAGCTGCGAGCGCCGTGGAGCTGTGGCCACCGCCAGCTGGACGGGACTGATCTCACACGTCTTACGGCGCAGGCTGGCTGGAATGGACTCCGGTCGAGCCGCTAGGGTGACCCCTGGTCAACTATTCTTCGGGTTGCCCGTGAGCGGGCAGCCCCACGAGTTTGAGAGGAACGGGCGCATGGCAGTGCCGAAGCGGAAGATGTCCCGCAGCAACACCCGTAACCGTCGTTCGCAGTGGAAGGCCAAGCTGCCTGAGCTCCAGACGGTTCGTGTCGGCGGTCGTAAGATCGCGGTGCCCGGACGGCTGTCGAAGGCCTACCGGACCGGCCTCCTCGAGGACTGATAAGAGCAGTAAAGTCCTGACGTCCCGGCTATGTCGGTGACGATGCAGTAGCGGCGGGCCAGGGTCCGTCCCATGCGGGTGTAGCTCAATGGTAGAGCCTCTGCCTTCCAAGCAGATGGCGCGGGTTCGATTCCCGTCACCCGCTCGGTGAACGTGCGGCCGCCCCGGACTCCGGTGGCGGTCGCAGGCGTTTACGCGGGGTGTGGCGCAGCTTGGTAGCGCGCCTGCTTTGGGTGCAGGAGATCGTGGGTTCAAATCCCGCCACCCCGACGATAAGAAGGTCCATGAGCTTGCTCATGAGACCTTCGCAGAGGAGGGAGTAAGAGGCCGTCAGGCCGAATACCCCGACGACGAGGACGCCCGCGAGCTCGCTCGTGAGGCGTCCTCGCGTCTACGTCGCGTCTGCTACGAGCTCTTGTCTCCTAGTACGAGCTTTTGCACCCTGGTGTACGGGTATTTGCCGCGCACCAGGGTGCAAAGCGTCGTAGCAGGATGCAAAGCGTCGCACCAGGCACCGCGGGCGGCTGTCCGGCGCCGCGGCGGGTTCTCCAGGCTCTGCTTTGCCGGGTGATCGCATACAGTCGTCACCGTGTTGTCGGGCCTGTTGATCGTTGTCGGCGTCGCGGCTGCCTTCGCCTGCATTGAACTGCTGCAGAGTAGACGACGCGCGATGGGCGTGGCGCTGTCCGGCGTGCCGCTGATCGCCGGCTTCACCTGTGGGGTGCTGAACCGGCACAACCCCGCCGCGCTGCCGATCGGTGTGCTGGTGGGTGCCCTGGGCAGCTTCGATGCACTCGCAATGGGTGTACTGCGCGGCGACAAGCGCCACGGCACGGGGCTGCACCGGCTTCGCCGGGCGGGCGCCGGGGCTGCGCTGATCTACGTCGGGGTTGCAGTGGTCTACGTAGCGATCGTGGTGGCGACCTATGCAACGTCGTCTGACGCATTGCGGGACGAACAGGGCGAGCCGCTGTTCATCATTGGGAAGCCGGTCAGCCTCGTAGCGGTCGCGCTGATGTTCGCCTGCATACTGTCGTCGGCTGACGCCTTTGACAAGGGGCATACGCGCGCCTGCATCGGGTGGAGCGCATTCCTGCTGCCGCTGGGCTGCGTGCTCGTCCTGCCCGCTGGAATCGGCTCCCTGGTCCCTCCCGTGGGACTTTTCATTGGTGCCGGCTCCGCCATGTTTGCGCTCCTGGCTGGGCTACTCCCGCCCCCGGGGCAGACCACGTCCAACATTCACCACCTGCGCAAGGCGCACGTGCTGGCCTTCCTGGGATACCTCGGCACCATCGCGCTGTGTGCGGTGTACGTAATCGTCTGGCGGCAGCTAGCTCGGTAGTGGCGTCATGGTCCTCGCGTTGAGGCGCCTCGGCTGTCTGCTACGAGCTTTCGTCTCTTAGTACGAACTTTTGCACCCTGGTGTACGGGTATTTGCCGCACACCAGGGTGCAAAGCGTCGTAGCAGGGTGCAAAGCGTCGCAACAGGCACCGCGGGCACGGGTCACGGGTGCGGCAGTGGTAATCGTCGCCGTGCAAAGGTGTCGCACCAGGCACCGCGGGTACGGGGCAGGGGATCACGTTGCCGACCGGGGTTGCCGTGGTCTTCGGGCCGCGTCCCCCGGACCTCGGAGCGCGCTTCCCCCGACGTTCTCAGGCTTCTACGCCGTCGGCTCTCCCACCGCGGCCGCCAGCGCCCGGATCTGGGCCGGGGTGGTGCGGCAGCAGCCGCCGACGGCACGGGCTCCCAGAGCCTCCCAGGCAGGCAGTTTGCTGGCCAGCAGGTCGTCTCCGTGTCCCGTGCCGCCGCTGCCGGTGGACCATGTCTTGGCCTCGGCGTCATACTCCTCACCCGAGTTCGGGTAGACGACCAGCGGCACACTGCTGAGGCCGCCGAGCAGGCTCAGCGCCGTCGTCGCAGTCTCCGGGCGAGTGCAGTTGACCCCCAGCAGCCGTAGTTGCGGGGTTTCCCGCGCCCAGGCCGCCACGTCCTCCAGTGGCGTGCCGTCGCGCAGGGCTGCGCCGTCGTCGCGCACCGACAGCGACAGCCACGCGGGCACGCCCGGAGCCACTTCGGGCAGCAGCCCCAGCAGCGCGCGGATCTCCGGTCCCTGCGGCATTGTCTCCAGGGCCAGCACGTCCACGCCCGCCTGAGTCAGCAGCCGCAGCCGCGGGCGGTGGAAGGCGCGAAAGTCCTCATCCGTGCGCGTGTAGGCGCCGGTGTACTCGCTGCCGTCGGCCAGATAGGCGCCGTAGGGCCCCACCGAACCCGCCACCAGGCCGTGGCGCCCGGTGGTCGCCGCGTGCTCGTCGCGGGCTCGGCGTGCCAGCCGCACCGCCTGGCGCACCATGCCCTCGGCCTCGTCCTCGCTCAGGCCCGCGCGCCGGTAGGCGTCCAGATTCGCCTGGTAGGTGTTGGTCGTGGCCACGTCGGCGCCGGCGGCGAAGTAGGCACGGTGCACGTCCAGGACCGCGTCGGGTGCGTCGCGCATGGCCAGCGCGGACCACAACGGCCCGGAGGTGTCCACGCCCCGCTTCTCCAGCTCGGTGGCCATCGCGCCGTCAAGGACGATCGTCCCCCGCCTGGCCAGTAGTCTCGTTAGTGCGTCGCTCATATCGATTCCCTCCCGACCCTGTTCGCGGCCGCCGCACGCCGACGGCATACCCACCCTAGCCGGGAAGACCAGACGCACCTGCCCGGACCTCTCTCAGGAAGCCCCCATGGCACTCGAACCCGACACCGTCGCCGATCCTCCCGGACCGGCAGCCTCATCCCCACCGCCGCCTTCATCACCAATACCCCCGCCATCGCAGTCCGCGGCCTGGACGCCGCCCGAGGCGCCGCCGACCGACGCTGAGTCGGCACGCAACCACGACCGCCTGCAGCGCAAGATGAGCTCGCGCCACCTGACGATGATCTCCTTCGGCGGGGTCATCGGCACCGGCCTTTTCGTCTCCTCCGGCTACACCATCAGCCAGGCCGGCCCGCTGGGAACCGTGATCGCCTACGCCGTCGGCGCGCTGCTGGTCTACCTGGTCATGCTGTGCCTGGGTGAGCTGAGCGTGGCCATGCCCTGGACCGGCGCCTTCCACGTGTACGCCAAGGAGCTGATCGGTCCCGGCACCGGGTTCGTGGTGGCGGTGCTGTACTGGCTGACCTGGACCATCGCGCTGGGCTCGGAGTTCACCGCAGCCGGCGCCATCATGCGCCACTGGTTCCCCGCCACGCCGGTGTGGATGTGGTCGGCGATCTTCATCGTGGTGGTCTTCGCCACCAACGTGTTCTCGGTGCGGGTATTCGCCGAGGCCGAGTCCTGGCTGGCGGGGGTGAAGGTCTTCGCCATTATTGCCTTCATCGTGCTCGGCGGCTTGGCGATCATCGGCATCATCCCCATGTCCGATGGCTCCTCCTCTCCGGGCCGAGCAACTTCATCCGCGACGGCGCCTTCCCCAACGGCTTCGGGGCGGTGCTAACCACCATGCTGACGGTCAACTTCGCCTTCTCCGGCACCGAGCTGATTGGTGTAGCCGCGGGGGAGACCGCTGACCCCGGCCGCAACATCCCCCGCGCCATCCGCACCACCCTGGTGCGCTTGACCGTGTTCTTCATCGGCTCGATCGTGGTCATGGCCGCCTTCATTCCCTGGCGGGACGCTGGTGTGGACAACTCGCCCTTCGTCACGGTGCTGGACATGATCGGCGTGCCCCACGCGGGCGACATCATGAACATCGTGATCGTCACCGCGATCCTGTCCGCCGCAAACTCCGGTTTGTTCGCCTCCACCCGCATGCTGTGGTCGCTGGCCAACGAGGGGACCGTGCCGGAGATCGTCGCCCGTACCAACATGCGGGGCGTGCCCGTGGTGGCGCTGGCTCTGTCCATGTTGGGCGGACTGCTGGCACTGCTCAGCTCCGTGGTGGCCGCCGACACCGTCTACCTGGTGCTGGTGTCCATTTCCGGGCTCGCGGTAGTGATTGTGTGGATGGCGATCGCTGCCTGCCAGTTCGTCTTCCGACGCCGCTGGATCGACGCCGGGCACAGCCCCGCCGAGCTCGGCTACCGCACCCCCGGCTACCCGTGGGTGCCGCTGGCGGCCTTCATCGGCTCGGCCGCATCCTGCATCCTGATCGTCTTCGACCCCGGCCAGCGCTCCGCCCTGTACTGGACCGTGCCCTTCGTGGCCCTGTGCTACGCCGGGCACGCACTGGCACTGCGCCGCGGCTGGGTGAAGGCCTGACTCGGGCGCGCGCAACGGCGGCGGCCCGCGCCATAGGCTGACCGCATGCCCTCATATCGCACCATCCTCACGGTCACCAACCTGCTGCCCGGCCACGGTCCGCAGGAGGTGGAGTCCGCCGCCCGCGCTGCCGTGACCGCGTCGACCACGCTGGAGGCCTTCCAGGTCGACGTCGTGCGCGGCCAGCCGCGCGTCACGATCCGCTTCACCGGGGCCGACGACGCCGAGGCCCGCACGGTACATGAGCGCACGGTGGCAGGGGTGCGGGAGGTCGCCGTCGTCCCGGCCGGTGTGCTTGCCAAGGTGGTAGGCGGGCGTAGCGTGCCTGTCGTCCAGGGGCGTGAGGTGCGGTGGCACGGCCAGCGCCCGGCGTGAATGTGAGCAGTTCCCGCCTGCTGTGGGTGGGCTCATTTGTCACCTGGCCGCGGCCGTGCCCTAGGATGGCCCGGAATTGACGCCGCACCAGGGCGTCCGCAGGGACCCTTCCGGTCCCGCGCCACCAGCCGCATCCAAGCATTCGGAGTAGAACCCCGTGAAAAGTACCGTCGAGAACCTTGACCCCGCGCGCATCAAGCTGACCGTGGAGGTCCCCTACGAGGAGCTGGGGCCGAGCCTCGACGCCGCCTACAAGGAGATCGGCTCACAGGTTCAGATCCCGGGGTTCCGTCGCGGGCACGTCCCGCCGCGCATCATTGACCAGCGTGTGGGCCGCGCCTCCGTCATCCAGGAGGCCGTCAACAACAAGCTGCCCGACTTCTACCGGGACGCCATCAACGAGTCCGGACGCGTGCCCCTGAGCCAGCCGGACATTGAGGTCACCGAGCTCGTCAACGTGACCGGCCCCCAGGGAGGTCAGCTGGTCTTCACCGCCGAGGTCACCGTGCGCCCCGAGTTCGAGCTGCCCGAGCTGGGCGAGCTGGACGTGACCGTGGACGCCGTCGAGATCACCGACGCCGATGTGGACAGCGAGCTGGACAACCTGCGGGCTCGCTTCGGCTCGTTGAAGTCCGTCAAGCGTGCCGCCAAGACCGGCGACTTCGTCACCATTGACCTCAAGGCCGTCATCGACGGCGAGGAGGTCGACTCCGTGTCCGGCGTGTCCTACGAGATCGGTAAGGGCAACATGCTTGAGGGCCTGGATGACGCACTGACCGGCTTGAAGACCGACGGCTCCACCACCTTCACCACCAAGCTCGCAGGCGGTGAGCACGCGGGTGAGGAGGCTGAGGTGACCGTCACCGCGACCGCTGTCAAGGAGCGCGAGCTGCCGGAGGTGGACGACGAGTTCGCCCAGATGGCCTCCGAGTTCGACACCGTTGACGAGCTGCGCGAGGACCTGCGCCGTCAGGCGGCCGAGCGCAAGACCGGGGACCAGGCGATTGCCGCCCGCGATGCCCTGCTGGAGCGCCTGCGCGAGGCGGTCAGCTTCGAAGTGCCGGAGTCCGTGGTTGAGGATGAGATCAAGCAGCATCTCCAGGCCGAGGGCAAGCCCGAGGGCGATCCGCACGCCGACGAGATCCGCGACGACGTCACCTCCGGGGTGCGCGATCAGATCCTGCTGGACGTGCTGGCCGAGTCGCTGGACGTCTCTGTGACCCAGGACGAGCTGCTGGAGTTCCTCATGCAGACGGCTCAGCAGTACGGCATGGAGCCGGCGCAGTTCATGCAGGGCGCTCAGCAGGCCGGCCAGATTCCAGCCTTCGTTTCAGAGGTTGCCCGCAACAAGTCCCTGGCGATGGGGCTGCGTCAGGTGACGGTGAAGGACTCCAATGGCCAGACCGTGGACCTGACCGAGTTCATCGGCTCCGACGAGCTCGACGCCGAGGCCAATGCGGCCGCCGCAGCCGAGGCTGCTGCCGACCAGGCAGATGAGGCGGCGGACGAGGTCGTCGTTTCCCCTGCCGATGCGGACGAGTCCGCCGACTCCGGCTCCTCCGCGGAAAGCGCCGACGACGCCGAGTGACGTCTGCACATAACGCGTAGAGGGGGCCGCGCCTTAAGGCGCGGCCCCCTCGCATTACGGGTTCTTCGTGCTTGCGGGTGTGGTGGGGTGGCTGGTGCGCATGTCTGGAGTGCCGTGCGTGTGTGCCCGGGCGCCCTGGGTGCGAACCACTGCACCCGCAAACCCCAAGAGCCGGGTTGGGCGGTTAGTTCCTGCTGCTCCGATCATCGACCTCCACCATCACCAGCTGCATCCGGCAAGGGGTGACGGCGGTCAGGGCGTGGCGGTCGTTCGGGGCCAGGTAGATGACGTCGCCGGCCCGCATGCGCTCGGTGCGCCCGGCCACGGTGAAGTCCATCTCGCCCTCCAGCAGCGTGACCACCACCGCCTTGGTGGAGGCGTGCTCGGTGAGCAGCTGGCCGGCGTCGAAGGTGAAGATGACGGTGCGCAGGACGGCGTTGTTGACCACCACGCGGGAGGTGGTCGCTTCCTCGCTGACCGGCAGGGCCTCATTCAGGCCGAGGCGGAACAGGGACTCGGAGACGGGCGTGGTGGGCATGATGGTTTTCCTTCCTCGGCTTACACGTGCATGTTGGGACTCAACGCGCTCGCGGACGGGAGCATTTATCCCCGGTAGAGCCGTTTCAAATCCTGTAGCCGAGGCTACTCGCATCGGGGGCGGCTAGCCGGTGGCCTCGGGCACACCGCGGCTGGTCGGGTTCCGTCCGTGGCGGGGCGAAGTGGCGATCCGCGCCGTCGTTGTGTGGGCCGTAAGCGAAAAGCCTCCGATCCTGGGCATGCGCTGGGCGAGTGGCGGGTTAGCGTTGGCATCACCGAACACGGAAGGACTGACGTGAGCGAGCTCCACACGCCCCCGGCGGCCATCACTCCGGCCGCCGCCGACGGATCCGGTACGGGCCTGGGCCTGACCGACTCCATCTACAACCGCCTGCTCAAGGAACGCATCATCTGGCTCGGCTCTGAGGTGCGCGACGACAACGCCAACGCCATCTGCGCGCAGATGCTGCTGCTGGCCGCCGAGGACCCCGAGCGGGACATCTACCTCTACATCAATTCCCCGGGTGGCTCCGTGACTGCTGGCATGGCCATCTACGACACCATGCAGTACGTCCAGCCAGATGTCGTCACGGTCGCCACCGGCCTGGCCGCCTCTATGGGGCAGTTCCTGCTCTCCTCCGGTGCGCGGGGCAAGCGCTACATCACGCCGCACACCCGGGTGCTCATGCACCAGCCCTCCGGCGGTGCGGGCGGGTCGGCCACCGATATTCGCATCAACGCCGACCTGATCATCAAGATGAAGCAGGAGCTGTCCGAGATCACTGCCGCGAACACCGGACACACGGTTGAGGAGATCATCCGCGACTCCGACCGCGACCACTGGTTCTCCGCGCAGGAGGCCCTGGACTACGGCTTTGTTGACCACATCGTGAGCTCCAGCCGCGAGATCGGCACCCAGAACGGAGAGAACTGACATGACGAGCTCTCGCCCTTACTTCGACGCCGTTGCCAGGCAGGTCGAGGCTGCGGGCATTAACCCGCAGTCGCTGCCGCAGGCCCGCTACGTGCTGCCCCAGTTCGAGGAGCGCACCGCCTATGGCTTCAAGCGGCAGGACCCATACGCCAAGCTGTTCGAGGACCGGATCGTCTTCATGGGCGTGCAGGTCGACGACGCCTCCGCCGACGACATCATGGCCCAGCTGCTGGTCCTGGAGTCGCAGGACCCCGACGGCCTGATCACCATGTACATCAACAGCCCCGGCGGCTCCTTCACGGCGCTGACGGCAATTTACGACACCATGCAGTACATCAAGCCGCAGCTGCAGACCGTCTGCCTGGGGCAGGCCGCCTCCGCGGCCGCCGTGCTGCTGGCCGCGGGCTCGCCCGGCAAGCGCCTGGCGCTGCCCAACGCGCGCGTGCTCATCCACCAGCCCGCCATGGAGGGCGTGCAGGGCCAGGCCAGTGACATCGAGATCATTGCCAACGAGATCGATCGCATGCGCACGTGGCTGGAGGAGACCCTGGCGTCTCACACCGGTCAGCCGGTGGAGAAGGTACACGCCGATCTCGAGCGTGACACGATCCTGACGGCTGCGGCCGCCAAGGAGTACGGCATCGTCGACCAGGTGCTGACCTCCCGCAAGGCGCCCGCATCTCCGCACTCGGCGTAGGCGCGCGCCGGTCTTACCGGATCGGGTGAAATTCCGCAGGGCGGGGCGGTGCCGGTTCTCCGGCGCCGCCCCGCTTGCTTAATCGCCGAGACCGGCACTTGTAACGCACCGAGACCGGCTCAAGCGGGTCAGCGGCCATCGTGCCCGCCAAGGGTGCTAGGGCTTAATTATAGGTCGCCCCGGCGCGGGCGTATTCCGCTATGGCTGGTATCGCTGCCGGTACGACACGGAACCAGGCTGGCAGGCTCTCAACCGGAAGAGAGTGGTTGGCAACCGAACGTGAGCAAACCTCGAAGGTGCCGTCGGCGGCAGCGGCTCGCTCCATTGCGGAAGTCCAGTCGTTGGCGCCCTGAATCGCGTAAATCGCCGTTCCATTGACCATTACCGTGATGGCCTCAGCGAAGCCGAGTTCGGTCATATTGGCGAGGTTGCTTAGTGCGGCTGGCCAACGGTCGGCTTGAGAGACATGAAGAACAAAACGAGTCGTTACCACAATGATGATAGCCCGCCATCCGGCTTCCGCCTCGGGCCGTGGCGCGCTCGACGTCGAACTTCCACGGGCCACTAGGCTAGTCACCGTGAATTCTTCCGTTCAGGGCGGCCCGCTGCTCGTAAGCGCCTGTTTGGCCGGCTTCAAGTGCCGGTACGACGGCGGTGCGAAGCCCGATCGCGACATCGCTGGCCTGGCTGCCGAGGGACTCGCCCTGCCGCTGTGCGCCGAGCTGATGGGCGGTCTGCCCATCCCGCGGTCGCCTGCCGAGATCGTCGGCGGTGACGGTGAGGATGTCCTCGACGGGCACGCCCGGGTGATCACCCGCGACGGCGAGGACGTCACCGATGCATTCATTCAGGGTGCCAATGCGGCCGCCGCGGTAGCGGCACATATGGGATGTCCAGCTGCGGTGTTGCAGGAGCGCAGCCCCGCATGCGGCGTGCGCACCATCTACGACGGCACTCATAGCGGCGAGCTCAAGCAGGGCTGCGGAGTGCTGGCCGCCGCACTACGTCGTCGCGGGATCGCCGTCGTCCCCACGGGAACCGTGCGAGAGCGCGGCCGGTAGCCGTCGCTGGATTCCGGCCCACGAGCGTCGACGCCTTCGCCGATTGTCCCTGCGCCGGTAACCCAGCGTCCGCCTGACCGTGCGCCGAAACGAGGGCCGGCACGAGATGGCCTTCCCCGCCTGTGCGCTGCGCAGTCGACGGTGAGCGATGCATGCTCGCGGGCACGGCGGTCACCTTCCTGCGCGGGGAGGTCATGGGACTGTAGATGGGTTCCGCGTTTGGGTGCGGGCGGAACAGGGCTTAGGGTGCGACCGACAGCGCTTGTCCGAGGGTAAAGGCCGCGACATCGTCGGGGCGCTGGCCGATGGCGCGCGCCCAGGCAGTCGTCGTTATCCGAGACTGGCGCAGATGTTTCACCAGGGCGTCATGGATCCGTGAGCGCTCATAGGGGAGTGAGCTGCCGGGCTCACCGGTTTCAAAACCGCGGCGGGTGAGTTCGGCCATGAGTTGGCGGTGTCCCCAATCAGAAGCTCTTCCGACGTCGTGGACTGAGTGTGCCGCGGCGACGGCGGAAGTGCCGAAATGACGGGCGAGCGCAATAACTGCGTCCAGCGGTGGGGCGGAGGGCATCATAGCGCGTACGGAATCGGGCGGGAGCAAGAGCGTTGCTGCGAAGACGTTGGCCTCCCGTTCCAACTCCCGGTCTGTGGCGGCGTCGGTCTTTGTGCTGGAGTGCATCAGGAGATGTCCGAGCTCGTGGGCGAGATCAAAGCGGGACCGCTCCGGCGTCTTCCGGCGGGCGAGGAACACGTATGGGCGTGCATCTTGACCCCAGAAACTGAAGGCGTCGACGTCCTGCTCGGCCGCCGGGATCCCCAGCACCCGAATGCCATGGGACTCAACAAGCTGTACGAGGTTCGGCAGTGGGAAGTCGCCTAAGGCCCATTGTCGGCGCACCGCCTCAGCCGCCGCTTGAGGGGACAGGCTCGGATCGAGTTCCGGCAGCGCAAGCACAGGCAGGCCAAGTCGCCGGCTCATCTCGTTGAACATTTCCATTCCCAGAGCCCCGAGGGCGGTGGCCCGGTGTAGGAGAGCTGCGCTCGTACGGCGGCGCATTCTGAAGAATATCAGATCATCGGTCACCGCAGCGGCCGGATTAGTTTGGAAGAATGCCACGGGTTGTGCGGTGGCGGTTGAGAGCACGTCGGCCCTGGTCTCGGGCGCGCCGCTGTCTTCCCAGTTTGCGAGAGTACGAGTGGTCACGCCGACGGCGGTGGCCAGGTCTAGCCGGGACAATCCGCCGCGTTCGCGGGCGATTGTGACACGTGTGGGGTGGATGGACATGTCGTGATTGAGTCGATGCCACTGGGGTGGGCGTTACAGCGCCACCACGTCGAAGTCGACGTCGTCGGTGGGCCCTCGCTGTGGGATGGCCTCGAGACCGGCGGGCTCCAGTGGTGCTTCCGGCAGAATGATGCGGGTATGCCATTGCGTGATGATGCCGTCGTCGCATGCTATGGGAAGCGAGAGTTCGCAGCGAAGCACGTTCTCAGTGCGATCCCAGAAATACAACAGTATCCAGGTGTGTAGTGGAATACCCCGGGCCACGGCGGCATCAGCGGTTGTTACGCCTTCGGATAAGTCGAGGGCGGGCTGGTGGGCAAGCTGAATGTGCGAGAGGGCGGCATTGTCGTCAACTTCGTCGCGGAAGACAGTGCCCTTGCTTCTCGCGTTGGCGGGCCGTTTGTCCGGGTTTCCGGTGTTGGCGTTCCCTCCCATAGCGGCAATGGCGGTCAGATCCTTGTTAGGGCTAACCGAGCGGGGCGCATTGGCGCGGTCGTGGGCCCGCCAGCCGAGGCTGTCCAGATACTTACGTACAGCGCTGACGGTCTTCGCCCAGTGCTCAAAGCCGAAGGCAATAACCGGATCGAATGGCGTGTGTTGGTTGATGGTGGCCTGAAGACCCTCGTGACACGCCTCGGCCAGGAGGCCTGCATCGAGCCCCATGGTCGTTAGCTGTTGTGCGGCCGCCTGGCCCGTGAGGACCGCGCCGGGCGACGGTTGCAACGGGAATGACTCGGTCATGTCCGCCCCTCAGCCTCTCCGATGAGTGTTCAAAACCGGAAGTAACTATACCCCCGAGACGATGCGCGGCAACCCTGTCCGGCGATCACGAACACGGCTCCTACTGGCGCAATGTGGGAGTGAGGGAGCGGTGGGGCCTGATTAGCGGCCGGTCGCGGCGAGCGATTTCGACCGGTCTCGGTGTGTTACTAGTGCCGGTCTCGGCGAGGGGGCGGGGCAGGGGTGGTGGGGTCAGCGGGTTACGCGCAGGACGCGGTAGCCCTTCGAGGAGGCCTCGCGCTCGACCTTCCAGCCCTGGTCGCCCAGCCACTTGGCCAGCGAGTCCGCACCGAGGTTCTTCTGCACCACGAGCCAGGCCTCGCCGTCGTCCGCGAGCAGCCTCAGCCAGTCCGCCAGCAGTGCGTGCAGCGCGGGCTTGCCGATCCGCATTGGCGGGTTGGACCAGATCAGGTCCAACCGGGTGCCGGAGCTGCGCAGCTCCTCCAGCAGCGCGTCGGCGAGCACGGCCCGCACACGGCTGTGCCCGGCCTCGGCGGCGTTCCGGCCGGTGAGCTCCACAGCGCGCTCGTTGACATCCGTGGCCAGCACGGTGGCCTGCGGGGCGGCGTCGGCCAGGGCCAGGGTCAGTGGTCCCCAGCCGCAGCCCAGGTCCAGGAAGGTGCCCGTCTGCGGCGGCTGCGGCGCCTGCCGCAGCAGTACTCGCGTGCCCAGGTCCAGCCGGTCGGCGGAGAACACGCCGGACGCGGTGGTCACGTCGTGCTCGGTGCCGCGGATGACGAAGTGGTGCCGCCGCTCCTCGGCGGGGGAGTCGGGGGAGGCGGTGAAGTAGTGCTGCTCGCTCACCCGCCCGACACTACCGGGCCGGGCGCGAGTAGTCCTGGGCAGTTGCAGGCGCCGCTCAGGCCGCCCTGCGAGCGAGCAGCGGGGTGACAGCAAGCGCCACGGTGAGCGCCGCCGTGGTCGGCACCAGCAGGTCCGCCCGCACGCCCGCTGCCGACGGCGCTACGAAAGTGGTCGCCAGGGTTCCCAGGGTGGCTGCGCCGGCGGCATTCGCCACAGTCACGGAGGTGGCGATGCGTGCCTCGGAGATGCCGTCCGGCGCTCCGCCCAAGTCCTCTGGGGCGGTCACGCAGCGGATCATCGTGTCCTGATTCGTCAGCCCCATCCCGGTCCCGGCAGTGGCGAAGCCCACGTGCAGGCACCACCAGGGCGCAATGTCGGCGAAGGCGAGGGTCATGAGCGTCCCGCCGATAGCGAAGCACGCTGCCCCCATGCCGATCCGCATCCGGAAGCGGCGCGGGGCGCGGGCAGGGTGCGCCGCCGTCCAGATGGCGATTGACGACCAGGCCAGCCCCGCGCAGGTCAGGGCCCAGCCGACTGCATTCGGCCCCAGTCCGAGCACGTCGTGGGCGGCGGGTGAGACCAGGTAGTCCAGCGTGAAATAGGCGGCGCACAGCCAGGCGAGCATGGCCAGCGCCGCGGGCCGTCCCGGCGCCAGGCGCATGGTCCCGGCGGGGAACACCCGGGCGCAGGCCCACGTCACCGCCGCCAGTCCGGCCGCCCCGACGGGCACGAACCATGCCGACGCCGCCGGCACCGCACCGATCCCTGCCACCCCGACTGCCATTGCCAGCGCCGGCACCAGCGGGGGACGGGCCTCGTCGTCGTCCACATGCAGGCCCCGAATCGCACGGGCCATCACCAGCCTGGCCGCTACCAGGAGCGGCACGTAGGCGACCAGCGCCCACCGCCATCCCCAGGCCTCGGAGACCACAGCCGCATATCCCGGGCCGAGGACGGAGGACACGATCCAGGTGGCCGAGCCGGCTGCCAGGAACAGCCGCCGCCACGCCTCCGGCAGCCCCGCCACCAGCACGCCCATGCTCACCGTCGCGAGTGCCCCGGCGGCCAGACCTCGCAGCACCTCGCCGGCCACGTACACCCCCACGCCCGGGGCCAGCGCCCCGGTGACGGCCCCCGCCACCAGTACGGCGGTGAGCGTCGTCATCAGCCGGTCGGCCCGCCAGCGGGCCAGCATGGTGCCGCCCAGCGGCATGGTCAGGAAGGTCGGCACCATGGCGGCGGCCGTCACCAGCCCGTAGTGGGCGCGGGCGCCCAGGTCCGTGGCCACCAGCGGCAGCACCGTCTGGTTGATGTAGGTCTGCATGCCGGCCAGCAGCTCCACTACCAGCATCGCTGTGGCCAGGCGCCCCACCGGCGTGGACGCCAGGGCGCGCAGCGACGGCGGCGGGGGCGGCGGCGCCCCCGGGACCGCGGCGGAGCCTGCGAAGGAGGCGGAATCAGCCGCGGCGGGGCTGTCGGCCGAGGCGACGGCGTCGGCCTGCGGCATGTCGGACTCGCGGGAGCTCACCGCCCGAGCGTATCGGCGCGGCTGCGGCCGGTGCGACCGCCTACGGCGAACGGGGCCCGCGGGCGCTCGGCAAGGCGGAGGGTGGGCAGTAGGATCTGAACCCGCATGGATAACACTCAGCATCACAGCCACTCCGCCGACCACGCCCTCCCCGCCGTCACTGACAGCGCCGACGGCACTGTCGCCGCCGACAACGACGCTGGTCTTCTTGGTGACACCGACCCCGCCGCGGCGCTCGCCTCCCGGGTCCGCTCCCGCGCCGGCACCGCCCTGGCCTCCACCGCCGGGCACCGGCAGTACCACGAGTCCGACGCCGGCGCCCTGGAACGCGAGGCCCGCGCCGGCACCCGCCGCGTGGCGGGACTGTCCACCGATCAGGAGGACATCAGCGAGGTCGAGTACCGGCAGGTTCGTCTCGAGCGCGTCATCCTCGTCGGCCTCGAACTGCCCCAGTCCGGCGCGGTTGTCGCGCACGCCAATGCGAGCGCCCACCCCAACGCCGGCACCCACGCCGCCCTCGGCGCTCCGGTGGTCAACGGCGCCGCGTACACCACTGCCGCCCAGGATGCCGAGACCTCCCTGCGCGAACTCGCCGCCCTGGCTGAGACCGCCGGAAGTGAAGTGGTTGATGCGCTCATCCAGCGCCGCGACCACCCCGATCCGGCCACCTACCTCGGGTCTGGTAAGGCCAAGGAGCTGGCTCAGATGGTCGCCGACTCCGGCGCGGACACGGTCGTCGTCGACGGCGAGCTTGCGCCTTCCCAGCGGCGTGCGCTGGAGGACGTGGTGGACGCCAAGGTCGTGGACCGCACCGCCCTGATCCTGGACATCTTCGCCCAGCACGCTAAGTCCCGTGAGGGCAAGGCCCAGGTGGAGCTGGCGCAGCTGGAGTACCTGCTGCCGCGCCTGCGCGGCTGGGGCGAGTCCATGTCCCGGCAGGCCGGCGGACGGGTCGCCGGCGGTCAGGGCATCGGCTCGCGCGGGCCCGGCGAGACCAAGATCGAACTGGACCGCCGCCGCATCCGCCAGCGCATGGCCAAGCTTCGCCGCGAGATCCGCGCCATGGCGCCCTCCCGCGAGGTCAAGCGCGGCTCGCGGCGCCGCGGCCCCATCCCCTCGGTCGCGATCGCCGGCTACACCAACGCCGGCAAGTCCTCCCTAATGAACCGCCTGACCGGCGCCGACATCATGGTGCAGAACGCCCTGTTCGCCACCCTGGACCCCACCGTCCGCAAGGCCGAGGCCGCCGACGGGCGCATCTACACCCTCACCGACACGGTCGGCTTCGTGCGCAGCCTGCCGCACGAGCTGATCGAGGCCTTCCGCTCCACCCTGGAGGAGGTCGCCGAGGCGGACGTGCTGCTGCACGTGGTCGACGCCGCCCACCCCGACCCGCTCGGGCAGATCGCCGCCGTCCACGCCGTCCTGGCCGACATCCCCGGCGCCCTGGACGTGCCCGAACTGATCGCGCTGAACAAGGCGGACCTGGCCGACCCGGTCACCCTGGCCGCCCTGCGCACCCGCCTGCCCGGCGCCGTCGTCGTCTCCGCCCGCACGGGCCAGGGGCTGGCGGAGCTGCGCGACCGCATCGAGGCCATGCTGCCGCGCCCGGACGTGGCCGTGGACGTCGTGATCCCGTACTCGCGCGGGGAGCTGGTCTCCCGGGTGCACGCCGACGGCGACATCACCGCCGTCGAGTACGTCGAGGCCGGCACGCATGTGGTCGCCCGCGTGGACGCCGCCCTGGCGGCCGAGCTGGCCGCCGTCGATGTTGCCGGACCCGCCGCCGGGTGAGCCCGTGCGCGAAATGAGTGCGCCTGCCCCGGTGGGCCGGGCGAATAAGGACGCCGACGCCGCAACTGCCCGCACCCCCGCGGCCGCCCCGGGCGAGTCGGGCGCGACGGCGGAGCAGGCACGTACCCGGGCCGCGCTGGACGCCGCCGTGACCGCACTCGGCGGCAGCCCGCGCGAGGGCCAGACCGAGATGACGGCGCGCGTATCCCACGCCATGGAGACCGGCGGGCACCTGCTCGTCCAGGCCGGCACCGGCACCGGCAAGTCGCTGGCCTACCTGGTGCCCGCCATGGTGCACGCCGTTGACGCCGGAGAGCGCACGGTCGTGTCTACCGCCACCCTCGCCCTGCAGCGCCAGGTGCTCACCAAGGACGCCCCACTGGCCGCCGACGCCGTCGAGCGCACCACCGGCGTACGGCCCTCCGTCGCCCTGCTCAAGGGCTGGCAGAACTACCTGTGCCGCCACCGCCTGGCCGGCGGTTACCCCGACGACGACGCCGACACCCTCTTCTCCGCTGCCGCGGCCACGCCCCGTGCCCGCATCGGCGAGGGTACCGAGCAGACACTCGGCGAACAGGTGGTGCGGCTGCGGCAGTGGGCCGAGCAGACCGACACCGGGGACCGCGACGACCTGGTGCCCGGCGTGTCCGACCGCGCCTGGGCACAGGCCTCCGTGGCCGCCGCGGAATGCCTGGGCAGCAGCTGCCCCCTGCACGACGAGTGCTTCCCCGTGCTCGCCCGCGCCGCCGCCGCGGAGGCCGACGTGGTGGTCACCAACCACGCCATGCTCGGCATCGCCGTGGCCGGCAATCCCGGCGTGCTGCCCGAGCACGAGGTGCTGGTGGTAGACGAGGCCCACGAGCTCGCCGACCGGGTGCGCTCCCAGGGCACCGCCAGCCTGTCCGCCGCAGCCGTCGCGCGCGTGGCCGCGACCGCCCGCCGCCACGCCGGCGTGCTGGTCAACGAATTGGAGGAGGCGGGGCAGACCCTGCAGCTGGCGCTGGCGGAACTGCCCGACGGGCGCCTGGCCGAAGGGCTGCCGCCGGCGCTCGCGGACGCCCTCACCCTGTTGGAGGCCGCCTGCCGGCAGGTGCTCACCGACGTGCGCGACGCCGCCCGCGCGGCGAGCCAGGGCGGCGGGCAGGCGGGTGCCGAGGCCGGGGGAGTGGCCCTGGCTCGTACGGCGGTCGCCGACATGACCGACGTGGTTGAGCGCATGACCTCCGATTCGGTGGCCCAACGCCGCGACGTCGCCTGGGTGGAGCGCCCGCGCCTGGGCGCCGATCCGCCGCGGCTGACCCTGGCGCCCATCGACGTGGCCGGATCGGTGGCCGACACACTGCTCGCCGACCGCGCCGCCGTGCTCACCTCCGCCACCCTGGCCCTGGGCGGCAGCTTCAACCCCATGGCTGCGGCCCTCGGGCTCACGCTCGCCGACGCCGACTGGGAGGGGCTCGACGTCGGCACCCCCTTCGACTACGCGCGCCAGGGCATCCTGTACACCCCCACCCACCTGCCGCGCCCCGGCGCGGGCATCTCCGAGGAGGCCCTGGAGGAGGTGGTGGCGCTGGCCGAGGCCAGTCGCGGCGGCATGCTCGGCCTGTTCTCCTCCCGGCGGGCCGCTGACGACGCCGCGGCGCTGCTGCGCGAGCGCACCGAGCTGAACGTGTACGCGCAGGGAGAGGACCGGCTGCCCACCCTGGTGGAGGCCTTCGCCGCCGATGAGGACGCCTGCCTGGTGGGAACCCTGTCCCTGTGGCAGGGCGTGGACGTGCCCGGCCGCACCTGCCGGCTGGTAGTGATCGACCGTATTCCCTTCCCCCGACCAGACGACCCGGTCGCCCAGGCGCGCAGCGAGGCCGTCACCGCAGCTGGCGGCAACGGCTTCATGACCGTCTCGGCCACGCACGCCGCCTTGCTGCTGGCGCAGGGGGCGGGGCGGTTGGTACGCCGGGCGGACGACCGCGGCGTCGTCGCCGTATTGGACCCCCGGCTGCGTACGGCGCGCTATGGGGCATTCCTGGCCCGCTCCATGCCGCCGCTGTGGCCTACCCGGGACCGCGACGTCGTCCTGGGTGCGCTGGGGCGGCTGGCCGCCGGCAGGTGAAGCCCGGAGATTTTCCCCGTACTCGTGCGGCGCCGGTCCCGACCGCGTACTCTGTCTCCTGGGTGGGCCAGCTCACCAAACTGACAACCGTTCAGATTCGGAGGAACACAGTGTCAGACCCCACGATTACCAACAGCGCTCAAGGTTCGTACCCGACGGCTCGCTCAGGCCGTCCTTCTAAGGTCGCCATCATCGGTGCGGGCGCGGTTGGCTCCACGCTCGCCTACGCGTGCGTCACCAAGGGCGTCGCCCGCGAGGTTGTCCTGCAGGACATCGTTAAGGAGAAGGTCGAGGCCGAGGCCCTCGACATCGCCCAGGGCATCCAGTTCACCTCCGCAGGCGCCGTATCCGGCTCTGATGACCCGGAGATCTGCCGCGACGCGGACGTGATCGCTGTCACTGCCGGAGCCAAGCAGAAGCCCGGCCAGTCCCGCCTGGAGCTTGCCGGCGCCACTGTTGGCATCATGGAGAAGATCCTGCCCAAGCTGGTAGAGGTCGCTCCCAACGCCATCTTCCTGATGGTGGCCAACCCGGTTGATGTGGTCACGTATTGCGCCAAGAAGATCACCGGGCTGCCTGAGAACCAGATCTTCGGCTCCGGGACCGTCCTGGACACGGCTCGCATGCGGTACCTCGTCTCCCTGGAGACCGGCACCGCAACCCAGAACATCCACGGATACATTGCCGGTGAGCATGGCGACTCCGAGGTCGCCCTGTGGTCCTCCACCGAGATCGGCGGCGTGCCGATCACCCAGTGGGGCAAGACTCTCGACGGCGGAGTTTTTGACCAGGCCAAGCGCGACCGCATCGCCCATGACGTGGTCCGCTCCGCCTACCGCATCATCGAGGGCAAGGGCGCCACCAACTACGCCGTCGGCCTGGCCGTCTCCCGCATCATCGGGGCGATCCTCAACGATGAGCAGCGGGTGCTGACCATTTCGCCGCTGCTGGACAACTGGCACGGCATCTCCGACGTGTGCATGGCGGTTCCCACGATCGTCGGCCGTGAGGGTGCTGGACGCCGTCTGGAGCTGCCCCTCACCCTCGACGAGCGCGACCGGCTGACCGCCTCCGCCGAGCGGCTGCGCGAGGTGGCGCGCGGGCTGGGCTACTGAAGGCGCGCGGCGCTCTAGTGAGGGCCGCGTCTACAGGCATCACAGTGCCGATTGCGCCGTAGCAGAATCCTGCCACTGGAAGGTGGGTACAGGAGGGGCCGGCCCCGATGGGGCCGACCCCTCCTACGTTGCTGTGCGGGCCGCGGCCGACGGCGGACGCAATCGAGCCGTGCAGGGTGCGGCCTACAGCGCTCGCAGCACGGTGACAACCTTGCCCATGATGGTGGCCTCGTCCCCTGGGATAGGGGCGTAGTCGGGATTGCGTGGCAGTAGCCACTGGTGCCCGTCCCGGCGTGAAAGCACCTTGACGGTGGCGGAGGCGCCATCGACGTCCTCAACCATCGCCGCCACCACATCACCGTTGTCAGCATCGGGCTGGGCGCGTACAACCACCCAGTCACCGTCGCAGATCGCTGCGTCGATCATGGAGTCACCGTGGACCTCCAGCATGAATAGCTCGCCGTCACCGGTAAGCCGACGTGGAAGCGCCACTACGTCCTCAACCTCTTGCTCGGCCAGGATTGGTGAGCCGGCTGCGATGCGGCCCACCAGGGGAACGGCCACGGCCTCGCCATCGGCAACGCCCGGAAGTACCGGGAGTGACGGCTCCGGTGCGGCGTCGGAGCCCGCGGGTGCGGGGGCGGGCTGAGCCGTGGGCTCTACGACCTCCAGGGCGCGCGGCCGATTCGGATCGCGCCGCACCAGGCCGAGGCGTTCGAGCTTGTCCAGCTGGTGCTTGACTGAAGAGGGGCTGGTCAAGCCCACCTGGGCGCCGATTTCACGCATGGAGGGCGGGTAGCCCTGGGTGGCCACCGCCTCGCACACGGACTCGTAGACCGCGCGGGCGCGCGGGTCCAGGGTGTGCAGTGCCTCCGGCTCGACGGGCGCGGAAAGGTCGGCGGAGCCGGAGGCCTTGTCCGAGCGGCGACGGCTCTCCGGCCCGGTGGTTGCGCTCATCTCCTGTCCTCGTTTCCCGGGCTGCCGGTGACCGCGGGGGCGGGTGCCGGATAAGGGGCCCGAATTCGTGTCGGTGGCCTGTGGTGGCCTGGTCCCGTAAGCCTACGGCCGATCATCCGAGCACTCAAACATGTGTTCGAAAGTGCTCTGGACGTGTCGGCCGCTTACCGGTAATCTATCGAACAGGCGTTCGTCGAACATGTGTTCTAGGAGGGTGTCATGAGTGCTCTTGCCGTTCCCCTGCCCCCGCGGCCGCGGCTGGTTTCCATTGAGGGCGGCCGGGCGTCCGCGCAGTCCGTGGTCTCGGGTGCTTCCGGCCTTGAGGCGACCGCCGGAGCGGGGAGTCCCGCACGATCGGCGGGCTCGCGCCGTCCTCGGCTGCGCGTGGTTGACGGTGGTGCTCCTGCCGCGGAGGTCCTCGTGCCCGCGGGACCAGCTCGGCGCCCAGTCGCTCCACGGCACCAGCGTGAACTCACGCCCAGGGCGGGCCAGGAGCGTCCCGTGGAGGCGCGCCACTCGGCGTCCCCCTCCGGTAGCGGGAGAGAAGCGTCGCTGGAAGCGCTCGCACCCATGCACCCGTCCGTCAGGGCCCAACTGCGGCAGGGGGTGGCCGCGTCGGCTACGCGTGAGGCGCGGGTGGCGGCCGCGCGCAGTGAGGCCGACGCAACTGTGCCGGCCGTCGTGCGGCGCTTCCTGGCTGGAGGTGCCGTAGTGCTTGCGGCGGTGCTGGTGGCGGCCGGCGGCATAGTGCTGTCCGGATTCCAGTCGGTACCGGTTAATACCACCACGGCCACCGTCCAGTCCGGCCAGTCCCTGTGGGACGTAGCCGTGGATACCGGCGCCGGAGACGTCAATGAGGTCATGGCGCAGATTGTGGAGCTGAACGGCCTGACTAGCTCCACGCTGCAGCCGGGGCAGACCCTGATCGTCCCGGCGCGATGAACCGCCTCGTGCAACGCCGGTAAGCGCTTGCAGACCAAGCGCTGTGCGCATAACCTCCTAACGTATTAGTGATGCGGACAACCGGAGGTGGTCGGCGTGCGCTGTCCTTACTGCCAGCACAGCGGCTCGCGCGTGGTCGACTCGCGTACTTCCGACGATGGTGCCTCGATTCGCCGTCGGCGGCAGTGCACCAGATGCGGGCGCCGTTTCACCACCATTGAGGCCGCCAGCCTGTCGGTGCGCAAGCGATCCGGTGTTACCGAGCCCTTTTCGCGCGAGAAGGTGATCCGGGGCGTGAGGCGTGCCTGCCAGGGGCGCCCCGTCACCGATGATCAACTTGCGCATCTGGCCAACAAGGTGGAGGAGACGATTCGCGGCACGGGCCACGCGATCGTGGACTCGCACGAAGTGGGGCTGGCGATCCTCGACCCACTGCGTGAGCTGGATGAGGTCGCCTACCTGCGCTTCGCCTCGGTGTACTCCGACTTCAACTCGCTGGAGGACTTTGAGACGGCAATCGCGGAGCTGCGCGCACTGCGCGTTGTAGCCGCCGGCGCCTCCAGCTCGCCCGCGTAGTCGAGCGCGGCGGCCACCCGCTGCTGCTTCGCGGTAAGGCGCGCCGTCACCGGGCGTCGATGGTCTGCACCAGGCTGTCAACCAGCCCGGGCCAGGTCCACTTCTCGACCATGAGCGCGCGCCCGGCCTCGCCCATGCGTGCGCGCAGCGCAGGGTCGGTCAGCTGACGCACGAGGGCTGCTACCAGCGCGTCCTCGTCGCGGCCGTCCACGACATTCCCGGTCACGTCCTCCACCACCGTCTCGGGCGCCCCGCCGCTCATGCCTGCGATGACCGGCAGCCCCGCGGCGGAGGCCTCAAGAAAGACGATACCGAGGCCCTCGACGTCGAGTCCCTGCCCGCGCGTACGGCAGGGCATCGCGAAGACGTCACCCATAGCGACGTGGCCGGGCAGCTCGTCGTAGGGCACCTTCCCGGTGAGGGTGATTGACCCCCGCACCGGGGAGGAACGGCGCAGTAGAGCCAGCTTCTTCGCGTAAGGACCCCAGCCGACGATCACTAGCCGGGCCTCCGGCACTTGTTCGACCACGCGCGGCCAGGCACTGATAAGTGAGTCCTGCCCCTTGCGGGCCACTAGCCGTGACACGCATACGGCGGTGGGAGCGTCGCCCAGCCGGTACCGGGTGCGCAGGGCGGCGCGCGCCTCGGCGTCGGGGTGGAAACGGTCGACGTCGATGCCGCTGGGCAGGCGCAGGACCTCCTGGCCGGGCGGCATGTGGGGGCGTAGCTCGCCGAGTGTGTAGTCGGAGATGTAGGTGACGACGTCGGCCTCGCGGAAGATTCGGCGCAATGCCTGGCGGGCTCCGAGCACCATGCCCCAACCGACCTCGTGCCCGTGGGTGGTGGCGATGACGCGGGTGGCGCCGGCCTCCTTGGCGGCGCGTCCCAGGAGACCGAGCGGGGCGGCGGCTCCGAACCAGACGGTCTCGATCTCGCGTTCGCGGATGAGTTGCTGCATGCGCCGACGCACGTCCGGGGTCGGCAGAAGGACATGCGTGGGCATGCGCACGACGTCGAAGGCGGCCGCGCGGTCGAAGGTCGCGGCGGCGTCGGGGCCCTCAGGGGGTGTTGACGCCAGGACGGTCAGATCCGCGGCGGGCAGACGCCGGGTGTAGTCGTCCAGGTAGGACTGGATGCCGCCGACGACGGGCGGGAAGTCATTGGTGACGAGCAGGGTCCTACGCATGGGGCGAGTGTACGTGGATGAGTCGACGCCAGCGGAAGGCGCGGCACGCCATTTCGCTCGGTCTCGGCGTGTTACTGGTGCCGGTCTCGACAACCAGAGCGACCGACCTCGGCGAGGGAGGAGGGAGGCGGGGAGGGGGAGAGGGGAATCAGCCCTCGTCGTTGCTGCGCAGAACCTCGGACAGGCGGCGCGCCGCGGCCGCCACCACGGGGCCGTGCACGCGCCCGGGCTGGCGCCCCATCCGCTCAATCGGCCCGGAAATCGACACCGCAGCGATGACCTTGCCGCTGGCGCCTCGCACTGGTGCCGACACGCTGGCCACACCCGGCTCGCGCTCGCCCACGGACTGGGCCCAGCCGCGGCGGCGAACCGCAGAGAGCATCGTGGCGTTGAAGCGGGCGCCTGCCAGGCCGCGGTGCAGCCGGTCGGGCTCCTCCCACGCCAGCAGCACCTGGGCGCCGGAGCCTCCCTGCATGGACATGGTGGCTCCTACCGGGATGGAGTCGCGCAGGCCGATGGGGCGCTCGGCGTTGGCCACGCACACGCGCACGTCCCCCTGACGCCGGTACAGCTGTGCTGACTCGTGGGTCTTGTCCCGCAGGGCCGCCAGCACGGGGCCGGCGGCGGCCAGCAGGTGGTCCTCCCCGGCGGCGGAGGCGAGCTCATTCAGGCGCGGTCCCAGAATGAAGCGCCCCTGCGCGTCGCGGGCCAGCAGCCGGTGGAACTCCAGTGCCACGGCGATGCGGTGCGCCGTTGGGCGTGCCAGGTGAGTGGCGGTGACGAGCTGCGCCAGCGTGGCAGGGCCTGCCTCCAGTGCGCTCATGACCAGAGCGGCCTTGTCGATGACGCCGACCCCACTCCCATTTTCAATGTCACCCAACGTGTCCATAATCTGATACTGCCATTCCGACTGCTGAGACTTCAAGTAGCGTGCAGTCAGAAAACGGCCCGGTCTTTGCCGGTTCCGCACACTTCGGGCGGGCATGCGGGCGGAACGTCCTAGGAAAGGAAGTGCAGCGATGGGAATGACCCTGGCACAGAAGGTGTGGCGCGACCACGTCGTCGCCCCCGGCACCGACGGAGCCCCGGACCTGCTCTACATCGACCTGCACCTCGTCCACGAGGTCACCAGCCCGCAGGCGTTCGAGGGCCTGCGCCTGGCCGGCCGCAAGGTCCGCCGTCCCGACCTGACCATGGCCACCGAGGACCACAACACCCCCACCCTGGACATCGACCTGCCCATCGCCGACGTCACCTCCCGCACCCAGATTGAGACCCTGCGCGCCAACTGCGCCGAATTCGGGGTGCGGCTGCACTCCCTGGGCGACGCGGACCAGGGCATCGTCCACGCCGTCGGCCCGCAGCTGGGGCTCACCCAGCCCGGCATGACCGTGGTGTGTGGTGACTCCCACACCTCCACCCACGGCGCCTTCGGGGCGCTCGCCTTCGGCATCGGCACCAGCCAGGTCGAGCACGTGCTGGCCACCCAGACCCTGCCCGTGGCCCCCTTCAAGACCATGAGCGTGCTCATCGACGGTGACCTGCCCGCCGGCAGCGGCGCCAAGGACATCATCCTGGCCATCATCGCCAAGATCGGCACTAATGGCGCCCAGGGGCACGTCATCGAGTACCGCGGCCGCGCCATCGAGCAACTGTCGATGGAGGCCCGCATGACCATCTGCAACATGAGCATCGAGGCCGGTGCCCGCGCCGGCATGATCGCCCCCGACGACACCACCTTCGCCTACCTCAAGGGCCGCCCGCACGCCCCCGAGGGGGAGGACTGGGACGCCGCCGTCGCCTACTGGCGCTCCCTGCGCACCGATGACGACGCCGTCTTCGACACCGAGGTCGTCCTGAAGGGCAGCGACATCGAGCCTTTCGTCACGTGGGGCACCAACCCCGGTCAGGGCCTGCCCATCTCCGGGGCGGTACCGGACCCCGAGGAGATCGCGGACGAGACGCTGCGTCGTGCTGCCGAGCGCGCCCTGGAGTACATGGACCTGGCGCCCGGCACCCCGCTGCGCGACATCAAGGTGGACACGGTCTTCCTCGGTTCATGCACCAATGGGCGTATCGAGGACCTGCGCGCCGCCGCCGAAGTCATCAAGGGCCGCACCAAGGCGCCCGGCCTGCGCATGCTCGTGGTGCCGGCCTCCGCCCGTATCCGGCTGCAGGCCGAGGCCGAGGGGCTGGATGAGGTGTTCAAGGAGTTCGGAGCCGAGTGGCGCAATGCCGGCTGCTCCATGTGCCTGGGAATGAACCCCGATCAGCTGGCCCCCGGTGAGCGTGCCGCCTCCACCTCTAACCGCAACTTCGAGGGCCGCCAGGGCAAGGGCGGGCGCACCCACCTGGTCTCGCCCGTAGTCGCCGCCGCCACCGCGGTGCGCGGAACCCTGTCCACTCCCGCGGACCTGCCGGCGCTCGCCGCCTGAGCCGCACTGCCGAGAGCCCGAGAAAGAGGAGCACGCATGGAGAAGTTCATCCGCCACACCGGCATCGGCGCCCCCCTGCGCCGCAGCGCGGTGGACACCGACCAGATCATCCCGGCCGTCTACCTCAAGCGCATTACCCGCACCGGCTTCGAGGACGCCCTGTTCGCCTCCTGGCGGGCGAGCGAGGCCGATTTCATCCTCAACCAGGAGGCCTACAAGCGGGCCAGCGTGCTGGTGGCCGGCCCCGACTTCGGCACCGGATCCTCCCGCGAGCACGCCGTGTGGGCGCTGAAGGACTATGGCTTCAAGGTGGTGCTCGCACCCCGCTTCGCCGACATCTTCCGCGGCAACGCGGGCAAGCAGGGACTGGTAGCCGGGGTCATCAGCCAGGAGGACACCGAGCAGCTGTGGAAGATCCTGGAGACCGAGCCCGGCACCGAGATCACCGTGGACCTGGAGCAGCGCACCGTCGAGGCGGGCTCCTTCCGCACCGTGTTCCAGATCGACGACTATGTGCGCTGGACCCTTATGGAGGGGCTGGATGACATCTCGCTCACCCTCACCCACGAGGAGGCCATCCGCGCGTACGAGGATGCCCGGCCCGCCTATAAGCCGCGGACTCTGCCGGCCCGCCACGAGCCGGCTGTAGCCGTCGCCCCTGCCCGGTCAGCGGAGATGCCCGTGCCTATCGGCTATCCCTTCCTGCGCCCGGGAGCGTGAGTTCCGGCGCCGTGCGTCGGCACATATTCCGGCCACGCCGTTGAGTTGAAGGACACGGCGGAGTTCGCTGTGAGCGGGCTGCGGACACTTCCATCCGCAGCCCGCCCGCATATGCTGGACTCACCCGCCCTTGGTGCGGGGGCGCCGCTTTCACCCACGGCGCCCGATCTTGACGCGAACACTCGGAGGTTACGCATGGTTGACGGTCTGCTCCAGGTTGAGGGCGGGCGCCCGCTCAACGGTGAAATCACCGTCCGTGGCGCCAAGAACCTAGTCCCCAAGGCGATGGTTGCAGCCCTGCTGGGCACCACACCGTCGGTGCTGCACAACGTGCCTCTGATCCGCGACGTCGACGTCGTCTCCGGGCTGCTATCGCTGCACGGGGTCAGTGTCGACTACGACCAGGCCGAGGGCATCCTGCGCCTGGACCCCTCCAGCGTCGAGAGCGCCCATATGGCCGACATTGACGCCCACGCCGGCTCCTCGCGCATCCCGATCCTGTTCTGCGGCCCGCTGCTGCACCGGCTTGGCGAGGCCTTCATCCCCGACCTGGGCGGCTGCCGTATTGGCGACCGGCCCATCGACTTCCACCTGGATATTCTGCGCAGCTTCGGCGCGATCGTCGACAAGCAGCCCCAGGGCATTCGCCTGACCGCCCCCGATGGACTGCGCGGAACCGTCATCGACCTGCCCTACCCGTCAGTCGGTGCCACCGAGCAGACGCTGCTCACGGCCGTGCGCGCCGAGGGCCTGACGGAGCTGCGTGGCGCCGCCGTCGAGCCGGAGATCATGGACCTGGTGGACGTGCTGCAGAAGATGGGCGCCATCATCTCCGTGGACACCGACCGCACCATCCACGTAGAGGGCGTGGACGAGCTCGTCGGCTACAACCACCGCGCCCTGCCCGACCGCATCGAGACTGCATCCTGGGCGGCGGCCGCACTGGCCACCCGCGGTGACGTGTTCGTCCACGGCGCCCACCAGAGCGACATGACCACCTTCCTGAACATCTTCCGCAAGGTCGGCGGCGCCTTCGACGTGCGCGACGACGGAATCCGCTTCTACCACCCCGGCGGCGACCTGAAGAGCATTGTGGTGGAGACCAACGTCCACCCCGGCTTCATGACCGACTGGCAGCAGCCGCTCGTCGTCGCCCTGACCCAGGCGGAGGGCCTGTCCATCGTCCATGAGACCGTGTACGAGAACCGCTTCGGCTTCACCGGCGCCCTGCGCAAGATGGGCGCCACCATCCAGGTGTACCGCGAGTGCCTGGGTGGCACAGCCTGCCGCTTCGGGCAGCGCAACTTCTACCACTCCGCCGTCATCTCCGGGCCCACTCCGCTGCGCGGGGCGGACATCGTCGTGCCCGACCTGCGCGGCGGCTTCTCCCACCTGATCGCTGCGCTCGCGGCGGAGGGCACCAGCCACGTGGAGGGCGTGAACCTCATCGACCGCGGTTACGAGCACTTCATGAGCAAGCTCGCCGCCCTTGACGCCAACGTCACCCGGCTGGCCTGAGCGGGCAGACCGGTCTACTACAAGCGCGTCGGCAGGCCGCGGCGGACTGCCGGATGGTCGAACCTCATCCGACCAGCGGATAACTGGCCCACCGGGTCCGCCGGGAGTGGGTAAAGTGCCAGCGTGCCCACCACACGACGTATGACCCCCTTCTACCGCTTTGCGGCCCGGGGGGCGATCATCCCCTTTCTCAAGGCGGTCTCTAAGCAGCACGTGACCGGGACGGAGAACATCCCCCGCGAGGGCGGCTTCATCGCGGTGGCCAATCACCTGTCCAACCTGGACCCGCTCACCGCCATGCGCGCGCTCGTGGACGAGGATGTGCCCATCTACTCGCTGGCCAAGTCCCAGCTGTTCGAGATCCCCGTCCTCGGGCACGTGTTCCGCGCCGGCGGGCAGATTCCCGTGTACCGGGACTCGGCCAAGGCTGGTAACTCGCTGGTGGAGGCCGAGCGGCGGCTTGGCGAGGGCGACCCGATCATGATCTTCCCGGAGGGCACGCTCTCGCGCGACCCGCTGCAGTGGCCGATGACCGGGAAGACCGGTGCCGCACGCCTGGCGATGCGCACCGGTGTGCCTGTTCTGCCCATGGGGCAGTGGGGGGCGCAGGATGTTCTGGGCGCCTACGGCAGTGGCTTCCGCCCCTTCCCCCGCAAGGACGTGGACGTGCTGATCGGCAAGCCTTTTGACCTGTCTGAATTCGGGGAGGACACCTCCGATCACGCTGCCGTGCGCGGCGCCACCGCCGAGATCATGCGGTGCATTACCGAGCTGGTGGAGCAGCTGCGTGGTGAGAAGGCGCCCCGTCCCTTCGACATGAAGTACGACGGCGATCCGGGCAAGGGCAATATCGGTGTGCGCCGGCCCGATCCGCCAACGACGTCGGACGATGTGCGCCCGTCCCGGACGGGCACGCCCGCCGGCGGACCGGGTGGCAATGAGAACGGCGACGAGCCCGAAACCGCCTCGGAGCAGCAGCCATGAGCCCGGTATCCGTCGACAAGGCCGCTGTTATCGGCGCCGGCGCCTGGGGTACCACCTTCGCCGGCCTGCTCGCCCAGGCCGGTGCACCTACCGTCATCTGGGCCCGCCGCCCGGAGGTCGCGGAGGAGATCAATGCCGGCACCAACACCCGCTACCTGCCCGGGGTGCGTCTGCCCGATATCGTCACCGCCACCACGGACATTCGGGAGGCCGTCGCCGGGGCTGGGCTCGTCGTGGTGGTGGTGCCCTCCCAGACCGCCCGCGGCGTGCTGACCCCGCTGCGCGGCTGCCTGGACGACGACGCCACCGTTGTCTCCCTGATGAAGGGGGTGGAGGCCGGGACGGGATTGCGCATGAGTCAGGTCATTGCCGAGGCGCTCGCCCTGCCCGCCGGGCGCATCGCCGTGGTCTCCGGCCCGAACCTGGCCGATGAGATCGCCGCCGGCCAGCCCACCGCTACCGTGGTGGCGGCGCAGGATGAGGCGGTGGCCGCGCGCGTGGCCGCGCTGTGCGCGACCGGAACCTTCCGCCCCTACACCAACACCGATGTGCTGGGGGTGGAGCTGTGCGGTGCAGTCAAGAATGTGATCGCCCTGGCCGTCGGTATTACCGCCGGACGTGGCTTCGGCGACAACTCCAAGGCCACGGTAATCACTCGCGGACTGGTGGAGATCACCCGGCTGGGCCTGGCGCTCGGGGCGAGCCCCGAGACCTTCGCGGGGCTGGCCGGCATGGGGGATCTGGTGGCCACCTGCTCCTCGCCGCTTTCGCGCAACCAGACCTTCGGGCGACGCCTGGGTGAGGGCTTGAGCGTGGAGGAGGCCGCCGCCGCCTCGCGCGGTGTTGCCGAGGGCGCCAAGTCTGCGCGCGCTGTGCTCGACCTGGCCACCGCGCACGGGGTGGACATGCCCATCACCGCCGGCGTGGTCGCTGTGGTTGAGGGCGCCGCCACCGTTGAGGAGATCAGTGACGCCCTGCTGTCCCGCCCCCGCAAGGCCGAGGGCGTTAACGCCGCGCCGCTGACCTGAACCGCCCCTCTCGCCGAGACCGGCACTTGTTACGTGCCGAGACCGGCACTTGTTACGTGCCGAGACCGGCACTTGTGACGCACCGATACCGGTAGATATGGCGCAGCCTTGTAAACAACGTGTCTGAGGGAGGTTGTGGCTCCTGAGGCGGTGTGCGATGCCTGACGGTTCGTCACCAACGACGACGGTTCGTCACTTGGCACCAACGCTTCGGCACTTCCGGCGACGGTACGTACCCCCACCGTACGAACCGTCACAAGAAGGTACGAATCGCTGACCAGAACACACGAACCCTGACACGAAGGTACGAACCGTCGTCGCAACGCACGAACCGCCGTTCGCCGCGAACCAGGGGGAGTGGCGCCTGAACACGTTCGTGCTATGCGCCCTCAGTGCCGACCAAAAGCCGACCGATCGGTCCTCCCCGTTGCAGCGCTGCGACGACGCCCCGAGGACGTCGTCAGTCGTCGTCGATGTCGTCGTCGGCGACGTCGATCACCAGGCGGGTCGGGTTCGTCAGCGTGAAGATCCGGTAGGTCTGGGAGTCGGTGCCCAGCACCACCTGGAACTGGTCCTCGAAGGCCAGGTCGATGTAGGCCTCCTCAATGCCCTCGTCGTCGTCACGCCCGAGGGCGTCGAAATCGAAGCGCACCGGATCGGTGTAGGCCACCGCCTGCTGCTCCTCGCTGATCGGCATGGTTACGCCGGTGCCGGTGACTACCAGCGTGAAGTCGCCCTCGACGTTGATCGGGTCCCCCTTGCCCTGGGTGTGGGCCTGATCGGTCCACTGCGCCGACCAGCCCGGGGTGCCCTCACCGGAGAACTCCACCACGAAGCGGGAGTAGTCCTCGTCGTCATGGGAGCCGATGCGCACGTCGGAGATGACCAGTGCCGAGCCGTCGGCCGCCGCCTGGCCGTCGGCGCCGGTGCCCCAGGCTGGAGCGCCGGACGGGTCGGTCTCCTCCCGAGTGAGCGATCTGGTGCTGGTGGGCGTCTGCAAGGCGCTGGGGGACGCGGGTGCCGGGGCATCGTCGCTGGGCGCCGCGGAGGCAGTGCTGTCGGTGGGACCGGCGGTCACAGTCGGCGCGGATGCCTCCGGGGCGCCGTCGCCGGAGCCGCAGGCGCCCAGTGCGAGCGTGCCGGTCAGTAGCAGGGCCAGGGTGGGGGTGAGCATGCGGGGGAGCGGGCTTGGGCGTGTCATGACGTCTCCTGACCTCGAGTGAACCGCGCGTGTGATGTCAATCATACGGCTAGGGGGTGGGGATGCATAGGGGCAGATGCCTCGGTACCGCTCAGGCGGCGCGAACTGCGTCGGGTGGTGACTTGACACCCGATCCGCCCAGGTAGCGGTAGCGTTGCCACCATGTCGGTCCCCAGCGCAGCAGGCGCAGTCAGCAATGGTGTAACCGCGGATTCCAGCCTCGTGAGCTCCGCGTCGGCCACATCGGCGAGCCCGGGCTCCCGGCCTGCCCGTCATGCGCGCAAGCCGCGGGTCGCCGTCGTCTTCGGCGGGCGCAGCGGCGAGCACACCATCTCCTGCGCTACCGCCGCCGGCGTGCTGGACGCCATCGACCGGGACCGCTACGACGTCGTGCCCGTAGGCATCACCCGGCAGGGCCAGTGGGTGCTCGTGGATGACGATCCCGACGCCCTGCGCCTGGACGATGCCCGCCCCCCGGTGGAGATCACCACCGACGGGCTCGGCCGCGGTGAACTCGCCATGCGGCTGGGAGGCGGGAAGCTGACCGCGATCACCCCCGCCGGCCCTGAGGTTCTCGGCGCCGTCGACGTGGTCCTGCCGCTGCTGCACGGCCCCTACGGTGAGGACGGCACCATCCAGGGCATGCTGGAGATGCTGGGCCTGCCCTACGTGGGCTGCGGTGTGCTCGCCTCCGCCGCCGGCATGGACAAGCAGGTCACCAAGGTCCTGCTGCAGGCCGCAGGCATCCCCACCGCGCCGCATGTGCTCGTCGAGCCGCACCGGTGGCGCCGGGACAAGGACGCCATCCTCGCCCAGTGCGCCGACCTGGCCCGCCCCCTGTTCGTCAAGCCCGCCCGCGCCGGATCCTCCCTGGGCATCAGCCGGCTGGAGGACCTTTCCGACCTGGAGGCGGCCATCGAGTCCGCCCGCGCGGTGGACCCCAAGGTGCTGGTCGAGTCCGGCATCGTCGGCCGCGAGATCGAGGTCGCCGTCCTCGCCGGACACGGCGACGACGCCCCCCGCGTGGCAGAGCCCGGCGAGATCGTCATGGACGCCGCCCACGGCGCCGGGGAGTTCTACGACTACGAGACCAAGTACCTGGCCCATGACGCCGTCGCCATGGTCTGCCCCGCCCGCATCGCCCCGGCCGAGCGCGAGCTGCTTATGCGCCGTGCCGCGGAGGCGTTCATCGCCATCGGTGGGGAGGGGCTGACCCGGGTCGACTTCTTCCTCACCCCGGACGGGGAGGCGATCGTCAACGAGGTCAACACGATGCCCGGCTTCACGCCCTTCTCCATGTACCCCTACATGTGGCAGGTATCCGGGCTGCCCTACCGCGACCTGGTCACCGAGTTGATAGAACTGGCGCTGGAGCGCCCCAGAGATGTCAACCGCTGACAGGCCCGCAGCCCGGGCAGGTGCCAGGCCGCTCCAGCACGGATACGGTGCCGGGCCGGCCGCCTCCGACGGTGCCGCCGTTGGCTCCGTTCCCGCAGTGGCCTCCGCCGCGACTGGCTCCGCTCCCACCGTCGCCGACCTGGGGGAGGAGGAGCTGCTGTCCGCCATTTCCCCGTTGCTGCCGCAGGCGGCTCGCGTGCTGGTGCCCAGCGGGGACGACAGCGCCGTGATCCCCGCCCCGGACGGGCGCTACTGCGTGAGCACCGACGTGCTCGTCCAGGGAGAGCACTTCCGCACCGACTGGTCCACTGCTCGCGACATCGGGGCGCGCTCCGCCGCCCAGAACCTCGCCGACATCGCCGCCATGGGGGCGCGGCCGACGGCTCTGGTGGTCAGCCTGGTGCTGCCGCGCACCACCCCGGTGCGCTGGGTGCAGGACCTGGCCCGCGGCTTCGCCGACGCGTGTGTGGGCACGGGCGCGGGCGTCGTCGGCGGTGATCTGAGCACCGGGGACCGGCTGGTCATCGCCGTCACCGTCCACGGCGACCTGGAGGGGCGCCGCCCGGTGCTGCGCTCGGGCGCCCAGCCCGGAGACCTCGTGGTCCACTGTGGCACGCTCGGCCGTTCGGCCGCCGGGCTCGCGCTGCTGCAGGCCGGCCTGGACGACCGCGATGGTGGCTGGGCCGACGTCGTCGCCGCCCGCTCCGATGCGCCGGGCGATACGGGCGCCGGTGCCGATGCGAAAGCCGAATACGGTGCCAGTGTGAAGACCCGCGACGGCGCCGCCGAGGCCGCCGCGTACTGCCTGCGCATCTACCGGGCGCCGTCTGCGCCGCTGGCTGCGGGGCCAGCCCTGGCAGATGCCGGAGCCACTGCCATGCTGGACGTGTCCGACGGGCTGCTGCGCGACGCGGACCGGATCGCCCGGGCCAGCGGCGTTGTCCTTGACATCGCCGATCCGGAAGACGGCCCGGGTACCGGGCCGGCGCATGACCTCGCCGTGCTGGAGCCGGTTGCGCGGCTGCTGCGCGAGGACGCCGCGGATGCGCGCGACCTGGCGCGGGCATGGGTGCTGACCGGGGGAGAGGACCACGGCCTGCTGGCCACGCTGCCGCCGTCGGCGGTCGACCGGATGCCAGGGGGTGGCCGGGTGATCGGAACCGTGCGCGCCCTGAGCGACGGCGAGTCGGCGGGCGCCCGGATCGGCGGGCGCGTGCCCGGCAGGCTCGGTTGGGATCACTTCAGGGCGTAGATGTCAGGCCCCGCCGCCATATCTACCGATTTCGGCACGTAACTTCTACCGATCTCGGCGAGGGGAGGGGCTGAAAGAAGTGAGCAAAGCGAAAGGCCGCCGTCCGCGGATGCGGGACGACGGCCTTCAGTGCCCTGCCGACGGGCGTGGCGCGCTCAGATGTTGCGCGTCACCTTGCCGGCCTTGAGGCAGGACGTGCACACGTTTAGGCGCTTGGGGGTGCCGTTCACGAGAGCACGTACACGCTGAATGTTCGGGTTCCACCGGCGGCTGGTCCGCACATGGGAGTGCGAGACGCTCTTGCCGAAGACGGGGCCCTTGCCGCAGACGTCGCACACAGCAGCCACGGTTCCACTCCTGAATCTTCTTGGTGTAAGCGCGCGGGCCTTTTACCCGGCGCCGGGTCTACCGCCCGGCGACACGGGTCGCGGGCAACCCCAGCACCTTATCGGAAACGGCTCGCCACCCCAAGCGGAGCGGGTATGGGCTCGCGCACACGTCTCCCGCTGAACTGCACGAGCACGGCAAAGGCAGATTACCCGTTAATCTGGCCTCAGGTTCCCAGCGGCAGGTGCGGAGCCCGCAACGCAGGCCCGCACCCGCCTGCCGGCACGACGTGAGTACAGAGAACGAATACGGGAAACGAATACGGGATTAGGAGAAGCGTGGCAGAACGCACCGGTACCCCCGCGACCGCGGGCACTGCGGCAGTGGCCCTGACCGCACCGCTCCTGCGCGCCTGGCTGGATGCCGCTCGTACAGTCGCCGGGGCCACCCGCGATCTGGTTGACTCCCTCAACGTCTTCCCGGTTCCGGATGCCGACACCGGGACGAACGTGCTGCTCACCGTCCGCTCCGCCTGCGACGCCCTGACGCTCCTGCCCTCCGGCAGTGACCTGGCCCAGGCGGCACGGGTTGCCGCAGACGGCGCTGTCCGGGGCGCTCGCGGCAACTCGGGCCTGCTCATCTCCCAGGTGCTCGCAGCCCTGGCTGACGTGTGCGCGCAGGCCCCCGACCCGGCCGCGCTGCGCCCCGTGGAACTAGTGCACGCTTATGAGCGTATTGCCGCCACGACCTGGAGTGCCGTCTCCCGGCCCGTAACCGGCACACTTCTCACCGTGGCCCAGGACGCAGCAGCAAGTGCCCGGAGGGTTCTGTCCGAGTCCACTGCCGCCAGCCCGGCGACGGCGTCGGCGGTGGCGGCCTCGGCCGCATTCGGCGCCCAGGAGAGCGTGGTGGAGACCGCGGGTCTGGGCCATGGCGCCGTCGACGCCGGCGGCGCGGCGCTGATGCTGATGTACACCTGCCTGTCGGACACCATCGACGGTGCCGGCCGGCAAGCCGGCTCCGCATCCCAGCCCTGCACCGACGTGGCCCGCCAGATGCTTGACGACCTGGTTGCCGCCGCCACCCACGGCTCCGGGGCGCGCGAGGACGCCGGCCCCTTCTCCACCGGGGAGTTCGAGGTCATGTACCTGCTGGAGGCCACCGCCGCTCAGGCCTCGGACCTGCGTCGCGACCTGGAGCGCATCGGTGACTCGGTAGGCGTGGTCGGTACCCCCGATGCGCTTGGTGTGGGCATGTTCCAGGTCCACGTGCACACCGACACCCCCCGCGCGGCCCTGCCTCGCCAGGGCCGCGCCCGCCAGGTATGTATCCACCACCTGCACCCGACGGCGCTTGCAGTCGCCCCCACCTGGGACGCCGATGAGCCTCCGCTGCCCTTCTCCGGCGCCGGTGACAGCCGGGTGGTCTCCTTCGAGCGGCTGGCCAATCGCCGCAATCGGGGGCTGCCCGTACACGGCGGTACGGATTCCGCCTCCCGTGCCGCCCAGCGCGTGGGTGTGATTGCTTGTACTCGTGCTCCCGGCCTCATAGAGCAGTTCGCGCGCACGGGCGCCGTGGTGGTCCTGAACCCGGAGCGCGACGGCATTGTCCGCGCCGCCGGCGACCTCGGTGTCGCCCAGGCCATTGTGCTGCCCTGCGATTCTCGGGCCGCTGCCAGTGCTCATGAAGCCGCCCGGTTCCTGGCCGCGCGCTCCGCGGTGTCCTCCGTGCGCGGTGCCGGGAGCGGCGAGGCCGCCCGCACAGTTCCGGATGGCGTGCGCCTGCTGGTGTGCGACACCGATGACGAGGCGCGGGTGCTGGCGGCAGCCGTCGCCGTCGCCGGACAGACCGAGAATGCTGAGCTCGGTGCGCTGGCCACCCGCACGGGAAGCGTGGCTGCCGGCGTGCGCACAACGGCCCTGACCGGATCGGAGGCCGAGGCGGACGCAGTCGCTGCCACCCTTACCGCCGTGCTGCGCCCAGACGATGAACTCGTCACCGTGATTCTCGGCCGTGAGGCCTTGCCCGACGTCGGCGCCATGGCGGCCGCCGCCGTGGTCCGCTACGCCGAGCAGCAGGGCCTGTTACCCGACGCCATAGAGGTCGTTATCCACGCGGGCGCCCAGGCCGCCCCCGACGTCCTCATCGCCATTGGGTGAGCCGGAGCCATGAGCCCCGAAGCCGGCAATCCTCCCGGGCGGCGTACCCCCGCGGCGCCGTACCCCTGCTCGACCGCCCGCTGGACCGGCTCCTGGGAAAGACAACCGCCGCCCAGCTCGCCAAGCAGGGGCTGAATACGCCCCGCGCCCTGCTGCGCCTGTATCCGCGCCGCTATGACATGTGGGGGACCTGACCGACCTGCGCACCCTGAAGGACGGCGAGCAGGCCACCATTCAGGCGCAGGTGGTACGTGCGGCCTCGCGCCGCACCCGGGGCGGGAGGCCTCCTGCCCTGCTGGAGGCCACCGTCACCGACGGTAGCTCCAACATGGACCTGGTTATGTTCGGCAACCCCGGCCAGATGCGGCAACGCGCCGAAAAGCTGGCCCCCGGCACCACCGTGCTGCTGCACGGCAGGGTCGGGCTCCACCACGGACGCAAGCAACTGGCCGGGTCCCGCTTCCAGGTCCTGGATGAGCTCGATGACGCCGAGCGTGAGGCGCTCCTGGCGCGGCCCATGCCGATTTATCCCGCCACCGAGTCCATGCCCTCCTGGATGGTGTCCCGAGCGGTACGCACCATACTGGAGCAGATCGGCCCCGAGGACGTGCCCGAGCCACTGCCCGAGCAGGTACTCGCCGCGGAGGGGCTGATTGACGCCTACACCGCCTACAAGTGGGTGCACGCCCCTGAGGAGGCTGCTCAGTGGCGCGCCGCCCGCCGCCGCCTGCGCCACGAGGAGGCCCTGGTACTGCAGACCGCCCTCGTGCAGCGCCGCCTTCAGCACGCCGCTGAGCACACGTCCGTGGCGTGGCCGGTCCCCGGCAGTGACTCCCTGCTCGCTGACCTGGACGCCGCCCTGCCGTACTCCCTCACAGCTGGGCAGACACGCGTAGGTGCGCAGATCGCCGACGCCCTTGACTCCACCGCGCCAATGCAGCTTCTTCTTCAGGGGGACGTAGGCAGCGGCAAGACCCTGGTCGCACTGCGGGCCATGCTGCAAGTGGTAGGCGCCGGAGGACAGGCCGCCCTCCTGGCGCCCACGGAGATCCTGGCGGCCCAGCACCGGGCCTCCCTGGAGGCCCTGCTGGGCCCGCTTGCGCGCGCAGGCATGCTCGACGGCGGGCAGCGCGCCACCCGCGTCCGGCTGCTGACCGGCTCCACCCCGCCGGCGCAGCGCCGCCAGCTGCTGGCGGACCTGGCCGGCGGGGAGCCGAGCATCGTGGTGGGCACGCACGCCCTGCTGTCGCAGACGGTGCAGATTCCCCGCCTCGGGCTCATCGTCGTTGATGAGCAGCACCGCTTTGGCGTGGCCCAGCGTGACGCCCTGCGCGAGCGCGGCGGCGTTACTGATCCCACCACGCTCGCGCAGCGCACCCCGCATCTGCTGGTGATGACAGCCACACCCATTCCCCGAACCATTGCCATGACCGTGTTCGGGGACCTGGATACGGCGGTACTCGATGAGCTGCCCGCCGGCCGCAGCCCGATCACCACCCGGCTGGTGCCCTGGGAGCGTGAGTCCTGGGTGGAGCGTATCTGGCGGCGCGCAGCCGAGGAGGTGGCTGCAGGCGGACGCGTGTACGTGGTGTGCCCGCGTATCGATGCCAACGACGCCGGGGCGGACCCGGAGGAACCGGACCCGCAGGCCACGGCGCTGCTGGACGAGGCCGGCGGCCTCCCGCCGGAGGAGGCCGCGGCACGGCCGCTCGCCGCCGTAGTCGACTGGGCACAGCGCCTGGCTGACGAGCCCGCGCTCGCGGGAGTGGGTATCGGCGCATTGACCGGCCGAATGACTGCGGCCGAGAAGGACGCCGTCATGGCGGACTTCGCTTCCGGGCGCACCCCGGTGCTGGTCAGCACTACCGTGGTGGAGGTGGGCGTGGACGTGCCGGAGGCCTCGATGATGGTGATCCTGGACGCTGATCGCTTTGGCCTGTCGCAGCTGCATCAGCTGCGCGGGCGCGTGGGGCGTGGCGAGCGGGAGTCCGTATGCGTGGCGGTGACCGGGGTGCAGGTCGGCAGCCCGGCATACCACCGGCTGAAGGCATTCGGAGACATCACTGACGGTTTCCGCCTGGCGGAGGCGGACCTGGAGTTGCGTAGCGAGGGCAATGTGCTAGGTGCTGCCCAGTCGGGGCGGCGTAGCGACCTGGACCTGCTGCGCGTCTCCCGTGATGGCGCGCTCATCGCGCGGGCGCGGGCGCAGGCGGAGGCGGTCATCGCTGCCGACCCGACCCTGGCCGAGCATCGGGACCTGGCCGCCGCCATCGCCGACCGGCTGGACGAGGAGGCTGGCGCCTACCTGGAGCGGTCCTGACACGCTGGCGCGCACCGGTGCGGGGTCGGCGGGCCGAATCGTCCCGGCCCGCGGCGCGGGCGGGCCGATCAGTGCCCGGCCGGCCCCGCGTCGGCCGAGGCGCCGTCGTCGGAAGTGCCGTCGTCTTCGGGCTCGGCGAACCAGAGCGTGGTCTCCCCGTATTTTCGCTCGGAGAAGCAGCGCAGCCCCGCGGGCCAGGACGGCTCGGGGGAGCGCGAGGAACGCTCGACCACGACCACCGCGTCCGGTGCCAGCCAGGGGTCCTGGTGGCGGGGGAGCGGGGCCAGCATGGCGGCCAGGGCGGCCTCGTCGACGTCATAGGGCGGGTCTAGCATCACCAGGTCCACGGGTGCGCCCGCGGGACCGGCCAGGAAGGCCTCCACCTTCGCGGTGGCGCTGCGCACGCCGCGCAGGCCGAGGGCGCGGATGTTGGCGTCGCACACGCGGGTGGCGCGGCGGGAGGCATCCACAAGGGTCACGTCCGTGGCACCGCGGCTGGCCGCCTCCAGGCCGAGTGCGCCCGAGCCGGCGCACAGGTCCAGCACGCGCGCATCGGCGACCACCCCGTAGTGCTCGAGCCGGCCGAACAGGGCCTCGCGCACCCGCTCGGAAGTCGGGCGGGTGCCGGCTGCGGGCACCTCGATCCGGCGCCCACCGGCGCTCCCGGCCACAATCCTGGTCATGGGGCGAGCCTAGAGGACTTAGCCCCGAGACGCGGACCGAGAGGGAACGGTGCCGGGCCGGCTCCGCACCGCCGCAGTCGAGGGCGGAGCAGGGCGCCGCACGCTTAGCCGAATGTCTGAAGGTAGGGATCCGCGTGATTCTGCGGTTTGTCTGCCGGGTCAGGAGTGACGGGAAGTCTCCTGCGTGCGCCGGTCGCCTCGGCGCACGCAGGAGCGTCCACACCCGTTCACCCTCAATTCAGCGATTCCGCGTAGTTCCAATGAAAAGCTTTAAAATGGTGGGCTGCTAGCGGAGGCCTGAGCGTGCGGGGTAATCCTCACCGCCCCGCGGTTCCGGCTGACGCGTAGCTATCGACCTTGACCCGTCACTACTACCGGCCCGGGTGTGGGGCTGAGGGCCTGCGCTGCGTGCCGGCGAATGGCTCCAGTACCACTAGGCTTGGGGCGGATACGCGAACACCGGGGTGACAGCGGAGACACTCCGTTGGGATCGGGAGGAAGACACATGCCGCGCACCGTCATCGGAGCCGCAGACTTCGATCAGGGCATGCAGCCCGAGGCCGGGGCGGGCGGCCGGACCACGCACCCCTGGCTGCTCCCCACCGTGCCCGGGCCCGGCCGCGGCCGCCACTTGCCGCCGCGCGCCTGGGTCGCGCCCGAGAGTACGAGCGCCCCGAGCCTCTCCCTCAACGGCACCTGGGCCTTCCGCCTGTACCCGCAGGCGCACCCCGAGGGCTTGGACGAGCATGGTGAACCCATTGTCCCGGTCTTTGACACCGCCGACGCCTCCCTTGGCCCCTGGGGCGAGATCGACCTGCCCGCCCACTGGGTGCTCACCGGCGACGGCAAGCGCGGCCTGCCCTGGTACACCAACGTCCAGTACCCCATCCCCGTGGACCCGCCGTACGTGCCCGATGAGAATCCCACCGCGGACCACGTGCGCACCTTCACCCTCCCCGCCGACTGGCCCCTGGAACAGGGAGGCGCCCGCCAGGTGCTACGCCTGGACGGGGCGGAGTCCTTCGCCTCCGTGTGGCTCAACGGCACCTGGGTCGGCACCACCCAGGGTTCGCGCCTGCCCTCCGAGCTGGACGTGACCGGCCTGCTGCGAGCGGGGGAGAACACCGTGGCCGTGCGCGTATCCCAGTGGTCCCCCGCCACCTACGTGGAGGACCAGGACCAGTGGTGGCTGCCCGGCGTCTTCCGTGACATCACCCTGCTGCACCGGCCCGCCGGGAGGGTCGAGGACGTATTCACTCGCACTGACTACGACCCCGCCACCGGCACCGGCTTCCTTGAGGTCGACGTGGCCGCCCCGCCCGCCGCCTTCCCGGTGCGGGTTGAGCTTCCCGAGCTAGGCCTGGCCGCCGAGCTGGCCGCTCCCGGCACGGCCCGCCTGACCGCGCCCGCGGCCCAGCCCTGGAGCGCGGAGGTGCCGCGCCTGTACGACCTGGTGCTCACCGCCCGGGAGGAGACCGTGCGCCTGCGCGTCGGCTTCCGCCGCCTGGAGGTCATCGACGGCCAGGTACGCGTCAACGGGGCCCGCCTGATCATCGCCGGCGTCAACCGCCACGAGGTCAACGCCCACCGCGGCCGCGTCTTCGACGAGGCCTGGGCGCGCGCCGACCTGGCGGCCATGAAGGCCCACAATGTCAACGCCATCCGCACCTCCCACTACCCGCCCCACCCGCGCCTGCTCGACCTGGCCGACGAGATCGGCCTGTGGGTCATGGACGAGTGCGACCTGGAGACCCACGGCTTCGAGGCGCACGGCTGGCGGGGCAACCCCACCGATGATCCGGCTTGGCGAGAAGCCCTGATGGACCGTGCTCGCCGCATGGTTGAGCGCGACAAGAACCACCCGGCGATCATCTTCTGGTCTCTGGGCAATGAATCCGGCACCGGGCGCAACCTGGCTGCGATGAGCCAGTGGATCAAGCACCGCGACCCCGGCCGCCTGATCCACTACGAGGCCGACTTCGCCGGTGCCTACACCGACGTCCACTCGCGCATGTACCCGACCCTGGAGGAGGTCGATGCCATCGTCGGGTGCGGGGCGGAGACCACCGGCGCTGACCGCGCCGCTCCCGCCAGTACGCCGGTCGCCGTAACCGGACATGCCGCGGCGAGCCTGACACCCGCCCAGAATGCGCGCGTGCGCACCCTGCCGTTCATCATGTGCGAGTACCTGCACGCCATGGGCACCGGCCCCGGCGGCATCGACGACTACACTGCGCAGGTCGAGCCCAATCCCCGGCACCTGGGCGGATTCGTGTGGGAGTGGCGCGATCACGCCCTGGTCGACCCGCGCCCCGAGGCGGCCGGTGCGCTGCGCTACGGCGGCGACTTCGGCGAGGTCGTGCACGACGGCAACTTCGTGTGCGACGGGCTCGTCTCCGCCGACACCGTTCCCAGTGCCGGCACTACCGCCTGGGCCAATGCGGTCGCCCCGGTCCTGGCGACCTGGGGCGGTGACGCCGCGAGCCCGCGCCGGGACGCCGGCACGGTGCGGGTGCGCAACCGCTTCCATGCGCGCACCACTTCCGGACTTACGCTCGCCTGGCAGGTGACCGTGGCCGCCGCCGACGGTGCGGCCGCGGCCGGGACCGCGTCTGCCCCAGCGGCTCCGGCCGCCGGGGCGCCAGCTCCCGATGCCGCCGCCCACAGCGATGTGCTCGGTAGGCTCACTGCTTTCGGGGGAGCCGCCACCGGAGAGTCCCCGCTGCCCGAGCTCGCTGCTGGGGAGGACGCGGTGCTGGACGTGCCCGAGCTGGCGGCCGCCGTCGCCCGCGCCTGCGCAGCAGGCCGTAGCGTCCACGTGCTCACCGCCGTGCTGGACCCGCTCATCCCAGGAGTAGCCGACACCGGGCCCGGCCAGGTCAACCCGGCCGACAGCGCCCCGCTGCTGCCCCAGGTGGCGTGCGCCGATGCCGCGGGGCGCCGAGTCGTGTCCACCCGGGAGGTGGAGGTTGCGGCCCCATCGACTGTCCCCACACCGACCGGGCCCGCATCAACGAATGCGCCCGCAGGCGACCACGCCGGGGCCGCGAGTGCCGCGGGCCCGGGAACGGCCACTCATGGCGCGGCGCCGGTCCGGGTACGCGGCGGCATCAAGCTGGGAGCCGCCCTACTAGACGACCGCGGCCGACTCAGCGAGTTGGGCGGGATCGGCTTCGTCGGCCCGCTGACGACCGTCTGGCGCGCCCCCACTGACAACGACGAGGGCCACGGACCCATCGACTACTGGCAGGTGCCTCCGAGCCGCACCAGTCTCGGTGCGGGTGCCGGCCGCCCTGGCCCCTCCGCGGCCGACCGCTGGCGCCGGGCCCGCCTGCACCTGGCGAGTGAGCGCGTCCTGGATGCGGCGATCGAGGGTGACGCCGTCGTCGTGCGCAGCCGCGTTGGCGCGCCCGAGCAGGCGTGGGTACTGGAGACCGCCACCACACTGACTGCTGAAGCCGGAGGACTGCGGCTGCGCGCCGAGATCATCCCCACCGGGGACCTGCCCGCCGTGCTGCCCCGCCTGGGGGTGCGGCTGGGGCTGCCCATGGGCCTGAACCGCGTCACCTGGTCCGGCATCGGTCCTGCCCCCGCCTACGCGGACCTTTCCGGGGCCGTGCGCCACGGCGCCTTCACCGGCGACGTGTCCATGCTGTGGCAGCAGCCGGTACGCCCCCAGGAGGGCGGCACCCGCCCCGGCCTGCGCCGCCTGCAACTCGGTGGCGACGCCGGACGTCTGACCGTCGCGATCCCGCCCGCGGCCCCGGTCGCCTTCTCGCTGAGCCCGTGGAGCCTGAATAACCTCACCGCCGCGGAGCACGTGGAGGAACTGCACCCGGACACCCACCTGTGGCTGCATCTGGACGCCCTGCACCACGGTATCGGTACGCGCTCCTGCGGCCCGGACGTGCGCCCGGAGGCCGCCGCTGCGCCCCGGCCGGTGGTCGTGGAGGCCTGGCTCGGCGTGCAGCCCGCCTGATGTCGTCATGTGGGCTGGCGCCGAGCCGTGCCGATGCGTCGGCGCGGGCGGGGCGCACGGTCGGCCGGGCCGCCTCGCTTGCGGCCTCTTCGGTGGAGCCCTCTCGGTGGCGGGCCGGCGGCCACCGGTTGAGCACACTCGTCGTCCCTGTTTCGGCGCGCGTCCCCACCCGCTCGGGACCGTTCCGCTAGCCTCGCGGCGTGACGCTCGCGGTGTACCCCGGAACCTTTGACCCGATCACCCTCGGGCACGTCGACGTCGTGCGGCGCGCCGCTAGCCTGTTTGACCGGGTCATCCTCGGCGTTGCCCACAATGCGGCCAAGGACGCCTCCCGCCTGTTCGGTATTGAGGAGCGGGTGGCGCTGGCCCGGGCCGCACTGGCTGGTATTCCGGGGGCGGAGGTCGCCGTCGTCCCCGGCCTGCTCGCTGACTTCTGTGCGCAGCGGGGTGCAGACGCCATAGTCAAGGGCCTGCGCAACGGAAGCGACTTTGACGCCGAGGTGCCCATGGCTCTGCTCAACCGGGAGCTTGGCGCCCCCGAGACCTTCTTCCTGGCCGCTGCGCCCACACACGCCCACGTGTCCTCCTCGCTGGTGAAGGATATCGCCCGCCACGGCGGGGACGTGTCGGCTCTCGTGCCCGACGGCGTCGCCGCCGCCCTGGCTCGCGCTCTGCCCGCCCGGTCGCCGGGTCTCGTGGCGGAGACTCGCCCGACCACCGTCAGCGCCGACCCCGAAACCCTGTTGAACTGAAGGACGACTAACTGTGACTACCCGCGCCGATGCCGGAGACGACCTGCTACGCATCCTCGACGAGCTTGACGAGCTCGTCTCCACCGCACGCTCGCTGCCTATGAGCACTTCCGCGATCGTAAGCCGCCAGGACGTGCTCGAGCTGGTTGACCGTGCGCGCCAGGCCGTCCCCACCGCGGTGCACCGGGCGGAGGAGATCGTCGCGGACGCAGACGCGGTCCTCGCGCAGGGCCGCGAGGAGTCCCAGCGGATCCTCGCCCACGCCCAGGAGGAGGCGGAACGGCTGGTTGCCGGAGAGAACATCGTGCGCATGGCCAATGACCGCGCCGATGCCATCATCTCTGCCGCGGAGGAGCGCGCTAAACGGCTGCGGCACGGCGCTGATGACTACTCCGACCGCTCCCTGGCCGCGCTGCAGTCGGAGCTCGACAAGCTCTCCGAACAGGTGCAGGCCGGCCGTGAGGCACTGGCCGCCCGCCTGGGGACCGCCGCAGACGAGGCGGCCGACGCCGAGCGTGAGCGCCAGGACGCCGCCCGACACTTCGCCGGCTGGTCCGTGGACCCGGCGGCCACCAGTAACTGGATGAAGGGCGGGCGCTAGGCTGTTACTCCCCTTCGCGGGTAGATTCGCCCCCGCAGTCGTACCGGGGTGCCCCGACCGCCGCAGCGATCCGCGTCCCGAAACCTTCCAGGAGGAGCACCAATGGCCAGCACGGCCGGACTCGTCGTAGACATCGTCGACCTGCCGCAGCAGGTCGGCACGATCAAGAACGTCCATCTGAACACCACTGCGCCGGCTGATCTGGGCGCTGAGATGATCGGCGCCCAGGAGGGCAGCCCCTGACTGTGGATGCTGAACTGACCAGCTTGGATAATGGCGTACTGGTCCGCGGGAACGCCGAAATCCACTTGCGAGGTCAATGCGTGCGCTGCCTGCGCGATATTGCGGAGGACACGACCATCTCCTTCGATGAGCTCTACTTCACCCCAGAGGCCGCCCGCGCGCAGGCCGCGGAGGGCGATGAGGAGGCCGACGAGTTGTTCCTCGTGGGTGACGCCACTTTGGACCTGGAGCCAGCCCTGCGTGATGCACTTGTGCTCGCCCTGCCCTTCCAGCCGCTGTGCCGCCCGGATTGTGCCGGGTTGTGCTCGCAGTGCGGCGAGCGGCTGGATGACCTGCCCGCAGGTCACCACCACGAGCAGCTGGATCCCCGCTGGTCGGCGCTGGCCGCCCTGCTACCCGAGGCGCAGAGCAGTGCCTCCGCGGATGCCGGTGCTGGGGATGATTCGAAGGACCCGGACGCGCCGCACGATCAGGAGCAGCGCTGATGGGCTCACGGCGTAGGAAACGGCGTAACGAGTCAGCGGCGCGCGAGGACGTGGAGGCGCTCGTCTTCCGCTGGGGCGAGCGCATCGACCCGGATCTGCTCGACTTGGCGCTCACGCACCGGTCCTGGGCCCATGAGCACGGCAGTCCACCCACGAATGAGCGGCTGGAATTCTTGGGCGACTCGGTGCTCGGCATCATCGTCACCGAGAATCTCTATAACGCCCACCCGAACCTGCCTGAGGGGCAGCTGGCCAAGATGCGTGCCGCCACCGTGTCCGAGCCCGCGCTGGCGGCAGTCGCCCGGGACCTGGGCCTGGGCGAGTTCATCAAACTCGGCCGGGGTGAGGCCCTGTCCGGTGGCCGCGACAAGGACTCCATCCTGTCCGACACGGTTGAGGCCCTCATCGGCGCCACCTACCTGACCACCGGCCTGGAGCCGGTACGCGCCGTAGTAGAGCGCCTGGTGTCCCGTTTTCTCGACGACGCCTCAATGCTGGGCGCGGGCCTTGACTGGAAGACCAGCCTGCAGGAACTCGCCGCCGTCCACGGCCTGGGTAATCCCGTCTACGAGGTCACGGCTACCGGCCCCGACCACCGTCGCGTGTTCTCCGCCAGCGCCGCCGTTGAGGGCCGGGTGCGCGGGGAGGGGACTGGGACCTCCAAGAAGATTGCGGAGCACGCCGCGGCTGAGGCCGCCTACGCGGCTATTCTCGCTTCCCACGGCGATGGGGGATTGCACCTGCCTGGGGTCAATGAGGCATTACGCGCCGACCTGGGCGCGGAACCGGCCGGAGGCCCGCACGCGGCAGGTGCGGCGGAAACTGCACCGGTGCCGGCGCTTGAGTCCTTGCCGGATGAGGCTGCACCTGAGCCCGCGGCAGGCTGAGCTGGGCGGGACCAATGCCTGAGCTGCCTGAGGTTGAAACTGTCCGAGCGGGTCTGGCCCGTCATCTGACCGGACGGGTGGTGGAGCGCGTGGAGGTACTGGACCCGCGGCCGCTGCGGCGGCAGCGGGGTGGTGCGGAAGCCTTCGTGCAGCTGCTGGCAGGGCGTTCCTTCAGCGCCGCGGTACGCCGGGGCAAGTTCCTCTGGCTGCCGCTGGACGACGGTGCCGCCCTAGTCGCCCACCTGGGAATGAGTGGGCAGCTGCTAGTCAGCGGCACCGCGTCCGGCCGGGAATCGGCCCAGGCGGGTGCGGAGGCCTCGCAGGCGTTCCTGGGCGACCCGGACGCGTCCCGTGTAGACCTGACTGCTACGCGTGCCCCGCAGCCAGTGGAGGACTCGGGCGCTCGCCCGCGCCACTTGCGGGTGCGCCTCCACCTGCGTCCCGTTCCCGGTGATGCGCCAGGCGGCGCCGTGCTAGACCTGGTTGACCAGCGCATGTTCGGCGGGCTGCGTATAAGCGACATGGTCCCAACCGCGGATGGTGCGCCGGGCGGCGCGGGCAGCTCAGCCCCGCTCATCCCCAGCGATGTCACTCACATTGCCCGTGACCTGCTTGACCCGCATCTGGACCGGCGCGCCGTCATCGCCAAGATCCGCGGATCCGCCAGGGCGGTTAAGACCCTGCTGATGGACCAGGGTGTGGTCTCCGGCATCGGCAATATCTACGCGGACGAGGGACTGTGGGACGCCCGGGTGCACGGCCTGCGGCCGGGCAGGGCGCTGGGCCCGCGGGTGACGGCAAGGCTGCTGGACGCCACCGCCGAGGTCATGGGAAGGGCCTTGGCGGTGGGTGGAACCAGCTTCGATGCCCTGTACGTGGATGCCGACGGCGCCGCCGGCTTCTTCGCCCGTTCGCTGGCCGTATACGGGCGCGCCGGACAGGAGTGCCGACGCTGCGGCACGCCCCTGCGCACCGAGACGGTCGGGGCCGCAGCCATGTGTACTGCCCCAGGTGCCAGAGACGGCCGCGGCAGGCACAGCACTGAGACGGGGCCGCCCGGCTCCGGTCGACTGTGACGTAGGTCCCCGCTGCTGATAGGCTCTGGTGTATGCAGAGTGCTTCCGCGACTGAAACGGTCCGCGTCATGATCGTGGACGATCATGAGATCGTCCGTCGAGGCATCGCCGAGATCATCGAGCGCGCCGACGGCCTTGACGTGGTCGCTGAAGCCGGCTCAAAGGCGGAGGCGATCCGCCGCGCCGAGCTCATGCGCCCGGATGTGGTGCTGGTGGACCTGCAGCTGCCGGATGGCACCGGCATCGAGCTCATGCAGGCTCTGCGCGAGTCGGTGCCGGAGGCACTGCCAATCGTGCTGACCTCATTCGATGATGATGAGGCCCTGGCGGAGTCACTCGACGCCGGCGCCCGGGCCTACCTGCTCAAGACTGTGCATGGTGCGGAGATCAGCGACGTAGTGCGGGCGGTGGCCTCCGGGAGAGTGCTGTTGGATGAGCGTACTGTGACTCGCCGTCGAGCCGATCATGACGACCCCACCGCAGATCTGACCAATGCGGAGCGCAAGGTGCTCGAACTGATCGGTGACGGCCTGTCCAACCGCGAGATCGGCGAGCGCCTTGGAGTGGCGGAGAAGACGGTGAAGAATCACATCACCTCGCTGCTGGCCAAGATGGGGCTGCAAAGGCGTACCCAGGTGGCCGCGTGGGTCGCCGGCCAGCGGGCTTCCGGCTGGCGCCGCAATTAATGATCCCAGAGCGATTCACCGGCGATTCGGAGTAACGGCCGTACGCGGCGCCAATCCCGGCGCCCTCATTGCCCCGCTGCGCCCCAGCGCCGCCCAGGGTGCCCGGGCAGTGGCCGCCTCAGGTCCGCGAGACGCCTGCATGAGCTCCTCCGATCCCGGCTGCGGGCGGGATCAGCTGTTTGGAATCAGGCCGGGAACCATACGCGGCCGTTCTAGCGGCACTCTCCAGGTGAAGCAGGTGCCGCGCCTCTCACCATCGGAGCGCGCACGCGGGCCGATTACGAAGCTGCCGCCGTGGCGACGCGCCCGCTCTGCCATATTCGCGGTCCCCGAGCGGCGGGTGACGGCGGGATCGACGCCGACGCCGTCGTCTCGGCAGACCACCTCCACCACCGGTGCACCCCGGAAGGGCTCGGCGTCACCCGAAGCGGCGCCGTCCTGGCCGGCGGGCGGCTGCGACGCAAGCAGGCCCTCTACCTTGACGTCAACCGTAACTGAGGATGCCTTGGCGTGCCGGGCCACATTCGACAACCCCTCCCGCACCACGGCGACGATGTCATCGGCGATATCGGGCTCAACCGCCGCGTCGATCACACCGATTAGCTCGTCCTCCCGCTCACGCCCCGCCTGCGCCAGGCCGTGGCCGTCCACGGTGAGGATCAAGGAGGGGGCATAGCCCAGGGACGTGCGGGCCAGCGAGGCCTCCCGGCGCAGCCTCTCCACCACGCTGACGTCCTCATCACGGTCCCGCAGGGAACGCACGATCGAGCGGATCTGCCGCACCGAGTCGTCCACCGCCGCCAGTGACGCATCCAGTGCCTGACAGGCGACTGACATATCCGTGCCCGCCGCGGAGCCCTCCCGGTCGAGCCGGTCACGCGCAGCCGACAACTGCATGCCGGTGGCGAACAGCTGCTGGATGGCCAAGTCGTGCAGGTCGCGGCCGATGCGAGCCCGTTCATCCAGCAGGGTCGCCATCTCCTCCGCATGCTGGGCGTCGGCCAGCTCAAAGGCGACCGTGGCCTGCCCCGCCACCAGTTCGGCGATCTCCAGGTCCTGCTGGGTGAAGCGTTCGGCGCCCTGCGCCCGCAGCAGCAGCATTACCCCTACGCCGCGGCCCCGGTGGATCATGGGTGCATACAGTGCCGGCCCGAACTGGGCGAGCTCCTGCACCAGCAGGTCGGAGGCACCCCAGGCGTCAGCCAGCGAGTCCTCGATCAGTCCGGTGCGGCGTGCCAAGGTCTTAAGGGCCCGTCCCTCGGGCGGAAAGAACGTGCCCACCAGCTCATCGGCATGATCGCCATCCGCGATCTCGCAGATCCACGTGTCACCCACACTGGGCAGCACCAGGGCGGAGGTGTCCGCGTGGGCGACCTCCCGCACCCTGCGTGCAATCAGGGTAAGTACGTCCTCCTCGTCCGCGCCGGAGAGAAGCATTGTGGTCAGCTCCTGCGAAACAGCCATCCACTGCTCCCGGTCCCGGGCTTCCCGGTACAGGCGCGCGTTCTCCAGCGCCACGGCCGCGGCCTCCGCCAACGTCAGCACCGCAGTGACATCCGCCTCCGTGAATCCGCCTCGCTTGTCGCACAGGTAGAGACGTCCGTAAATCTGTCCGCGTACGCGCAGTGGGGCGGAAAGGATCGCACCACAGGGCTCACCGTCGCCGGGAGTGTTGCGCAGCACCACCCCCGAGTCCTCCGGGCCGGCCCCCGGGGCGCCGACGAGCATGGTCGCCAACTCGTCGGCGGAGGCTGTGGCTGTGCCGGTGGTCAGGGATGCGGCCGTTAAGGGATCGACCGATGCCGGGGCAGCGATCGTTCCCCATCCGGCTCCGGTAAGCGCACAGGCGGAGTCCACGAGCCGGTTCAGCGCCTCCGGTACCTTCAGTGAGCTCGTCAGACGGAGGGCAGCTCGGAACAGGCGCACGGTGCTGCCCGTTGGTGCGTCGTGGATGTCGCTATAGGCGGGGTTGCCGGGGTATGAAGGTGCTTCAGCCATGTTTCTCGCGCTCCTGCTTAAGGGACCAGCGATATGCGGGATCGGACGCCGCGAGGCTCGCGTGGGTGCCGCGGCGCGTCACCGTCGCGGGGGCGCCGCGCGGGGAACCATCGGCATCGTCCGTGTGGTGTGGGTCGTTGGCGTCCTGTGGAGCGCCCAGGACCAGTACCTCGTCGGCGTCCGCCAGGGCAGACAGACGGTGGGTTACCAACAATACGCCGCGGGCATCGGCGGCGGGGTCGGTCGTGTCACCGCCCGAGGCCTCCACACCGGTGGTGGGGGCGTCTGTAGCGCCGGCGTGCAGCAGGTCCCCGACCAGGCGGTCGGCGGTGGCGGCATCCAGGTGCTCGCCGGGCTCGTCCAGCAGCATCAGCGGCGCGGGCGCGGCCAGGGCGCGAGCCAGCAGCAGGCGGCGCCGCTCGCCGCCGGAAACGGCCGTCGCATCCGCCCCCAGGCGCGTGTCCAGCCCATCGGGAAGACGGGCCAACCAGTCACCCAGCCCGGCCCGTGCCAGCAGGGTGACAGCCCGCTCGCGGGTAAGTGCGCCGTCGGCCACGCGCAGGTTCTCCAGCACCGTGGTGTCGAATACATGCGCGTCCTCCGCAGTCAGGCTCACGCGCCCGGCAGCCTCCGCCCGATCCGCACTCCACGGCGGCGCCCCATCCAGGGTCAGCTCTCCTCCCCGCGGCTCCAGCAGGCCGGCGAGGGTTAGCAGCAGCGTGGTCTTGCCGACGCCGGAGGGGCCCACGATGGCCAGGCGCCGCCTCGGCGTCAGGTCCAGGTCGACGCCGGAGACGACAACCGGTCCGCCCGGCCAGCCGACCGCCAAGTCACGCGCACGCAGGTGCGGACCGGAGGTGCTCGCGGCGGGCAATGGGCGCGGCGTGGGCACGTGGGCGGCGGAGGCGGCGGCGTCGTCGAGCAGGGCCATGATGCGTACGGCTGCGCCCGCCGAGGTCACCAACTGGACAGACGCGGGGCCCAGGGCGGCCGAGGCCTCGAAGGCGCTCAGCGGCACCAGCACGATCACCGCCAGCCACACCGGGGCCAGGCGCCCGTCGGATACGGCTTGGGCGCCCACGAGTATGTTGCCGAGCACGGCCAGACCCATGGCGGTGGTGTCGATGACGGCGGCCAGGGCGGCGGGCCGGGCCGCCCGGTCACGGGTGGCGGCCAGGTGGTCCTCCAAGCCGGCCAGGTCGCTCATGGTGCGTGGCATGCGTCCGGAGACGCGCAGCTCGTCGGCACCGTCGAGCAGGTTCACGACGGCGGCCGACAGGTCGGTGGCCTGCTCCTGGCGTGCCAGCTCGGCGGCGCGCGCCGAGCGGATCGTCATCAGGGGCCCGGCGACGCCCGAGAGCAGCAGGCAGACCGCCAGGATCGCGCCCGCCGGCGGATACACGAGGGCCAGTCCCAGGCTGGTGGCCAGACCCAGGGCGGCGGCCACCGCGATCGGCAGCAGTGAGCGCACCACCAGGTCCCCAACGGCGTCCACGTCGGCGCCCACACGCGCCAGCACGTCCCCGCGGCGCAGCCCCGCAACCGTGTCCGTGCGGGCGCCGGCCAGAGTCTCATACAGCCGGGTGCGCAGCGCGCTCATGCCCCGCAGTGCCGTGTCGTGGGACAGCAGGCGCTCGCAGTAGCGCAGCACGGAGCGCGAGATTCCGAATAGGCGCACCGCTACCGGAGCCACCCCGAGAGCCACCACCTCCGGGGTCTGTGAGGCGCGGGCGATCAGCCAGGCGGCGACGGCGGACAGGCATACTGCGCTGGCCAGCCCCAGCGAGCCGACGATTACGGATGCGGTGAATCGGGCGCCGCTCAGGTCGAGTAGATCCACGGCGCGGCGCAGGGCACTCCGCTCGGAGGCAGTCAACGCGGCACTCACCGGTCGCCTCCTGAGAATACGAGCATGTCCATTGGATCGGTGTCTGGATCGGTGTCCCCGGTAGCGGCGTCACTGGGTCCGGCGTGGCCGGCCTCTGGGACGAGCACGTCCCCGGTGGCGGGGCGTGAAGTTACCTCGATCACGTCGTCGGCCAGGGAGACGAGCGCCGCCCGGTGTGCGATCACCACGACGGTGCGGCCTGCCGCGCGTAGAGCGGCTACGGCATCGAGCACCCGCGCCTGGCTGGCGGCGTCGAGATGGGCGGTGGGCTCGTCGAGCAGCACCAGGGGGGCGTCGGTGACCAGGGCGCGGGTGAGAGCCAGTCGCTGGCGCTGTCCGACCGACAGTCCCACGCCGCCCTGGCCTACGCGCGTGTGCCAGCCTGCGGGCAGACCGGCGACGACCTCGTCGAATCCGGTGGCCGCGGCGGCATCCGCCAGGGCGGGCGGGACGGGGACGGCGTCCGCCGGGGCGTGCCCGCCGGCATCGGCCGGGGCTGGGGTGTCGGCGTCGGTTGGGGGCCGGCCGAGGACGTTTTCCAGCAGCGTGCCGGGCACGATCACGGGGCGCTGCGGCACCCAGGTGATCTGCTCCCACCAGGAGGCGGGGGCGACGTCGGCCAGGTCCACTCCCGAGTCCGCGGCGGTGACCACCCGTACCCGACCCCGGTCGGGGGTAGCAGTCCGAGTAGCAGCCCGGCGGTGGTGGTCTTGCCGGCACCGGAGGCTCCAGTCAGGGCCACCACCCGGCCGGGGCGGATTGTTGCCGTGAGGTCGGCGGGTGCCCAGGCGCCGCGGGCGGCCACGGAAACCTGCTCAAACTCGATGCGGGATGTGCACAGGTCGGGGGCGGGGGTGGTGCCAGGCGTCGGCGTGGGCTCCTCAAGCACCGCGAAGACCGCCTCGGCGGCGGCCACCCCGTTGGCAGAGGCGTGGAACTGGAAGCCGACCTGCCGCAACGGCTGGTAGACCTCCGGGGTGATCATGATGACCAGCAGGCCGGTGGCCAGGTCCATGCGCCCGTACAGCAGCCGGAAGCCCACCTCGACGGCGACGATCGCCACCGACAGGGTGGTGATGAACTCCAGCACCGCACCGGACAGGAAGGCCACCCGCAGCGTGGACATGGTGGTGGCGTTGTAGGCGCGGCCGAGTTCGCGCACCCGCCGGGCGGGGCCGGCCTGACGGCCCAGCGCCTTGAGGGTGGGCAGGCCCGCCAGCAGGTCCAGCAGTTGGCTGCCCAGGCGTTCCATGGTGCGCAGTCGGGCCTCGGAATGGGTCTGGGTGAGGCGGCCGATTAGGATCATGAATATCGGGATCAGCGGGATGGTGCAGGCCACTGCGATCGCGGAGGGCAGGTCTTGGGTGAGTAGCACCAGGCCGGTGGCCGGGGTGACGGTGGCCGCCAGTAGCAGTTGCGGCAGGTAGCGGGTGAAGTAGGGCTCGAGGTCGTCCAGGCCGCGCGTGAGCAGGGTGGCGGTGTCCGCGCCGTGGACGGCTCGCCAGCGCGGCCCAAGAGTGGCGGCGCGCTGCAGCACTTGGTGGCGCAGGTCGGTGGTGACGTCGGTGGCCGCCCGGTGGGCGCGCGACTCCTGCACGTACAGGACCAGTGCCCGGGCCGCTACCACCCCGGCCAGCGCCGCTATCGCGGGCCGCACGGTGCTAGGGGCGGCGGTGCCGGTGATGACCGGGGAGATGGCGTGGGCGATGAGGTACGCCTGGGCGACGACAAGCAGCGCGGTGAGCGCGCCCGTGACCGCCGTCGTGGCGATGTAGCGCCGGGCCGCGGCGGCGTACCGCATGAGTCGGGGATCCAACGGCTTCACCCAAACAGCATAGTGCCGCAGTGGGACCGTGGTCCCGGGAGTGGGTTCTTGATGGGGATTGGGGGTGGTGGGGCGCCGTCGCGCTCACAGCCTCGGCCTCAGCATTATTCGCTTGTATGTCATGAGGCCGAAGTCGCATAATGGTGGGGAGTCACCCGGCTGCATCCGGATGGCTCCCCGAGGCAGGCGGTTCAGTGTTTGCCGCACGCTTTGAAGCAGCCAGCACCAGATACCGGCAGCGGTGCTGAATCCGTACCCCACGCCGATGGGGAGGGGCAGGCCGACACAGCGTTCGTCGCCGTCGTCTGGCCCCGTCTGCCGGCGTAGAAGTACATTTGGGATGTGGCTAGCTGGGATGAATTGATCGCCGTCGTTGCTGATTGTCGGGGCGCGGACTCCGAGGACGCCCGCAACCTGAACCTGATATGCGAAGGCGACGTGGGGGCTGCATGCGAATGCGCGATCTCAACAATCGCCTGGTACGGCATCATCGTCCCGGAACGGATCATCGAGACGACCCGCGAGCTGTGCGCAGATGCTCGCGACTTCACCGAGTACAACGAGCTCATGGAGTCCCAGGAGGAGGCCCGCAGGGCTGTGGGCCCGCCAACGTCGGAGGGCTGAGTGCGTCTGCTCCGCTAATTAGCGGTCTGCTGAATTGCTGTGGGCCGTTCAGCGAACCTTGAACTGGCGTACCCAACGGTGAAGTGGCGTAGTAGACGGCGTCGTCGGGCCACGGGCGAGCGTCGGCCCGCCTCGGTGAGCGCCTCAGTGATCGACGGGCGCGGGCTGGGCGTTGTCGCGCACACGTGTGGGGTGCAGTCCACCGGCGTCGGGGTCGATCCGTTCGGCGTTGATGCGCGCGGAGAAAGTCCGGTACCCCCAGATCGTGTAGAAGAGCACCACCGGCAGGAAGACGACGGCGGCAACCGTCATGATCGCCAGGGTGGCGTCGGCGGAGGCGGCCTGCGCGATGGTCAGTGAGTAAGCGGGGTCGATCGAGGAGCGCATGACGTCGGGCGTCATGGCCGTGAAGATGAGCGCCCCGACTCCGGCGATACCGGCGAAGTGCAGGCCGAAGGCGAGCCCCTGCCGACCGCGGAACGAGGCCACCAGGGAGCCGACGAGCGCCAACGCCGCCACTACCAGTGGCAGCCAGACCCAGGCGGTGGCCGAGTAGCTGGTCGCCCACAAGCCCCAGGCGGCCGCGACCGCCGTCGAGGCGACCCCGCAGCGACGGGCGAAGGCACTCGCCCGCACGGACAGGTCGCCGGCCGTCTTCAGCGCGGTGAACAGGGCTCCGTGAGTGAGGAACAGCAGGCAGGTGGCTGCGCCGCCCAGCAGCGTGAAGGGCGTGAGCAGGCTGAAGAACCCTCCGGTGAGCAGGTGGGAGGCGCCGAGGATCAGTGCGTCGGCAGGCACTTCACCGGCCGGCACGGGCGCGCCGGTGGTGGTGTCGATCACCTCGATCTCCATGCCCTGCACCATGTTCGCGAAGGCCGCACCCCACAGGATCGAGGGCAGCCAGGCGGCAATGGTGTGCGCCCAGTCCCACCGGTCGCGCCAGGTCTGATCGTTGATCCGGCCGCGCCACTCGATGGCGCACACGCGCACGATCAGGCACAGCAGGATCAGGAACAGCACTAGGTAGGCGCCGGAGAACAGGGTGCCGTACCACTCGGGGAAGGCGGCGAAGGTGGCGCCGCCGGCGGTCAGCAGCCACACCTCGTTGCCGTCCCAGTGGGGGCCGATGGCGCGCACCATGGCGCGCCGCTCCCGCTCGTCACGGCCGAGGATCTTCAGCAGCATGCCCACGCCGAAGTCGAAGCCCTCCAAGGTCAGGTAGCCGACCCAGAGGATCGCAATGAGGATGAACCAGAGGACGGAGAGTGTCACGGTGGGCTCCACGGGTTAGTCGGATTGTGCGTTGGTTGGTGGCAGAGTCGGCGGGCAATGGCATCGGCCGCCGCAGGCCTTGACAGCGGCTGGGGTGCGCATCGGTAACGGGACTAGTACTGGAACGACAGCAGCGTCTCGGCGTCGTCGGCCGGGCGCCCGGCAGCGTCTTCGACGACGTCGGGCACCTGGGTGCGCACGCCCTCGCGAACGTAGCGGCGCAGCAGCAGGAACCACACGACGCCGAGGGCGGCATACAACAGCGTGAAGCCGATCAGCGACGCCAGCACGGTGCCGGGGGAGACGACCGTGGAGACGCCGTCGGCGGTGAGCATATAGACCTGGGAGACGGGATCGGCAAGGTTAGGCACCACCACCCAGGGCTGCCGCCCCATCTCGGTCATGATCCAACCGAACGAGGCGGCGACGAAGGGCAGCCACATGCTCCACAGGGCGATCTTGCCCAACAGCGGGGAGTCGACCAGGCGGTCGCGGCGCGTCAGCCACAGGGCGACGACGCCGATGGCGACGGCGAGCATGCCCAGGCCGATCATCAGGCGGAAGGACCAGAAGGTGATCATCTCGTTGGGGGTGTAGTCCACGCCGTCGCCGTAGCGCTCCGCGTAAAGCTCCTGGGCGTCGTTCAGACCCATGATCTCGGCGTTCGGATCGTTGGTGGCCATGAAGGAGTATACATAGGGGACGGTGATCAGATGCTTGGCGGTGCCGTCGGCGCAGGAGCCGAAGGCGGCCACGGTGAAGCCGGCGCCGGACTCGGTCTCGCACAGCATCTCGGCCGCCGCCATCTTGGCCGGCTGCTCCTCGGCCACAATCTGCCCCTGGATGTGGCCGGAGCCGGCTGTCAGAATGCCGGCGATGACCATGGTCACCGCACCGAAGCGCGTCATGCGGCGCCACAGGTGTCTGGCCTCGAAGTCCTGCCCGGCGCGCGTGGCCTTGATCATCCACCACGCGGACACTCCCAGGATGAGCGTGCCCGCCACCAGGAAGGCTGAGGCCAGCACGTGCGCCACGGTGACCCAAAGGATCTTGTTGCCCAGCACCTCGAAGAACCCGCCGACGCCGTCCAGCTCCGCCCGACCGGTGTCCGGGTTGACGACGGCGCCCACCGGGTGCTGCATCCAGGAGTTGGCGGCGAGGATGAAGAAGGCGGAGAGGTTGGTGCCCAGGGCGACCATCCAGATGCACAGGTTGTGCAACTTGGGGACAGGCGGTCGCGACCGAAGATCCACAGGCCCAGGAAGGTGGACTCCATGAAGAATGCCAGCAGCGCCTCGAAGGCCAGCGGAGCCCCAAAGATGTTGCCGACGAACCGGGAGTACTCCGACCAGTTCATGCCGAACTGGAACTCCTGCACGATGCCGGTGGCCACACCGAGCGCGAAGTTGATCAGCAGAAGGTTGCCGAAGAACCGGGTGGCCGTCCGCCACTGCTCGTTGCCGGTGCGTAGGTGGAGCGTCTCCATGAGCGCGACCAGCGGAGACAGGCCGATTGTGAGCGGTACCAGGATGAAGTGGTAGACGGTGGTGATGCCGAACTGCCATCGAGCCACGTCGAGGGAGTCGAGCGCCATGGGTGCGAGGCTCATCTGCGCCGCCTTTCGCGAGGACCACGGGAAATATAAGAGGAACCATATAGGGGCTCCCCGGGAGATAGGTCAAGTATAGGCGGGTGACGGTGTGTCGCGAAAAGATACGACTCGTTGCACGGCTGTGCATCGGCCTGGGATGGAGCGGTCGGTTGTCAGAATTGGTGACAAACGCGCGCCCCGACGTCCCGGCTCGAATCTGAAACCGCGTGATTTCGACGTTTTGGTGATGGCGCGTCGGCGGCGCGGGTGCGTTTGTCACCGTTTGTGACAGTGCTGGGGCGGCGTGCGCCGGTTGGCCTGTCCGCCGTGGGCGAGACGACGGCGCCACCTGTGTGACTGTGGCCCGGTCGGCTCGCACCTGTGGGATACTGCCCGTGGCACCGGCGGTCCCGTACCGGCAGTCGGTGTCCGACCCTCGGCCGAGACCGCCCGGAAGAATTGCGCCGCCCAGAGCGCCGCCGCACTTCCGCAATGTGCGAGTTCCGCCGCAGGCCGGCGCCACAAGGCGCACATGTAGGCTTTTCGCTCCCCGCCAGGGGAGCGCGACCGCGCTATGGCGCCGCGGGTACGGCGGAGCCATAGCGCCCGAAAGTGCAGATAGACCCATGTCACCCTCGTCATCGCGCTCACACGACGCACACGCTCAGGGCTCCGAGGAGACAAGCACCCCCAAGCGCCCGGCTCGCCGGCACCGTCGAGTCACCGCCGCCGTAACCACGCCCGAGACCGCTCCCGACGCGCCGAGCAGGGTCTCCGACGTCGCAGACGCCGAGGCGCAGGCGGCTGTGCCGCAGGCAGAGGGTGTCGAAGCCGCTGACTCCGACGCGTCCGCGGGAACGCCCGCGGAATACGACGCCCCGGCGGTCGACTCCGCCGACTCCGCCGATGATGCTGCGCAGGCGGAAGCCCCCGATGCCGCGGAGAGCGAAGGCGCCGATGCCGTACAAGCAGAAGATGCAGAAGATGCCGAGGCCCCCGAGACCGAGGGCAGCGAGGTCGATGGCGCCGACGACGAGGCCGAGGACGCGGCAGACCCTGACCCTGAGTCCGACTCGGCCTCCGAACCCGAGTCTGAGGCAGACGCCGGAGCGTCCGCGTCGGTGCTGGAGGAGGACTTGCCGGAGCCGGAGGAGCCGCAGCTACCCGCCGCATCGCTCCTGTTCCAGGCCCCTGATCCGGCGCTGGCCCGGCGGCGCCGCAAGGTGAGGGTCGCCGCGACCACCCCGGCCCAGGCCCAACCGGCGGAGCCGAGCGCCGAAACCGCCTCGCGCCGGGACCAGGACGCCCCGGCCGTCAAGTCCGGCGCCGCCGCCTCGGTCGGCGCTGACTCCGGTGATGCCGACGCCGCAGATTCCGGCGAGGCCGTTGCCGGTACCCGCGCTGGTGGCGGGCGTCGGCGGCGTCGTCGCGCGACCGCCGCCTCCACCGCGCCCGAGCACGTGGAAGAGACCTCCCCCGCCAGGCGCCGCAGCCGCAACGCCGACCCGGCCCGCGATACCGACGCCGAAGAGGCCGCATCCTCCCAGCCCGCCCCGACCGAGGGCGCGGAGGGCGAAGAAACCACTGAGGCCGCCGAGAACAACAAGGACGCCTCCACCGGCCGCCGCAAGCGCCGCCGCGGCGGACGTGGGCGGCGCGCCCGCTCCCGCGCCGAAGGGCGGGGTACCACGACCGAGAGCGCCGACGACGCAGACGAGGTCGGCGAGGTGGCCGCCGACGTCGCAGACAGCGCGCCCGCCGACCAGGCCTCCGCCGAGACACCGGAGGAGAGCGCCGGCAGCTCGCGCCGTCGGCGTCGTCGATCGCGTAGCCGCTCCGACGCCTCCCGGGACGAGATCACCGCGCTCAAGGGCTCCACCCGCCTGGAGGCCAAGCGTCAGCGCCGCCGTGAGGGACGTGCTGCCGGCCGGCGTCGGCCCATCATTACTGAGGCCGAGTTCCTTGCCCGCCGCGAGAGCGTCGACCGGCAGATGGTGGTGCGCGAGCAGGACGGCCTGAACCAGATCGCGGTGCTCGAGGACGGGTTGCTGGTGGAGCACTACGTGGCCCGCCACACCCAGGCCTCGCTGGTGGGCAATGTCTACGTCGGGCGCGTGCAGAACGTGCTGCCGTCCATGGAGGCTGCTTTCGTGGACATCGGCAAGGGCCGCAACGCCGTCCTTTACGCCGGCGAGGTCAACTGGGACGCCGCCGGCATGGAGGGCAAGCCGCGCCGCATCGAGGACGCGCTGTCCAGTGGGGACGCGGTCCTGGTGCAGGTCACCAAGGACCCCATCGGTCACAAGGGTGCGCGGCTGACCAGCCAGATCACCCTCGCCGGCCGCTACCTGGTGCTGGTGCCCGGCGGCACCATGACCGGCATCTCCCGCAAGCTCCCCGACGCCGAGCGCAACCGGTTGAAGAAGATCCTCAAGCGGATCGTCCCGGACGACGCCGGCGTGATCGTCCGCACCGCCGCCGAGGGCGCGGGGGAGGAGCAGCTCGCTGACGACGTGAAGCGACTCGTGGCTCAGTGGGAGAGCATCGACAAGAAGTCCTCCCAGGTGCTCAAGGGCTCCGGGAAGGCGCCCATGCTGCTGAAGGAGGAGCCCGAACTGGCCGTGCGCGTGGTGCGCGACGTCTTCAACGAGGACTTCCGCAAGCTGATCGTGCAGGGCCCCGACGCCTGGAAGACCATCTCCAACTACGTGTCCGACCTCAGCCCCGAGCTGACCGAACGGCTGGAGCACTGGGTCAGCCCCGAGGACGTGTTCACCGCCCACCGCATCGACGAGCAGCTCGCCAAGGGCTTTGACCGGAAGGTCTGGCTGCCCAGCGGCGGCACGCTGATCATCGACCGCACCGAGGCCATGACCGTGATCGACGTCAACACCGGGCGCTTCACCGGGGGCGCGGACGGCACCCTGGAGGAGACCATCACCCGCAACAACCTGGAGGCGGCCGAGGAGATCGTGCGCCAGCTGCGGCTGCGCGACATCGGCGGCATGGTGGTGATCGACTTCGTGGACATGGTGCTGGAGTCCAACCGCGACCTGGTGCTGCGCCGCCTGGTGGAGTGCCTGGGGCGCGACCGCACCCGCCACCAGGTCACGGAGGTCACCTCCCTGGGGCTGGTGCAGATGACCCGCAAGCGCGTCGGGCAGGGGCTGGTGGAGGCCTTCTCCACCCCCTGCGAGTGCTGCGGCGGGCGCGGCTTCATCGTCCACGAGCACCCGGTGGAGAACCAGGCGGTGGACATGTCCGCCTCCGCCTCGCGCGGCTCCGGCTCCGGGCGGGGCCGCCGCGGCCGCGACGACGACGGCGCGAAGTCCGAGGGGAAGTCCGCCAAGGGAGCGGGCAAGTCAGCCAAGTCCTCCGGCAGGTCGGGACGGTCTGGGGGACGCGGCAAGTCCGCGGCTGCGGACGGGGACCGGGATGATGCCGCTCGCTCGGCCGTGCGCGGTGCGCTGGCGCAGATCGCGGCGGCTTCCGAGCATGCGCACGAGCATGACTCGGACACGGATGGCGGCGCTGCCCCGACTCCGCCGACGCGGGCGAGTGAATGGCTGGGGCGGTGGCCGCTGCGTGAGCAGCGGTCGCCGTTCTGGCGCGGCGGACGCCCGGCACCCGCGGGGCGCGCCCCGCGAGCTGTGAGGTGCGGAAGAACACAGGTCTCGCAAGCCCCTACAGGTTGGTGTTGCCCGCCGGATCGCATAAAGTAATCCGGCGGTGCGTTCCGCACCATTGCCCAGGTAGTCGCCCGCGAGCGGTGGAGCAGTGCTCCCGGGAGCGAGCGGCTAGAAGATACGACAGAGATGAGCAGTCAAGTGGTCTACGCGATCGTCAAGGCCGGCGGCCGTCAGGAGAAGGTCTCCGTCGGTGACGTCGTGGTTGTCGACAAGCTTGCCGGCGAGGTCGGCGACGAGGTAACCCTCGCCCCCGTCATGCTGGTGGATGGAGACAAGGTGACCGCTTCCGCGGCGGACCTGGCCAAGTCCTCCGTCAAGGCCGAGATCGTCGGCGACGAGAAGGGCCCCAAGATCAACATCCTCAAGTTCAAGAACAAGACGGGCTACCGCAAGCGCCAGGGTCACCGCGCCAAGCTCACCGCCATCAAGGTCACCGCGATCGGCTGAGTGGCTCGTCCCGCCGCAGTATCCTCTTAGGCAACAGCGAAACAGAAAGAAGCCCGACACATGGCACACAAGAAGGGTCTTGGTTCCTCCCGCAACGGCCGCGACTCCAACGCCCAGCGCCTCGGCGTTAAGCGCTTCGGCGGACAGTTCGTCAAGGCCGGCGAGATCATCGTCCGCCAGCGCGGCACTCACTTCCACCCCGGCAACAACGTGGGCCGCGGCAAGGACGACACGCTGTTCGCCCTGACCGCAGGCAACGTCAAGTTCGGTACCTTCCGAGACCGCAAGGTCGTCAACGTGGTCGCATCCGAAGGCTGACACAGCCTCCAGCGTCATGACGGTATCCGCGAGGGCGGGCGGCTTCGGCCGTCCGCCCTCGCGCATGCCGGCCCCGGGGAGGTCGCCCCGTTCACTCCGAGGAGTCGTTCATGCCCAGCTTCATTGACCGGGTGGTCCTGCACGTCGCCGGCGGCGACGGCGGAAATGGTTGTACGTCGATCCACCGTGAGAAGTACAAGCCGCTGGCCGGCCCCGACGGCGGCGACGGCGGAAATGGCGGCAGCGTCATCCTGTCCGCCGACCCGCGCGTGACCACACTGCTCACCTACCACCGCGCACCGCATCGGCGCGCCGAGTCCGGCACCCCCGGCCAGGGCGGCTGGCACCGGGGTGCCGACGGCGAGGACCTGGTGCTGCCAGTGCCGCTGGGTACCGTCGTGAAGGATTCCGAAGGCGGCGTGCTGGCGGACCTGACTGAAGTCGGCGAGCGCGTCGTCGTCGCCGCGGGCGGGCCCGGCGGCCGCGGAAACTTCTCCCTGGCGTCCCCCAGGCGCAAGGCACCCGGCTTCCATCTGCTGGGCGAGCCCGGCGAGGCGCATGATGTCACCCTGGAGTTGAAGACCGTCGCCGACGTGGCCCTGGTCGGCTACCCCAGTGCCGGCAAATCGTCCCTGATCGCCGCCATGAGTGCCGCACGCCCCAAGATCGCCGACTACCCCTTCACCACGCTGACCCCCAACCTGGGTGTGGTTGAGGCCGGCCAGGTCCGCTACACCATGGCGGACGTGCCCGGGCTGATCCCGGGCGCGAGCGAGGGCAAGGGGCTGGGCCTGGAGTTCCTGCGGCACATCGAGCGCTGCGCTGTGGTAGTGCACGTGCTGGACTGCGCCACCCTAGAGCCGGGGCGTGACCCGGTCAGTGACTTCGACACCATCGAGGCCGAGTTGGCCGCCTACGCCGAGCACCTTGGGCGCGACGAGGCCGACCCTGCGCTTACCGGATTGCCGCCGCTGATGGAGCGCCCGCGCGTGGTGGTGCTGGGCAAGGCCGACGTCCCCGACGCGGCCGATCTGGCCGAGTTGGTGGAGGCGGACTTCAAGTCCCGGGGCCTGCCCGTGTTCACCGTCTCCGCCGTCTCCCACGCGGGGCTGTCCCAGCTGTCCTTCGCCCTGGCGGACTTGGTGCAGCGGGCCCGCGCCCAGGCCCCCGCCGCCGGGCCCGTGCGGCCCGTTATCCGCCCCGCTGCCGTGGGCCGCCGCAGCGGGCAGGCGACTGCGACCGTGTCCGTCATCCAGCACCCCGCCGAGGGCACCGTCTACCAGGTGCGCGGGGCCAAGCCCGAGCGCTGGGTGCGGCAGACCGACTTCTCCAACGACGAGGCGGTCGGCTACCTGGCTGACCGGCTGGCCGCTGGCGGCGTCGAGGATGAGCTGGCCAAGGCCGGCGCCCACGCGGGGGACACCGTGCTGATCGGTGCGGTTGAGGGCGGCGTCATCTTCACCTGGGAGCCGTCCGTGACCACCGGCGCGGAGCTGCTCGGCGCCCGCGGTACCGACGCCCGCCTGGAGGACCGCCACCGCCGTACCAACGCCGAGCGGCGTGAGCGCTACCACGAGTGGATGGACGCCAAGGAGGCGGCCCGCCAGCAGCTGCGCGACGAGGCCGCTGAGGGGCTGTGGACCGACGCCGCCAACTGGGAGGACGCATGAGCACTCCGCCTGCCAATGCCGCGGGACAGTTGCATGGGCCGGGCCGGGGCGCCGGGACTAGAAACGGGGCCGTATACCAGGGCGCGGGCGCAGACGCGCGCGCCGGCGGTGTTGGTCTGCGCCCCGACGCACTGCCGGAGGGGGCGCGCGTCGTGCTCAAGGTCGGCTCCTCCTCACTGACTCGCCCCGACGGCGGACTGGACCTGAACCGCATCGACATCCTGGCCGGGCTGCTTGCCGGCATGCGCCGACGCGGGCACGACGTCGTACTGGTCTCCTCCGGTGCAGTGGCCGCCGGCCTGGTTCCGCTTGGCCTGGAGACTCGACCCGGCGAGCTGCGCCTGCTGCAGGCCGCTGCGTCCGTGGGGCAGGGGCGCCTGGTTTCTCGCTGGCAGACTGCTCTTAGCGCCTATGGGGCGGTGACTGCACAGGTGCTGTTGACCGCTCAGGACGTGGCCGTGCGCAGCCACTACCGGACTGTGCGCGCTACCTTCGACGCCCTGCTGTCCATGGGGGCGGTGCCCGTGGTCAATGAGAACGACGCCGTAGCGACCGCCGAGTTCAACCTGGGCGATAACGACCACCTGGCCGCCCTGGTGTCCCACCTGGTGACCGCCGACGTGCTCATCCTGTTCACGGACGTGGACGGCATGTGGACGGCCCGCCCGGGCACGCCCGGCGCCCACCCGGTCCGCTACGTGGGCGGAAGCGACGAGCTTGCGGGGTGCGGGTGGATGGCGACGCCGGCGCCCTGGGAACAGGCGGCATGGCCACCAAGGTGCAGGCAGCCACCATCGCCTGCGCCTCCGGCACGGCCACGATTATCGCCAACGCCGACGACGCTCCGCGCCTGCTCGGCGGACGCACCATCCCCACCGACCTGGGTACCTGGTTCGCCCCCACCGGGCCGCACCGCTCCAGTCGGCGCCTATGGATGGCACATGCCTCCATGCCCGAGGGCAGGGTGCTGGTCGACGCCGGTGCGGCGCGTGCCGTCACGGAGGGGAAGAAGTCGCTGCTGCTGCCCGGCGTGGTCGGCGTGGACGGGGACTTCGAGTCCGGTTCCGTGGTGGAGATCGTGGGGCCGCAGCGGGTGCTCGCCCGCGGTATCTGCCGCTACGCGGCCTCCGAGATCGAGGAGGTGCTGGAGGCCCGCGGCCGGGGCGCTCCCGCCCCCGGCGACCACGTGGCCCCGGTGGTGCACCGCGATGACCTGGCCGAGCTGCCCCGCACCGCCGGCGACTGAGACCGCTGCAGCAGGCCCGCGCCCGGGCTGTCTGCACACGGACGTGCGAGATTCAGCATTTCAGCGTGGAGACGTCGCTAGGAGCTCCTCCCGCATAGCAGCCAAGCGGGCCACTAAGCGGGCCGGGCTGGGGCTGGCATTGCTCGCCCCTCCCACGTCCCGTTCTTCTAGGGCGAACTCGTTAATACGTACGGCGTACGAGCCATCAGCGGCTCCTCGTTGCCTTGGGCAAGCCAGTGGGGTCGCCAGGGGAGATGAGGCCGTCCACGACGCCCGACATGGCAAGCCCGAGGCCGAGCTCGTCGACCGCGTGTGGGATCAGGGATTGAGGCTTCGCCCCGGAACCGTCATCAGTAACGGTGTTAGGACAAGTACCTCGGCAGGGTTGATGCCCTCGTCGTTCAGGATCCCTGGCGAGTGTGTGGACAGGACGATCCGCAGCTCAGGAGAGCGGCGCACTTGCGCCAGGACTGACGGCAGGAGTCGCACAATCGAGCTGTTGAGAGAACGCTCAGCCTTCTCCAGTAGCAGCACTCCTGGATTCGCCGGTGCCTTAATAATGGGCCACAATGATGGCCCGCAGCAGGCCGATGAGGCGCAGAGTACCGTCGGAGAAGTCCGCCTCGCTCTGCCGGGAGGGTTTTAGGGTTCTTCGTGTTTGTGGGTGTGGGGACAAGGGCTCGGGTTGTTGTGTGGTGGTCGTTGTCGGGTCGGTGAGGATGTCGTCGGGCCGGTGTCCTGGTGCGTATGCCGTTGCCGGGCATGCCCGGGTCGTTGAGGGATCGACCGGCGTCGTCGACGCACTATCCGTTGCCCCGGTTGGATCGTCATCCTGCGGTTGGGCCGCCTTAAACGCGCTCCCAGACGGTCTCCCAGACGGTCCGAGTGACAAAACGCGGGGGAGGCTGTGGGCCCGGGGGATCACTGGAGGCCCCGGTGGGCGCCGGGAAGTCGGTGGGCGCCGGAGACGGCGTCGGGTTGGCCGCCTCGGCCTCTGCTGCGCCGGCTGGACGTTAACAACGCTACTTAACGGCCTGCTGTATACCTCGCAGCCCTTCAGCAGGCCGTTAACAGGCGTTGTTAACCCCGAAGTGGCGTTGCAAATGATCCCGCGTCGTCGACGGCCGCCCGTCGGCAGCGAGGACGCTTCCGACGGGCGCGGGACGTGCTAGGGTCGGCGCCTGACGCACGTACGCCGTTGCGAGGGCCCTCCCGGGCGAACGGTCCGCAGTCGCGGGATGAGGCTGCAGTAGGACTCAGCGTCCTCAGCCAGCGTCTGCTATCGGACCGCGCCTACCCGCACGGCGCGGCGGGGACTACAGTCTGGTGTCATGACGACTTCACCCGTAGATGCCGCCAACGATTCAGCCAACGACGCCGAAGCCCTGGTCGCCGCCACCGCCCGCGCCGCCCGCCAGGCCCAGCGCGCCCTGGCCGGGCTCAACCGGGAGCGCAAGGACGCCGCCCTGCACGCCCTGGCCGACGCGCTGGCCGCCCGCGCCGACTTGATCCTCGCTGCCAACGCCCGGGACCTCGAACGCGCCCGCGCTGCCGGCATGAAGTCGGGACTGATAGACCGCCTCGCCCTAGATGGCGATCGCATCGCGGCCATCGCCAGCTCCCTGCGCGAGATCGCCGCCCTGCCCGATCCGGTCGGCCAGATCGTGGACGGGCAGACCCTGCCCAACGGCCTGCGGGTGCGGCGTGTGCGGGTACCGCTCGGCGTGGTCGGCATGATCTATGAGGCCCGCCCCAACGTCACCGTGGATGTGGCCGCCCTGACCCTGAAGTCTGGTAACGCCGTCGTACTGCGTGGCGGTAGTGCGGCCGCGGACACCAACGCCGCCATCATCACGGTGCTGCGCGACGCCCTGACGGCGGCGGACCTGCCCGCCGACCTAGTCACCACTATCGACCCGGCGGGCCGTGCCGGCGCCACCGCCCTCATGCACGCGCGCGGCCTGATTGACGTGCTTGTACCCCGCGGCGGGGCGGGCCTGATCCGTGCGGTGGTGGAGGAGTCAAGCGTCCCGGTGATCGAGACCGGCTCAGGTAACTGCCATGTGTACGTGGATGCGGCCGCTGACCTGGCTGCTGCCGTTGAGATCATCGTCAACGCCAAGACCCAGCGGGTCGGTGTGTGCAACGCCGCCGAGACGCTGCTCGTACACCGGTCTGCCGCCTCCGCCTATCTGCCTGCTGCGGCAGACGCCCTGTGGGAGCGCGGAGTCACGCTGCACGTTGACGCCGGCGCGCGCGCCTACCTAGAGGAGCAGGCCTCCGCCCAGGGCCGCTCGGAGCTGCTGGTGGACGCCACCGAGGCGGACTGGGAAACCGAGTACGGTAGCCTGGACCTGGCGGTGCGCGTGGTTGACGCCATCGATGACGCCATCGCCCACATCGCGCAATACTCGACCGGACACACCGAGGCGATCCTGACGCAGGACGTCACGGCGATGAACCGGTTCGTCGCCGGCGTCGACTCGGCCGCTGTAATGGTTAACGCCTCCACCCGTTTTACGGACGGCGGGCAGTTGGGGCTGGGGGCTGAGCTCGGCATTTCCACCCAGAAGCTGCACGCCCGCGGGCCCATGGGCCTGGCGGCGCTCACCACCACTAAGTGGATCGTCGAGGGGGAGGGGCACGTCCGTCCCTGATCCCGGCGGCCTACTCCCCGTAGCCGGGGCGGTATCCCAGGAGGACAGAACCCGTGAATCCTGATCGTGGCAGACCGTTGGCAGTACTAGTAGCCGTCGCGGCGGCGGTGCTGCTCGTGTGCGTAGGTTTGCTGGTATTCCGTCGGCCTGCGGGTCTCGGCGACGAGCCGGGCATCGCCATGACCCCAACCGCCTCCGCTACCGCCGCGGCTGCGCGCAGTGCCGGGCCGCTGATGACGCCACCCGCAGCCACCGTCACGGCAACCCCCAGCGCCGGTAGTGACGACGACGGCGACGGTGCTGCCGCCACGCCGCAGGTGGTACAGCCGGCGCCGCCTCAGGCCGTCACCCCGCAGACGAATGGAGGTTCCGGCGCCCGCACCGATACCGATGACGATGATGACGACGACAAGGACGACGATGATGACGACGACGACAAGGACGACGACTGAGCGCAGTGCGTGCTCCCGGACGGGAGCACCGCAGGAGGAGCGCCGGGCGCCGGACCGTCAGCTCAGTCGGTAGCCGACTCCGCGTACTGTCTCCAGCCTGTCCTTGCCGAGCTTGCTGCGCAGGTAGGAGACGTAGACATCCACTACGTTGGAGCCGGGATCGAAGTCGAGTCCCCAGACGTTGGCCAGCAGCTGCTCCCGGCTGAGCACCTGGTCGGGATGACGCATGAACACCTCTGCAAGAGCGAACTCTCGCGCGGACAAGTCCACCCATTCCCCGTTCACCCGCACTCGGCGGGTGCGTATGTCTAGGGCCAGGTCCCGGTGCACCAGGAGGCCGGGATCAGGGGCGGCGGTCTCCTGAGGGCGCAGTCGCAGCCGGATGCGGGCCACGAGCTCGTCGAAGGAGAAGGGCTTGGGCAGGTAGTCGTCGGCGCCCCCCTCCAGGCCGGCCACCCGATCAGCCACGGAGGAGCGGGCGGTGAGCATGATGACCGGCGTGCTCACACCCTGACCGCGTATGCGTTCAAGCACCTCGAAACCGTCGATGTCCGGCAGGCCCACGTCAAGCAGGATGATGTCCGCCTCGCCGAGCAGTGCCATCTCTACGGCGTCCGCCCCGTTGTCCACGACTTTGGGCACGAATCCGGCGGCCTTGAGCCCCTTGGTCAGGAAGGAGGCGATACGGGCCTCGTCCTCTACGATCATTACTGCGGTCATGCGTCAAGCATGGGTGTGGTCATGGTATTCACCCGTCCCTTTCTGCCGCGCCGGGCCGTGCCGGTTCAGGGAGTCGCACGGGAATGCGCAGCGTGAAGGTTGATCCTCTCCCAATCTCGGAGGCGATGTCGAGCCCGCCGCCGTGGGCGTCGGCTATGTTCTCCACGATACTCAGCCCCAGCCCCGAGCCCGCGGCACGCCTTTGCGCCTGGGCTGTGCGGGCGAAGCGACGGCGCACCTTCTCCAGGTCCTGCGGCGCGATTCCGATGCCCTCGTCACGTACCCACACCCGCAGTTCGGTGTCCGTTCCAAAGCCTGCCCCGATCGCCGAGCCGAGCCAGATCCGGGAGTCCTCCTCGGAGTACTTAACGGCGTTAGCCGCCAGCTGCAGCCAGGCCTGGGTGATGCGTGCCGGGTCAAGCATGACCGTGCCCGATGCGCACGCCTCCAGTCGCCAGCGCCGCTCGCCCAGGGCGCTGGCCTTGTCGAACACCTGCATGGTCAGGGTCTCCGCATCCGTGGCCTCGGGGGTCACGAAGTCGCTCTGGGAGCTGCGCGCCAGCTCCAGCAGATCTCCCACCAGCGCGCTCATCCGGTCCAATTCGTCCAGGGCCAGCTCGGAGGTCTGGCGCACGTCTTCAGGGTCAGCGGGGTCGATGAGCTCCAGGTGACCGCGCACCACCGTGATGGGGGTGCGCAGCTCGTGCCCGACGTCGTCGAGCAGCTCCCGCTGGGCCTCCACCGCCCGCTGGACACGATCGAGCATGCGGTTGACTGCGGCTGCCAGTGCGGAGAGGTCATCGCGGCCGCGAACGCGCACTCTGGTGGTCAGGTCGCGCTCGTCGATTGACTCGGTGGCGTTGCGAAGCTCCCAGATGGGGCGTAGTAGCCGACCGATGCTGAGCCATGCCAGCGCGGTGACTAGCACCACCGTGACGGAGGCGGCCGCCGCGTAAAGCCGCATGGTGCGCCATACGCCCGCCTCGGCCGCGTCGAGGTCGACGGCCCGGACTAGTGCCGCTGTGGTGTGCCCGTCGGACAGAGGTACTACCAGTACCCGGTAACGGCCGGCAGCCGTCTTGACGTCGCTGATGGTGGAATTACCGGAATTCGCCATCGGCAGCAGCTGCTCGACTAGCTCGGCATCGGACTCCGGGCGCATTTCGATGCTGTCGGCAGACACCAGCCGCACGGCGCCGTCCACAATGCCCAGCTGTCCCTCGCCGGAGCCGAGCACGGAGTGGCCCATGTAGGTCTGGAGCACTTGGCCCGGATCGGTCAGCGGTGTTCCGGAGGCGGGGTCTACACCCGTGCTCGCCAGGCGTCGCAGTTCCTGGCGAGTCAGTACCAGGCGGTCGTCGATATCGGCGTGAGTGGAGCGCAGATCCAGCATCCACACGGCGGCTCCCGAGGTGGCCAGCGCCACCGAGGCAACCAGGACAATTGTCCACATGATCCGGGTGCGTATGGTCGCCCGGGAGAACGGGGCGGTGACCTTCACCCATCTATTGTGCCCGTTGCGGTCCCGATCATGCTGCTTGACCGGGACCGCAACGGGGTGTGCTTTGCCCGAGGGTGGCGTCGGCATCTATTTTCCCGGGGTACGGGCCGCCCAGGCACCACCGGGTGAGGCCACTAGCCGCAGGGACTCCCGGGTCCAGGCAGGCAGCCAAGTCTCGGCGCCGGGGCGGAAGGCGTGCACGTGGATCAGCCGGAGCCGGGAGGCCAGGTAGTACGCGGACAATCGTGGGCGGCTGGCGAGCTGGCGGCCCAGATCCTCCAGGAGGCAGGTTACCCGACCGTGCGCCGTCGTGCTGAGCCGGTTCTGAGCAAGCATCAGGTCCACGTGTGCGGCCAGGTTGCCCACGTCAAGGGCGGGCTCGGCTAGGCAGGCGGTATCGAGGTCCAGCAGGGACAGGGTATTGCCGTCCCACAGCAGCTGGGCGTCGTGCAGGTCCCGGTGGGATGCGGCTAATGGGTCGCCCGGCTGCTCCAGCACGGCGCATACCCGGGTGATAGCGTCCCCGACCCGCTCCGAGGCCATGGTAGTTCCCGCCAGTATGCCCAGGTTCAGTGCTCGCCGCCGCCAGCTGCGCAGTACCTCGGCCTCGTCGGCCCCGGTGTGCTCCGGCAGCGCCTCGGGGCGGACGACGGCGGGCCACAGCTGCACCAGCCTCTCCCAGCCGGCCATTCCCGCGTCGCCCAGGTCGCGCAGGGAGCTTCCCGGCAGCAATTCCAGGTCCAGGCGGGAGGCGGAGCGGTCCAGTACCCGAGCGGTACGCAGGCCCGCACGCACGAAAGGCCGCGCCGCCTGCGGATCCGCCAGCCGCGCGGCCCGGCCGGGACGCACCAGCTTGCGCACCCGGTCCTGCCCGAGCACTACGGCCCGGCGGCCTGCGCGGTGGACGACCAGGCGCCCGTCACCGTGCGGGTACAGCAGCCGGGCAGACAGATCGGGTAGTGCCGGGTCCTGCGCGTAGGCCAGGGTGTCCACGCTCCCACCGGCGTCGATCCGCCCGGCCCGCAGGCGCCCATCGGAGTCCCTGGCCTCAAAGACCAGGCCGCGGTCCCGATCCGGCCAGGCCCGCTCCAGTCCGGGCAGGGCGCGCAGCGCTGCCACAGCCGGTGTGGGAGCGGCGCCTTGCGTGCCTGAAGTGCTCATGATGCCTCCTGGGAGCAGTCACGGTAGGAGCCCTGGTCAGCGGCGGACCCCTTACCTGCGTAATACGCTGCCGCCAGCGCCTCGATCCGGTCCGCCTCCAGCGCGATCCGGCGGCGCCAATGCGGATCACCGTGACGCAGCGGGTCCTGAATGCGCGCCAGCCGGGCGCGAGCGACGGCAGCCAGGAGCTCGGTCCGGGACGGCAGGCTACCGCCGGCGTCGGCGTATCCCTCCAGCAGCGCGTTGCCGGCCTCGGCGCAGGCCACGGCCAGGTAGGAGCCCAGGTCGAGCGCCGCGGGCGCCAGCCGGACACGGTCGAAGTCGGTCAGCCAGATCTCGCCGGTGCTGCGCTCCAGGAGCACCTGATCGGGGGAGGCGTCGCCGTGGGCGAGCACCTTCGGTCCCCGCAGCGTCCGGCCCGGCAGGAGCTCGCCGAGTCGGCGCACCCGGGCGGCCAGGGCCGGGTCGAGGTGATTGAGGATGCGCGTGTGCATCAGGGCCAGGGCCTGGGAGTCGGAGTCGTCGTCGTCAAGATCCCGGCGCAGTGCAGCGGGCAGGTCGGCAGTGGCGGCGTGCAGGGCTGCCAGGGCGGCCCCGGCGCGGGCTGTGGCAGCCGGATCGTGGTGGCGGCTCAGGTCCGTGTCGCCGACGAAGCGCTGGAGGCTGATGTGCCCGGATACGGCTCCGCCCGGATCGGGGGGTGCCGGCGGCACGGGGACGTATCGGCCGGCGAACTCCTGCAGCGCCTCGCTGCGGCGCTGCGAGCCGGCAGTCACCCGCACCACGCCGCGGGACGTGCGGGCAACCAGGCGGCGCAGCGGGTTGTAGCGCAACAGGTTGCCCTCCAGGCCTGCCAACAGATCCTCGCTGCGGGCCAAGGCTATGTGCTTGGCGAGGCTTGGATCGGCGGCAACCTCACCGGCCTGGAACAGCAGCCCGTCCCCGGTGTCGTACTGGGTGGTGCGCAGCCCCAGGCGCTCGGCTCGGCGAGCGGCCTTGCCGGCCTTGTCACGACTGGCAGGCCACAGCAGTCGGGCCCAGCCCGCACTGCGGTCACGGCCCGCCTGCAGCAGGGAGACGGTGACTGACACGCCGGGCTTGATACGCACCCGGGCGGCTCTTACTGGCGCTTGTACGAGCTCACTGAGGCGGTCCGGATCCAGCACCGCGTCCACGGCGTTGCGGGTGCTACTGATGTACATGGGTCCTCCTACTCGTGTCGCCGTGATGGCTTTCTCGTGCGATTACGGTTCGGGTCGGCCATGCGGCGCCCACCCGCGTCGGTACCCGGATCGTCGGTGGTCAGCAGCTCCTTCTGGGCGGCGCCGGCGGCAGCCCAGGCGCGGAAGGCCGCAGACTCGTCCAGGAGCTGCTGCGGCGGGCCGTCGAGACGGACCTGACCGTCCTCGATCCACACCACCCGGTCGGCGCGCATGGCGACTTCGGTCTCATGCGTGACCGCCAGCAGGGTGCGCCCGCGTGAGAGCCGGTCGACGGCGTCGAGCACTGCCGTGGAGGAGGCCGGATCCAGGCCGGTGGTGGCCTCGTCGAGGATGACCACCGGGGCGTCGCGCAGCAGGGCCCGCACAATGGCGACGCGCTGGCGCTGCCCGCCGGAAAGGGTGCCGCCGCGTTCGCCGACGACCGTGTCGTAGCCGTCGGGCAGGGAGGCGATGAACTCGTGCGCCCCAGCCGCCACGGCGGCGGCCTCGATCTCGGCATCGGTCGCCTCCGGCCGGCCCATGCGGATGTTCTCGCGGATGGTGTCGGCGAATAGCACCGCCTCCTGGTGCAGCACGGAGACCTGGGCACGCAGCTCGGTCAGGTCCAGGCTGGTCAGGTTGTGACCGTCCAGGCGCACCCTGCCGTCCGCCGGGTCGAGCGCCCGCACCACCAGCGAGGTCAGGGTGGACTTGCCCGAGCCCGAGGGGCCGATGATGGCCACGTGCTCGCCGGCTCCGATCTGCAGATTTACCCCGTGCAGGATCTCGTTGCCGTCATACTCCGTGACCACGTCCTCGAATGCCAGGGAGCCGCGCACATGCCCGAGCGGCACCGGATCGACGGGGGAGACGATGTCTGGGTGCACGTCCATGAGGTTGGCGACCCGCTCTCCGGAGGCCGCGGCCCGGGCGATGCGGCCGGTGTACTTGGCCATATCGCGCAACGGCTTCATGGTGGTGCGCAGATAGGTGTTGAACAGGACCAGGTCACCTGGGGTCATGGCCCCGGCTAGGACTCGCAGTCCGCCGCCCACCAGTACTACCGCCGAGGCCAGGCCCACGATCACATCGGTGGTGCGCTCCAGGCGAGCAGCCAGCCGCAGGGAGCGCACACCAGCGTGTAGTGAATTCTGGTTGGCGTTGACGAAGCGGTCCTCGACGATCGGCTCCAACCCGTAGGCCTGCACCACCTTGATGGTGCTCAGCGCCTCCTGGGCGGTGTTAGCCAGCTGCCCCTCGGACTTGCGGGTGCGGCGGGCCGCAGAGGTGATCTTCTTGGAGCTGCCGGAGGAGGTCAGGAAGAACAGGCTGATCGCGGCTACCACCACCAGTGACAGCAGTGGGTCCAGCCAGACCATCACGCCGAGCATGACCGTCAGGGTGAGCACATTGGCGGCCAGAGGCAGCCCTGCTGTTACCGCCACGTCCTGCATGCGGGCCACGTCGGACACGAGCCGCTGGACCGTGTCGGCGGAGCGGTTACGGGAGTGGAACTGCTGGGAGAGCGTCTGCACGTGGTGGAAGACGCGGCGTCGTAGCGCAATTGCGGTGCGGGACCCGGCCAGTGCGAAGGACACAGTGGCCAGGTAGTTGCACAGCGCCCGCATGGCGACGATCGCAATGAGCGCTGCCCCCAGCCCGAGCAGGCGTGCCAGGTTGGCGGGCGCGTAACCGGTTGCGGCTCCCAGCGAGGACAGCACCGAGTCGATCACGATCTTCATGGGCCAGGGCTCGGCCACGCGGAAGGCCACCTCGGCCAGCAGTGCGATGGTGCCGCCCGCCACCAGTTTCGCCTGCGGCCGCAGGTCCGGAGCCACCAGTCGCAGGGTGCGGCTCAGCGCGGAGCGGGTAATCTGCGGCTCAGGCATGCTGCGCCTCCGTCAGGGTCAGTATCTGAGCGACGACGGCGTCCCAGCTATGGTGCTTCTCCGCGCGACGTCGGCCCAGCTCCCCGCGCCGCGCGCGCAACTGCGGGGCAACGGCGAGTGCGTCCAGGGCAGCGGCCAGGGCCGCAGGGTTCGATGGCGGCACCAGCATCCCGATGCCGTCCAGCAGCCGGGGCAGCTGGCCTACGGCGGAGGCGACCACTGGCAGTCCGGCCGCCAGGTACTCCAGCACCTTGAGCGGGGAGAAGTACTGCTCATCCTCTCCACCCAGGTCCGGGTAGGGGGCGACGCCGACGGCGCTGCCGGCCAGTGCGGCAGGAATCTCCTGGGGAGCGAGCGCCCCCCGGAAGTCAACGTCGAGGCCGAGTTCCTCCGCCTGGGCGTGCAGCGCGTCGCGCTCCGGCCCGTCACCGATGATGCGCAGGGTCCAGCTCTCCTTGGCCAGGGATGCTGCGCGCAGCAGGTCTGCTACGCCGTGCCACGGCTTGAGCGTTCCCACGAAGGCGACGACGACGCCGTCGGGGTCCTCGGGGAAGGGGCGGATACGGTCGGGGTTGACCCCGTTGGGGATGGTCACCGCCCGCGGGGCGTCGACGTGGCCGTGTACCCAGCGGCGTACCGGCTCGGAGACGCATACGGTGGTGCGGGCGGCGCGCACCTGGGCGCGCAGGGCGGTGACCGCACCCTCCTCGTTCACCAGCTCACGGTGCTGACGCTGCTCGTCGATAAGCGGGGAGTTGACCTCCAGCACGCCGGGGATGCCGGCCGCGGCCAGCTGCGCCAGGGCGCTGGAGAACAGGGAGTAGCGCTCGTAGACCAGGTCGGCGCCGTCGGTGAGCGCCTGCTGTGCCAGTAGGCGGGAGGCCTCCGCCTGGGCGTCTTCGCGCGCGGCTGCATCGTCGGCGTTTACCCGGGTGATGTGCACGGGAAGGTCGGTCAGGTCCGCCGGCACCAGGTTGCCGCGGCGCACCGCGTACACGGTGACTACGTGGCCGGCGCGCCGCAGGGCCCGCACGACTTCCTGAATATGGACGGACGCGCCCTTGGCGCCGAATACGGGCACGCCGGGGTCGGCGCAGATGTAGGCGATACGCATCAGTGAACCTCCTCAAGCTCGGGGTTTGACTGCCAGGCGGAAAGGACTGCTGCCTGGCTGCGGGAGTCGAAGTCCCGCTCGATCAGGGCGCGGGCGTTGCGGGCCAGCGGTGCTGGGTCGACAGTGCCCTCCGCCAGTTCCCGCAGGGCGCGTGCGAGGGCCTGCGGGTTGCTGTGCGGCAGCAGGATCCCGGTGTCGCCGTCGCGGATGACCTCCGGCAGCCCGGTGACCTCGGTGGCGATTACGGGTGTGCCGCAGGCCATGGACTCCAGCACCACCGTGGGCAGGCCGTCGATATTGCCGTCCTCAGCAGGCTTGCTGGGCGCGGCAAACACCTGGGCGCGGCCCAGCAGGGCGCGCACCTCCGCCTGGGTGAGCGGACCCAGCAGATTGACGCGGTCTTCCAGTCCTAGGGCGGTGATCTGCCCGGCCAGGCGGTCGTGCTCCTCGCCCTCGCCGGCAATGTCCACCACGACCGGTACGCCGGCCTTGGTCAGGATGCCGACGGCGTCGATGAGGTCATCGAAGCCCTTCTTGGCCACCAGCCGCCCCACCGCCGCGACGTGCAGCGGGCCGTCAGCGGGTGCCGGGGGACGGAAGGGGAAGCGGTCGAGCTCCAGGGCGTTGTACCGCAGCTCGATGCGTGCTCCGGTGCCGGCGAGCAGCGAGTGCAGGTAGCGCTCGTTGTAACGGCTGATGGCGATGACCCGGTCAGCATCGGCGCAGATTCGCCGCAGCCACAGCTGGTCGACCGACTCGTGGAAGATGTCCTTGGCGTGGGTGGTCACCGTGTAGGGGATACCGCTCAGCCGGGAGGCGATCCAGACCACGCGGCCCGCTAGGGAGGCGAAGTGCGCGTGCAGGTGGGTGATGCCGGCGTCGCGGGCGCTGCGGGCCAGTGCCGCACCCTGGGCAACCTCGTCTCCGGGCAGGTCGGCCACTGCGGGGAGGATCTCCGCCAGGCGGGTGCGCATGTCCGGCTCGTTGACCGAGCCGGCCAGCTGCTCCCACATGTCAATGGCACGGCGCGGGCGCGGAACCCAGTTCACCTGTGCCCTGACGCGGGCGATCTCGGGGTGAAAGCGGGAGTCGGTGGTGGGGCGCAGCGCGAAGATCGTCAGGTCGTCGCCCAGCGCCTCCCGGGCGAGCATCTCAGTGACCACGAAGGTTTCTGAGAAACGGGGGTAGACCTTGAGTACGTAACCGATGCGGGTCATGACGCTATCTCCTGAAAAGAGCTTGGGGAGGTGAGTTGAGTACGTAGCAGCGCGGCGGCGCGGCGAGCGGCGACGGACAGCCCGTCGGTGTCGAGGTGGGTGCGGGGCATCCGCCGAGTAACGGCCCCTGCGGCCCAGACGCTGAGCTTCTTTGGGCTGAGCTCGTTGGTGCGCATGACGTCGACGGCCTTGACCTGCTCAAGGGCGCGAGCGCGGATCAGCTGCTCAAGCCGTGGCTGCTCACGGGGAACGATGAGCGCGGGAGTGCCGGTGGCCAGGATCTCGCAGGAGGTGTTGTAGCCACCCATCGCCACTACCGCGGAGGCGCGCTCAATCCACCGGCTCAGCCCGGGTAGTGAACGGTGCACCTCGGTGGCGGGACCGGCGGCGGTGTGCACGGCGTCGAAGCCGGCCTCGTCCAACTGGGGTCCGGTGACCAGCACGTGGCGGTAGCCGGGCGGCGGGGTCATGCGGGCGGCACTGCGCAGCAGCTCGAAGCCGTCTGAGCCGCCGCCGACGGTGGTCAGGATGAACGGGTCCGATGGCACCCTGCGGCCGTGGTCGAGCTGGCTGCGGCCGTTGGCCAGGTAGCCGGTGAACACGGCACGATCACGCAGGGACATGGGGATCTCACCGGTTGCGATGGGATCGTGCACGGCGGGATCGCCATAAACCCACACCTCGTCGATCAGCTCGCGCAGGTTGGCGGGAGTGTCCAGGTTGCGCCACTCGGCGGCGGCGACCTCTGGCGCGTCGAGTACTTCGCGCAGGCCGAGCACGATTCGGGTGCGCGGGGACGTGGCGCGCAGGTGCTTCAGGGGAGCGCGCAGCTCCTTTCGGACACCGTAGATGTGGCGGTCTACGATCACCAGGTGCGGGGCGAAGCGTTGCAGGGCGGAGGCCACTAGCCCCGAGCGCAGCGTCGCTAGCGAGTCGGGCGTGCCCCGCAAGCCGCGCGGCCGGTAGCCGCCGGAGCTCTTCGTGAATCCCGGCAGAACCAGCCAGTCGAAGCCGGCGGGCAGGGAGAAACCGGGGGCCGGCGACACTCCGGCCACTAAGAGGCCGGTGACGGAGGCTCCGGTGAGGGCGGGCAGGTCTGCGGCGAGCCTGTGCGCCAGCGCCAGATTGCGGCGCAGGTGCCCCAGCCCCTGGGCGTCGTGGCTGTAGAGCACCACCCGGATGCTTGGCGGGCTGGGACGCAGGGTCAGGGCGTGTGAGGATGTCGCGGCGTTAGCCGGTGGAACGGGCACGGGGCCGTGTACGCCGGCCGGTAGCACTGAGGGGTACGGCGCAGTCTGCCTCGCGTGCGGCGTCAGGGCGTGTACTGCGCGCGGCAGGTGGGGCTTCAGCGCTTGTGTCAGGGGAGATTCACTAGTCATGGGAGTCTTCTTTCCAATCGCCTGGCGGCTTCGGTTAATAGACTCCTGCGGGCTCAGAAGGTGACGATGAGATGACTATGAGAGTTCTCTAAGACGGCGTACCGGCCCGTCACCGGGGCCTGCGAAACGCCTGGGCCGGCAGCCTTTGCCCGGCCCGGACGCATGTAGGAGGGCGCCCGAGGTGATGCTCGGGCGCCCTCCTGGGCCTGCTGCACTCCGGATCGTCAGCCTGGACTCCGGACTTTGGCCGGGTCAGCCGACGGGACCTAAGGCGCCGGCGCGTTCGCCGGTCAGACGATGAACGGGGCGGCTAGGAAGCCCAGTGCCACGCACACGATGATGGCGGCGGTGCCCGGAAGCACGAAGGGGTGGTTGAGAACCATCTTGCCCACTCGTGTGGATCCGGTGTCGTCCATCTCCATGGCGGCAACCGTCGTCGGGTAGTTGGGGAGCAGGTAGTAGTTCGCCACGGCTGGGTAGGAGGCAACCAGCGCAGTCCCCGGAAGGCCCAGGGCGACCATCAGAGGCATGAACGCCCGGGTGGTGGCGGCGTGCGAGAACATCAGCGGCGCGGCGAAGTAGAAGAACACCGCAACCAGCCACGGCGCGGCCTGGAACGGGCCGGACAGGGCGTTGGAGATGGTCTCCTCGTACTGGTTGACAAAGGCATTGCCAAGCCAGGCAAGACCCAGGATGCACACGGCGGCTGTCATACCGGCACGGAAGGTGTCCTGGGTGGCGATCTGGGTGGTCGGCTTCTTAGCCGCAGCGCAAATGACCGCGGCGGTAGCCAGCATGATGGTCATGATCGCCGGGGTGGAGCCCATCGGCGGGTCGGACATGATGCCCAGCTCGGGGGAGGAGATGGTGGCGTAGGTAACCACCGCAATGAGGGCGCCCAGGAAGATGAACAGGCTGGGGACTGCACTGGGAGCCGCCTGGTAGTTGGCTGCCGCGGCAGCCGAGGGCTTGACCAGGCCCTTGGCCTTGCGCTCGATGTAGACCGGGTCGTCCTCAAGCTCGCTGCCCTGGAAGTAGGCGACGACGGCGCCGACCATGCAACCGATGAAAGTAGTGGGGATGACGATGGCCAGGCACTGCAGGTAGCCGATGTTGATCGGCTCCAGCGCGACGACCAGGGCCACCATGGCAGCTGAGATCGGGGAGGCTGCCACACCGACCTGGGAGGAGACTACGGCGATTGACAGTGGGCGCGACGGGCGGATGCCGTGTCCCTTGGCCACGTCCACGATGACGGGGATGACTGAGTAGGCGGTGTGTCCGGTGCCGCACAGCAGCGACATCAGGTAGGTGACGATTGGCGCGAGGAACACGATCTGCTTGGGGTGTTTGCGCAACAGCACCTCGGTCAGGTGCACCAGGTGGTCCATGGCGCCCGCCAGCTGCAGGGCGGCAACTGTGCAGATCACTGACATGATGATGCCGATCACCTCCCAGGGGGCGTCATCTGCGGAGGTGTGCACGCCGGTCAGGACCAGTACGAGGATGCCGGCTCCGCCGGCGAGGCCGATACCTACGCCGCCCATGCGTGCGCCAATGACTATGAACAACAGGACGACGGCCAGATGGAACCAGATCATCGTCGGTCTCCTTTCGGGATGAGGCTGTGTGGTTCTAATGCTGTCCTCATGCGCTTCCGGCCGGTGACCGCAACGGGAAACACCGTTCTTGCCGCTGATCTGGTCAGGGACTTGTGTGGGGCGTGGCTGGGAGGATGACGACAACCTGCTGTGATCGTAGCCATATTTGGGTGTGGGCGCGCGCATTTCGTGTCGGTGATGTCATGACTAATAGGCCGTATCGGACATCTCAACATTGGCGTGCAGCGTGTGAGAGTCGGTATCGGTGCCCGCGGCGTGGCAGTATGTATGCGCCCGTGCGCAATCGGCGTGCGGAGTGGACCGGAGGAGCGCGCGTGGCGACAGACAACGTGAAGGGGCGCCTGTGAGCGACAGCAGCGCGCGTCCCCTGCGCATCGGGATCATGGGGGGCACCTTCGATCCCATCCACCACGGACACCTCGTTGCCGCCTCCGAGGTGCAGGACGTCTTCAACCTTGACGAAGTCATCTTCGTGCCCACGTGGGCGCAGCCCTTCAAGAAGGACAGAAGGGTCTCCCCAGCGGAGCACCGTTACCTCATGACGGTCATCGCAACCGCATCCAACCCGCGCTTCACGGTCTCGCGAGTGGATATCGACCGGGGCGGTACCACCTACACAATTGACACGCTCCACGACATCATGGCGGAGTATCCCGGCGCGGAGCTGTACTTCATTACCGGCGCCGACGCCCTGGCGCAGATCCTGACCTGGAAGGACAATGAGGAGATCATGTCCTTGGCTCACATGGTCGGAGTGACGCGTCCGGGTCACGTCCTGACGGATACGGGTCTTCCGGCCGACAAGATCTCACTGGTGGAGGTTCCCGCGATGGCTATCTCGTCCACTGCTTGCCGCAAGCGGGTCGGACGGGGCGGCCCGGTGTGGTACCTGGTACCCGACGGCGTGGTCCAGTACATACGCAAGTACGGTTTGTACCGGACGGTCGAGAGGTCTGCATCAACCACGTCCATGACCGCCCATGTGGCGCGTGAGCAGTCCCTGAGGAAGGAGAACGAAGGTGAGTGAGAACACCGACGTCAACCAGACTGAGCCCGGCGCGTCGGCTGCCCCCGCGCGTCGCAGTCGTCGCGCTATGCGCGAGGCGGAGCGGGCCGCCGAGCGCGAGGCCTTCCTGACCGGGCAGCAGCCATTGCTTACTCGGCGGGAAATGAGGCGCCTGCGCGAGGAGGCGGAGGCCCTGCAGCGTGCGCTTGAGTCCGGCGAGATCACTCCTGAGCAGGCGCGCGCACTCCAGGATCCGCTCGCTGACCAGCCGGTTATTCCACTGCCCTCGCACGAGTCCTCCGGGTCCCGCGCCGCCTCGGCAACACCTGCCACTGACGGCGCTGCGGACCGCACGCCGACGCCGGCCACTGCACAGACACCGGCAGACCCGGGTGCGGCTGCCGAGGACCGGGCCGAAGCTGGTGCGGAGGGCCGGTCGGAGGGTCAGGCCGCGGCAGCGCAGACCACGCCCACTGACACCTCTGGTGACGATGCTGCCGACGCGGTGGCCTCACCCGCGCAGCAAGCTGAAACTGCCGCACAGCCGGGACGCGCGCCGTCCGCACAGACACCGGCCCTGGTGCCCACGGCTGAGCAGTCCGCACCGCCCGAGTCGGCGGAGTCGGCGGAGGATGGTGCTGCCGACGTGGCTGCGGCTGCAGGCGCGGCCAGCGCCCCTTCCCCGCAGGCGGCGGACGCCAACCTGACTGAGGCGCAGAAGGAGGAGCTGGCCTCGTTGCCCACCGGCGTCATGGAGGCCGTTGACGCGCCGATTCTGTCTGAGTCTGAGGCCGCGCAGCCTATTGCGCTGCCGACCCGGCGCTCACTGCGTAATCGACTGGCTGCAGAAAACGCCCCTACGGATGGGGAGCGGCCACATGACGCTGCTGCTGACGAGCACGAGCCAGGTGCGGGCGAGGACGGAGCTGCAGGCGCCGGCGAGGCGCCGTCCCAGTCAAGTGACGAGCAGGCGCAGCACGAGGGCGTGGACTCGGTTCCAGCAGCGGAGGAGAACCCCGCTGCCGTGCCGGCGCGGCGTCCGATTGTGCGCATTCCGTCCGCTGCGCAAGGGGTGCGTACGGTTGACACCAACACGGGTGAACTGACCGTGGTTCAGCCGGTCATTCAGCCTGATGCAGCTTTGCAGGTCACTGGCCACTCCAGTGCGGACGCGGCGGCAGACTCGGAACACGAGTCGGCCAACTCGGCAGATGCAGCTCAGGCAGAAGCACCGGAAGAAGCTGAGCCCCAACCCGACCCCACCGAGGTATACGGCGGTATTGACAATCCCCAGTGGCGCTCCCTGGACGTGGCAGACGCCGCGGTGCCGGAGGCCGCGTCGTCTGCGGCTACGGCGGCAGGGACGGAGGCTGAAGCGGTGCCCGAGGCCGCTGCCGACTCGAAGGTGGCAGCGGACGGCGGGTCTCGGGTGGGGCATACGCTGCTTATCATCCTGCTGGCCGTAGTGATCGCGCTGGTTGTCCTTGCCATCGTGTGGTACCTGCGCAGTAATGGCGTCATCGGCACCCTGTCGCAGGCGCTCAGCGCCTGGATGCCACTGCTTACCTGATCACCCCTTGCCACTAGAGTTATCGCAAAGCCATGCACCAGCTGCAGAAGGAGCCCCGTGCCCGCTACTGAACACGCCGTTGAACTGGCCGTGGCTGCCGCCCGTGCCGCCGCCGAGAAGAAGGCGCAGGATGCCGTCGCGATCGATGTCTCTGAGCGCCTGGCCTTCACGGACATCTTCCTCATCGTTTCCGCCGGGAACGAGCGGCAAGTGCGCGCCGTGGTCGACGCCGTCGAGGAGGCGATGCTCAAGGCCGGCGCCAAGGCCCGGGTTCGGGAGGGTCTCGAAGAGGCCAATTGGGTGCTGCTGGACTATGCCGACGTGGTTGTGCACGTGCTGCAGGATGAGGACCGCGAGTACTACGGGATTGAACGTCTTTGGAAGGACTGTCCGCTCGTGCCCCTGCCTGCCGCCGAGCCGACTTCCGCCCAGGGCTGAGATCAGCCTGCTTGGGATGCTTAGAACATGACACGGCTGGTTCTGTGGCGGCACGGGCAGACCGACTACAACGCCGGTATGCGGGTGCAGGGCCGCATTGACATTCCCCTCAATGCCGCTGGCCTTGAACAAGCACGCGCCGCCGCGCCCGGGCTTGCCGCGCTGGACCCAGTACGTGTCGTCTCTTCTCCGCTGACCCGCGCCCGGCAGACGGCGCAGGAGCTGGCGGAGCTGACCGGCAGGCAGATCGAATTCGACGAGGGTTTACTCGAACGCTCTTTCGGTCGTTGGGAGGGGCTCTCACGCTCGGAGATGGAGGCCAGCTGGCCCGAGGAGTTTGCCGCCTGGCGCGTGGGTGAGGACCCCATTGGAGTGGGCGTGGAGACCAGGGCGGCAACCTCGGCGCGTGTCGGCGCCGCCCTACGGCGCATTGTCCGGGACACGGAGGCTAGCGCGGAGCAAACCATCGTGGTTGTCTCCCACGGCTCGGCGATCACCCTTGGCGTTAGCCACCTGCTGGAGCTGGACTGTGAGGCGTGGTTCGGCTTGAGAAGCATGGACAACTGTCGCCATGCGGTGGTGGCTCCGGGGGAGCGGAAGCCAGGCTGGATGCTAGCCGAGTGGAACGTGCGGTGAGCGGCGGGGTGCGGAGTCGGTGCGCAGCCGCCGCGGGCACACGGGTGAGGCACGGCACGTGTTTTTGATTTGCTCGGAACGGTCCTGACTTCGTAGAGTTTGGGCGTTGCCCACGCGAGGGGCGACGCCCGCGAGGGGCTATGGCGCAGTTGGTAGCGCGCTTCCATGGCATGGAAGAGGTCGGGGGTTCGAATCCCCCTAGCTCCACGATCCTCGCCGCACCGCGGCGGGCAGGTCAGTATGAGGGGCTATGGCGCAGTTGGTAGCGCGCTTCCATGGCATGGAAGAGGTCGGGGGTTCGAATCCCCCTAGCTCCACGCAGACTCACGAGTCAGGGCCCCGCCGGTGGTGGGGCTTTTCTTGTACCTGGCCACGGACGGTGGTGGTGCGAGGGTTCGGCCAGGACCGGTACTGGGTGGCGTGGTCGTTCAGGGGTGTTGGCCAGCCGGTGGCCTGGTCAGCAGCGGAGATGCCCTTCGGCCTGCGGGAGTGGCGTAGTAGGGCCTTGCCGGGGTGGTCTTGGGGTGTAGCAGTGTCAGGTTCCGCATGGTGGCGCGGTGTGCGTGGATCAGGCACCGCTGGCGGGGGGTGCTAGAACACCGGTCGTGTAGTGCTTTGGGGGTGTCGCCGACCCTGTTGGTGGTTGGTTGGTGGCTGCCAGGTCGCGCGGGGGACGGGAACGCGGCGGCGTCGGGCTCCGCCGCCGTACTCCACCCCGATTATGCGGAGCGCCCCTGCGTATTACCCGGCCCCGTCAAGCCGCGATAGTGCCCGTGCTCACCAGCACGATGATCAACAGGCCGAGGAGCACGCGGTAGATGAGGAAGCCGGTGAATTTGTTGGAGGAGACGAAGCGCAACAGCCAGGCGATGGTCGCGTAGGCCACCAGCCCGGACACAACCGTGGCGATCGCCGTGGCCCCCCAGCCGACGGTCGCCGAGATTTCCCCGGCGGCGGTGACCGCTTCCAGGGCGCCGGCAGCCAGCAGCGCCGGAATGCCCATGAAGAAGGACAGCCGCGTGGCCGTTACTCGGTCAAAGCGCAGGAACAGACCCGCGGAGATCGTCGCCCCCGAGCGGGAGATCCCGGGCAGCACCGGTGAGAGCGCCTGGAAGGTGCCGATGATCAGGGCGTCCTTGATAGTTACCTCACGCATGCCCTTACCTGCGGAGCTGTGGGCGGCACCGGCCGGGCCGTCGCTGCGCCGGTCCGCCAGCCACATGACGCCGGACCACAGGATCAGCGCTCCGGCGATCACCCACAGGGACCGGGAGGTCACCTCAATGAAGTCCTTCAGCAGTAGCCCCACCACGGCCACGGGGATCGAGCCGAGGATGATGCCCCAACCGAGCGTGTAGTCGGGATCGTTGCGCGCCTCGGTACTGGCGAGGCCCTTGAACCAGGCGGTCACGATGCGCACGATGTCGCCCCAGAAGTAGATGACGGCCGCCAGGATCGCGCCGACCTGGATGACCGCGGTGAATGCGGTCATGCCGACGTCGTTGATGTTGTGGCCGAGGAGCTTCTCGACGATATTGAGGTGCCCGGTGGAGGACACGGGCAGGAACTCGGTGATGCCCTCGACGATGCCGAGGATGACGGCGTGCAGCCAGTTCATGAGGCTCCCAGGGATCGGGTGCAGTAAGTTCCCTGAGAGGCTACCGGGCGGAGGCCGCCTCGTGCGCGCCCGGGGATGTGGAACCGGCCTCAGCGGCGTCTGTCCGCCGGAGGCAACCGCGTCCAGCTTCCCGGGACCGATGACGGTGCTCGATGACGGCACTCGCTGACGGTGCTCCGGCACGCTCCAGACCGCGGCCCGCCCGGCGTCGCCGCCCGGGTCAGTCTGTCTCAGCCGACAGGCGTTCCAGCACCGCCTCATGCAGCAGGGTGTTGGTGGCAACGGCGCTGCCGCCCCAGGGCCCCGGCTCACCTGCCAGGGAGGTGAAGCGGCCGCCGGCCTCGGTGACGATCGGCACCAGGGCACCCATGTCGTACAGCTCCAGCTCCGGCTCGGCGGCAAGATCCACCGCCCCCTCCGCAAGGAGCATGTAGGACCAGAAATCCCCGTAGGCGCGGGTGCGCCAGCAGGCCTGCATCAGCGACAGCATGCCGCGCAGCCGCCGATGCTCGGCCCAGCCGGACAGCGAGGAGTAGGACAGGGAGGCGTCCTCCAGACTAGCCACGCTGGACACGTGCAACTGGCGGGCCGAGGCCAGGGAACGGCCGGTCCAGGCGCCGCCGCCCCGCACCGCCCACCAGCGCCGCCCCAGTGCGGGCGCGGAGACCAGGCCGACGACCACCTCGCCGTCCTCGACCAGGCTGATGAGCGTGGCCCACACGGGCACGCCTCGCACGAAGTTCTTGGTGCCGTCGATCGGGTCGATCACCCACTGGCGGGGGGAGTGGCCGGTGGTGCCGAACTCCTCTCCGAGCACGGAGTCGCGAGTGCGGGCGCGGGCCAGGTAGTCGCGGATCAGCCGCTCGGTCTCACGGTCGGCCTCCGTGACGGGGGTCAGGTCGGGCTTGGTCTCCACCTCGAAGTCCTGGGCGTCGAAGCGTGCCTGAGTGAGCGGGTCCACCTGGTCGGCGATGGTGTGCGCCAGGTGCAGGTCGTCGCGCCAACGGCGCTCCGCTGCAGGGGACGTGGGAGAGGAACCGGCATTACTGCTCATGGAACGAGGGTAGACGGCGGCGGCCCGGATCCCGCGGCGGCCGGGCCGAGCCGCACCCGATTCGGGCGCGCATGTCCGGGGCGGGGCATGTGCGCGGGGCTCCGGTGCTCGTCTCGCGGATGCCCGCCATGCTCTACCTGCACCGCACCCTGGCCACCTGGTGGTGGTGCCATGAGCGCGGCCTGATCGTCTTCAGCTTCGTCATTTCCGACTCGGCCGGCACCCAGATGACTGCCGCACGCTTACGCTGTCGGGCCAGACCCCGAACCTGAGGTTTTCGTTGTAATTACGCGGGACCGATAAAACCGGCGGAAATCGTCGAAGCAGCTCCTGCGTGCGCCGAGCACCTCGGCGCACGCAGGAGCTTTCCCGCTGTCCCGGAGTCGGCGAATCAAACCGCAGAATCATGCGGAACGCTGAAGTTTGCCCGATGGTTAAGCGTGCGCGGAGGCGTAGGCCGTCATCGTGTAGTCCGGTCAGGCTCGTCGCACGTTGTCTCGCTGATGGGTCCGATGTGTTGAGGCCGAGCTGCGGGCAGCGTTAGGTGTGAGCGTGGCCCCGTTCGGCTCTGACCCGGCCCTGGGGCGGTTGAGGCCCGCGTGCTCACCAAGATCTACTGCGCCGGCGCTCCGGCCAGGGTGGCCAGCACGCTAGAGAGTACCGGCCCCGGCCCGCCCCCTGGAGCTCGCGCTCCGCGGTCGTGACGAGCACGTCAATGTCGATCGACCAGTATCCGTGGATGATCCGGTTGCGCAGGCCGATCGGTCGATGCCAGACAATCTCTGGATGGGCGTTGCGAAACTCCCGGGAGACTTTGTTTGCCGCTTCGCCGAGTACGGTGTAGTTCCACATCAGCGCGTCGGTCCGCAGCGGATCCGCGGCGATCCCCTCGGTGCTCAAGTTTCCGATGACTTGGTGTATCCGTGACACGGCGTCCCGCATCTCATGAAGGAAGAGATTGTCAGGCCGCGGCATAGAGAGTTTCTGCGTCATTGAGGACCTGTTCTCGGATTAACGGGTGCAGGGAGCGGCGGGAGACCAGGTCCACCGGCCGTCCGAAGAGGGCGGCGAGTTCATCGGACAGGTCTTCGATCTCCCAACCGAGGCTCCGGCCGGGCTGAAGCTGGTAAAGCAGGTCGATGTCGCTGGAAGAACTGGCCTGGCCGCGCGCAACCGACCCGAAAACATCCAGGGTCGCGATGCCGAAGCGCTGACACAACTCGCCAAGACGCTTCAGATCACCGTCGGAAAACTCAACGATTGTAATGCATCCAGTCTACGAAGTACTCCATCAAACTGTCATTGCGCATCCGACACCGTTTTCACCTCGCGCAGCACCCGGGCGGGCACGCCGCCCACTACAACGCCCGCGGGCACATCCCGGGTTACCACCGCTCCGGCGGCCACGATCGCACCGGCCCCGATGCTCACGCCGGGGCAGACGACGGCGCCCGCCCCGATCCACACGTCGTCGCCGATGCTGATGGGGGCCGGCAGCAGCGTGCCGCGCTCGGCGACCGGCTCGGCGTGATTGAGGGTCGCCAGCACCACGCGGTGGCCGATCAGCACACGGTCTCCGATGGTGATGCCGCCCTGATCTTGGAAGCAGCAGCCGGCGTTGATGAAGACGTTGCGTCCGATATGAATGTTGCGGCCGAAATCCGTGTGGAAGGGCGGCACCAGGCCCAGTGTCCGGTTCACCGGCGTACCGGTCAGGCGCGCGAAGAGCTCCTGAACCTCGGCAGGGGAGTGGTAGGGCCCGTTGAGTTCGGCCGTCACCCGCAGAGCCTCCTGCGTCGCCCGTCCGGCGACCGTGGCGAGCGGCGAGCCACTGGGGATCGGCAGTCCTGCGGCCGTGTGGGCCACAAGGTCCTGCGGGCCGAGGGCGGCGCCGTCGCCCGGCGCGTGTTCCGGCGACGCCGCCGCCCCCTGCGGTTGACCCGTGGATGCCATCCGCTCAGACCTCGAGCAGGACCTTGATCTCGCGGCGCTCGTCCATGGCCTTGTAGCCCTCGGCGGCGTCGTCCAGCGGGATGCGGGTGGTGAAGACCTTGCCGGGGTGGATCTCGTCGGCCTGGATGCGCTTGATCAGGTCGGGCAGGAAGCGGCGCACGGGTGCGGGCCCGCCGTGCAGGTGCACCTGGGAGAAGAACAGGCCCAGGCCCTCGATCTGCTGATCGTGGCTCACGCCGACGAAGCCGACGTAGCCGCCGGGCCGGCAGGAGGCGATGGCCTGGTCCATGGAGACCTGGTTACCGACGGCCTCCACCACGCCGTGGGCGCCGTAGCCGTCGGTCAGCTCCTTGACTTTGGCGGCGCCCTCCTCGCCGCGCTCCGCGATGACGACGTCGGCGCCGAACTCGCGGGCCAGGGCGGCGCGGTCCTCGTGCCGGGAGAAGACGATGACCTTCTCGGCACCGAGCGTCTTGGCGGCCAGCACCGCGGAAAGGCCCACGGCGCCGTCACCGACGACGGCGATGGTCTTGCCGGGCCCGGCCTCGGCGGCTACCGCGCCGAACCAGCCGGTGCCCAGCACGTCGGAGGCGGCCAGGTAGTCGGCCAGGCGGTCGGGGTCGTCGGGCTCGCCGCCGGGCACGGCCACCAGCGAGCCGTCGGCCAGTTCCACACGCATGTACTGCGCCTGGGAGCCGGTGTAGTGGCCCGCGTTGGCGCAGCGGGACGGGTAGCCGGCCTGGCAGATCTCGCAGGTGCCGTCCGACAGCATGAAGGAGCCGATCACGAAGTCGCCGACCTTAAGGGTCTTCACCTCGTCACCGGCCTCCACGATGGTGCCCACGTACTCGTGTCCCATGGGGCGGTTCTCCACGGGCTCCAGGCCGCGGTAGGGCCACAGGTCGGAGCCGCAGATGCAGGCGGCGGCCAGCTTGATGACGACGTCGGTCGGCTTGACCACGCGGGGCACCTCCACGTCCTCGACGACGACGTCGCCGGGGCCGCGCATGATCACGGCGCGCATGGTCTCGGGCAGGGCAGTGGCAGTCACGAAAACTCCTCGATTCGGGATGATGCGGGGCGAACAGCCCACGCCGGTTGTCCGTTGCAGCCCAGACTAAAACCGAGGGCTCCAAGACGCCAGGTATTGGCAGGGCCGGGCAACACGCCATGCCGACTTGCCGGCTGTTTTCGTGCGCGGAGCGGCCCGGCGCCCTCAAGGACGGCGCGCTGCCCGCCGTCAGCGCGGCAGCGGCAGCACCAGGGGAGTGCCGGTGACCGGATCCGGGCTCACGTGCACCGCCAGGCCGAACACATCCTCAACCAGCTGCGGTGTGATCACCTCCCGCGGGGCCCCATTGGCCAGGATGCGGCCCGCACGCATGGCAATGATCCGATCGGCGTAACGGCACGCCTGATTCAGATCGTGCAGCACCGCCACGATCGTGGTGCCCAGCTCGGTGTTCAGTTCCCGGCACAGCTCCAACACGTCCACCTGGTGGGCCAGGTCCAGGTAGGTGGTGGGCTCGTCCAGCAGCAGCACGTCGGTGCGCTGGGCCAGCGCCATGGCGATCCACACCCGCTGTCGCTGTCCGCCCGACAGGGAGGCGACCCGCCTGCGGGCCAGAGTGGTCACATGCGTGCGCTCCATCGCCGCCGTCACCGCCTCGTCGTCCTGCCCCGACCACTGGTGCAGTAGGGACTGGTAGGGGTAGCGGCCGCGGGCGACCAGCTCATGCACGGTGATCCCCGTCGGCGCGATCGAGGACTGCGCCAGCATGCCCACTCTCCGGGCGAAGGACTTGGGGCGGATGTCCGTGGCGTCCTTCCCGTCGAGCAGCACCTGCCCGGAGTCGGGGGCCAGCACCCGGCTGAGTGCGCGCAGCAGCGTGGACTTCCCGCAGGCGTTCGGCCCCACAATCATGGTTACCGCGCCCGGCTCGACGCGCACACTCAGGTCGGATATGACCGGGTGCTCGGGGTGGTAGGACAGGCACAGGCCCCGGGCCCGGAGCTCGCCCCGGCGCGGGGCGGGCTCAGCGGCGGCGAACCCGGTGGTCGCGGCGGGAGCTCCGCCGCTCGCGGTCGGAGTCACTTCACCGTGGTGCTGACGGAGTCCAGGACGAAGCGGGCCGCCGTCGGGCCGGCGTTGAGGAAGAAGGGTTCTTCCTCCACCTGCACGACCTGGTCGGCCTGCACCGCCGAAAGCGTCGGCCACAGCGACATGCCCGTCAGCTCGGCGGGGTCCCCGCCCTGCACGCCGAACAGGATCCAGTCGGCGTCGGCCTGGTCGAGCTGCTCCTCGGAGATGTCGACGGAGGTGTCGTCGGTGAAGGTCTGGGTATCCGGGCGGGCCACGCCCATGTCGGCCAGCACCGAGCCGGCGAAGGAGACGGCGCCGAAGATGCGGGTGCGGTCGCCGTTCTTGCGCAGCAGAGACACGGTCACGTCGTCGGTGATGTCCTGGCCGGCGGAGGCGGCGTCGGCATGGAAGGCGTCCAACCAGGCCTGTGCCGTCTCCGGCTTACCCAGGGCGTCGGCCAGCAGCAGGAAGTCCTGCTTCCAGTACTGGCCGGTGCCCTGCGTGGCCACGGTCGGGGCGATCTCGGTCAGGGAGCCGTACAGGGACTCGGCGTCCTTGCCGGCGATGTTCATCAGGACCAGGTCGGGGGACAGGTCCGCGATCGCCTCCACGCTCGGCTCGGTGCGCGAGCCGACGTCGGTGACTGCCTCCAGGGCGTCGACGTGGTCGGGGAAGGCGGCGGGCAGGTAGTCGGGGACGGTGCCGGCCCCGTCGCCGGAGGTGGCGCCTACCGGCACGATCCCCAGCGTCAGGGCTGCGTCCAGCTGGCCGGTGGAGATGATCACCACGCGCTCGGGGGCGGCGTCAATGGTGGTCTCGCCCAGGAAGTGGGTGACGGTGCGGGGAAAGACGTCGTCGCCCTGACTGGAGCCCATGCCCTGGGGAATGGTGGTGGGGACGGCGGCGTCGGCCGCGGAGGAGGAGGCCGTATCCGTGGCCCCGGCCGCGGCGGAGGCAGATCCGGTGGCGGTGGAGGTAGTGGCGCCGGAGCAGGCGGTGATGACGGGGATGGCGACGGCGGCGCCGAGCGCGCCCAGGGCGGTGCGGCGCGAAAGCAGAGAACTCATATGCTGAGGCTATCCTAAGGTGTGCTTCTTTTTTCAAGCCGTGTCCGCTCCGCGGCGCCTCGGGCCGTCCTGGAACTCGGCCTGGTGCTGGCCGGTGCCGGAACGCTCGTTGCCCTGTGCCTGCTCAGCCTCGTCGTCGGCTCCCGGCCGCTGGGGGTGGCCGAGGCGTGGGACGGGCTGCGCGCCCACGACGACACAGTCGCCTCCCTGATCGTCTGGCGCCTGCGCCTGCCCCGCACCGCCCTCGCCGTCGCCACCGGCGCCGCCCTGGCCGTCGCCGGGGTAGTGATGCAGGCCCTGACCCGCAACCCGCTGGCCGAGCCCGGCATCCTCGGGGTGAACGCCGGCGCCTCCCTAGCAGTGGTGCTGTCCGTCTGGCTGGGCGGCATCACCACCGTCTCCGGCTACCTCTGGTTCGCCTTCGCCGGCGCGGCACTCGCAGCCGGGCTGGTTCAGCTCATGGCCCACCGCAGCCGTGAGGCCGGCCCGACCCGCCTGGTGCTGGCCGGAATCGCCCTGGGCGCCAGCCTGAACGCCATCACCGGCACCATCACCATGTATGACACCAGCGCCTTCGACTCCTACCGCTTCTGGGTGGTGGGTGCCCTCGAGGGCCGCGACGCCGCCCTGCTGGCCTGGGTGGCCCCATTCCTGGCGGTGGGGCTCGCCCTTGCCCTGGCCTCCGGGCACACTCTCAACATCCTGGCGCTGGGCGAGGAGCAGGCCACTGCGCTCGGCGCCAGGCCGGGGCGGGCCCGACTGCTCGCCCTGACCGCGATCACCCTGCTGTGCGGGGCGGCGACGGCGGCGGTCGGCCCCATCTCCTTCATCGGGCTGGTGGTGCCCCATGCGCTACGGCTGATTCTGGGCGCCGACCAGCGTCGCCTGCTGGCCGCCTCTCTGCTTGCCGGGCCGATCCTGCTGCTGACCGCGGACATCGTGGGGCGCGTCCTGATCCGGCCCGACGAGCTGGAGGCGGGGGTGGTCACCGCCTTCATCGGCGGACCCGTGCTGCTGGCCATGGTGCTGCGACGCGGTGAGGTGACCCGGTGAGTGCGGCCCCGCGTTGGGCGGATCGCTCCGAATCCCCGGATGGGGCGGCCGCGCCGCCCGACGGCGTCGCCGCCAAGCGCTCCAAATCCCCGTACGCAGCCGGGCCGCCGGCCGACCGCCTCCTGCTGCGCCCGGGTGCGGGCAGCCTGCTGGTGCGCCGCCGCGCCCTGGCTGTGGCGGCGGTGCTGGTGGCGGTGGCCGCAGCGGCCGGCGTCTACACGCTGCTCACCGGCGCCTACACCCTGTCCGCTGCCGACGCGCTGCGCGTCCTGGCCGGCGGCGGCAGCGACCTGGACCGGTTCATCGTGCTGGGCCAGCGGCTGCCCCGCGTCATCGCGGCCGTCCTGATCGGTGCCATGCTGGCCATCTCCGGCGCCGTCTTCCAAAGCCTGTCGCGCAATCCGCTGGGCAGCCCCGACATCGTCGGCTTCACCACCGGCGCCACCACCGGCGGCCTGCTCGTCATCCTGGTCTCCGCCGCCTCCTCCACTGCGACCATCGCCCTGGGCACCACCGCCGGCGGCTTCGCCACCGCTGCCGTCGTAGTCGCGGTGGCCATGCGCCGTGGGGGCGCCGGCGAGAACCTGGTGCTCGCCGGCGTCGCCCTGTCCCAGACGCTCTCCGCGCTCAACGACTACCTGCTCTCGCGCGCCACCATCCAGGAGGCCGAGGTCGCCCGCGCCTGGCAGTACGGCTCCCTGAACGCCATCACCTGGACACAGGTGCGGCCCCTGGCAGCGGCGGCCGCCGTGCTAATCCCATTGGCGGCCTGGGTAGGGCGGCCCGCCGCCGTCATGGAGCTGGGTGACGACGCCGCCGCCTCCCTCGGGATCGGCGTGGGGCGGGTGCGCGCCGCCATAGTCGGCTACGGGGTCGTGCTCGCGGCCCTATGCGTTTCCGTGGCCGGGCCCATCGGATTCCTGGCGCTGGCCGCGCCCCAGCTGGCGCAGCGGTTGGCCCGGACGGCGGGGCTGACACTGTCCGTCTCCGCCGCCATGGGTGCCGCGCTGCTTGTGGTCGCCGATCTGCTGGCGCAGCGACTGCTGGCCCCCTTCCAGATTCCGGTAGGGCTGCTGGCGGCCGCATGCGGCGGGCTCTACCTCATGTGGCTGCTGGGGCTGCGGGCACCAGGCGGACCTGGGCGGCCTTGATCACGGCCGTCACCTGGCGGCCCGGGCGCAGTCCCAGCTCCGCGACCGCCGCCGCCGTAAGCAGGCCGCGCAGGAGCTGCCCGTCGCCCAGTTCCAGCACCACCGCCATCAACCCGCCGTTGCCGCTCACCTCGCGCACCGTGGCGCGCAGGGTGTTGCGGGGGCTGCCCGCCGTCGCCCGGCTGATTTCGGGGCCGTCTGCGGGGCTGGGGTAGACCGCGACCGCCTCGGGCGGCAGCAGTGCCGCCGCCGACCGGTCGAGGTGGAAGCCCGCACGGTCTGCAGCCTCTTCCAAGGGGGCGGCCACCACCTCGGTACCGTCGCCCAGGCGAAGGACCGGCTGATCCGGGGTGCCGGTGAGTGTGCCGCGCAGCAGCGTCGTCCCGGTCAGCCGGGCGGTGAAGGCGGTCGCCGGGGCCGCCAGCACCCGGGCGGCGGGGCCGGACTCGACCACCCGCCCGCGGTCCAGGACGGCTACGTCGTCGGCCAGGGCGGCCACCTCCACCACGTCATGCGTGACCAGCAGGACCGTCAGCGCGGACTGGGCAGCGCGGCGGGCCACCAGACAGCGCAGTTCCTGACGGGCGGCGACGTCGATCGCGGCGGTCGGTTCATCCAGCACTAGCACCGCCGGTCGGGTGGCCAGGGCACGGGCCAGGGCTACCCGGGCCGCCTGCCCGCCGGACAGCTCATCCCCGCGTCGCGCCGCCAAGTGCGTGGCACCGACCGCGGCCAGCTCCGCCGCCGCCAGGTCCCGGGCGGCAGCGCGAGAGGCGCCCTGGCACCGTGGGCCGAAGGCGACGTTGTCCAGCACCGACAGGTGGGGAAACAGGCCCGGTGCCTGGGCCAACAGGGCTACCCCGCGCCGCCCGGCGGGCACGAACCCGTCCGGGCCGTCCACCACCCGCTCACCCAGGCGGACCTCCCCGCCGGTGGCGTCCAGCAGGCCAGCGAGCACCTCGCATACGGTCGACTTGCCCGAGCCGTTGGGGCCGATCAGGGCCAGGGTGCGGCCCGCCGGGATATACAGGTCCACGGCGACCTGGCGGGCGGCGGAGGTGAAGTGCACGTGCACGGCCCTCCCGCGCGGGGAGGCAGCCGCGGCGGATGCGCTCGGAGCCGACGCCCGGGGCGAGTCGCTGCCAGTAGCGTTGCCTGCCCGGGGGGCGGCGGGGGTGCCGTCTGGGAGGTGGGCGGCTGTGCTGGTGGGGCCGGCACCTTGGGGGTGGGACGGCGTCGTGCCTGGCGGACCTTGCAGACGCTGACGAAGGCGCCGGCCAAGCACATCCCAGCGCACGCCGGTGGCGCCCACCACCAGGAACGATGCGGCGATCAGCACCACCGCCAGCGCCAGGGCGGTCGGGGCGTCGGACTCCCGCTCCAGGTAGATCGCCAGCGGCACGGTCCGGGTGACGCCCTCACGCGAGCCGGCGAAGGCGATGGTGGCGCCGAACTCGCCCAGGCTGCGCCCCAGTGCCAATGCGGTGCCGCGCGCTAGGGCCGGGGCGGCCAGCGGCAGGGTGATGCGGGTGAGCACCGTCGTCGGGCCGGCTCCGAGCGTGCGGGCGATCGTCTCGGGGCGGGTGTCGCGCGAGCGCAGGGCCGCCTCCAACGTGACCACCAGGTAGGGCATGGAGACGAACACCTGGGCGATCACCACGGCGGTCGTGGTGAAGGAGACCTGTATGCCGAGCCCGCCCAGGAGCGGGCCGAGTAGGCCCCGCTTGCCCAGCGTGGCCAGCAGGGCCGTGCCGGCCACCACCGGCGGCATGGACATGGGCAGCACCGCCAGCACCCGGGCCACACGCACGCCGGGCCACTCGTGGGCGAGCACGACCGCCAGCGGCACCCCCAGGAGTACCGAGACGAGTGTGGCCAGGACACAGGTGCGCAGCGACAGGCCCAGCGCCAGGCGGGCGGACTGCGAGCCGAGCAGGGTGGGCAACTGGGCCCAGTCCACCCGGGTTCCCAGGCCGACAAGGGGCAGCAGGGTGGCGCAGGCACCGATTAATGCCAGGAGCACAACGGTCGTCGGCAGGCGGGTGCGGGCGGCCCGGGACCGGGCGGTAGCACTTCCCCATGCGGTCCTGGTGCCGGATGCGGTTCCGAGCCGGGTCACTTGGCCGCGGGGGCGCCGAAGCCGTACTTGGCCAGCACCGCCTGCCCGGCGTCGGACAGGACCAGGTCGACGAATGCCTGGGCGGTATCTGGGACCGCGGTATCCCGCGTGAGCGCTATCGGGTAGTGGTTGACGACGTCGTTGTCGGGAAGGGCGATGACCTCGACGGCGTTGCCCGCATCGGCGGCGTCGGTGGTGTAGACGATGCCGGCGTCGGCCTCCCCTGAGGCGACCTTGCCGCGCACGTCGGTGACCTTCTGCTCCTCGGAAACCGGGTCCAGCGTCACGCCTAGCCGGGTGGCGAGCGTTCGGGTGGCCTCCCCGCAGGGCACTTCCGGTGCGCAGATGACCAGGTCGGCCCCGTCCAGGGTACCGTCGTCAATGCCGGTGACGCCGGCGGGGTTGCCAGCCGGGACAATGAGCGTAAGCACGTTGGTGGTGAACTCCGACTGGTCCGCGACCAGGGACTGGGCGGCGGCGTCGTCCATGGTGGAGTTGTTGGCGGTGGCGAGCACGTCGGCTGCCGCGCCCTCGGACAGGGCGGATACCAGGTCTTGCGAGCCCTGGAAGTCGAAGACTACGGAGACGCCTGGGTTGGCCCGCTGGAAGTTATCGGCTATCTCCTCGAAGGCGTCCTGGAGCGAGGCTGCGGCGAAGACCACGACCTGGTCGTTAGCGCCCGCGTTGGTTGCGGTGGCGTTGGGGGACTCCGTGCTGGAGGACGGCGAGCCGATGGCGCCGCAGGCCGTGAGCGACAGGGCTGCGGTAAGCACGGCGGTGGCCAGGGCGGTGCGGCGTGTGGCTGAGGCCGAGGCTCTGCGACGTGACAGGTGCATGTGGGCGTCTCCTTCGAATCGTGGTGCGAGGCCTGGGCCCCACCGGCGAGGCTACCGGCAACCGCTGCGTCCCACCTTCACCGAGACCGGCACTTGTTACATGCCGAGACCGGTAGATATAACCGCCGAGGTCGGTAGACGTAACGTCTACCGACCTCGGCGTAGGAGACAGACACAGACGACTAGGCACCCTGGGAGGGGGTGAGGTCGTCGGCGCCCTGGTTACCGGTGCCCTGCGTGCGCACCGGCTGCCAGCCGCGGCGCGGCCGCACGGTTGCGGTGGCGCCCGGGCGGGAGCGGTAGACCACGTATGGCCGGGTCACGTAGCCCAGCGGCGCGGAGACCACGTGGACGAGCCGGGTGAAGGGCCAGACGGCGAACAGCAGCAGGCCCGCCACAATGTGCAGCTTGAACACCATGGGCACGTCCGCCATCAGCTCCGGGGCCGGGTGCAGGGCGAAGACCGACCGGAACCAGGGGCTGATCGTCTCCCGGTAGTCGTAGCCGCCGTCGGCGCCGCCCAGCAACTGCGTGGACAGCGTCGCCCACGCGCCCAGGCACACGGGCACCGCCAGCAGCACGTACATGAAGATGTCGTTCCGCGTGGTCGCCAGGCGCACCGACTTGACCACGATGCGCCGGTAGAGCAGTCCCGCCAGCCCCACCAGGGTCATCAGCCCGGTAATCGAGCCGGGGATCCCGGCCATGAGGTGGTAGACGTGCTCGGGGATACCGGCCGCCTCGGTCCAGCTCTTGGGTATCACCAGGCCCATGAAGTGGCCCAGCGCTACCAGCAGGATCCCGAAGTGGAACAGGGGAGACGCCCAGCGCAGGATGGCCGACTCCTGCCACTGGGAGGAGCGGCTGGTCCACCCGAACTGGTCGGTGCGGTATCGCCATATCAGCCCCGCCACCAGCAGGATGAAGGACACATAGGGCAGAGCGGTCCACAGGACCGCGGACTCGAAGGTGCTCATGACTGCTCCTGTGTGGTGAATGCAGACGGGAAGCCGACGGGCGTCGTCGGCGGCATGGTCGGGAAGGGCAGCGTGTCGGTGACACCCACCGTCTCGGTGGGTGGGCCGGCGGCGACCAGGGCACGCACCCGCTGCGCGGTGGCCTCATCCACCGGCTCCAGGGTGGCGACGACGGCGTCGAGCAGGCGGGCGTAGGGGGAGGCTGCGTCGGCCAGGGCCCGGCGCAGCACCTCCAGGCCGTCCCGGTGCGAGGACAGCAGCACGTCGGCTATCTCATCCCCGCTGCGGGCGCTCAGCTCCAGCACCACCGGCAGGTAGTCGGGCAGTTCGTCGCGTTCGAGCTCGTAGCCCGCAGCGGCCAGGGCCTGCTTGAACGCCAGTAGCGCGGCGCCCCGGTAGCGGGTGTCGCCGACGGCGTAATAGCTCAGGTACAGGCAGCAGCGCCGGCGCCTGTCGAATACCTCCACATAGTGCTCGGCCAAGGCGCGGGTGCCCCGGCTGCGCGCCTGCGCCACGAACGCCTCCAGTGGCGCGCGGACCGCCTCCGGCAGCCCAGGGGCGTCGGTCACGGCTGCGGCGACGGCGTCGAGCCGCTCGGTGAAAATGCCCTCAGCCGGGTAGTCGAGCAGCAGGGAGACGCTCATATGGACGATCGCCCGCGTGGCGGCGTCGACCCTCACCGCGGCCACCGGCGGCGCCACGTCTTCACCGGTCTTCATCGCCATGTCAGCTGCCCTCGGCTCGGCCGGCCTGGCCCACCCCGACGCCGGGGCCGGCGGACGGAACCGGGGAACGGCGCACGGTCGGCAGCGGCAGGCTCACCGGGCCGCCGACGCCCTGGGATGTGGCGGCGGAGCCGCAGGCGGCGGGGGCGCCCTCACCCAGCAGCGTGCGCACATCCTCACCCATGGCGGTCATGCCGCGCGGCACCTCCGGGCTGGCGGTGGGGATGACGTAGCGGTCGTCGTACTTGGCGATGGCCAGCAGCCGGTACATGGCCTCCAGCTCCTGTCCGCTCATGCCGACGGCGGCGGCGATGGCTGGGTCGGCCTCACGTCCCAGGCGCACCTGCCGCATGTGGGAGCGCATGGCGGCGAGTCGGCGCAGCACCAGCTCCACCGCGTTGGTGTCCCCGGCGGTGAACAGGCCCGCCAGGTACTCCAGGGGGATGCGCATCTCGGACACGGCGGTCAGCAGTACCCGGTGGTCCTCCCCGTCCAGGCCGGCGGCGGCGACCTCGTCCACTACCGGCGACAGCGGCGGTATGTACCAGACCATTGGCATGGTGCGGTACTCCGGGTGCAGCGGCAGTGCCACCCGGTAGGTGGAGATCAGGTCCCACACGGGGGAGTTCTGGGCGGCCTGCACCCAGGAGGCGGGCACGCCCGCATCCCGGGCCGCCCGCACCACCTCCGGATCGTGGGGGTCCAGCAGGATCTCCCGCTGTGCCGGGTACAGGTCCCGCGGGTCGGCGACGGCGGCCGCCTGGGAGACCCGGTCGGCGTCGTACAGGAGCACCCCCAGATACCGCAGCCGCCCCACGCAGGTCTCGGAGCAGACGGTGGGCTGGCCGGCCTCCAGGCGCGGGTAGCACAGGGTGCACTTCTCGGCCTTGCCGGTGGCGTGGTTGAAGTAGACCTTCTTGTACGGGCAGGCGGACACGCACATGCGCCAGCCGCGGCAGGCGTCCTGGTCCACCAGCACGATGCCGTCCTCGCTGCGCTTGTACATGGCCCCGGAGGGGCAGGCGGACACGCAGGTCGGGTTCAGGCAGTGCTCGCAGATGCGCGGCAGGTAGAACATGAAGGTCTGGTCGATTTCGGTGGCGACCTTCCGGCTCATGCCCGCCACGATCGGGTCCTCGGGCAGCGTCTGGGTGGAGCCGCCCAGGTCGTCGTCCCAGTTGGGGCCCCACTGGATCGTGGGCAGGTACTCGCCGGTCAGCTGGCTCTTGGCGCGCGCCACCGGAATGTTGGGGGAGTCCTTCGGGGCGGACAGCAGCCGGTCGTACTCGTAGGTCCACGGCTCGTAGTAGTCCTGAACGCCCGGCATGTCCGGGTTGGCGAAGATCTGCGCGAGCCGGCGCAGGCGCCCGCCGGAGCGGGGCCGCAGCCGACCGGCGGCGGTGCGCTCCCAGCCGCCGCGCCAGCGCTCCTGGTCCTCCCAGCCCTTGGGGTAGCCGACGCCGGGGCGCGTCTCGACGTTGTTGAACCACATGTACTCGGTGCCCTCGCGGTTGGTCCACGCCTGCTTGCAGGTGACCGAGCACGTGTGGCAGCCGATGCACTTGTCCAGGTTCATCACCATGGCGATCTGGGCCATCACCTTCATCAGAAGGTCACCTCCTGGTTGGTGCGACGACGAATGAGGGTGACCTCGTCGCGGTTGTTGCCGGTGGGGCCGATGTAGTTGAAGGCGTAGGAGAGCTGGGCGTAGCCGCCCGCGAAGTGGCTGGGCTTGAGCACGATGCGGGTCAGCGAGTTGTGGGTGCCGCCGCGGCGCCCCGAGGTCTCGGTCAGCGGCGTGTTCATGGTGCGCTCCTGGGCGTGGTGCATGAACACTGTGCCCTCGGGGATGCGGTGGGAGACGACCGCGCGGGCGGCCACGATCCCGTTGCGGTTGTAGGCCTCGACCCACTCGTTGTCCCGCACACCGATCTTCTCCGCGTCCGCCGGGCTCATCCAGATGGTCTGCCCGCCCCGGCCCAGGGTGAGCATGTGCAGGTTGTCGTAGTACTGGGAGTGAATCGCCCACTTGTTGTGGATCGTCAGGTAGCGCACGGCCACCTGCACTGCGCCGTCGGGGGTGGTGCCCACCTGCCCGGGTGCGGCCTCCCCGTAAAGGGCGGCGAAGTCCAGTGGCGGGCGGAAGGTCGGCAGCGACTCACCCATGTCCCGCATCCAGTCGTGGTCCAGGTAGTAGTGCATGCGGCCGGTGAGCGTGTGCCAGGGCTTGGCGTGCTCCACATTGACCACGAAGGCCGAGTAGCGCCTGCCCCGTGCTCCGAGCCGGACCACTCCGGGGTGGTGATCACGGGCTGCGGCTTGACCTGGGTGTCGGCGAAGGTGACCTGCTTGCCGGCCTCCTCCTCGCTCAGCTCCACCAGGGGAGTGCCGGTGCGCCGGGACAGGGTCTGCCAGCCCTGGGTGGCCAGGTGCCCGTTGGTGGCGCCGGACATGTGCATGACGGCGTCGCCGGCCCGGATGGGGGTATTGATCAGTGGGCGGCCCGCCGCCGCGCCGACGCCGGTGCCATGGGCACGCCGCAGTCGCTCCATCTCCCGCTCCGGGTGCAGCATGATGCCCTTGATGGGGATGCCGGGGGACTCCACGAGGGGGCCGACGGCGTCGAACTTGTTGCGGATCTGGGTGTAGTCCCGCTCGATCGGCACCAGCTTGGGCATGGTCACGCCCGGCACCCACGCCTGCGGCAGGGCGGAGGTGTCCCCGTGCGGCATGGTCATGGCGTCGGGGGTGTCGTGGGTCAGCGGGGCGGCGACGACGTCGGTCTGGGTGCCCAGGTACTTGGGCGCCCAGGCGCTGACCAGCTCGGCCAGCTGCTGGTAGATGTCGAAGTCGCTGCGTGCCTCCCACGGCGGGTCGATCGCCAGGTTGAAGGAGTGGATGAAGGGGTGCATGTCCGTGGTGGACAGGTCGTACTTCTCATACCAGGTGGCCGCCGGCAGTACGACGTCGGAGTGCAGCGTCGTGGAGGTGTTGCGGAAGTCCGCCGTCCACATCAGGTCCAACTTGCCCTGGGGCGCCTCCTCCCGCCAGGTCATGGACACCGGGCGGCGTCCGGCGGGGGTCTCGACGGCGTTCACGTCGCCACCGGAGCCGACCATGTGGCGCAGGAAGAACTCGGTGCCCTTGGCGGAGGAGCCGAGCAGGTTGGTGCGCCAGGAGGCCAGGATGCGGGGGAAGTTCTCCGGGGCGTCCGGGTCCTCGCAGGCGAAGCGCAGCTCGCCCCGGGTCAGCTGGTCGACGACGTAGTCCTTGGGGTCCATGCCCGCGGCGGCGGCCTGCTGCCCAGCAGCAGCGGGTTGCGGTCGAAGGTCGGATAGGAGGGCGTCCAGCCGCGCCGCATCGCCTCCACCAGGGTGTCCGAGGCGGTCTTGCCCGCCAGGGTGCCGGCGCCCAGCGGAGAGGCCAGCCGGTCCGCCGGGGTATCGTCGTAGCGCCACTGGTCGGTGGTCAGGTACCAGAAGCCGGTGGAGATCATCTGCCGCGCGGGCCGGTGCCAGTCCAGGGCGAAGGCGAACTGCGACCAGCCGGCGATGGGGCGGACCTTCTCCTGGCCGACGTAGTGGGCCCAGCCGCCGCCGTTGACGCCCTGGGTGGCGCACATGGAGGTCAGCGCCAGCAGGGTCCGGTAGATCTGGTCGGCGTGGTAGTAGTGGTTGATGCCGGCCCCCATGACGATCTGGGAGCGGCCGCCGGACTCGATGGCGTTGACGGCGAAGTCCCGCGCCACCCGGATGGTGGCCGGGCCCGGCACGCCGGTCAGCTCGGCGGCCCAGGCGGGCGTGCCCGGGACGGTGGCGTCGTGGTAGTCGGCCGGCCACTGGCCGGGCAGGCCGGGACGGGCCACCGCGTAGTCGGCCAGCAGCAGGTCGTAGACGGTGGTGACCAGCCGCCCGTCGGGCAGGCGGGTGGCGGGTACGCCCCGCCGGGCTACGCCGCCGCCGACGCTGCCGGTGGGGGTCTGCGAGCCGGGCAGGTCGAAGCGGGGCAGCAGGATCTCCGTCGGCTCGACGACGACGCTGCTTGCCGGGGCGGGCGAGCCCGCGGCGTCGGCGGCCTGGGAGGATGGGCCCGCCGCGCCGTCGTCGGCGAGGTCGGCGATGGACATGATCGGGTCCACGCCCTCCATGAGCAGGTTCCACTTGCCCTCGCCCTCGGGGGTGAAGCGGTCGGCCAGCGTGCCGCCGGGGTCGGCGGGGCCGCGCTCGCGGTCCCACACTAGCGGCCGGAACTCGCCGCGGGGCAGGTCGTCGGCCACCCCGGCCACGCCGTCGGCGGTGACGAAGCGGCCCGGAACCGTCCCGGAGCCGTCGGGGGCGGGCACCAGCTCCACCAGGAACGGGGCGTCGGTGTGACGGCGCATGTACTCCAGGAAGAAGGGCTCGCGCCGCCCGACGTGGAACTCGGACAGGATCACGTGCCCCATGGCCATGCCCAGCGCCCCGTCGGTGCCGGGGGCCACCCGCAGCCACTGGTCGGCGAACTTGGTGTTGTCGGCGTAGTCGGGGGAGACGGCCACCACCTTCTGCCCGTGGTAGCGGGCCTCAGTCATGAAGTGCGCGTCCGGGGTGCGGGTCAGCGGCAGGTTCGACCCCCACATGATCAGGTACTGGGCGTTGTACCAGTCGCCCGCCTCCGGGACGTCGGTCTGGTCTCCGAACACCTGCGGGGAGGCCGGCGGCAGGTCCGCGTACCAGTCGTAGAAGGACAGCATGGTGCCGCCGATCAGCTCGTGGAAGCGGGCGCCGGCCCCGTAGGAGATCATCGACATGGCCGGGATGACGGAGAACCCGGCGCACCGGTCCGGCCCCCAGGTGCGGATGGTGTGCACGTAGGCGGCGGCGATGAGCTCCATCGCCTCGTCCCAGCCGACCCGCACCATTCCGCCCCGCCCGCGCGCCGACTTGTAGGCGCGGGAGGTCTCCGGATCTCCAGTGACCTCCGCCCAGGCGGCCACGGCATCGCCGTCGTGGCGCTGCCGGGCGGCGCGGAAGGCGTCCAGCAGGACGCTGCGCACATACGGGTAGCGGATGCGCGTGGGGGAGTAGGTGTACCAGGAGAAGGCGGCACCGCGCGGGCAGCCGCGGGGCTCGTACTCGGGCATGTCCGGCCCGGTGGTGGGGTAGTCGGTGATCTGCTTCTCCCAGGTGATCACGCCGTCGGTGACGTACACCTCCCAGGCGCACGAGCCGGTGCAGTTCACCCCGTGGGTGGAGTGGACCATCTTGTCGTGGCTCCACCGGTGCCGGTAGAAGGAGTCGGCGTCGCGCCCGCCTTCGAGGAACAGCCGGCGGGCGTCTGCGGATGGTTCTCCCCGGCGCAGGTAGGAGCCCAGGGCGAACAGTCCCGGGGCGTTCTCAACCCTGGCGTCGGGTCCGGGGACGATCGGGGCGGTGGGTGTACTCATCGCGGGTCCTTGGCGGGGTGGCTGGAGGTATGGGCGGAACTTGAAGCGGTGTGATGAGTCGGCCGGGCCGCCGATCCGGTGCGGCCGCGGCGGTGACACGGCGTCGTCGTCGGGAGTGTCAGCCGGGCCGCTTGGCGGAGGGTCGGGCGTAGCGGATCCAGCAGATGACGGCGCACACCACGCAGAAGACGGCGCAGCCGTAGAAGAATGTGGAGGTGGACATCAGAGTCAGGGCGATGCCGACCAGGAACGGCCCGAGTGCGGCCACGGCGGCGGTGAAGCCGATCGCCCCGCCCGCCTGGCGCTTGGGCATGATCATGGGCATCTGCTTGAAGGTGGAGGCGTTGCCCACCCCGGCGAAGAAGAACATGGCCAGCAGGCCGATCATGAATACGGGGAAGTCGCCGGCGTCGTCGGCGGTGGCGACCTGCCAGCCGCAGAAGGTCATGGTGACGGCCATGCCGACGGCGGAAACGAAGGTCCAGATGGCGCCGCCGAAGCGGTCGCACAGGGGACCCCAGGCGAAGCGCAGGAAGGATCCCAGCAGTGTGCCGATGAAGGCGTAGGAGGCGCCCTTGGGCAGCTCGGCGGCGGCCAGTGTCTGGGCCAGCGGGGAGGAGGCGCCGTAGTTGTTGTTGATGATGTTGGCGGTCTGCGCGGCGAAGCCGGAGAAGATGCCGAAGGTCATGATGTACAGGACCGTCATCAGCCAGGTGTCGATGTTGCCGAAGATGTCCAGTTGCTGGCTGATATTGGCCTTGACCGGCACGTCCTTGATGTAGGCGAAGGCCAGGGCGGCGGCGATCAGGGACCACGGCAGGAAGAAGACGGTGGCGTTGAAGACCCGCGGGGCGCCGTCGGCGTAGGGGGCCACCCAGGTGAGCCCGAGCAGGCTCGTGCTCATCAGGAACGGGGCGGCCAGCTGGATGACGCTCATGCCCATGTTGCCCAGTCCGCCCTGCAGGCCCAGCGCCGTGCCGGACAGGCGCTTGGGGAAGAAGAAGCCGGTGGAGGGCATGTAGCCGGAGAACGTGGCGGCACCGATGCCGCAGGTGAAGGACAGCGCCAGCAGGGTGGCGAAGGAGGTGGCGGGGTTCTGCACGGCGAAGAACCAGCCGAGCATCGGTAGGACGTACAGCAGGGAGGACCAGCCGATCATCTTGCGCGAGCCGATGGTCGCGGGGAGGAACATGTAGATCAGGCGCAGCCCCGCGCAGGACAGGCCCGGCATGGAGGTGATCCAGTAGATCTGGTTCGTGGTCAGCTCGAAGCCGATCTCGTTCAGGCGCGGGGCGACGGCGCTGGGCAGGAACCACACCGTGAAGCCGAGCATGAGGGAGAAGGTGGTGATGGCCAGGGTGCGCCAGGCGATGGACGCCGACCAGCCGTCCGGCTCCTCCGGGTTCCAACCGGTCAGGACGCGGCCGGAGGTATCGAGCTGACTCATGGTGCTGTAACTCCTGTGGGTAGGGGGTGAGTAACCGTGAGCTGTTCCGGGTGAACCGGTTTGCGCGTGGGCGGGGCGTCCCTGCCTGCGCGGTCAGGACATGATCGCCTGAACTGGGCGTTCCTCATTCGTCGGGGTCGTGGCTGGCTTGATTTCGCGGTTCTCCGACCTCATGTTTTTTCCGGAGAGGACCGTAATAAGCAAGTCTGATGTGAGCTAATAGGCATCCGGTGCGAGGCGGGTGTGGGAGTATCCGTGCTGGTCGAAGGGGTTTTGGCCGGGTTCTCGGGCTACCGTGTCCGGCATGAGTCAGCAGACAGCGCCCACTTCCTCCGGCATGCCCACGGCGTCGGCCTCAGCCGCCCCCGCAGATGCTCCCGTGCCTCAAAAGGGGCTGCATCCGCTGCCCGCACCTGTCAAGGGCGCCGTGATTACCGTCTCCGACCGTTGCGTGAGCGGTGAGCGGGAGGATGTCTCCGGTCCCCTGGCCGCGCGGCTGCTGCGAAAGCACGACGTCTTGGTCGACGCCGTGAAGGTGGTGCCCGACGGGGTGGAACCGGTGCGCGCCGCCATTGAGGAGGCCATTGCTGCCGGTGCGCGCGTGGTGCTGACTGCCGGCGGCACCGGCGTCACCCCGCGTGACCTGACCCCGGAGGCCACCGCCCCACTGCTGGCGGTGCGCTTGGAGGGCGTCGAGGCGCAGGTCCGCGCCTATGGGTTGACCCAGACTCCACTGTCAAGTCTCTCCCGCGGGCTCGTGGGGGTCACCGGTCGCGACGCCGACGGCGTGCTGGTGGTCAACGCGCCCGGCTCGCGCGGAGGAGTCAAGGACACCATCGCCGTGGTGGGGCCCCTGGTTCCGCACGTCCTGGAGCAGCTCGGCGGCGGCGACCACTGACCGCCCCACCCCTCCTGTCCCTGCCCCGCCCCGCCCCGCCGAGACCGGCACCAGTAACACACCGAGACCGGCACCTGTGACGTGCCGAGACCGGCACTTGTGACGTGCCGAGAGCGGCACTAATGACCTGTGCGTTTGAGGTGCGCGATCCGGGCGGCCGACTGCACATGGCGGGAGAACTGCATGGGCTGCCTGACAATCATTCCGCGGCGCGCGTGCGCTCGCGTTTGGTTCGAAGCCCACTGACCGGGCGGCTCTCGCATGCGGTGCGGGGCAGCAGGGCGCGGAGCCTTTCTAGCGCTCGATCGGTATCGCGCACCTCGTCTGGCGAGAAATGCGCGATTTCGAACCCCTGATCGATGAAGGCGTCATCGCGTGCGGCTTGGCGGGCGCGGACGGCGTCCGGATCGTGACGTAGCTTTATCAGCCCATCCACTTCCGCCGCTCTCCGCAGGCTCTGCCAGCCGAGATCTGCGAAGAAGGTGGTTGTCTCGGTGTGCAGCGGCATCTGTGGAGTCGGTGCTGTGAGTCCATTCGCCAGGCAGATTCTGCGCAGCTCTGTCTCATAGGGCGATTGGCTCCAGGGAGTGGCGGCTTCAATGACGGCCCTGGCCCTCCGCACCCCGCGTTCGCCGCGGCGACGACTCAACCGATCCATGATTCGCGTTCGCAGCATACTCGCTTCCCGGTTGATCTCGGCGGCGCGATCCCAGGGACGGTTGATGGTGCGGTACCCCGGCTGTTTCGTGTCAGTAGGGGGAGTTAGAGCTCCGGTGGCGATCGCCATCAAGGAGTCGACGGCCACCAGGGCAGCATCCGGTTGGAGGTACCGGGCGCAGTCCTCGATGGTTCGTTCGAGTCCGGTCACACGTATTCCATCGATAGTGATGACGTCGGTGTCAGGAATCTGGAAATGGTGACGATGGAGCGCGCGGCTGGCGAGAGCGCGTCGACGGTCGAGCGGGCTCAGATCGCGGCTGGGTGGACGCGTAGGGTCGCGGCGTGTCGGCGGACGACGTAGTCCGTGGACATGAAAGGGAACTGCGAGGTGCAACGCGTCCGGGGCGTGCCAGGTATTTCCTCCGTGCATCAGTACGGCGCTTTCCAGAACTACCACACCGCTGAGTTCGTCAGTGCGCACCGTTTCCAGCATCACGGCGTGCATCGCGGTCTGTCGTTCCCAGGCTGCGGCGTCGGGAGGGAGATGGATGTACGCGTCGCGTCGAATCTGGGTGAGCTGCCCGGAGCGGACTTCGCTCTCCAGTAGGTTTCGCCCGACAATGGAGCGACGAATGAGTGTGGTAGGGATCACGGGGGACTCGTTGGTGGGGGTGGCGCCATTGCTCATGACGGAAGCGTGCACTAGATGTGCCTATTAACGCCATCTATCTCCGCGCGCCCTGTGGATAGGTATTTTTGAGGATGTCTTGAAACGTGTCTGTGGGCGGCGGTGCGGCTTCCTCGGCACGTTACTGGTGCCGGTTTCGGCACGTTACTGGTGCCGGTTTCGGCACGTTACTGGTGCCGGTTTCGGTGTGTTACGAGTGCCGGTCTCGGCGGGGAGGGGAGGAGGAGTAGGTGCGGATGTCCTCCCAGGTGTCCAGGTCGCGCGCGGCGCGGGCGAGGGCCTCTCCCCGTGCGGACAGGTCTACCCGAACCAGATCCATCCCGCCCAGCACCTGCCGCACCGCGACATCGCGCAGCGCCGCGCCCCCGGGTGCCACACGCCCCACCAGCGCGGCGGTCCGGTACACGCCCAGTAGGTACTGGACATGATCACCGTCGACCGCGCAGGCGCCGTCGGCTCCGGCACGTCCCTCCAGCGCCTCCCGCAGCAGCGGCAGGGCCCGCCAGGAATCCGGAGCATCACAGGTGACGACGGCGCTAAAGTGCTCGTCGACGACGGCGCCCGTCGGCCCGGACGGATCGCTTGCCGCTGCCTGCTCGACGGCGGCGAGCCGCGCCAGCCCGGCCGCGATTCCCGCCACCGGCCCGCCCAGCGGCGGCTCCTCCAGGGCCCGCAGAACTCCGGTCGGCACCGCCACCGCCGGCGGCGCCACCACAACCACTTGACCTGACGGCAGTTGCTCGCGCACGCGTTCAACCCCGCCCAGCACATGGTCGAGCAGGCGGGCACCGCGAACCATCACGTCCGGTTTCAACGCCCCTCCCAGGCGTCGCCCTGTCCCGCCGGCGAGCACGACAACATCCAGCCGTCCCCTCTCCGTCACCTGTTCTCCTGCCCGGCGTCCTCCGAACGCACCCAGTCGCCGGAGCGGCCCCCGGACTTTGACAGCACCTTCGCCTCGCGCAGCGCCACGGTCCGGTCCACGCCCTTGACCATGTCCACCAGCGCGAGTCCAGCGACCGTGGCCGCGGTCAGCGCCTCCATCTCCACACCCGTGCGGTCGGCGGTGCGCACCAGCGTCTGGATGCGCACGCCATCCTCCTCAATGCGCAGGTCCACAGCGCAGGCGTGCACCCCGATCACATGCGCCAGCGGCAGTAGTTCCGGAACCCGCTTGGCGGCTGCGATCCCGGCGATGCGCGCCACCGCCAGCGCGTCGCCCTTGGGGACGGCGTCTTCGCGCAGAGCCGTGATGATCGCGGGGGAGCAAGCCACGAAGGCGGTCGCGGTGGCCGTGCGGACGGTGGGCTGCTTGGCGGATACGTCGACCATGCGGGCGGCCCCGGAGTCGTCCAGGTGCGTCAGGCGGATGGGCTGGCCGTCCGCCGCTCCGCCGGGCGCGGCACCCGCAGCGGGCTCGGGAGGCGCGGTAGGGGCCGCGGCGTCGTCGGCGGTGGTGGACGTCTGCGCCCGGACAGGGGCGGGCTTGCGGCGGAACAGGTGCATGGGTCTCCTCGGCACGGTTGGAATCAGGCGGTTTTGTGCAGGGGCACGCGGTTACTGGGCCGGGTGCGGCAGCGGCCCGGCGGGCGCCGACAGCGCGAGCAGGCGCAACTGGTCACCGACGTCTACGCCATCGGCATCGGCCTCCACAACCGCCAACGCCTGTGCGGCGGGCAGCGAGGCGACCAGGTGGGACCCCGATCCCAGCCGGTGCGACGGCGCCACCCAGACGTCGCCGTTCTCCACGCCCGCGGGCCGCTGCTGCGGCGGCGCAACGAAGCGCACCGGCACATGCTGGCGGCGCCCCCGCGGGCTGTGCCAGCCGACGGCGGCACGGGCTGTCGCCATCGGCGCGCCGCCGTCCCGGGAGACGTTCAACTCGTGCCCGGCCAGGCGCGCCAGGGCGGGGGCGACGATCGTCGTGAAGGACACCAGTACGCTCACCGGGTTCCCGGGCAAACCGATCACCGGCACCCGGCGCCCATCCTGCGCGCGCACGGTGCCGTAGCCCTGCGGCTTGCCCGGCTGCATCGCCACCTTGACCGTAGCCAGTTCGACGTGGTCCCCGGCGGGGCCGTCTGCCTGCCCGCGGGCCGCGGCCAGGGCGGTGAATGGGTCGAAGGCCCCCACCGAAACGCCCCCGGAGGTGACCAGCAGATCGGCGTCGGCGGCCGCCGCGCGCAGGGTAGCGGCCAGCGCCGCGGGAGTGTCGGCGGCACGGGAGACGGTGCCGAGCCGGGCACCGTGCTCGGCCACCAGCCCCGCCAGCAGCAGGCTGTTGGAGTCCGGGATGGTGCCGGCGGCCAGGTCACGCCCCGCATCAGCCAACTCCGCCCCGGTGACCACGACGCCGACGCGCGGCCGCGGCACCACGCGCACCGTCGACCGGCCCACGGAGGCGGCGGCCGACACCGCGGTCGCCTTGAGCACGGTGCCCGCCCGCAGCACCTGGTCGCCCACGCCCACGTCCTCACCGGCACGTCGCACGTTATCCCCCGGGACGACGGCGGCGCGCACCTCTACGCGGGCCGGCAGCGGACCCGCGCCCGGCGCCTGGTCGGTGTCCTCCACCCTGACCACCGCGTCTGCGCCCTCGGGCAGCATGGCGCCGGTCATGATCCGCTGGGCCGTCCTAGCGGTCAGCGGCCCGGGCACCGTCCCCGCCGGCACGTCGCCCGCCACCGGCAGGGCAACGGGGGCGGTCGCGGCCCCGGCGACGTCCGCGGCGCGCACGACGTAGCCGTCCATGGCCGAGTTCGTCCAGGGCGGCACCGGTACTGCGGCCCGCACGTCCTCGGCCAGGACCAGGCCGTGGGCCCGCCCCAGCGGTACCTCGACCGGGGTCGGCGGCGTCAGTGCGGCGAGCACCCGGGCGAGGTATTCATCGGGCGGCAGCATGGGTTCGGTCATGACAAGATCCTTGAGGCGTGAGCGTGCAGTTGTGGGTCCGGGCTATGGGGCGGGGTTGCCAGGTGCGGGCGCCGACGCGTCGGGCGGAGGCGATGCCCCGACCGGAACATCATGCCCTGTCTGCGCGGCGGGGCAGGACTGCGCCGACCCGTAGGGCCTGTAACCTCCACAGGAGCCGTTCTCGCCGCCGCAATGCCAGGGGAAATGCCAGGGGAGCGGCGGGCAGGGCCGGCGACGCGAGTGACAGCGAAGAGGAGAAGAAGGTGTCCCAGGAGATCCATACCAATCCGACCCCAGAGCGCTCTGCCGCCTCCGGCGCCGGGGCCGCGGCGAGGGTGTCGACGTCCCGTCCTGCCCGGGTCGCGGGCACTGGGATCACCTCTGACCCGCTCGACACCGCCCGGCTTGCAGCCGCAGTGGCGGATCCGGCCGCCGGAGCCGTGGCCACCTTTGACGGCAGGGTACGTAACCATGACGGCGGGCGTGGGGTGAGGGCTATCCGCTACTCGGCCCACCCCAGCGCGAACGAGGTGATTACGGCAATCGCCACTGAGATCGCCGACCGGGAGGGACTGCGCGCGCTCGCGGTCGCGCACCGCGTGGGCGAGCTTGCCGTGGGGGAGACCGCGCTCGCCGTGGCGGTCAGTGCCGATCACCGCGCTGCCGCCTTCGGAGCGGTGCACGACATCGTCGAGGAGGTCAAGGCCCGGCTGCCCGTCTGGAAGCAGCAGATCTTCTCCGACGGCTCTAGCGCTTGGTCCAATCTGCCCTGAGGGGTGGGGCCTGCCCTATGCGCCGACTGAGGAAGCGAGGTGGGCTAACCCCCGCCGGCGAGGCTGCAGTCAGCCACCCGCGAAGGGCGGCAGCACGTCGACCCGGTCACGGTCGTGTAGCTCGGACAGTGAGTCGGCCGGAGCGGAGAGGGAATTGACCAGGTAGCTGGACACGCCGATTACCTTGGCCATCTCCAGTCCGCGCCCGGCAAGTAGTTCTCGCAGGCCCGCCAGCGTTGTGCCTGGGGGCAGCTCCAGCCGTTCCTCGGTACGCCCCGCCGCCTGCGCGGCGGCGGCGAAGTAGTGCACCTCAATGGCAATGGTGCCGACAGTGCTCGCGGAGGCGTTGGACAAGCTCATCTCCTTGTTGTTGCTGCTTGCGGCGTTGGCCGGGTCAACCGCCGATCGCTGACATCGTACGGGCGGGCAGCGTGAATCCGCTGTCACCTGCCTGCGGATCATCGGAGCCGTGCGCGCGGGGCTTGGCCCACGTGGCGGCCGCCCAGATGCGTATCAGCTCCTCGTCGTCGGCCCCGGCGCGCATGGGGCCGCGCAAATCGGTCTCCGTGCTCGAGAACAGGCAGGAAAGCAGGCGGCCGTCGGCCGTCAGCCGGGTGCGGTCACAGTCGGTGCAGAAGGGCGCGGTCACCGAGGCGATCACTCCTACCTGCCCAGCCGGGTACTCCTGCCCGTCCGGACCGACCCCCGCGGCAACTTCCCAAAGCGCTGCCGGACGCCGGTCTGGACGGCCCAGGGGGGTGAGGGAGAAGCCGGCCCGCTTCAGCACGTCAAGCACGTGAGCCGCGTCAACAACGTCCTCGGCACGCCAGGAACCACGTGGACCCAGTGGCATGTGCTCGATGAACCGCAGCCTCCACCCGCGCCGCAGGCACTGCGCCAGCAACTGCGGGGCACGCTCGGCGAGATCCGCAGGCAGAGCCACCGCGTTGACCTTGATCGGGTCCAGTCCGGCCGCCTGCGCCCCGGCGACGCCGCGCAGCACGTCCTCCAGCCGGTCCCGGCGGGTCACCGCCGCGTACTGCTCCGGAGCGAGGGCATCGATGGAGACGTTGACCCTGTCCAGGCCAGCCGCCCGCAGGCCGGCGGCCCGCTTGTCCAGGCCCAGGCCGTTGGTGGTCAGGCCGATGTCCGGTTTGGTACCGGTGCGGCGCGTACGCAGGGTGGACACCGCCGCGACGATCTCCTCCAGATCCCGGCGCAGCAGCGGCTCCCCGCCGGTCAGCCGAATTCGCTCCACCCCCAGTCGCTCCACGGCCAGGCGGGCCAGGCGGGCGATCTCGGCCGCGCTGAGCAGCTGCGGGGAGGGCAGCCACTGCAGGCCGTGTGCCGGCATGCAGTAGGTACAGCGCAGATTGCAGCGGTCGGTCACCGAAATCCTCAGATCGCGCACGGTGCGCCCGAAACGGTCCACCAACTGTGTGGGGACGGCTTCGGGCGCGAGGGTGACGGGCGGCGCGCTCATGCGGGGGATGGTAGTCAGCCGACGCGTACGATCTCCACGCGGGCGAAGCCGTTCTCCGCCTCCAGCAGCGTGTGCTTGACGGCCATGGGCAGCTGGTCGATCTGCGCCAGCAGCGGTGTGGGCACATGTGGTGCGAGCAGGTCGAAGCCCTCACCCACTCCCAGGGAGGAGACCGCGCCGAGGACCGCCGGATGACGCAGCCGGTGGGGGATGGGGCGCACGTCCAGGCACATGCGCTCGGCCTCCACTGCCCCGCAGCCGCAGCTGCTGTGGGAGTGGGTCTCCTGGATCGGGATCAGCTTTGGGTCTTCGCTCACGGATACCTCCTGATTAGTTCTTCAATCGTGCTGGCAGACGCCTTTGCGCCTTAGGCCACGGTGTGCGCGCGGACTTCGGTCGCGCTCCCGGAACCGCGCGCGGCACGACCGATTGCCGGGAGCCCATACATTTTATTACGGTGTGCCACGTGGAAAACAAGGTGGCCTTAGCCGGTGGCACCGATAGCCGCCTAGGAGACGGGCGGCAGGCTCGCTCCGGACCGGGTGGGGCGTCCCGCCGAAACCGTCGGCGTAGTACCCAGATCCGGCGCAATGGCGTAGTGCTGGCCTGGTTCCTTGCTACGGCCGCACTCGCGGTAGGCGTCATCGGCGGGCCGCTGGCGGCATGGGGCACCTGGCTACCGCTGCATGCCTTGCTGCTCGGCGGCGTCGGCTCGGCCATCACCGTGTGGTCGGCCCACTTCGCCGACACCCTGCTGCACCGCCCCGCCCTCGGCGGCGCGGCCCTGCTGGACGCGCGCCTATACGCCCACAGCCTCGGCGCCATTGCGGTGCTGGTCGGCATCGCTGCCGGCCGTACCGCGGTGGCCCTGGCGGGCGTGAGCGTGGTGGTGGCCGCGGCCGCAGTCGGCGTGGTGGCGCTCGGTGTGCAGTACCGGCGTGCGCTCGCCCCCGCGATGGCGCCGTTGACCTTTCACTATCTCGCCGCCTTGACGGCCCTGGCCGCGGGCGCGGCGCTGGGGTACCTGGTCCACTGGGCGGACGGTCGCGGCGAGCTTCATCTGGCCGACGTCCTCTACCTCGCCCACACCACCACCATGCTGCTGGGCTTTGTGGGCATCACCGTGCTGGGCACGCTCACGGTACTGTGGCCGACCATGCTGCGCACCAGGATGGAGCCGACGGCGGCCCGCCTGGCCAGCCGGGGCCTGCCGGCGCTCGTGGTCGGCACCGCCACCACCGGCTGCGCGGGCCTGTGGCGCCCGGCGGCGGGCATTGGCGTGGCCGTGTACCTCGTCGGCGCCCTTACCGTGATCCTGCCGGCAACGGTGACGGCACGGCGTGTTAGGCCCACCTCCTTTGCCACCATGAGCGCGGCGGCCGCCGTCGGCTGGCTGCTGGCCTGTGCGGGCTTCATCGGCACCGGTGTCACCCTGGCCGCTGACGTAGCCGCCGCCCGCGATGTCATACACGACGCCCGCCTTGCCTTGGGCGGAGGACTCGCCCTGCAGATCGTGGCTGCCGCCCTGAGCTACCTGACCCCGGTCATGCTGGGCGGCGGACCGGCAGCCGCACGCGCAGCCAATGCGCTCATGGACCGTGGCGCCGCCTGGCGAGTGACGACGGCGAACCTGTGCCTCCTAGCGGCGGTCGCGGAGTCGCTGCCGTGGAGCGTGCGGCTAGCCGGAGGCGTGGCGGCGGGGCTCACGGTTGCCTACGTGCCGGTGGGGATCGTCCTGAGCGTGCGGCGGGCTGCTTACCGACGTACGGAAGGCGGCCGTGTGAGTGGCGCTGAATCACGCCCGACCAAGAATCCCGCCGTCGGACTGGACGGGAACCGGCGCAGCACGCAGGAGGACGCATGAGTAACGTTAGTGACGCTTACAGCCGGGAGGACCGCGCCGGGAACGCCGGGTCAAGAGCGGACCGGGCGGCCGTCACCGCCGGCACCGCCCCCGCTGTCGGCCGGGGCGGGCGCCTCCGGGCAGGCAGTGCGGACCCGGGCGCGACGCGCCTGGATCGCCGCGGGGCGCTTGTAGGCCTGCTGACGGTCGGCGGCACCGTGGCGGCAGGCGCAGCCGCTGCCGTCTGGCGGGAAGGCGGGGCGAGCCGGCGGCGCGATGACTCCGTTGCGGCCACCGGCCGGACCACGCGCGTGACCGTGGGTGTCGAGGGTATGCGCTTCGTGCCTGACACAGTGGAGGTTCCCGTAGGCGACCGGCTGGAGGTCACGCTGGACAACACCGGCGACCAGGTCCACGACTTGGTGCTCCGGCTCGCTGACGGCACCACCGCCTCCACCGGGCGGGTGGCTGCGGGGGAGCGCGGCAGCCTTGAGGCCGGCGTGGTCACAGGCCCGCTGGAGGGCTGGTGCTCCATCGCCGGGCACCGCGCCCAGGGCATGGTCCTGCAGGTCACTGCCTCGGGGCGGAGCACCTCGTCTCCGTCGGCTGCCTCCGCGGCTCGCGGGGCCGTCCCCGACTATGCCGCCACCCTGCCCGACGACGTGGCCGCCTTCGATGCCGCCCTGGCACCGGCCGAGCCGGTCACCGTCCACGAGCACACCTTCACCGTCACCGAGCAGAGCATGTACGTGGGCGGCGGTGTCACCCAGCGGCGCATGACGTACAACGGGCAGGTGCCCGGCCCGGTGCTGCGCGGAAAAGTCGGTGACACCTTCCGTATCACCCTGGTCAACGACGGCTCCATGAGCCACTCCATCGACTTCCACGCCGGCGTGGTCCCGCCGGATGAGGTGATGCGCTCCGTCGGCCCCGGTGAGTCCCTCGTCTACGAGTTCGAGGCGCAGCGCTCCGGAATCTGGTTGTACCACTGCTCCACCGCACCGATGAGTGTGCACCTGGCTTCCGGCATGTATGGCGCCGTCATCATTGACCCGCCCGGGCTCGCCGAGGTCGACCGCGAGTACCTGCTGATCCAGTCGGAGATCTACCTCGGCCCCGAGGGAGGCGAGACCGACGCGGACAAGGTGAGCACCAAGACCCCCGATCTGCTGGCCTTCAACGGCACCGCCTTCCAGTACCGCGACCGGCCGCTCGTGGCGGCTCCGGGGGAGCGGGTGCGCATTTGGGTGCTGGATGCAGGGCCTTCGCTGCCGACGGCGTTTCACGCCGTCGGGTTACAGTTCGACCAGGTCTTCAGCGAGGGGGCCTGGACACTCGGAGGACCCGAGGAGATCGGTGCCGCCTGGTCCGGTGGCGGGCAGGCACTGGGGCTTCAGCCCGCACAGGGCGGATTCGTCGAATGCGTTCCCCCCGCCCCGGGTACCTACACGCTCGTCAGCCACGCCTTCGCCGATATGGAGAAGGGCGCCATGGGGTATCTGAGGGTTACCGCTTGAGCGTGTGGTCTCCGGTGTGTCCGCAGGAGGGACCTCCGTGGGCTGCGAACGATACGTGGCAGCCGTCGGGGCGCAGCGGGGACAGCGTGAGGTGGGCGGCGGCACCCTTTGCCCGGGGCGCGGCCTCGGACTCGGCGCCTGCCCGGCAGCGGGCGTAGCGCTCGTTGAGGAAGCTCTCGTGCATGACGCACACCAGTGGGTGGGGCGGGCGCGAGGAGGTCACCAGGGGGCAGGCCTTGAGCACTAGCTGCTCGCCGTCGAAGTCGGGGGCGAAGCCCATAAGTGACAGGTGCTGCGCCAGGGCCGTCAGCTGCGTCTCGGGGCGCCCCGCCTGCGGGACTGGGCTCGCCGGATCGGCGGGAGTCAGCTGTGCCCAGCGGCGGCCGATTGCCTTGGCGCGTTCCCGCGCCTGCTCGCCGTCCCCGAGTTGGTCGATAACGGCGTCCAGCAGGGCCAGGTAGGACCCGGCCACTCGCGCCGGGTCTGGGCCGGCGGGAGCGTACTGCAGGGCGGGGCGTCCGCGACGCCCGGTGGGGTTGGTGGATGCGTTCACGAGGCCCGCCTCCACCAGGGCGTCCAGGTGCTCGCGAACCGTGTTGTGGTGCAGATTCAGGGTGCGGGCCACATGCGCTGCGGTCAGCGGGTGCGAGGCGTGCTCAATCTCCTCGAGTACCCGACGACGCGCTTGGGACAGCTCGGCCCGCACTGACAGATCTGCCCAGGCGGGACGGGGAAGGGGCGCCGCTGGGACCGAGGGGACGGACATATGCATAGGCTAACGTCTGTTCGGGCCGCCGCGTGGGCAAACGACTTGCCGAACGTGGCGCGTATCCCGTCCTGTCCGGGTTTCAGCGTCGGCGTGGCGTCGTCGGGTCCTCGGCCTCCAGGGCGGGGGCGAGCAGGCGCCGGAAGGAGTCGACCCGGGCCCGGCGCCGCCCGCGCTCCGCGGGCTCCAGCGCGGAGTCGGCGGACCAGTCGTCCAGGGCGCACTCGATCACGCCGGTCTCGTGCGTGCAACCGCGCGGGCACTCCTCTGCGACCTCGGTCAGGTCCGGGAAGCCACGCAGCACGTCCGCGCTGGATACGTGCGCCACCCCGAAGGAGCGCACCCCGGGGGTGTCGATCACCCAGCCGCCGCCGGGTAGCTCCAACGCCTGCAGGTTGGTGGAGGTGTGGCGGCCGCGACCGGTGACCACGTTCACCTCCCCGGTGACCCGCTCCGCCCCGGGCACGAGCGCGTTGATGAGCGTGGACTTGCCCACGCCGGAATGACCGACGAACACCGAGGTGCGGCCGGTGATCAGTGCACGGACCGCCTCGACGCCCTCACCGGCGCGGGAGGCCTCGGCCCGGCTGGAGGGATCCAGGCGCGTGGCCACCGAGCGCACCCCCAGCGGCTCGTACAGCCCCAGCAGCGCATCGGCGTCAGCCAGGTCCGCCTTGGTCAGAATCAGCAGTGGTTCCATGCCCGCGTCATAGGCGGCCACCAGATACCGGTCGATCATGCGCGGGCGCGGCTCCGGGTCCGCCAGGGCGGTGACGATCACCAGCAGGTCGGCGTTGGCCACCACCGGCTTCTCCGTGCCGGCCGCGTCCCCGTCCTCCGCGCTGCGGCGCAGCAGAGTGCGGCGCTCCTCGACGCGCACCATGCGGGCGAGGGTGTCCTTGCGGCCGGAGGTGTCCCCGACGACGGCGACCCGGTCCCCGACCACGACCTTCCCGCGTCCCAGCTCGCGGGCCTTCATCGCCGTGATGTCGCCGCTGCCGTCGGCGGTGAGAGCGGGGTCCTCCAGGCGGATGCGGTAGTGACCGCGGTCGATGCGGGTGACCATGCCGGGCACGGCGTCGGCGTGGGCAGGGCGCTGCTTGGTGCGCGGGCGTGAGCGCCTGCCGGGGCGCACCCGTACGCGCGGATCGTCGGTGCCGATGTCGCGGCGGGCCATCAGCGCGCCTCCTCGGCGGCATCCGTCACATCCGCCGGTTTGGGCACGTTATTTATGCCGGTCTCGGCATGTAACAAGTGCCGGTCTCGGTGAGTGGGGGAGTGCCCGTCCAGCAGGCGGGCCCACAGGCCGGGGAAGTCGGGCAGGGTCTTGGCGGTGCAGGCGATGTCGTCCACCTCCACGCCGCTCACCCCCAGGCCGATGACGGCCGCGAAGGTCGCCATCCGGTGGTCGGCGTAGGCGCGCAGCCGGGCCGGGTGTAGGCGCTGCCCGGCGGGCAGGGAGGCGACCTCCAAGCCGTCAGCGGTCTGGCGGGCCCTCCCGCCGACCCGGTTGATCTCAGCCTCCAGCGCCGCCAGGCGGTCCGTCTCGTGCCCGCGCAGGTGGCCGATGCCGTGCAGGCGCGAGGCGTGCCCCTGCGCCGAGGCCAGGGCCGCCAGCGCGGCCACCGTGGGGGTCAGCTCTCCGACGGCGGACAGGTCGGCGTCGATCCCGCCGAGCTCACCGGTGCCGATGGCAGTCAGTGTGAGTGAGCCGTCCGCCTCACGGACCTCCTCGACGGCGCCGCCCAGGGCGGGCAGCAGCCACCGCCAGGCGTCCCCTGCCTGGGTGGTGCGCTCCGGCCAGTGGCGTACGCCGACGCGCCCGCCGGCCACCAGCGCCGCCGCCAGGAATGGGCCGGCGTTCGACAGGTCCGGCTCAATTGAGACCGCGCCACCCCGCGGCGCGCTCGGGTGCACCGTCCAGGTGCGAGCGCCCACGGGCGCGTCGGCGTCCGGCTCGTCCACGGCGATGCCGCGTCCGCGCAGGAACTCCACGGTCATGGCCACATGCGGCAGGGACGGCACCGGCCCGGTGGGGGTGACGGCCAGCCCGCCGGGCAGCAGGCACCCGGCCAGCAGCAGCGCGGACAGGAACTGGGAGGAACCGGAGGCGTCCACGCTCACCCGGTGCGGGGCCTCGGGGCGGGCCGGATCGGCGGGGCGCCGCAGGCGACCGTCACCCGGACCCACCCGTGCTGGCAGGAATCCGGGCTCACCCAGATAGGCGACCTGCGCGCCAAAATCCTCCAGGGCGTCCAGGAGCGGGGCCAGCGGGCGCCGGCGGGCGGCGGCGTCGCCGTCGAAGACCACGGGCGCGTCGGCCAGCGCGGCCAGCGGTGGGATGAAGCGCATCACCGTCCCGGCCAGGCCGCAGTCGATGCGGGTTACGCTGTCGGCACCGGCACGGGCCGGGAACGGGCGCGGCGCGGGCGTAACTCGCAGGGCCCCGTCGGCCAAGGCACCGGGCTCATCAGGAAGTTCCTCGAAGCGGGCCCCCAGCGCCGTCAGGGCAGTACGCATGAGCTCGGTATCGCGCGAGCGCAGGGTGCCGCGCAACGTCGTCGGGCCATCCGCCACTGCCGCCGCCACCAGCGCCCGGGCCGTAAGCGACTTCGAGCCCGGCAGGTCCACGACGGCGTCCAGCGGGCCGGCGGCGGTAGGCGCAGCCCAGGGGCGGGACGCGGGCGGAGGAACGGCAGCCACCTCGGTCACAGCGCGTCGACGATGGCGTTCAGGGCCGCGCTCGGGCGCATGGCGGCATCGGCCAGGGCCGGATCGGGCAGGTAGTAGCCGCCCAGCTCGACCGGGTGCCCCTGCACCGCCACCAGCTCGGCCTGCACCTGCTCGTTAACCGCACCCAGCTGCTCGGCCACGGGCGCAAAACGGGTCGCCAGTTCGGCGTCGGCCGTCTGCGCCGCCAGCTCGCGCGCCCAGTACAGGGCCAGCCAGGCGTGGGAGCCGCGGTTGTCGATGCCGCCCAGGCGGCGGGCGGGGGAGCGCTCCTCCTGCAGCAGCGTGGTGGTGGCCTCGTCCAGGGCATCGGCCAGCACCGTGGCGCGCGCGTTCCCACTCACCTGCGCCACGTGCCGCAGCGCCTCCGCCAGCGCCAGGAACTCACCCAGGGAGTCCCAGCGCAGGTAGTCCTCTTCCAGCAGCTGGCGCACGTGCTTGGGTGCGGAGCCGCCGGCGCCTGTCTCATACAGGCCGCCGCCGTTCATCAGCGGCACCACCGACAGCATCTTGGCGCTCGTACCCACCTCCAGGATGGGGAACAGGTCGGTGTTGTAGTCGCGCAGCACGTTCCCGGTCACCGAGATCGTGTCCTCACCGCGGCGCGCCCGCTCCAGGGACAGGCGGGTGGCTGCCACCGGGTCCAGGATGCGGATATCCAGGCCGGCGGTGTCCTCGTCGGCCAGGTAGCGCTCCACCAGGGAGGCGATGGTGCGGTCGTGGGCACGCTCGGGGTCCAGCCAGAAGACGGCCGGCGCCCCGGTGGCGCGCGCCCGCACCACGGCCAGGTGCACCCAGTCGCGTATGGCCGCGTCCTGAGCCTGGCAGGCGCGCCAGATGTCCCCGGCCTCGACGGCGTGGGTCAGCAGCACGGTGCCCGCCGGGTTGCCCGTTCCGGCGGTGACGACCACCTCGACGGTGCCGTCGGCGGGGATCAGGAAGGTCTTGTCGTGGCTGCCGTACTCCTCGGCCTTGCGGGCCATCAGCCCCACGTTCGGCACCGAGCCCATGGTGCGCGGGTCCAGGGCGCCGTTGGCCTTGCAGTCCTCGATGACGGCCTGGTACACGCCCGCGTAGGAGGAGTCGGGGATGACGGCCAGGGTGTCGTCCATGGAGCCGTCGGCGTCCCACAACTTGCCGCCGGCCCGGATCATGGCGGGCATGGAGGCGTCGATGATCACGTCGGAGGGCACGTGCAGGTTGGTGATGCCGCGAGTGGAGTCCACCATGTTCAGCCGCGGGCCGGAGGCTAGTTCCGCCTGCAGGCTCGCCCGGATCTGCTCGCCCTCGGGCAGGTCGTCCAGCCCCGCCAGGATCGAGGCCAGCCCGTCTTCGGCGCGCAGTCCGGCGGCGGCCAGCGCCTCGCCGTAGGTGCTGAAGGTCTGGGGGAAGAAGGCGCGCACCGCGTGCCCGAAGATCAGCGGGTCGGAGACCTTCATCATGGTGGCCTTCAGGTGCACCGACAGCAGCACGTCGTCGGCCTTCGCCGCTGCGTTCGCCCCCGCCAGGAACTCGTCCAGCGCCCGCGCCGACATGAAGGTGGCGTCCAAGACCTCCCCGGCGGTCACCGGCAGTGCCTCACGCAGCACCACCGGCTGCCCGCCGTCGGCCGGAACCAGCCGAATCTGGACGGTGCCCGCCTCCGGAACCACCACGGAGCGCTCGTTGTGACGGAAGTCATCGGCGTCCATGGTGGCCACGCGCGTCTTGGAATCCGGGCTCCACGCGCCCATGGAGTGCGGGTGGGTGCGCGCGTAGGCCTTGACGGCCTGCGGGGCGCGGCGGTCGGAGTTGCCCTCGCGCAGCACCGGGTTGACGGCGCTGCCCTTGACGGCGTCATATGCCTCGCGCACCTGCCGCTCGGCGTCGGTGGCGGGCTCGTCGGGGTAGTCGGGCAGGTCGTAGCCCTTCTCGCGCAGCTCGGCGATGGCGGCCTTTAGCTGCGGCAGGGAGGCAGAGACGTTGGGAAGCTTGATGATGGTGGCGGTGGGGTCCTGCGTGAGAGCGCCGAGCCGGGCCAGGTCGTCGTCCACCAGCCCGAAGGCGGCCAGAATGCGGCCCGCCAGGGAGATGTCCGCGGTGCCCACACTCACGTCGGCCGCCCGGGTGAAGCCCTTGATGATCGGCAGCAGGGAACGGGTCGCCAACATGGGCGCCTCGTCGGTCAGCGTGTAGATGATGTCGGGCGTCCCGGCGGGGGCGCTGGAGGCGTTCTGGGCGGTCACCGGTTGTATTCCTTCATGTTCCTCGAGGGCGTGTGTGGGCCTGACCCGGGGGCCGGCGGCGGCCGACGGGCGTGTCCCAACGACGAGGTTAGCGCGACGCGGCGGTGCCTCGCGCCGGGACCACCGGCTCGTACTCGGCGCGCACCTGCGCCTGTGCTGCCGCGATCGCTTCCCTGAGCCGGCGGCGATTGTTCCACCGCCAAGCCAGGGAGGGGCGCCCCTCGCGATCAACCGCGGACAGGGCCAGCCCTGCGCCGACGGCGGCGGACCGCATCAGCCCAGACAGCGCTTCCTTACGCTCGTCCTGGCTCTCGACGGCCCAGACCGGGTTATTGACCAGTGCCAGCGGGACGTTGAGGACGGCCAGCACCGTGGCGCAGGTACGCGGCGCCCGACCGGTGGCCAGCCCGAGTCCGGCGGCCACGCTCACCGCTCCGCTGACGCGGGTGAGTAACTCGGCGTCAGAGTGCAGCACGGGCGGGACCCCGGCCTTCTCCAACCAGGGCTGCACCCGCTCGAACTTATCCGCATGCCGTTTGGGGCGGGCGAGGGCGTCAATGCCATCGGCGATGAAGGGGGCGGCAAGAGCCGGGCGGGCAACGGTGCGCAGAAGATCCATGTCACCCATCCTCGCGCACCGCGCCGCCCGTTGCCAGTAGTCCGGCCGAGGTAGCCGGCGGAGGTAACCGGGAATGCGCGGACGTCTCTCACCGTTAGGGTGCCTGATGAATGTTTCCCCAACCAGCTCAGTCCCGGGGCCTGCGCCCATCACCGATACGGGTGGTGGACTCGGCCTGCTGCCGGACGCGGTGTTCGCTATGAGACCACTCGCACATGGGGTGGAGTCGCGAAGCACTTCCGGCGGGGGCGGGCTAGGCTCGTGGACGATGATGACGGACTCAGACAAACTCAGCCCTGCGGATCCGCCCGGTGGTATCACCCAGACGCCCGCGGAAGCCGGCTCCGACGAACTCGACCGTGCTCCGGCCGACGAGTCCGACGCGGCTCGCGCGGCCCGTTTCGAGGCCGATGCCCTGCCGTATCTGGATCAGCTTTACGGTGCGGCGCTGCGTATGACGCGCAACCCGGCTGACGCCGAGGACCTGGTCCAGGACACCTACGCGCGGGCCTTCGGTGCCTTCCACCAGTACCGGCCCGGGACCAACCTCAAGGCCTGGCTCTACCGGATTCTGACAAACACATTCATCAACACCTACCGCAAGAAACAGCGCGAGCCACTGCAGTCCGACGCCGACTCGGTTGAGGACTGGCAGCTGCATCGGGCAGCCTCCCACGACTCTGTGGGACTGCCCAGTGCGGAGAACCTCGCCCTGGACGAGCTGCCGGACGAGGAGATCAAGACGGCACTGGGAGAGCTCAGCGAGGACCGGCGTCTGGCCGTGTACCTCGCCGACGTTGAGGGATTCTCCTACAAGGAGATCGCCGACATCATGGGCACCCCCATCGGCACTGTCATGTCGCGCCTGCACCGTGGGCGGCGGCAACTGCGTGAGCTGCTGGCGGATCATGCCAGGCAGCTGGGCTATATCAGCGAGGAGAAGAAGCACTAATGGGTGAGAAGATCCCCACCGAACCCTGTTCGTGCTCCGAGGCACGCGCTCACCTGGAGCGGTTCCTCGACCACGAATGCGACCGCGATCTGGAGGCACGGCTGGCAGAGCACGTCGCCTCCTGCGAGCACTGCTCCCGCCAGGCCGACGCCGAGCGTCACCTGCGTGAGCTGGTGCGCTCCCGCTGCGCCGAGCAGGCGCCCGCCTCCCTGCGGGCGCGCGTGCTGGGCCAGCTATCGGCCGCGCGCATCACCACGGCGGGTGCCGCGGTCACGTCAGTGGCTGTGGCGGCTGTGGCCGCCGAGAGTCTCGAGCGCCGCTGACTCGTGCAGGCCGGGCGGGCGCGTGCAGCCAAGCCCCGCCAAGGCGTCGGTTGTGTCAGCGCTCACCGGCGCAGCCGAATTGCTCGGCTGGCAGTATCGGGGCGCGGTATGCGAAGATACCCGGAGTTCCGTGCCCCTCGGGGCGGATAAGAACCACCAGACATCAGGAGGCAGGAATGAGCAAGCGCGGTCGTAAGCGCCGTTCGCGCGCTAAGAACAGCGCCAACCACGGCAAGCGTCCCAACGCCTGAGCCGGGTTGCGCGAACCCCCAAGTATTTACGATCGGCCGACCACCCAAGCGGTGGTCGGCCGATCGTCATTCCGGACGAGTCCCCGGTGCAGGCCGACGAGCCCGGGCGGCGGCCGCGCGCCAAACGGCACTTCCCGCCTAAACCGCTCTAAAAGACGGAGCGCCCTGGTTGCCCTTGCGGTTCATCGCGGCGCGGGCACTCCCAGCCACTCGTACCAGCCGCGGTGCAGAACCAGCCAGGCCAGCAGTCCGTAGCCCGCCTGGCCCGGGTGCCGGCCCCCGTCGGAGACGACGTCCGAGAGCCACTGGTCGTGGTTGCGCAGCGGCTCGAAGGTCTCCACGTACGGGATACCGCGGCGCTGGCAAACTTCGCCGACTGCCCGTGACAGTGCGGCCGTGCCATCGGGGTCAGCGGTCGGCAGTGGCGGCGGACCTACTACGAAGCACGCGCGGTGCTCGCTGGTGGCCGTGTCTAGTACGTTCGCGATGGCCAGGCGGGAGCGGGCGTGGGAGACGCCGGCCAGCACGTCTGCGACTCCCAGGCCGATAACTAGCCGGTTGACGCCGGAACTGGTGGTGCGGCGGGCCACCTCGCTCTGCCAGCGCTCTGCAAGCCGGGCAGTCGTCTCGCCCGGAACTGCCAGCGTGTTCCACATGATGCCGAGCTCGCGGGGGGTGCGTGCCATTACCCGGCCGGTCCATCCCAGGGCGCGGGCATCCCCGTAGCCGGAGACCAGTTCGTCGCCAATGAAGCACAGGCTCGTTTCGTCCATGGGCACCCGCTCAGCTCCTTCCCACACGGCAGTTGCACGCCGGTGAAGTCGTCCTCGGGCGCTTGGGTCCCGAGCAGGATCCATCCTGCCATTGCCGACGCCGACGGCCGCGCACCACCTACGCCGCGTCCAGGTGATACCGTGCCAGCACTATGCGACGACACGCTCGCCGGGCGCACGGACGCCCCACCCGCTCCGGTGCCGAATCAGACCACCCTCACCCTGAGTCCACTCGCCTGTGTGCCGGGGGCCGACCGTGAGGGAGTGGCTCATGATCGCCGTCGGCGTGCTGCTGACGGCCGGAACCGCCCTATTCGTCGCCGGGGAGTTCTCCCTGGTGGCCCTGGATCCCTCTACGGTGGAAACCCGCGCCGTCGCCGGCGACCGGGGCGCCACCAGGGTCCGCCGGGCCCTGAGCCGGCTGTCCACGCTGCTGTCCGGTGCGCAGGTCGGTATCACCCTGACCACGATCCTGCTGGGGTACACCATGCAGGCGGCGCTGGCGACGCTGCTGACGGGCCTGATGTCCACCTGGCTGGCGCAGTCCGTGGCTACAGGCGTAGCGGCGACTGCCGCCCTGGTCATCGTCAATGCCTTTTCCATGGTGGTGGGTGAGCTCATCCCCAAGAACGCCACCCTGTCAGACCCGATGGCCGCCGCGCGCGCCGTCACCCCCTTCCTGACGGCCTTCACCACGGCACTCAGGCCGGTCATCGCGGTTCTCAACGGCACCGCCAACCGGGTGCTGCACCGGATCGGGATCGAACCCGCCGAGGAGATCAGCGGCACGCGCTCAGCCTCCGAGCTGGCTGCACTAGTGCGGCACAGCGCCGCGGAGGGCGTCCTAGACGTCTCCACCGCCACGCTGCTGACGCGCTCCATTGGTGTGGGCGAGCTGACCGCAGTCGACGTCATGACCGACCGGGGCCGCCTGCGCGCCCTGGCCGAGAACGACACCGCCGCCGACGTCGTCGCCCTGGCGCGCACCACCGGCCATTCCCGCTTCCCCGTGATCGGTGATGACAGCGACGACGTGCTCGGCATCGTGCACCTGCGCCGCGCCATCGCCGTGCCCTACGGCAAGCGGGCGGAGGTGCCGGTGACGTCCTCCTCCCTGATGACCCCCGCCCCCCGGGTGCCGGAGACCATGCCACTGGCCTCGCTGCTGGTGGAGCTGCGTGACACGGGCAGCCAGATGGCGCTCGTGGTAGACGAATACGGTGGCACCGCCGGCGTGGTCACGCTCGAGGACGCCGTGGAGGAGATAGTCGGTGATGTGGCCGATGAGCACGACCGGCGTCGCTCCGGCGCCCACGCCGATGCGTCGGGGGACTGGCGCGTGCCCGGGTGGCTGCGTCCGGACGAGCTGGCCGACCGTGCCGGCGTGTTCGTTCCCGACGACGGCCCCTACGAGACCCTGGCCGGGCTGGTCATGACCGAGCTCGGTCGTATCCCGGAGGTCGGCGACGCCGTGACCACGCCGCAGGCAGTGCTCACGGTGCAGGCCATGGAGGGGCGCCGCATCACCCGGCTGCGCGTGCATCCCCTGGCCGCACCTGAAAGCGTCGGCATGGAGCAGGGTGAGGCGGACGCGACCGCCGGGGGAGCGGAGACGGGGAAATGAGTACCTCCCTCGCGCTGCTCCTGACGGTGGCGCTGCTGGCCGGAAACGCGTTTTTTGTGGCTGCGGAGTTCGCCGTCACCTCCTCGCGGCGAGCCCGGCTGGAACCGCTGGCACAGGCCGGGGACCGGCGCGCCGCCACCGCCTTGTGGGCGCTACAGCATGTTTCTCGCATGCTCGCGACCGCCCAGCTAGGAGTGACCGTCTGCTCCACCGGCCTGGGTGTGGTTGCCGAGCCGGCCATCGCCCACCTGCTGACCCCCCTGCTCACCCGGGTGGGCGTTGGCGCCGTCGGGGCGCATGCAATCGCCGTGGTGGCGGCCCTGGTGATTGTGGTTTACGCACACGTCGTCATCGGGGAGATGGTGCCCAAGAACCTTTCAATCTCCGCGCCCGAGACTGCCGCCCGGTGGATCGTGCCGACGCTGGTGCGCCTGTCGCGGGTGCTCGGTCCGGTGATCACCGGCCTGAACGGCTTCGCCAACGGGGTGCTGCACTTGTGCGGCATCGAAACCAGGGAGGAGGTCTCCGCGGCCTTCAATGCCGCTGAGGTTGCCTCCATTGTGGAGCGCTCCACCGCGGAAGGGGTCCTGGACGACGAAACCGGGCTGCTTTCCGGCGCCCTGGAGTTCTCGGAGGAAACCGCCGGCAGCGTGATGGTGCCGGTCGGCTCACTGGTTACCCTGCCCACAGGCTGCACGCCCAAGGACGTGGAGCACGCGGTGGCTGCTACGGGCTACTCCCGTTTCCCGGTGGTGAGACAGCCCCAGGTCACCGCTCCCGGCTCCCGGCCCGGCCAGGCGCCGACCGGCGCGCCCGCGCAAGGCCGAGACGCGGACAGGCCGGATGCGGGAATCCTCGGGTACCTGCACCTGAAGGACGTGCTGTACGCCGATGAGGCGGAACGGGCGCGGCCCGTGCCCCCGTGGCGGGTACGCGCGCTCGTGCCGGTTCATGCCGATGACGAGGTTGAGGACGTACTGGCCTCAATGCAACGCTCCGGCGCGCACCTGGGCCGCGTCCAGGACGAGTCCGGCACGACGCTGGGCGTGGTATTCCTGGAGGACATTCTCGAGGAGCTCGTCGGTGAGGTGCATGACTCAATGCAGCGGGAGGACCATCGCCGCCGTGACCTGGGGCAGGGATGATCCCGCAGGAGATGTGACCGTCGTCCTGGTAATGGCGGATCACGGCTGGTTAAAGTGCACCGGTCGGTCGCGACGGCGGCCGCGAGCACTACCTCTGGAGGCACTGCGTGGCCGAACAGCCCATGACGCGGCGGCAACGTCGTGACGCAGAACGCGCTGCGGAACGCGAGCGGGAGCCCGGCGCACAATCCGCTCCACCGGTGTCACCGGCTCCCGCGCCGCAGGAGCTCACCCCGGCTCCCGTCCAGGTCGATACCTACCGGAGCCCATCCGGCGTCGGCATGGGCGCGCGCCAACCCGGGGGCCGTCGGTACAGCTACGCGGGAACAGTGGGGCGGCTGGGCGTGCTGGCAGTCCTAGCCCTGGTGACTGTGGTGGCTCCTTTGACTCTGAGCCTTCCCACCGGTCCGCAGGCGGTCGCCGCCCTGGGTGCCAGCAGCACGAATCCGACCGGCGTGGGAACCACCGACCCCTCCTCCTCGATCGCGGCCGCAGTACTCGGTTCCGACGCCGATGTCGATACCGACTCCGAGCTGTCCAACGTGCCCGACGCCGCCACCCTGGCCCGGATCCGCGAGGCGTATGAGAATGCCTCCGCAACTTGCGCCGCACAGACCTCCGGCGCCTCCGGCGACACTGCGGCATTCAACTCCGCCCCGGAGCTGTTCTACCCCATGATCGAGGGCACCTACACGGTCTCGTCCCCGTACGGCTACCGGCTGCACCCGACCCTGGGATACATGAAGCTCCACGCGGGACAGGACTACGCCGCCTCCGCCGGCACTCCCATCTACGCGGTCGCCGCCGGCACAGTCGTGGAGGCCGGCATGTCAGGCAGTACCGGCACTGTCACTATCGAGCATGAGCTCGACGGCGAGACCTGGTACACCAGCTACCTGCACATGTATGAGGACGGCATTTACGTATCCAAGGGGGACCAGGTAGAGGCGGGCCAGCTGATCGCCGGCGTCGGCTCCACCGGCTACTCCACGGGCCCGCACCTGCACTTCGAGGTGCGTACGGCCAACAACACCGAGGACTCCTCGACCGTCGACCCAGAGGAGTGGCTGGCGGAGCACACCGCCGTCGAGCTGACCACGGACTGCGCCTGACCGCTTGCACCCACCGCCCTGCAGCCATCCGAACGAGCCGCACAGGAAGCCGATAATGTCACCCTCTTACCGTTGCGCCGTCGTCGCCCACCGGGGCGGTGGCGGGGAGGCTCCGGAGAACACCTGGAGCGCCGTAGAGCACGTGGCCGGGCTCGGCCTGACCTGGATGGAAACCGACCTGCGGGCCACCGCAGACGGCGTGGTCGTGCTCTCCCATGACGCCGACATGGCGCGCACGACGGGGGACCCCCGACGCATCGCAGAGCTGACGTGGGACGAACTGGCACGAGTAGACGCCGGCGATGGGCGCGCCCCCGTGCGCCTGGACGAGGCACTGGCCGCCCACCCCGGCATCCGCTTCAACGTCGACTTGAAGGACTCCGGCGTCGTGCAGCCTGCACTCCAGGCGGTACGCGAGGCCGACGCCCTGGAACGGGTGCGCTTCGCCTCCTTCTCCGCCCGTCGCCTGGCGGTGCTGCGCCGCCAAGAGCCGCGGGCAACTACCTCGCTGGGGGTGGGTGACGTGGCCGGGCTTATGCTGCTCAGCGAGGCGGCCGTGCCGGTGCCGCACACGCGCTGGGCCTGGACCAACGGGCGGGTCGACGCCGTCCAGGTCCCCCTCCGCTTCCACCGCGTGCCCGTGGTCACTCGCCGCTTCATCGCCCAGGCTCACACCGCCGGGCTGGAAGTGCACGTGTGGACCGTAGACGACCCCGAGCAGATGCGCTCGCTGGCCGCGCGCGGAGTCGACGCCATCATCACCGATCATCCCGCCCTCGCGCTGGAAGTACTCGGCTGACGCACGGCGCCCGGGCGCGCCGTCACCCCCGGTGGGTGCCGCATGATGCCAAGGCTGTGACACTGCGGTGGTTGGGGGTGAGAATCAGGGCATGACCGCGCCCAGTCCTCCGCCGCACGCCTCCACCCAGCACGTCGCCTCCACCCCGATCGCCGTCCCAGCCGGGCAGACCGGGCCCCGCGTGGATACCTCCGCGGGAGCGGTGCGCGGGGTATGGCGCAGCATCGTCTCCGCTCCCGATCGGATCGGCCCCGCCGCCCGGTACGAGCGCTCCGCAGCCTTCTACGGCATCCCGTACGCCGAGGCGCCGACGGGGGACCGGCGCTTCCTGGCGCCCGTGCGCCGCAAGCCCTGGAGCGGCGAGCGCGCCGCCGTCCTGCCCGCGGCCACGCCACAGCGCGGTTCGATCTTCGCCGACCCGGCCATCCCCGAGCCGAGCGTGCCCGGCGACGACTTCCTCACCCTCAACGTCTTCACCCCCGCGCCGGGGGCCGAGGACGCAGGCCTGCCGGTGCTGGTGTGGATCCACGGCGGCGGCTGGACCTCCGGCTCCCACAACTCGCCCTGGTATGACGGCGCCGCCTTCAACCGCGACGGCGTGGTCACCGTGTCGGTCGCCTACCGGCTCGGTTTCGACGGGTACGGATACATCCCCGACTCCGACGCCCCCTACAACCGGGCGGTTCTGGACCAGGTCATGGCCCTGGAGTGGGTGCGTGACAACATCGCCCGCTTCGGTGGCGACCCCGCCAAGGTGACGATCGGCGGGCAGAGCGCCGGCGGCGGCAACAGCCTGGCGCTCCTGTCCGTGCCGCGCGCCCGGGGTCTGTTCCGCGGCGTGATCTCCGAGTCCGGCGCAGTCACGGACCTGCCGGCCGCACGCAACGCGGACAATGCCGCTCGCATGGCCGCGGCCCTCGGCGTAGAGGCGACGCTCGCGGGGTTCCGGTCCTGCAGCTATGACGATGTCTTCGCCGCGCAGAACGCCCTGGACGCCGTCGAGGATCGCGCCGACGACGGCGGTGCCGCTGCAGCCGGACCGGACCCCGTCGGTGCGGTAGCCGGGGTGCTGGCGGGCATCGGCAAGCCCGATACGGGTATCCCATTCAGTCCGACCGTGGACGGTGAGATCATCAGTGCCCCGATCCGCCAGGCCCTGCGCCGGGGAGACGGGGCGCAGGTCCCGATCCTCGCCGGCTCGACCACGCACGACTTCGCCTTAGCCGGCATGGCATACGCCGAGGCGATGGCCGGGCGCAACCCGCGCGAGGTGCTGGTGGCCGGCGGCATGAGCGGGTCGATGGCTGACCGGTTGCTTGCCGCGCACCCCGAGCATGCCGACGCCCCGCACATGGTGATCGGCAACCTCATCTCGGACGCGACCTTTCATATCCCGCTCGCCGGGTGGTTCCTGGTCCGCGCCGCGCACGCCGAGGCGGCGGGCACGAGTGCCACCGGCGCGGCCGGTCGGGCCGAGTCAGGTGCGGGCATCCTCGGCGGTGGGCCGGATACCGAGGAAGCCGCCGACAGCTACGCCTACGACTTCAGCTACTGCGGTGGGAGTGCGGGACTGGCTACGCACTGCATGGAGATCCCCTTCGTCTTCGACTGCCTGGGCGAGCCCTACTGTGAGCACACGCTCGGAGCGTCGCCGCCGCAGGCGCTCGCGGACGCGATGCATTCGGCCTGGGTGAGTTTCATCGAGACCGGTGAGCCCGGCTGGGAGCCTTGGACGGGGCGAAGTATCGGCCGGCGCTTCGGTGACAACCGCTCCGGGGAGCTGACCGTGGCCGCGGACCGCGTCATCTTCGATACCGACCGAGACCTCGCCGCCGGCGCGCGCTGATCGCAGTGCAGTAGCGTGCGGGGAACGCCGAGGCCCGGCCCTGACGTACAACAACCCGACCTGTCTTGTGCCTATTTGGCTTGCCAGCGAGAAACGTCGCGGGCACAATAGAGGGGAGCCACCCGGTGGCATACGGATGGCTCCCCGACGCAGGCGGTTCAGTTGAGCCACCTGCCGAGGGCATCCACAAGGACACCAATGGCCCGGATCAGTTGAGCGAGTGATTCGAACAGTTCGCTCAGCTTCCGGGCTATTCCCTTGTCCTTGTGGACTTTGGCATGTCGGCCTTTCGGCTTGGACATGGCCCCCACCTCCCTCCTGGCTCCTACCTTCTCGGCCAAGGACATTGAGTGTTCCGAGAGGAGGTGCCGGAGAAGGCATGTTCAGCGTAACAGCGGCCACCAACGCGCGACGATGCCTTGAGCTGCCAAGGACTCAGAGGCATTCTGTTACAGCGTCCCTCAGGATCGACGAAGCCCCCGCCGACTCGGGATCGGGCGGGGGCTTCGGCCTGGTGCCCCGGACAGGATTCGAACCTGCGATCCTTGGACCGGACGGTGAGCTACCCGCATGTCGCGGTACGGTCTCGGTAACAATCAGGGATAGGTGGGATGGTGCCCGGCCGGGCGCCCTCCCACCCCGGCTCGCCGACGCACCACCGCCAGCAGGCCCGCAGGCCGGGGCAGTCAGACGCCCCGCACCTGCTGAGGACAGGCAGGACCGACCTGCGGTCCCCAAGACAGGAGCACCACCTTGCGCTACGCAGCTACCAGCGGCGGAGAACTGATCAGCATCGAAAAATACGCGGCTAGTCCCAACACACCCCAGGCGCTGACCTGCCCGGGCCAGGCACCCGACGGCAGACCCTGCCGCGCCACCGCCTGGGCCAAGGCACTGAACTCCCCGTACGTCCGACCCCACTTCGCCGCCAAGGAACACATCACCGACTGCGACGAGGGAGAAGCCGCGGTACGAGCCAGAAAAGGCCACCGCGACGGATCCACAACCACCCGCACCCGCCATGAGGGGCCGACACTGCTGCTCATCACGCCCAGCTCCACACCGGGCAAGGACACCAGGACGCCCACTACCCGCACCAAGGCCTCCGGACGTCCCATGGCCACAGCCATCACAGGCCCCGCCAGCAGACGATCCGCCCCCACCGCGAGAAAAGTCCCATTGGCGTTGCTGCTCGCCCGCGCCCTCAGCGGCCGCCTCGACCCCGAAACAACCCTTGCGCTGCCCGACAAGACCAGAGGGCCGGTCAGCCGACTCCTGATCCCCGCAAACACCCTCACCAAAGACCACGACGGTCTGCACGCGTGCTTCTACGGCCGAGTCACCGACTACGCCGAGAACACCGCAACGCGCAGTGTCTTCCTGAACCTCAAGCCCCGGCCCGGCACCAGCCGAAGAAACACTGCCGGCTTTATGATCCGTGAGGACCAGGCCCCCAGCGTCCAGGACAACCTCGACGCCAGCATCGGTGACCTCGTAGACCACCACGTCATCGTCATCGGCGCCCTGCGCGTATCCGCCAACAGGGGCAGTCTCTACATCGTCCTCGACGACACCGACTCCATCGCCTACCAGCGCTGACAGCTTCACGGCCTGCTTATGAACAGGGAAGGGCTCATTGCAATGGCCGGATCGACGAAGCCCCCGCCGACTCGGGATCGGGCGGGGGCTCGGGGCCGGTGCCCCGGACAGGATTCGAACCTGCGACCTTCTGCTCCGGAGGCAGACGCTCTATCCACTGAGCTACCGGGGCCCGAGGCGTGACTGTACCAGCGTTCGGGCGCTGGACGGAAACTGGCGTCCTGTGGTGTTCGCCGACGTGTACGCCCGGGTGTTCACCCGTTACCCGTAAGTGTGAGCACCACCAGCGCCAGATTGAGCACGATGATGAGCGTCGCCGCCGCGCGGGAGGTCCAGCGCAGTAGAGCGCCGTCGCGCCACCGTCCCATGACCTGCTCCGAGCCGGTGGCCTGCATCAGCGGCACGATCGCGAGCGGGATCCCAAAGGAAAGCACCACCTGGCTGAGCACGAGTGCCCAGGTGGGCTCGGCCCCTACGGCGATGATGATCAGCGCGGGCACAAGCGTGACCGCTCGGCGCGCCAAAAGCGGTACGCGGATATGCAGCAGGCCCGCCATGATCTCGCTGCCGGCATAGGCGCCCACCGACGTCGATGCCAGCCCGGACGCCAACAGTCCAATGGCGAACACGACGCCTACGGCCGGCCCCAGTGAGGCGGTGATGGCGGCGTGCGCCCCCTCGATCGTGTCGGTGCCGTCTGCGCCGGACAGGGCGGAGGCGGCCAGTAGCAGCAGGGCAATGTTGACGCCGCCGGCCAGCGCCAGCGCCCAGATCACGTCTACGCGCGTGGCGCGGATAAGCCGGCCGGTACGCGTCTGCCCGGAGGAGGCGCCGTCGCCATTGGGGGTACCGCCGGAAGTGGCGGGTGCGCCGTCGTCTGGAATTGGGGTGGCGCCGTCGGCCTGGCGTTCGGCGTGCCCCTCACCGATCTCCTCGTGGTGGTCGCGCACCAGGGAGGAATGCAGGTAGATGGCGTGTGGCATGACGGTGGCGCCGAGCATGGAGGCGGCCACCAGCAGGCTGCCCGATCCCTGCAGGCGGGGGATGAGGCCGGCGAAGGTCTCGCCCCAGTCGGGTGGGGCGATGAGCAGCCCGCCCACGAAGCCGATCGTCACTACCACCAGGAGCGCCACCACGGCCCCCTCGAAGGTGCGTTGGCTGCGGCGCTCCTGCAGGGCCAGCAGCAGCATGGAGACGGCGCCGATGATCACGCCGCCGGTCAGCAGCGGGATGTTGAACAGCAGGTGCAGGGCGACGGCGCCGCCGATCACCTCGGCCAGGTCAGTGGCGGCGGCGACCAGCTCCGCCTGTGCCCAGTAGGCCAGGCGCGGGCCACGGCCGAGCCGGTCCCCGAGCACCTGCGGCAGCGAGCGGCCGGTGACGATACCGAGCTTGGCGCTCTGGTACTGGATCAGCACAGCCATGGCGTTTGCCAGTACCAGCACCCACACCAGCGTGTAGCCGTAGCGGGCGCCGGCGGTGATGTTAGCCGCCACGTTGCCGGGGTCCACGTAGGCGACCGCGGCAACGAAGGCCGGGCCCAGCAGGGCCAGCAGCCGGTGCCGGGGCGGGCGCGACTTGGGTGCGTGCTTGCGCACGATGTCGTCGACGGCGTCGGGGGTGTTGCCGGGAACGGACACGGTCGACCTCCTCACATGGTTTCGGGTAGCCGAAACTCTACTACTTTGTGGGGGCGCTTGCGCCGGCAGGCGTGGTGAGGCGGTGTCGACTGGCGCCTGTGCGCAACTCGTGCCGGTCTCGGCGCTTCGAGTCGGATTGCTGGGGTGTCAACGTGAGTCGCCTCGGGGTGGTCGATAGACCTCTTGACATACGTGAATCTTCACGTATATTTGTACGGGAGATTCGACGTACATTGGGGGTCGTCATGGAACCGGTTCCTCTCGCCGTGGTGCCGCAGCCCGGAAATGCCCGAGATGCCGAGAAGTTCGTGGGGCGCGTTGCGGTCAGTGACCGCGCCCGCAAGCGGCTGTTGGCGGGGGTGAATCTCCTGCTCACGGACCCCAGGCGCATGGGCAAGACTTACTGGCTGCACACATTCGCTGCCAGGGAGGCGGCCTTCCGGCCGTACTTCATCGACTACGAGGGCGTGGGGACTACGGATCGCTTCCTCGCGGTGACCGCAGAGGGGCTGCGTGGGAACCCGGAGCTGCCGGTGCGGGTTCGCGAGGTCCTCAAAACGGTGTTCGACCACGTCGATACTGTTGGTGTTCCCGGATTGACTCTCAAGACCTACCACCGCCAGACCCCGCCGCTGGACCTGCTCACCAAGATCCTTGCAGCGCTGGACCAAGGCGATGACTCAGCCATCCCGCTGATCCTCATGGATGAGGTACCCATAGCAGTCGACAATATTGCACGCAACGAAGGTACGCAGGCGGCTAAAGAGCTTTTGCAGACTCTGCGTCGGCTCAGGCAGAAGTACACCCGAGTGCGCTGGATCGTCACCGGCTCTATCGGCTTCCATCACGTGCTTGAACAAGCGGGGACTACCAGTGGCGATATTAACGACCTGGAGGCGCTGCACCTCGGGCCCATGCCCGATGCTGAGGCGCGCGAGCTAGCGCAAGCGCTTCTCCGTGGCATTGAGCAGATGCCTTCCGATCGTGTTGTCGCTGAGCTGGTAGAGGTGGCGGGAGGTGTCCCCTTCATAATGCACGCCGTTGCCCGCAGCCTTGATAGGGCTGGGGGAACGCTTGGGCCGCAGGAGGTCAGGGAGGCCTTCGAGGACATCATTGATGATCCGGACGACTTCCGGCATCTGAAACACTTCGAGGAGCGGGTGCGCGTGTACTACGGGCAGAACGCGCGGCTCGCCGCGCGAGTGCTCAGCGCTACGGCTACGGCCGCACCGCGGGCGTGGGTTCCACTGACTGAGGCCCTGGAAGACGATGCCTCGGAAGAGCTGGATGAGGTTGTTGAGCTGCTGTGCAGCGACCATTACCTTGAGCGTCGCGGCTCGCGTGTGCGCTGGCGTTATCCGGCATTCGCCTACATCTGGGCACGTAAGCACAATCTCCTGGAGCGTCCATGACCACGATCTCCCGATACACCCCCTCCACTATGCCCGGTGAGCAGCTCGAGCGCCTGTTCGTGGCGCGCGAGCGGATCCTGGCCCGCCTCGTGGAGCGCGTGGAGGCGCTGGGAACTACTCCGAGCCCGCATCACACCCTCCTGGTTGGGCCGCGGGGGGCTGGCAAGACGCACCTCATCGCCCTGGTTGCACATCGCGCCCGCCGCCTGACCGAGGGCGGCCAACGAATGCGCATAGCGTGGTTGCCCGAGGACCCATGGACGATCGCGTCCTACGGGAGACTACTGGCGGCCATCCTTGACGCGGCGGGTGAGGAGGCCGACTCGCATCTCAGCGAAGACCAGCTCGATGCGCAACTGCGCGCCTCGCTGCGTACCAACGGCCCGGTACTGCTGCTCATGGAGAACGTGGACCAGGTTCTTAATGCGATTGGCGACCTGGGTCAGCAGCGCCTGCGGAATCTCTTCCAGACCGAATCCGGCATCCTCTTGATCGGTTCCACGACGACGCTGGACCGGACGCTCGCCGATGAGGCCTTCCCCTTCTTCGACTTCTTCGACACGATCCGCCTTGAGCCATTCTCTGCCCAGGAGGCCCAGGACATGCTGCGGGCTCTCGCCCACGAGGGCGGGGACAGCGCGCTGGAGGAGCGGCTGGAAGAGCCCGACGCCGTCGCGCGTATTCATACCATTTCGCATTTGGCGGGTGGTCAACCACGGTTGTGGGCACTGCTCGGCAGCGTGCTGACAGTGGACCAGGTGGATAACATCACCGACCTTCTGCTCACCCGCTTCGACGATCTCACTCCCTATTACCAGGAGCGGCTCGCACGGCTCTCGCCGCAGCAGCGGCTCGTCGTCGCCGAACTCGCGACGGCCGACAGGCCACTGCCGGTCAAGGCGATTGCCGAGCGAGTAGGTGCGGATCAGCGCAGCGTGGCCAAGTCGGTAAGTGATCTCGTGGATCAGGGCTGGCTCGCCGCGGTCTCAACCCCGTTCGCCCATCTGCTCGACCGGCGCAGGACCTACTACGAGCTGGCCGAGCCGCTGGCTCGTCTCGCCTTCCAGATCAAGGAGTCCCGTGGTGAGCCGCTTAAGCTCATTATTGAGTTCCTGGTCAACTGGTTCGATGCCGAGGAGCTGCAGGCATCGAGTGAAACTGAGTACGCCAGCGCTGCGATGGAAATGATCGACCAGGATGAGACGCTCAGCCTTGTGCGCGGCCTGACGAGCCTTCCGGCTGTGCGCCGCCCTTCGCTCGCCCTTCTAGGCCGGGTTGAGGATGCACTTGCTGCTCTCGCCGGCGGAGATGCCGAGCCGGTTATGAGCCTGCCAAGCACGCTGCGGCAGGCAATAGAACTGCGCTATGGCGAGGAAGACGGCATCACTGACATGCGACTGATGCTGCTTGAGCGGGCGCTGACGGAAGTGGGGAATGTTCCGCAGGCGGACTCGCAGGCGGCATGGCTGTCTCGCGCTGAACGGCTCGACGTCGAGGCGCTGTCTCCGCAAAGCCGCCTAATGCATATGCGTTGGCTGGCCGCCGGCTGGCGTCTGGATGAGGCCGACGCGGCACTCTCTACGATTCCGCCGGGGACTGAGCATGTTGATGGTCAGGAGGCGCTCGCTGCCGCGTACCAGGCCTCAGGGCGGGTGATCGAGGCCGTCAAGTTGTACGAGCAGGTAGTTCAGGACCGCCTGCAGCTGCTGGGACCGGACCACTCCGACACCCTGGCCAGCCGCAACAACCTCGCTTACGCCTACAAGGAGGCGGGCAGGCTGGAGGAGGCTATCGAACTGTGCGAGCAGGTCCTGCATGACCGCCTGCGCATCCTTGGCCCCGACCACCCCCAAACCTTGACCAGCCGCAACAACCTCGCCGCCGCCTACCAGGAGGCGGGCAGGCTGGAGCAGGCTATCGAACTGTACGAGCAGGTCCTGCAGGACCGCCTGCGCATTCTGGGACCCGACCATCCCCACACCCTGGCCATCCGCAACAACCTCGCCGCCGCCTACCAGGAGGCGGGCAGGCTGGAGGAGGCCATCGAACTGTACGAGCAGGTGCTGCACGACAGCCTGCGCATCCTTGGCCCCGACCACCCCGACACCCTGGCCATCCGCAACAACCTCGCCGCCGCCTACCAGGAGGCGGGCAGGCTGGAGGAGGCCATCGAACTGTACGAGCAGGTCCTGCAGGACCGCCTGCGCGTCCTGGGGCCCGACCACCCCGACACCCTGGCCATCCGCAACAATCTCGCCTACGCCTACCAGGAGGCGGGCAGGCTGGAGGAGGCCATCGACCTGTGCGAGCAGGTGCTGCACGACAGCCTGCGCATCCTGGGACCCGACCACCCCCAAACCCTGATCAGCCGCAACAATCTCGCCTACGCCTACCAGGAGGCGGGCAGGCTGGAGGAGGCCATCGACCTGTGCGAGCAGGTGCTGCACGACAGCCTGCGCATCCTGGGACCCGACCACCCCCAAACCCTGATCAGCCGCAACAACCTCGCCTACGCCTACCAGGAGGCGGGCAGGCTGGAGGAGACTATCGACCTGTACGAGCAGGTCCTGCAGGACCGCCTGCGCATTCTGGGACCCGACCACCCCGACACCCTGGACAGCCGCCACAACCTCGCCTACGCCTACCACTTGGCAGGGCGTCCGGAGGACGCCGAGAAGCTGCTGGAGCAGTGGCCCTCCGGGAGCTGACGCACGCCCTCCCGGGCGCCCGGCGGCATGACCGAGCCATATAGACCGGTCTGGGTGCGTTACTTGTGCCGGTTTCGGCGGGTCGGGGCGGTGCCGGTACGCTGGCGCGCGTGACCCCCGAAGAGCTCGCCGAAGCGATCCGCAACGTCCTCCTCGCCGCCGCCAGCGACGGCAGCCTCGCCCTGCCCGTGGAGGAGGTGCCGGTCCCCAAGGTCGAGCGCCCCCGCTCCCGCGAGCACGGCGACTGGGCCACCAACGTCGCCATGCAGCTGGCCAAGAAGGCCGGCACCAACCCGCGCGCCCTGGCCCAGTTGCTGGCCGAGCGCGTGGGCGCCCTGGACGGCGTCGCCTCTGCCGAGGTCGCCGGCCCCGGCTTCCTCAACATCCGCCTGGACGCCGCCAGTGCCGGCGAGCTCGCCCGCACCATTCTCAACGCCGGCACCGCCTACGGCACCAACGACTCCCTGGCCGGCCAGCACATCAACCTCGAGTACGTCTCCGCCAACCCGACCGGCCCGGTGCACCTGGGCGGGGCCCGGTGGGCCGCCGTCGGCGACTCCCTTGCCCGCATCATGGCCGCCTGCGGTGCCGAGGTCACCCGCGAGTACTACTTCAACGACCACGGCACCCAGATCGACCGCTTCGCCCGCTCCCTGCTCGCCGCCGCCCGCGGCCAGGAGACCCCCGAGGACGGCTACGGCGGCTCCTACATCGGCGAGATCGCCGCCCGGGTAACCGCGGACGAGACCGCCGCCGGCCGCCCCGACCCCGCCACCCTGCCCGACGCAGAGGCCACTGAGGTGTTCCGCGCCCGCGGCGTCGACCTCATGTTCGCCGCCGTCAAGGCCGAGCTGCACGCCTTCCGCACCGACTTCGACGTCTTCTTCCACGAGGACTCCCTGCACACCTCCGGCGCCGTCGACCGCGCCATCGGCCGCCTGCGTGAGCGCGGCGTCATCTTCGAGGCCGACGGCGCCACCTGGCTGCGCACCACCGACTTCGGCGACGACAAGGACCGCGTCCTGATCAAGTCCGACGGCGACCCCGCATACTTCGCCGCCGACGTCGCCTACTACCTGGACAAGCGCGCCCGCGGCGCCGACTGCGCCATCTACCTGCTGGGCGCCGACCACCACGGCTACATCGGCCGCATGATGGCCATGTGCGCCGCCTACGGCGACGAGCCCGGCGTCAACATGCAGATCATCATCGGCCAGCTGGTCAACCTAGTGCGTGACGGGCAGCCGGTGCGCATGTCCAAGCGTGCCGGCACCGTGGTCACCCTGGAGGACCTGGTCGACGCCGTGGGCGTGGACGCCGCCCGCTACGCGCTCGCTCGCTCCTCCATGGACTCCATGATCGACATCGACCTGAACCTGCTGGCCTCCACATCCAACGACAACCCCGTCTACTACGTCCAGTACGCCCACGCCCGCATTCGCTCGGTGGCCCGCAACGCCATCGAGCGGGGCGTGACCCGCGAGGCCGGCTTCGACCCCGCCCAGCTGGACACCCCCCACGACGCCCAGCTGCTGGGTGTACTCGCCCAGTACCCGGCCATCGTCGCCCAGGCCGCCGCCCTGCGTGAGCAGCACCGCGTGGCCCGCTACCTGGAGACGCTCGCCGCCGCCTACCACACCTGGTACGGCGCCACCCGCGTCACCCCGCGCGGTGACGACCCGGTCGACGCCGGGCACGTCGCCCGCCTGTGGGTCAACGACGCCGTCGGCCAGGTCATCGCCAACGGGCTCGGCCTGCTGGGCGTGAGTGCTCCGGAGCGCATGTGATGAGCGCCGTACCCGCGGGCGAGGCCCCCCTCGGCGCCCTGGTCGCCCCCGATCCCGAGGCGCGTCCGGACCTGTGGCCATGGTCTGCCCGGCGCGGCGCCGACGGCGCCCTTGAGATCGGCGAGCGCAGTGTGGGGGAGATCCTCGCCGACGCCCCCACTCCAGTGTTTGTCCTGGACGAGGCCGACCTGCGCGGCCGCGCCGCCACCTGGGCCGCCGCCATGGCCGAGGAGTTCTGGCCCGACTACGGCATGAACGGCGGCCAGGCCTACTACGCCGGCAAGGCCTTCCTCACCACCCGCGTGGCCCGCACGGTCCTGGCCGAGGGCATGGGCATCGACACCGCCTCCGCCGGGGAACTGGCCGTGGGCGTCGCCGCGCTGGCCGCCGTCGACGGCGAGGCCGCCACCGCCCACGCCACTCGGCTGGGCCTGCACGGCAACGGCAAGACCCGTGCCGAGATCCGCACCGCGCTCGCCCACCGGGTCGGCCACCTGGTCCTGGACTCGGTCGAGGAGATCGAGCTGGCGGCCGCCGCCGTGCGGGAGCTGCGCGAGTCCGGCCACTACGCTCCCGAGGAGACCGGCTCGGTCATGCTGCGCCTGACCACCGGCATCCACGCCGGCGGGCACGAGTACATCTCCACCGCCCACGAGGACCAGAAGTTCGGCATCTCCGTGGCCACCGGTGCTGCGCTCGAGGCCGCCCGCGCCGTCGTCGCCGCACCCGAGCTGGACCTGCACGGGCTGCACTCCCACATCGGCTCCCAGATCTTCGACCTGGCCGGATTCCGTGAGGCCGTCGGCGTCGTGCTGCGCCTGCGCCACCAGATCGCCGAGGACACCGGCGTGGTGTGCGAGGAGGTGGACCTGGGCGGCGGCTACGGGATCGCCTACACCGGCGCCGACCCCGTCGCCCCGTCCCCGGCGGACATCGCCCGCACCCTGGCCGAGGCGGTCCGCGACCTGTGTGCCGAACTGGGCGACGCCGTCCCACATGTTTCCGTGGAACCGGGCCGCTCGATAGCCGGGCCGGCCATGGTCACCCTGTACACGGTGACCGGGCTCAAGCATGTGGAGCTGGGGGAGGGGACCGCCCGCCTGTACGTGAGCGTAGACGGCGGCATGAGCGACAACATCCGCCCTGCGTTGTACGACGCCGCCTACACGGCCCTGGTGGCCAACCGGCGCCCCGACCCGGGGGCTGGGCTGGTGCGGGCGCGCGTGGTCGGAAAGCACTGCGAGAGCGGCGACGTGGTGGTACGCGACGTGGACCTGCCCGCCGACCTTGCGGTCGGAGACGTGCTGGCGGTTCCGGCCACCGGCGCCTACGGGCGCTCCATGGCCAGCAACTACAACCTGTTCACCCGGCCCGGCGTCGCCTGGGTTGAGGACGGTCGGCAGGGCTGGGTGCTGCGCCCGGAGACCATCGCCGACCTACTCGCCCTGGAGAGGGACTAAGCCGACGGTCCTGCCGGGTCGAGTGCGCTCAGCCCCTGCGCGCGGGCGGCGGCCAGGCGCGCGTTATGGGTGAGGACCGTGACCGGGTCGCGCGGGTCATTCAGGATGAGGGCTGTGGCCAGGTGAATCGCATCCAGGGAGGCTAGGGATCGGACCGGTTCGCTCGTGCGTGGCCTCTCGGATGAGACCTTCACGCAGCAGACGCTCGTAGGGAGTCTCCTCGGGATTGATCGGTACCAGGCGGGCGACTGGGCGCCCGCGGTCGGTGATGGTGACGGGATGCCCGGAGGAGACGACGTCGGCCACGATCCGCCCGGAGAGTCGTTAAGGGAAGACCCCTACTCCCTGAGGAGGAGGCGTAGGGGTCGGAATTCCACCCCGGGGACGTACTGCGTGAGTGAGATATTCCTTACGGTCGGGTTATGGACATGACGCGCTCTTCCCTGGAGACCCCGCCCCGGCGTGGGGGCGCTATGACGAGCCTGTGGATCACCGCCGCGGCACCGTCGGGCGGGGAAGCGACGGCATGCTGGCGGTCTGGGCGCTGGCGACCTGCATACTGGTCGGCCTGCTGCTGGTGGTAGCCATCACCCCGTCCCTGTACACCGCCTCGGGGCTAGCGCTGAGCCTGTCGGCGCTGGCCGGCTGGAGTGCACTAAGTGCGAGGGTGGTGCGGGGCCTGCGCTGAAATCTGCCCCGACCGATCTCGGCACGTAACGTCTACCGATCTCGGCGTGTGGAGGGAGAGGGAAGTGAGCGAGAGGAGGTGACGCCGTCGCTCACCAAGCCGGAGAGGCACCAAAGCCCTGGCGCCGCCTATGCTGTGCCGAGTCATGCTCGCCCGCCCCGGCGAGCCCGTACGCACTCGAGGTGGTTCCCGTGAAACAGCAGGCAGCCCAGGAAACGGCACAGTCGATCCCGCCGGCCGCGCCGCGGCCGCAGCGCCCCACGCTGCGCGTCGGCGTCCTCGGTTCCGGCACCGTCGGCACCCAGGTGATCCGCCTGCTGCTCGAACAGGCGGACGACTTCGCCGCCCGCTCCGGTGCCCGCCTGGAGATCACCGGCGTCGCCGTGCGCGACGTGGACGCCCCCCGAGACGAGGCCGTCCCGCGCGAGCTGCTCACCGACGACGCCCAATCCGTGGCCACCTCCAACGACATCGTCGTCGAACTCATCGGCGGCATCGAGCCGGCCCGCACCCTCATCCTGGCGGCCTTCGCCTCCGGAGCCAGCGTCATCACCGGCAACAAGGCCCTGATCGCCGCCCACGGCCCCGAGCTGTACGCGGCCGCCGCCGCGGCGAACACCGACTTCTACTACGAGGCCGCCGTCGCCGGCGCCATCCCCGTGGTCTACGCCCTGCGCGAGTCCATGGCAGGCGACCGCGTCACCAGCGTGCTCGGCATCGTCAACGGCACCACCAACTACATCCTGGACGAGATGAGCACTAAGGGCCTGTCCTTCGACGCTGCCCTCGCCGCCGCCCAGGAGCTCGGCTACGCCGAGGCCGACCCCACCGCCGACGTCGACGGGCTCGACGCCGCCGCCAAGGCCGCCATCATCGCCTCCCTCGCCTTCCATACGCGTGTCGGTCTCGACGACGTCGAGGTCGAGGGCATCCGCTCCATCACCGCCGACGACATCCGCGAGGCCCACGCCTCCGGCTGCGAGCTCAAGCTGCTGGCCATCGCCCAGCGCCGCGAGGACGAGCTGGCCAACGGCATCTCCGTGCGCGTGCACCCCGCCCTGGTGCCCGCCGACCACCCACTCGCCAGCGTCCACGGCGGCTTCAACGCCGTCCTGGTGGAGGCCGAGGCCGCCGGACGGCTCATGTTCTACGGCCAGGGCGCCGGCGGCACCCCCACCGCCTCCGCCGTGCTCTCCGACGTCGTCGCCGCCGCCGCCCACCGCGTCAACGGGGGACAGGCACCCCGCGAGTCCAGCTACGCCGACCTACCGATCCTGCCCCCGAGCAGGCGCTCACCCGCTACCAGATCCAACTGCGGGTGGCCGACGCGCCCGGCTCGCTGGCCGCAGTCGCCCAGGTATTCGGCGACCACGACGTCTCCATCAACTCGGTGCGGCAGGCCAGCTACGTAGACGTCGGCGACGAACTGGCGTTGGTAACCATCGTCACCCACGCCGCCCCGGTGGGCAGGCTTGAGGCCGCCGTGGACGGGCTGCGCGCCCAGGACCGCGTCGCCGAGGTTGTCTCCACCCGCCGCGTAGAGGGGCTGTGAAACCACATGCGACTGGCCAACGAGTGTGCGGCGGTGCGCGTGCCCGCCACCACCGCGAATATGGGCCCCGGCTTCGACTCCTTCGGGATGGCCTTCACCTACTACGACGAAGTTGAGGTCCGCCCGATCGTGGGCGCCACCAGTGTCACGGTAAAGGGCGTGGGGGAGGGCACTGTCCCCACCGACGACTCCAACCTGGTGGTACGGGCCCTGCGCGCAGGCCTGGACGCCGCCGGCGCACCCCAGGCGGGCTTCGAGATGCACTGCCTCAACCGCATCCCCCACGGCGGCGGCATGGGCTCCTCTGCAAGCGCAGCCGTTGCCGGCCTGATGCTCGCCCGTGGCCTGCTGTCCGACCCCGAGGCGCTGCCCGACGAGGAGGTATTCCGGATCGCCACCGGTTTTGAAGGCCACCCCGATAACGTCGCCCCAGCGGTATTCGGCGGCGCCACCGTCGCCTGGATCGAGGCCGACGGCACACCCCGCTCCGCGCCCATGCCGGTGGACGCGACCCTGGCAGTGAGCCTGCTGGTCCCGCCGTCTACCACCAGACTGAGCACCGAGGAGGCCCGCAAGGTCCTGCCCGCCTCCGTGCCGCGCGCCGACGCCCTGTTCAACACCTCCCGCGCCGCCATCCTCATGCTCGCCCTCGCGGGGCGCCCGGACCTGCTCATGGCGGGAACCGAGGACCGACTTCACCAGGAGTACCGGCGCGGCGTGCTGCCCGCATCCATGGCGGTGATGGACTCCCTGCGCGAACAGGGCTACCCGGCGGTCATCTCCGGTGCTGGCCCCACCGTGCTCGTCCTGGCGGATCTGTCTCAGCAGACCCGCTTCACCCTGGAACGGCACGGGTGGACGGTGCTGCGCCCCGGCATCGATCTGACCGGCGCCCAGCTGGTGGAGCCGTCGGCGCGATAAGGGCAAAGGAGACTAAACGGGAGAGGGTTCACATGCATCGGTATACCGATGCATGTGCAATGCCATCGGGTGGTCTGCTACTGTTTCCCCGGCGGCGAGCCGAAACGAAGCGGCGCGCCGCATGCGCACCAGGCTGAGGCCGCAGGCCCTGCCACGGTTCCTCGTCGGTGCACGACTTCATCCCGTGACATTCCGGGACAGTCCCAGATACATCTGCCACTTCAGGCTGATGTCCACACCGTTAGGACACTCGTGACCGAGATCTCCAGCGCTCGCCCTTCGCTGTCCACCATGCGACTGGCTGAACTCCAGCAGCTCGCTTCATCCATGGGCCTAAAGGGCACCTCACGTATGCGGAAGAGCGAACTAATCGCCGCCATCCGCGAGAACCAGAAAGACGCACCCGCGGCCGCGTCGGCCCCGGCCGCGCAGGCTCCAGAGCAGGGGCCCGGGAAACAATCAGGACAGAGCGAGCCATCCGCACCGGCGCGCCGCCGCGGTCGGCCCGCGCCCGCCGCCGATGAGGCCGTCGAGTCCGAATCTGCGCAGGAGGAGACGGGCACTGCGGCAGCGTCGGTCGGCCGCTCCGCCCCGGCCCGCTCCCGGCGCCGTGTGACTGCAGCGGCCGGTGCTCCCAAGGACGCCCCGGCGGCTGCGGATGCGCCCCTGACCCTCGACCTGCCCCAGCACGCCACCTCGGCCCAGGACGGTGCCCAGGCGCCCGCGCACCCAGACCGGGCCGCAGCGCAGTCAGGGCCCGCAGGTGCCCGTGACGGATCCCGGCGTCCCCGGCGCCGAGCCCAGTCGTCCCCCGGCGCTCCTGAGCGCCGCCACGGCTTCGAGCTGCCTGGTGCGGACCACACTGACGCCAAGGCGGCACTCATGCGGGACCTGGCCGACGCCACCGGCACCCCCGCGGTAGAGCCGAGCGAGCGCCGTCGCCGCGGCGCCAGCGACTGGGACGAGCAGGTGGACGAGGACACCCGCGGCCCACGCCGTCGGCGCGGCCGCAAGCGCCGGGACCGGGACGGCCGAGGCGACTACGACGGCAACCAGGACCGGGGGCAGCAGGCCCGCGAGGAGGAGGTCCTGCTACCGGTCGCCGGTATCCTCGACATGGCTGACCACCAGCACGCCTACCTGCGCACCTCCGGCTACCTGCCCGGCCCCAAGGACGTGTACGTCAGCGGCCAGCAGATCAAGGAGAACGGTCTGCGCGCCGGCGACGCGATCACCGGGTGGGTACGCGAGAACGGCGACAACAACGTCGGCCCCGGCGGGGGCTCCGGCCGCGGCCGCCGCCAGAACCGCGCCAACCGCTTGAAGTACAAGCCGCTGGTCTCCGTGGAGACCATCAATGGCATGGACCCCGAGCGGGCGGGGCGCCGTCCCGAGTTCACCAAGCTCACCCCCCTGTACCCCCAGGAACAGCTGCGCCTGGAGACCACCCCGAAGGCCCTGACCCCACGCGTAATCGACCTGGTCTCACCCATCGGCAAGGGCCAGCGCGGCCTGATCGTCTCCCCGCCCAAGGCCGGCAAGACGATCATCCTGCAGCAGATCGCCAACGCGATAGCCGTTAACAACCCCGAGGCACACCTGATGGTGGTGCTGGTCGATGAGCGCCCCGAGGAGGTCACCGACATGCAGCGCACGGTCAAGGGGGAGGTCATCGCCTCCACCTTCGACCGGCCCGCATCCGACCACACCACCGTCGCGGAGCTCGCCATCGAGCGCGCCAAGCGGCTGGTCGAGCTGGGACAGGACGTGGTGGTGCTGCTCGACTCCATCACCCGCCTGGGACGCGCCTACAACCTGGCCGCACCCGCCTCCGGGCGCATCCTGTCCGGTGGTGTGGACGCCAGTGCCCTGTACCCGCCCAAGCGCTTCTTCGGCGCCGCCCGCAACATCGAGAACGGCGGCAGCCTGACCATCCTGGCCACCGCCCTGGTGGAGACCGGCTCGAAGATGGATGAGGTCATCTTCGAGGAGTTCAAGGGCACCGGCAACATGGAGCTGCGACTGTCGCGGCAGCTGGCCGAGCGGCGCGTCTTCCCCGCTGTCGACGTCGCCGCATCCTCCACGCGCCGCGAGGAGCTGCTCATCGACCCGGCCCAGCTGAAGATCATGTGGCGGCTGCGGCGGCTGTTCTCCGGACTGGAGCAGCAGCAGGCCCTGGAGCTGGTGCTCGGCAAGCTCAAGGAGACCCAGTCCAACGCGGAATTCCTCATGGTCATCTCAAAGACCACGCCGCAGGGCACCTCCCTGGCGGACGCCGACGACGATTCCAAGCTGGCCTGACCCGCCACGTCCGCTCACCTCGCCCACCGCTACCGTGCTGCGTCTCACCCGGTGCGCGCGTTGTGGGGGCCGAGGTGGGCTGGCAGAATATCCGACCGGCCTCCGGTTCACCCGCGCATCCGTGTGGGACCCGGGACCCCTAGTCATAAGGAGTCACCTATGAAGCAGGGTATCCACCCCGAATACGTGCCCACCACGGTCACGTGCACCTGCGGCAACAGCTTCGAGACCCGTTCCACCGTCACCTCTGGTGAGATTCGTGTGGACGTGTGCTCTGCTTGCCACCCCTTCTACACCGGCAAGCAGAAGATCCTCGACACCGGTGGCCGCGTGGCCCGCTTCGAGGCCCGCTACGGCAAGCGCAAGAAGTAATCCCGTAGCGCTTCGTCAGCGACTACTAACGACCTTGGGGTGCGTCCCACGACCGCACGATGCGCGTGGGACGCACCCCAAGGTCGTAATCTGTGCCCTGATCAGTCCGCATATCCCCTCCGGGCCGGAGAAAGGTGAGTTGTGAGCGTCGAGGACTTCTCCGCCGTTCAGCCTCTGCTGGAGGAGCACACCGCGATCGAGCAGGATATGGCCGACCCCGCCACCGCCTCCGACCCCGGAGCCATGCGCCGCCTGGGTCGCCGCTATGCCGAGCTGGGCCGCATAGTAGAGGCGTACCGCGCCTGGAGTGCCGCTGCCGCGGACCTGGCCGACGCCGTCGAGCTGGCTCGCGATGACGCGGACTTCGCTGCCGAGCTGCCTGCACTGCGCCAGGCCGAGCGGGACGCCGCCGCGCGCCTGCGGGAGGTGCTCGCCCCGCACGACCCAGACGACGCCCGTGACGTCATCATCGAGGTCAAGGCCGGCGAGGGCGGGGAGGAGTCCGCTCTGTTCGCCTCCGACCTGGCCCGCATGTACACCCGCTACGCTGAGCGCATGGGTTGGGCGGTGGAGGTTATGGACGCCACCGACTCCGAGCTCGGCGGCTACAAGGATGTGCGCCTGGCTATCAAGGCGAAGAGCGCCGTCGAGCCGGCCGACGGCGTGTGGGCGCACCTGAAGTACGAGGCGGGCGTGCACCGGGTACAGCGCGTACCCGTCACGGAGAGCCAGGGCCGCATCCACACCTCCGCCGCCGGCGTGCTGGTGATGCCCGAGGCAGACGACCCCGGTGAGCTGGAAATCGATCCGAACGACCTCCGCATTGATGTCTTCCGCTCCTCGGGACCGGGCGGTCAGAGTGTAAACACGACCGACTCCGCCGTGCGCATCACCCACCTGCCCACCGGGATCGTCGTGTCCATGCAGAACGAGAAATCCCAGTTGCAGAACAAGGAGGCGGCCATGCGGGTGCTGCGGGCCCGGCTGCTTGCCGAGCGCGCCGCCGCCCAGGCCGCCGAGGCCGCCGCCACCCGCCGCTCCCAGGTGCGCACGGTCGACCGGTCCGAGCGCATCCGCACCTACAACTTCCCCGAGAACCGCATCGCCGACCATCGCACCGGCTATAAGGCCTACAACCTCGATGCCGTGCTCGACGGCGACCTGGGTCCGGTCATCGACTCGGCCATCGCCATGGATGAGGCCGAGCGCCTGGCCGCCGCCGGCGAGCAGCCGTGAGTGCACTCGACCGCTACGCGCTGCGGCGTACGGTGCGCGAGGCAGGACAGGCCCTGGTCCGCGCCGGGGTGGCCTCGCCGGAGGTTGACGCCCGGCTGCTGGCCGAGCACCTGCTGGGCGGGCCGGTGCTGCTCGCCGACGGCGCCCCGGAGGACTTCGCCGCCGCGTACGCGCAGCTCGTGGAGCGACGCGCCGCCCGCGAGCCACTGCAGCACATCTTGGGCGTGATGTGGTTCCGGGGACTGGAGTTGGCCTGCCGGCCCGGTGTGTTCATCGTCCGCCCCGAGACGGAGGTGGTTGCCGGGGCCGCCATTGATGCCGCAAGGGCTATCGCTCCGGGGAGGAGGCCGGCGTCGTCGACCTGTGCACCGGGTCGGGTGCCATTGCCGCCGCTGTGGCCCGGGAGGTGCTCACAGCTCGCGTGTGGGCGGTTGAAATAGCCTCCGACGCCGTCGCCCTGGCGCGGGAGAACTGCGAGCGTCTGGCGCCGGGCAGGGTGGAGGTGATCCACGGCGATGCCACTGATCCGGCCGTGCTGGCCGAAATGGACGGGCGAGCCGATGTGGTCGTCTCCAACCCGCCGTACGTGCCCGCCGGGGCGGTGGAGGACACCGAGACGGCTGAATACGATCCCCACGTCGCCCTTTACGGCGGGGAGAGGACGGCCTGGAGACTCCGGTCGCCGTCGTCGCCCGGGCCGCTGCCCTGCTGCGTCCGGGCGGGGTGCTGATCATGGAGCACGACCCCGGGCAGTCCGCGCCGCTGCGGGCCGCCGCCCGAGAGACCGGATTCGCCGCGGCCACCACCGGAGTAGACCTGACCGGGCGGGAACGCTTCCTGCGGGCAGTACGGTAGGTCGACCGGTCGCAAGCGTTGCGGCTCGGCTCAGGGGAGCCCTGCCAGACCCCGTCTCGTGGGACCTGGAACCGCCGCTCGGCTTACGGCACGATTCTGCGTGCCGGCAGGCAAGAACCGTCTTCGCCACGGTCACCCGAGCCGGTAACACCACGCGGCCGGGGCTCACCCGGCCCGAACCACAAGTGCAGGAAAGAGCACCCCTTATGACCACCATCCTCGCCATTGGAGCCACCGGACAGGTCGGACGCGTCGTCGTCGACGAGGCGTTGCAGCGCGGCGTGGGGGTCCGGGCCCTCACCCGTAACGCCGCCCGCGCCCGCCGCTCCCTGGCCGTCGTCGCCGAGATCGTCGAGGCGGCCGCCACCGACACGGAGGCGCTGCGCCCACTGCTGCAGGATGTCGACGCCGTCGTACTCACACACGGTACCGACAACGACGGTAAGGGCGGCGCCACCTTCTACGACGTGGTTTGCGCCGTCATCGACGCCCTGGGGGACGGGCCGACCCACATCAGCCTGATGACCACCATGAACGCCTCCCACTCCGCCCGCGCCGGAGCCAGCAGCTACGGGTTCGTGGAGTGGAAGCGCCGCGCCGAGCGGCTCGTGCGCGCCTCCGGCCACCCCTACACCATCGTGCGCCCCGGCTGGTTCGACTACCAGGGCCCCGCCGACCGCCAGATCGACCTCAAGCAGGGCGACCTGGTCACCGGGCAGCCCGGAGTCGACCGACGTCACATCGCCCAGGTACTCCTGGAGGGCGCCCTCAACCCCTCCGGCGCGCGCCGCACCGTGGAGGTATTCAGCAAGGCCGGCGTCCCGGTCACCGACTTCGAGGCCCTGTTCGCCGCGACGCGTGCGGATGAGGAAGGTGTGATCGACGGCGTGCTCGACACTAACAACGTGCCGCTGGCCAGCGAGCCGCAGCGCGTCCAGGACGACCTCGCCCGACTTGGCAAGTGATGGGGCTAAGAGAGGCACTCATCAAAGCGGTTCCGCCCCGCAGCATCGTCGCAGGCGTACCGGCGCGAGTAATCCGCGAGAAGTAGCCGCACTGCCGGACGGCACAGACGCACGGACTCAATCCGAACCACCCTGAGAAAGTGAGAACACTGATGCCTACCGAACTCGAGCACAAGGATGCCATCCGCGAGGTCATCGACCGCTTCTCCAACCTGGAGGTAGACGTCGCGGAGCAGTCCAAGCTGTTCACCCCGGACACGCACGTCGTGGTCTACACCGCCGATGGCTCGAAGATGATGGAATTCGATGGCGCCGACCAGCTCGTCGAGCTCTTCGGAGCCGCCATGGCCGGCGTCAAGACCTCCTTCCACATCAACGGCCAGCAGGTCATCACGCTCGACGGCGACACCGCCACCGACGTCCACTACGGCCAGGCCCTGCTCGTCCAGGAGCAGGACGGCAGGGACGTGCTCCTGTCCCACTCCATCCGCTACATCGACACCCTGGTCCTGCGTGACGGCAACTGGCGTATCAGCCGCCGCGAGCAGCACTTCGTGATCTCCGAGACGCGCGACTACTGACCTGCGGCTCTTGGCGTTGACGGCTGAGCCCGCCTCCCGAATGCGGGGGCGGGCTCAACCGTAGCTTTGGCTAAAAGACGGTGGTGCGCGCTCCTTCAATTCAAGACTGCTCGCTTGGTGGGCTGCGCTAGGGCGGGGTTACCGGTTCTTCCGGTGTGGGGGTGTGCGCGGTGGGGCGAGATACTGCCTGACTATCCGTCACCGAAACACGCCAAGAAACTTGACCAAGCCCGAGAGCCACCAAGGGGTGATTGTCATGATTCGGGACAAACGGCTTCGGCGGCGCCGGCGGCCGCGAGCGAAACGTTGGAATCATGCGGGCGCCGAACCACCCTCGGCGGGTGTTAAGGCTCGTTTGTCCCGACTGGTGACACTCTCCGTCACAATCCACAGCGATTTGCGGGCCGATGGCAAGCCGGTTGTTTCCAGCACGCCTGCAGACAGCCCGGCATCCTACCCACATGTTGTCCCGCCATCCCTCCGCACCCGAAAACAGGAAGAGGCTGTCAGCTACGCCGGTTGGGCGTTAACAACGCTACTTAACGTTTAGCTGTATACCTCAGAGCCCTTCAGCAGACCGTTAACAGGCGTTGTTAACCCCGAAATGGCGTAGCAGATGGCCCCACCGTCGGCCCTTGGAAGGCACAGGCAGTCAACCCCGGCGCGGTGAACTGACCCGGCTACGGACGGCGGTGGGAAATGTCCGAGATCGGCATAAAGGACTCTGAGACGGCGAGTGTTACCTGGCAGATCGTTGATATTCCGCGCTTTCGTCGGCTGCGATGCCGCCGAGCGGCGGCGTTTATGCCGATCTCGGACAGTTACGGGGAGTGGCGTAGTCTCCCCAGGCGGAAGTTAGGTATTCTCCAAAGCCCGAGCCGCTCCTCGTAGCCAATCTCAGTCGATGGCTCCATCAGAGGGTAATAACGCCTCATTCTGTGGTAGCAGCGTCGGCGCCTTCTGCGTAGCGGCCTCGGCCGCATCCCATAGGTAAGCCGCGTTGTCACCGCACATATAGGTCCTCTGCCGTGGCCAGAACCGACTCCCGGAAGTAGGGGTTACGAAGAGAATCTGTGGTCACTAGGTCTACGGAGCGGCCCGTCGCCCGCTCCAAGGCCTCCTACAGGCCAAAGAAATCGTCGAAGTGGCTGCCTCGGCGTCCACAGCTCTTGCAGGCCGACCTGAAGCAGACGGCGGAACACATCATCGTGGCCAGGTCGGGGTCCGCAAGGACTTCCGCGATCAGCATGGATACGGCAGGCTTGCTGGTGGGGCGTCGTGGGTGGATCTTCCTAGTGAATCTTGGTCGAGAATCTGGGCTCCCACGATGCCCCACCCGCAGCGCCTACGACGCCGCTGGAGGGACCCCCGCGCGAATTGCCACCACACAACGAGACTCACCACCTGTGCCTAGCGTTGTCGTGCGAATAACATAACGATAGTCTTGACTTAAGGGTGCATTTTTGTTTAACTGATTGCTGAATGTAGTCAGATGTGCACCAAAGGTGTGATGTATTGTGGGGGCAGTTACGGTGTCTTCGCTGCTTAAGCAGGTGTTAGAGGGCAATATTGGAAGGCGGTTGTTGTGGCAATTGCCGCATTTGTTGGTTGTGGCGTGTTTTTGTGTCCAGCGTCCTGTGTTGACTATTGCGTCTGATGTGTTGGAGTGGGCCGGATTTTCTGCGTTGCGTGTTTCGGAAGTTGCGAGTTGGGTTGCTGGGCGAGCTTATGTTCTCGGCGCTCTGGCGTTTGTTGTTTTGGTACTCGTTGCGTTACTTTGGTCGGTTGAGGGTGTTTCCACGGAAAGGCTTCTTGTAATTCTTAGCTGTGCCACGCTGCTGTTGTGGCAGGCTGCAGGCGCGCCTTGGCCTGCGGTTGTCGTTGTTGCTGCTCGGGTAATTATTACTTGGCTGTATTCGCGTTTGACGCGCGATGAGTCTCATTTTGCAATTACTGTAATTGGGTTGATGACTGTTATCGGGTCGCCAGTATTTACCTTTATGTCTTTGGTCTCGCCTGGTGACAGCGGTCATAGTCGTGAAATCGCTGTGCGCTTGAGTGGGCCGGTACGGGTGCAGCAAGTCCCGCTTGAAGCGCCATAGGGGGCTTTGGTTGTAGGTGTGCGTGCCCGTGTTGCTAATTCTGTCTATCTCAGCTCCAGCGGGGGGTGTGGATCGGTGGCAAATATTGATCTCGCGGCGAGCGGCGTGTTGTGAAACGTCGTCACTTCAACGGCTCGCAATTTTAATGTCGGTCGGTCCGTTCGTTCGTCATCGATTTCGAGAATCGGTCACGGCGCACCCGGCGATCTGCATGTGGTGGACCGGGCGTGGGATGATGATTCGTGTGTTTCGGTGGTCGTTCGTGTGGTTATGGTCGAGGGCCGGTCCAAGCATGCCTTCAAGCATTGGCTCTAGGACCTGCCCGAGACGCTCCGGGCTCTTCCGGTTTGAGGGTGTGGTGGTTCCGGCCGGGGGCTGCGGCGTGGGGGTGATGAGGTAGGTTTCGGGCTGATATGGACATGTTCAGGCTGACGAGGTCGTGCTCGACCGGCGCAGGTCGTTGTCGGGTGGGCGGGGACGTCGTTAGTCGGGCGGGGGCGCTCTCGCCGTTGGCGGGGCGGTCGTCGCCGACGCGGGATACACCTCCAGGACGCGGACAACCCGCGTCCTGGAACAACCGACCAGGCGATCCGGGCTGGCTCTTCGTGCTTGTGGGTGTGGCGGCTGGCGTGTTGCGGGGTGAGGGATCCGGTGAGCCTGCCGGTTCACCACGCCGCACTCGTCTGTCGGCAGCCCCGGCGTCCGGAGGTGGGTTCATCTGCAACGCCACTTCGGGGTTAACAACGCCTGTTAACGGTCTGCTGAAGGGCTGTGGGGCATACAGTAGACCGTTAAGTAGCGTTGTTAACGCCCAACCGGCGCAACAGACGCTTCAGCCCGACTCAACCACCACACCCATGAACCGGAAGAGCCGCGTTGGGCGGGAAGCGGAGGCTGGGAGCCGCCGCGGTGCGCGCCGTCTCGAGTCGACCGTCTAGGCTTGGCCCCGAGATGAACGACGCGATGAACTCCCTCTTCGGTGCACTGCCCATGCCCGGTTCCGGCTCGGAGACCACGCCTCCGCCGGAGGCCGCCCTGCCCTCGCTCGACCCGGCCGGCGCCGGCTGGGATGACGAGAGCTGGGCCGCCGTCGAGCCTCCGGACGAGGAGGACCTGGCCGCCTACGACCCCGCGGAGGAGACCTCCGTCCCGTCCGCCGCCGACGCGGCCGCCGTCGCCCCCACCTGGGAGGAGCGCCAGGCGGAGGTCTCGGCTCTTGTCGCCCGCGCTCAGGCCAACGCCGTGGCCGCCCGGACCCGCGCCGGCGTCGACGCCGAGGGCGCAGCGAACCGGACGGCTGGCCCCGGCGCCCTGCGCGGCTACGGCATCACCACCGACCCGGCGGGCCTGCTCACCGGCCTCAACCCTGCCCAGGAGCAGGCAGTCACGCACGCCGGCTCCCCGTTGCTGATCATCGCCGGCGCCGGCAGTGGCAAGACCCGGGTACTGACCCACCGCATCGCCTACCTGCTGGCCACCGGCCGGGCCCGCCCCGGCGAGATCCTGGCCATCACCTTCACCAACAAGGCCGCCGCAGAAATGCGCGAGCGCGTGGCCGGCCTGGTCGGGCCGGCGGGGGAGCGCATGTGGGTGTCCACCTTCCACTCCGCCTGCGTGCGCATCCTGCGCCGCGAGCACGAGGCCGCCGGGCTGCGCTCCACGTTCTCCATCTACGACGCCGCCGACTCCACCCGCCTGATCACCCTGATCGTGCGCGAGCTCGGCATCGACCCCAAGCGTTTCACCCCCAAGACCTTCGCCGCCCGCATCTCGGATCTGAAGAACGAGCTGATCACACCGGAGGAGTTCGCCGAGCGCGCCGTGACCTCCAACCCCTTCGAACGGCACCTGACCGAGGTCTACAGCGCCTACGCGCGGCGCCTGCGGGCCGCCAACGCACTGGACTTCGACGACCTGATCATGCGCACGGTCCAGCTGCTGCAGGCCAAGCCGGCGGTGGCGGAGATGTACCGGCGCCGCTTCCGCCACGTGCTAGTCGACGAGTACCAGGACACCAACCACGCCCAGTACGTGCTGGTGCGCGAGCTTGTGGGCGGGCCCGGCACCTCCGGCGCCGGCTCGCCCTTCCCGCCGGGTGAGCTGACCGTGGTCGGCGACTCCGACCAGTCCATCTACGCCTTCCGCGGCGCAACCATCCGCAACATCGAGGAGTTCGAGCAGGACTACCCCAGTGCGCGCACGATCCTGCTGGAGCAGAACTACCGCTCCACCCAGAACATCCTGTCCGCCGCCAACTCCGTGATCGCCCGCAACACCGGGCGGCGGGAGAAGAACCTGTGGACCGCCTCCGGCGACGGCCCCAAGATCATCGGCTACGTGGCCGACTCTGAGCACGACGAGGCGCGCTGGATCAGCTCCGAAATCGACCGCCTGGCTGACGAGTGCGGTATCCGCCCCCGTGACGTCGCCATCTTCTACCGCACCAACGCCCAGTCCCGGGCGCTGGAGGAGGCCTTCGTCCGCTCCGGCCAGCCCTACAAGGTGGTCGGCGGCACCCGCTTCTACGAGCGGCGCGAGATCAAGGACGCCATCGCCTACCTGCGCGCCGTCGACAACCCCGACGACGACGTCTCCATCCGCCGCGTCCTGAACGTCCCCAAACGCGGCCTGGGAGACAAGGCGGAGGCCGCCCTGGCCGAGCACGCCGCCCGCTACGCCGTCTCCTTCGGCACCGCCGTGGCCGACGCCGCCAGCGCCCCCCGCCCGGGGAGGGCGAGGGCACGGAGCCGCCCGTAGTCGTCGGGCTGACCACGCGCGCCACCCGGCAGGTGACGGGCTTCCACGAGCTGCTCACCTCCCTGCGGCACGGCCGCGACGCTGGCGACGGCGTGGCCGACATCCTCGACGCCGCCCTGGACGCCTCCGGCTACCTGGCGGAGCTGCGCGCCAGCGACGACCCGCAGGACGCCAGCCGCGTGGAGAACCTGGCCGAGCTGCACGCCGTCGCCTCCGACTTCCAGGCCGCAAACCCCGACGGCACGCTTGCCGACTTCCTCGAGCGGGTGTCGCTGGTGGCCGACTCCGACCAGCTGCCCCCGAGCGCCGATGCCGCCGACCAGGCCGAGGCCCAGGCCCGCGAGCAGGGGCAGGTCACCTTGATGACAGTGCACACCGCCAAGGGGCTGGAGTTCCCGGTCGTATTCGTAACCGGACTGGAGGACGGCACCTTCCCGCACTCGCGCTCACTGGCGGAGGAGACTGAGCTGGCTGAGGAGCGGCGCCTGGCCTACGTGGCCGTTACCCGCGCCCGTGAGCGCCTGTACCTGACCCGTGCCGCGGTGCGCTCCGCCTGGGGCAGTGCCACCGCCATGCCCCCCTCCCGCTTCCTCGACGACGTCCCCGAAGACACGATCGAGTGGAAGCGCATCGCCTCCTCCATGGATGCCCTGCGCGGCGGCGGCACCGGCTGGGGCGCCTCCTGGGACGAGGGCGGCTTCGGTACGCGCCGCGGTAACGGGCTCGGCAGCGAGGAGGCCCACGACGACGACGGCGACTTCGCCCCCGCCATTGGCTCCGGCCGCCGCACCCGCACCGGCAAGCTGGGGCGGGTGGAGACTCCCAAGGACCGGGCAGAGGCCCGACGTGCCAAGCGCCTGGCGGCGCGCGGCAAGCCGGTGCGCCTGGGCACGTCCCAGTCCGGGGCGGAGTCCGCGGAGGCCGCCCTGCCCGCGGCCGTGGCCGGGTTGCGGGCCGGGGACCGGGTACGTCACAAGACCTACGGGGAGGGCAGCGTCATCGCTATCGAGGGCACAGGCCGCTCCACGGTCGCCCGCGTGGAGTTCATGATCGACGGGGCCCGGGCGACCAAGCGCCTAGTGCTGCGCCTGGCACCCGTCGAAAAGGTCTAAGCGGCGGTCCTCCCGTCCGGTGACATGCCGCCCGGCGGAACCTCTGGCGCAGGGCCGTGATGCTAGGGTGATCAGGTTCACCCGGAGCACGGCCGTGGCGAGAACTCCCCGGCGGATTCGGTGCTGAGACAGATCCGAGCTGGAGCCCCACTTAGGAGTATCTGTGGCCTCATGGAGTGATTCCTGCATCTGGTGGCACGTCTACCCGCTAGGCTTCACCGGCGCGCCGATCCGGCCCACGCAGGCCGAGCGGGCACTCACCCCGCGTCTGGACGCCCTGGAGCCGTGGCTGGACTACCTGATCGAGCTGGGAGCCAACGGCCTGGCCCTGGGGCCGATCTTCACCTCCGAGACCCACGGCTATGACACGGTCGACTTTTACTCCATCGACCCGCGCCTAGGGGATGACGCCGCCTTCGACCGGCTGATCGCCGCCTGCCGGCGGCGCGGCATCAACGTCATGCTCGACGGCGTGTTCAACCACGTCGGCACCGGCCACCCCCGCTTCCGTGCCGCCCTGGCCGAGGACGCGGCGTCCCAGGAACTGTTCCGCCTGGAGCACACCGACGCCGGCGTGGTGCACCAGGACTTCGAGGGGCACCGCGGCTTGGCCGCCCTCAACCACGACTCTGACGCCGTAGTCGAGCTGGTGACCGACGTGATGCGCCACTGGCTGCGCCGCGGGGCCATGGCCTGGCGGCTGGACGCCGCCTACGCAGTGCCTCCGGAGTTCTGGGCCCGGGTGCTGCCGCGCGTGCGCGAGGAATTCCCCGAGGCCTGGTTCATGGGCGAGGTGATCCACGGAGACTATGCGGACATCGTGGCCCGCTCCGGCATGAACTCGGTGACCCAGTACGAGCTGTGGAAGGCGATCTGGAGCTCACTGCTGGATGAGAACTTCTTCGAGCTCGACTGGTGCCTTAAGCGGCACAACGAGCTGCTTGCCGCCTTCACGCCCCTGACCTTCGTCGGCAACCACGACGTCACCCGCATCGCCAGCAAGATCGGTGACGCCAAGGCCGCCCTGGCGGTGGTGCTGCTGTTGACAGTCGGCGGCATCCCGTCGATCTACTACGGGGATGAGCAGGCCTTCCGTGGCGAGAAAACCGAGCGCCTCGGCGGCGACGATGAGGTGCGTCCGGTCTTCCCCTCCGGCCCTGAACAGCTCTCAGCCCTGGGCGCGCCGATGCTGTGCCTGCACCAGGACCTGATTGCGCTGCGCCGTCGTAACCCGTGGCTGACCACGGCCACCACCGTGACCCGTCACCTCGACAACCGCGCCTACAGCTACGAGACGGTGGGCCCCGGCGGGCAGCGCCTCGCCGTCGAGCTGCGCCTGGAACCAACTCCGGGAGCCGTGGTGACCGCCCCCGACGGGCAGGTGCTGCGGGTTGGTGAACAGGCATGAGCAATGGCTTGGTACGGGGCGGGCACTGGCACTGACCGCGGTATTTTTCGGAGCGGCGCATATCACCAACCCGGAGGCGAGTGCTTTCGGCGCCGTGGCGATCATGCTAGAGGTGGGCATCCTGCTGGGCGCCTGCTACCTGGTCACGCGCCGCCGTGGGCTGCTGCGCCGCCCGCGCGCAGGCGCAAAGACTCAGCGCCGTAGCGCAGAGGGGTTAGCGGCTTTTCCGGCCGGTGGGTGTCGGGCTGAGGAGGGGCGGCTGGCATGCCGGTCCCGGTGCCTGTTGGGACGGAGTGTCCAAATCGATGACAAACACCGTCCATAACCCGTGAGAGCCGATGCAGCGCCCGCACGATTCCAACGTTTTGTTAGCGGCTGCTGTTGCCTCCAACCCCGTTTGTCATCGATTTGGACACCTCAGCCCGGCTCAGGCTTCGGCAGCCGCCCGCGCGGCGGGCGTGGTGGCCGCCATGCGCAGCACGTGCAGCGCCGTTTGCTGCAGTTCACCAAGAGTGAGGTGCTCGCCGCTGGCGTCGTCCGGGGAGTATCCAGCCAGTACGGCGTCGTCATGGCCGTCCGCACGGGTGGATGACCAGGTGACGCCGCCGGGCATGAGCACGTCCACGCCCGCGCGCACCCGGGTGGCGGAGTCCTTCAGCTGCGGGAAGAGCGGGTCCGGCGCGTAGCGCATCCACCAGTCGGTCATCACATTGCCCTGGTAGTCCCACTCGCCGCGCAGGATGGTGGTGACCAGGTCGTAGTTGTAGTGGGCCCACTGGCCATTGACCTTGTTGTAAGAGGTCATGATGTTGAGCGGGTCCGACTCCTGCACACAGATGCGGAAGCCGCGCAGGTAGATCTCCCGCAGCGCCCGCACGGACACGCGCGAGTCGTTGTAGATGCGGTTGGTCTCCTGGTTGTTGGCCGCGAAGTGCTTGGGGCAGGCCGACACCCCCTGTGACTGGATGCCGCGCACGACGGCGGCCGCCGCCAGCCCGGTCAGCAGCGGGTCTTCCGAGTAGTACTCGAAGTTGCGCCCGCACAGCGGGTCGCGGTGGATATTCATGCCCGGCGCCAGCAGCACGTCCGAGCCCTTGCGGAGCATCTCCTGCCCGTGCAGGGCGGCCAGCTCCTCCAGCAGTGGTGCATCCCAGGTGGAGGCCAGGGCGGTGCCGCAGGGCAGCAGGCTGGCGTAGGCGGACACGCGGATCCCGGATGGGCCGTCGGTGGTGATTACCGGGGGAATACCGAGTTCTCGCAGGTGCTCGGTCAGCCCGCCGAAGGCGCCGGCATTGCCGGGTGCGCCCAGCGGGGAGTTCATCTCCACATCCCCGTAGGCCAGCTGCGCCAGGTCCTCCACACCCAGCTGAGCCACGAAGTCCTCCATGGTGGCGCGCCCGGCTACCACGTCCGCGAACCGGATGCCGACGTCGCCCGTGGGCGCAATGGCCTGTGGCAGGCGCGCCAGGATGCGCTCGCGCAGATCGACGGTGGTCGTGGGGACGGCCTCCCAGCCGATCTGCACCCGGCCGTCCGCGTCGCGTGTCACAGTCATGCGGTCGAAGGGAGCGTCGGGGGAGGGGGCGAGCGCCTCCTGTAGCTGCTCGACCACCTCGGTCTCCTCCACGACTACGGCGCCGACCTCGATGGTCTGCCGCACCGAGGTGCCCACGTGCACCGGGTAGGTGCCCGCCTCCACCACCCAGGCGTGGGCGTGACCGGTCCGGCCGTCGTCGTCGAAAGCGGCCAGGCGCTCGCGCGGGAAGGAGAGCGTCACCTCCAGGGCCTCGCCCGGGGCAATCATGCCGGTGCGGGTGAAGGCGACCAGTTCCCGGGACGGGCGCGGCAGCGCCGCCTCGGCGGGCGCGCCCCGGTAGGCCTGAATTACGGTCGACCCGGGGCGCGGACCGCTATTCTGCACCTGCACGCGTACGGTGACGTCGCCATCGCGGGTGGGGGAGGCGTCCTCCAGGCGGGCTCCGGACAGTGCGAAAGAGGTGTAGCCCAGGCCGTGCCCGAAGGGGAACAGCACCTTCTCGGGGGCGAAGGTCTCGAAGTAGCGGTAGCCGACGAACACGTCCTCGGCGTAGTTGTTGAACTCCTCATTCCCGAAGTTCGCAGCCGACGGGTAGTCCGTGTAGGTGCGGGCGATGGTGTCGGTCAGGCGCCCGCCCGGCTCCGTGGCCCCGGTGAGCACGTCGGCGACCGCACGGCCGCCCTCCATACCGCCGGGCCAGGCCAGCAGCAGGGCGGACACACCCAGTTCCTCGGCCCAGGACAGGTCCATGACATTGCCGGAGTTGACAATCACCACCGTGCTCTCGAAGTGCCCGGTGACGCGCTCCAGCAGGGTGCGTTCGGTGTCAGTGAGGTAGTAGCCGCCCGGCTCTAGCACATTCTCCCGGTCCTCACCCGCGGCCCTGCCGATCACGACGACGGCGGTGCGGGCCCGGGAGGCGGCCGCAGCGACCAGCTCCTGGCCCGCCTCCATCTCCGGGTAGAAGCGCGGCCAATTGCCCCACTCCTCGGTGGGCGGCTCCTGCGCGTTGCACCACTGCCGGTAGGTGGAGGCCAGCTCCGCGTCGACGCTGACTCCGCGCTCAACCAGGCTGCCGAGCAGATTGGTGGTGTATACGGGGTTGACGTCACCGCCGGAGCCATAGCCGACGGCGAACCAGTCGATTTGCACACGCCCGAAAACCGCTACCGGCTCGGCAGGGGACAGGGGCAGCACGCCGTCGTTGGTGAGCAGGACGGTGCCCTCGGCGGCGGCCCTGCGGGCCAGCTCGGCCAGGCGGGGGTCATAGTAGCGGTCGGAGTCGTGGTCGGCGGCAGCGGAGGTGTTCAGGTTCTGGGCGACCTCGCTGGTGGTGTTGGTGGTCATGGCTGATCGTCTCCGTAAAAGTACATGCAGGTCGTGTGGGACAGCGGTGTCAGGTCAAGCCTAGCCGTTCGCGCCGTCGGTGTGTCGGGCATTATCGGTACCGTCTGCGGCGAGCTCCTCCTCGAGCTGCTCCAGACCGGTCTTGGTCGACAGCGGGATCGGCCTGAACAGGGCGGCGACTGCAGCCGCTAGCAGCAGCATCGGGGCCAGCGCCAGCAGCACGGGAGCCAGCGCGTGATGGTAGGCGTCCACCACTGCGGCGCCCGTGGCGGCGTTCAGGTTCCGGGCAATCGCCGGAGTGATTGAGGCGGCTGCCTGTGAGTCGAGGCCGAGGGAGAGCAGGGAGGCGGTCAGTCGGCTGGTGAACAGCACCCCAACCACCGTGTTGCCGATCGAGACCCCGATCTCCCGGAAGAAGTTGTTGGTGGAGGTGGCGGTGCCGAGCATGCTGGCGGGCAGCGCATTCTGGATGACGAGGACGCTGAGCTGCAGGAACATCCCGATGCCGATTTCCAGTATGAACACCGCCACGCCGGTCCAGGCCACGTGGGCGTCGGCGGGTAGCAGACCCAGCATGGCCATTCCGGCCGCGGCCACCAGCGAGCCCACGATCGGGAAGGGCTTGTAGCGCCCGGTGCGGGTAACCAGCGTGCCCGACAACAGCGATCCGGTGAACATTCCGATGCTGCCCGGCACAAGCAGCAGGCCAGACACGGTGGCAGAGACTCCGTGGACCATCTGCAGGTAGGTTGGCAGGTAACCGTTCATGCCGAACATGCAGGCGGCCATGAGCACCGAGACGACGGTGGCGATGACGAAGGTGTGATTGGTCAGCACCTGCAGCGGCAGGATCGGGTCGGTGGCTCGTCTCTCCACCGGGACGGCGGCGGCCCAGGCAGCCACGGTGACGCAGATCAGCCCGACCATCACCGGGTTGTTCCAGGCGTACGTGGTCCCGCCCCAGGTGGCGATGAGCACGATCCCCGCGGCGCCGATGCTGGTCAGTGTCAGCCCGGCCCAGTCGACGCTGAAGCTGCCGACGCGCCGCGGCATGCGCAGCGCGATGGCCACCGCCACCCAGGCGAACAGACCAAAGGGCAGGAAGAACCAGAAGATCCAGCGCCAGCCCAGCCAGTCCGAGAGCCATCCCCCCAGAAGCGGGCCCAGGATGGCGGCAATGCCGAACATGGCGCCCATGGGTGCCATGTAGGTGCCGCGTACACGCGGCGGGATGATGTCGCCGGTGATGGCCTGGGAGCAGATCATCAGGCCGCCACCTCCCAGCCCCTGCACGAAGCGGAAGATAGTAAAGGAGAACATGTCGGCCGCCAGGCCGCACAGGGCCGAGCCGCCGACGAACAGTGCGATGGCCAGCAGGTAGAGCTGCTTGCGACCCACCAGGTCGCCGAGCTTGCCGTTGATCGGCATGGCCAGCGTCTGTCCGAGCGTGTAGGCGGTGATGGCCCAGGACATGTGCGCCACGCCGCCCAGGTCGCCGATGACGGTTGGCAGCGCTGTGGCGATCACCGTGTGGTACATCGCGGTGAGGAACTGAACCATCATTAGGCAGATGTACACGACCCAGAATCGCCGGTCGGGGCGGAAGGTCATGCCCGCGACGGTGCCGGAGATCCCCTGCGAGCCCGGCTGCGGGCTCACATGTGCGTCTTGCGTGGGGGTATTGCTCATAACCTCGCGTCTCTCCTCACGGCGCGCCAAGTGGGGAGCGGTCCGGAGCCGGGAACGGCGCGTCGCGCAACAAATTTTGCCAAACGGACGGGATCGCTGGGAAATGCCCGCGGAGAGGTATTGGGCACCCCAAGTGCACCGGCGCCGCCAAGCGCGGAGCTGGTGATCGGACTATGTACCATCCACCTGCGCCCCCGGGAACGGTTGCTCCCGGACTAGCCCCGTTCCACGACCAGAAGACCTCATGACCTTTCTTGCTCCGCTCGTGACTGTGCGCACTGACCAGGACGCCTGGTGGCGCGACGCCGTCATCTACCAGATCTATCCGCGCTCCTTCGCCGACTCCGACGGCGACGGCCTCGGTGACCTGCCCGGCGTCACCTCGCATATGGACCACCTGGCCGCGCTGGGGGTGGATGCAATCTGGCTGTCGCCCTTCTACCCATCTCCGCAGGTTGACGCCGGCTACGACGTGGCCGACTACTTCGGCGTGGCCCCCGAGTACGGGACGCTGGATGACTTCGACGATATGGTGGCCGCTGCTAGCGCCGTCGGCATCAGGGTTGTCATCGACCTGGTGCCCAACCACTCCTCTGACCAGCACGCCTGGTTCCGTGCCGCGCTGCAGGCGGGCCCCGGCTCGCCGGAGCGCGAGCGTTATATCTTCCGCCACAACCCGGACGGGCCGCCGAATAACTGGGGCAGCCTGTTTGGCGGCCCGGCATGGTCTCGGGTCGAGCCGCTTACCGGCCGGAGGGAGGACCGCGGCTGGTGGTACCTGCACCTGTTCGCCGCCGAGCAGCCCGACTTTAACTGGGACCATCCCGATGTACGCGGGATGTTCCGTGAATTCCTGCGTTTCTGGGCTGGGCGCGGGGTGGATGGCTTCCGCGTGGATGTCGCCCACGGCCTGGTCAAGGCTCCCGGCCTGCCCGACGACGCTCTGGGGGAGGACCGCTGGCGCGGTGCCCCCGTCGGCGATGAGCGGCCTAAGACCGCTGACAACGGTCCCATGTTCGACCAGCCCGGCGTACACGACATCTACCGTGACTGGCGCAGCGTGCTCAGCGGCATACGCCCGGACATTCTGCTGGTGGCAGAGGCCTGGGTGGATCCGCCCGAGCAGATGGCCAAGTACGTCCGCGAGGACGAGATGAGTCAGGCCTTCAACTTCAACCACCTCAAGTCCCCCTGGCGTGCCGCTGACCTGCGCCGCGTCATCGACACCTCAATGGCCGCCAACGCCGCCGTGGGCGCGCCAACCACCTGGGTACTGTCCAATCACGACGTCGTCCGCCACGCCACCCGCTTCGGATTTCCCCCGGGGAGGGAGCCGGACGACGGTATCGGCGCCGAGGATCCGCAGCCGGACATCGCCCTGGGGCTGCGCAAGGCCCGCGCCGCCACGCTGTTCGCCCTCGGTCTGCCCGGAAGCATGTACATGTTCCAGGGGGAGGAGCTGGGCCTGCCCGAGCACACCACCATGGAAGATGCCTGCCGCCAGGACCCGGCCTGGCTGCGCACCGGCAAGCGCACGCGTGGGCGCGACGGCTGTCGTGTGCCGCTGCCCTGGGCCGCCGATGGACCCGCCTGCGGCTTCAACGCCACCGGACGGACCTGGCTCCCGCAGCCGGAGGGCTGGGGCGCCTACGCCCCGGCCGTACAGGCGGCTGATCCCGACTCCACCCTGGCCATGTACCGGCGTGCCATCGCCGCCAGGCGTGAATGGCAGCTGGGGAGAGGCGGGGTCGAATGGGTGGCGGGCCTGCCCGAGCAGGTGCTCGCATTCCGCAACGGTGAGGTCATAGTTGCGATCAACATGGGAGATGAAGAAGTCCGATTGCCGCGGGCGGGCACCGTACTGGTGCAGTCTTGGGACGGGCAGACGGGCGGGCGCCTCGACGCCATCACCGTTCCCGCTAACGCGGCCCTGTGGCTGGCTGCCTGAGCGGCCTCCGCGCTGACGAACGGTCCGTCAGGCCACGCCACAGGTGCCCCGGTTCGGTTAATCCGGAGTAGCGCTCGATAAGCCTCGTATTCGGCCTGCCCGCTCTCATTCGGGATGCGGTTCCCCGGTTTGGACTGCCCCGGTGTGCAACCGGGGCAGTCCAAACCGGCGTGAGCGCTGCAAACTGACGCGAGCACTCCAAACGGCTAAGCCACCTCGCTGATGGCGGCCAGCAGCTGCTCAGGCAGGCCGGCCGCGCGCAGGCCGCCAATGAGCGCACCTCCGGTCGCACCGGAGGAGACCACGCCCCAGGCCCGGTCCTTGGCCGGGTAGGACATCTGAGCTGGTTCAAGGATCCGGAATACCTCGTCTGCCAGCGACGGCGGCCTGGTGCTCACGCCCGAAAGCTCGAGCACGACGCCGTCGGCCGGACGCACCGCGCCCAGGGAGACATCCAGGCCAGCACCAAGCGTGAAGCCATCGGCAGGGCGTTCCTTGAGGGGGACCTCGGCGCCGTTCACACGGGCCGTGGCCCGTCCGCCGGTGGACAGCAGGTGCACGGTGATCTCCCGCTCGCCTGGCACGGTGCCCTCCGGACCGTCCTGGATGATCTCCAGGCGGGCCGAGCCCGCCGCCTCGTCCCAGGCCAGTGTGAAGCGGGTGCGCACCACGGCGTCGGGACCGGGCTCGGGAGAGCCGTCGTCCTCCTCGAGCACGAACTCGCCGTCGGCCCCCGGCACCACGAGCACGGAGAGGTGACGCGGGTTGTCGCCGGCCGCCTCGGTGAGGTCCCCGGCGCCGACGACTACGGACCCGGCGCGTGCCAGGACGGGCACCTGCTCTAGGGGACGGGAGAAGGTGAGCACGCGGCCATCGGCGGCAGCGGCGTCGTAACGACGTCCGGTGGGCAGGTCGAACCAGGTGCCCTGGGGCAGCCAGGCCTCCTCCTGGGCCAGGCGCGCGGCCGGGTCAGCGGGGCGCGTGACAGGCATGACCAGCAGGTCCCCGAAGAGGAACTCATTGCGGTTGTCGTAGGAGCCCATGCGCGTCGGGTAGTCGTGGTAAAGCGGCCGCACCGGGCCGGTGCCGTCGGTGTGTGCCAGCCGGGCCCACGTGTACAGGTAGGGCACGAGCCGGTGCCGCAGCCGCAGGTATGCGTTCATGGTCTCCCGGGCGTCGCGGGAGTAGCGCCACGGCTCCTTGGAGTTGAACACAGAAGTGGTGGAGTGCATGCGGTTGATAGGGGAGAAGCAGCCCAGCTGCACCCAGCGGGCTGCCATCTCATCATCCTTGGCCCCGAGCATGTGCCCGCCGATGTCATTGGACCACCAGTAGTAGCCGATGTTGGCGGAGGTGGCGGTGAACTCCGGCTGGAAGCGCAGCGACTCCCAGGAGGTTACCGTGTCCCCGGAGAAGCCGATCGGGGTGCGGTGGCTGGAGGCGTCGGCGAACCGGGAGAAGGTGATCGGACGACGCCGATAGCTGGTCTGGCCGGGGCCGCTGCGCTCGCGCCCGGAGTCGAGGTAGTGGACGTGGTTGAGCATCCACAGCGGGTCCAGCCCCGGAATGTCGGTAGCGCCTCCCTGCTGCCAGTCCAGCCACCAGAAGTCGACGCCCTGCGCCTCCAGGGTGTGGTGGGCGTGCTCCAGGTATGCGGCGGTGAAGGCCTTGTCGCCGATGTTGAAGGGGATATCCGCACCCGTTGCGGGATCCATACCCAGGGCGCGGGCCGTGGGCGCGTAGGCGTCCTCGTGACGGCGTATGCCGGCGGCGGGGTGCAGGTTGAGTGTCACCTGCATGCCTCGCTCGTGCAGGGCCGCCAGGAAGCACTCAGGGTCCGGGAACAGCGCCCGGTTCCAGGTGTATCCGGTCCAGCCATTGCCGATTGCCGGGTCGATGTCCACCAGGTGCCAGTCCATGTCGACCACGGCCACGGAGAAGGGCAGCTGCTCGGCGGCGAAGCGGTCCATTAGCGCCAGGTAGGACTCCTCGGAGTACTTGTGGTAGCGACTCCACCAGTTGCCCAGTAGTGCCCGCGGGATCAGCGGGGTGGGGCCGGTCAGCGCGAAGAAGTCGCGCAGGGCCGCCCGATAGTCCTGCCCGTAGCCGAAGAAGTAAAGATCCTGGTCCGGTGCCCGGCCGGAGGCGGCGTCGGAGTGCGGACGCGGGCGCACCCACTCGTCCTCCTGAATGAGCAGGGAACCGGAGTCATCAATAACCGAGTGCCCGGTGATCGACAGCAGGCCGGGCTGAACTGCGGTAGCACCATCCACAGTGTCGAGCGTGCGCACGGTGCCCCCCAGGTTGGTGCGGTAGAGCTCATCCGGGTCCCACCGGTCGCCGTGGCGCCAGGTGCCGCCATGCACGCCGATGACGGCGGTGCGCAGGGTGACACTGAGACCGGAGTCGGAAAAGCCGCGCGCCGGCAGGTAGGTCAGATGCAGGTGCTCGGTGATGATCTCGACGCGGTCCTCGCTGCGGCGGACTTCAAACTGCGGCACTGGGCCCAGATCGCGGGAGACCACCAGCTGGGTGGCGGCGTCCACGAAGTTGCCGTTGTGGGAGTACTCCATGCGGATCAGCCGCGAGGTCAGCACCGTGAAGCGCCAGTCGGGGCCGGCGACGACCGCGCCGGGGCGGGCGGGGGCGGGGCGGGGACGGTCCGAACCGGAGGAGAGGGGAGAGGTCATGGGTGGCCTTTCAAAGCGTATTTCGAGTCCGGAAGGCGGCCAGTCCGCCAGCAAGTTTTGCGATAAACGTTAGGTTAGTGCACCGCCGCGGCCCGCTCGCTGGCGGGCTCGTCCTCGCGAATCCTCGCCCTGTTTTACGGGCGGGTCAGCGGGTGCCCGAGGACGTCTCCGTGGTCGGCTTCGACGGGCTGGACCTGGCCCGCTACGCCGACCCGCCGCTGACCACCCGTCAGCCGATAAGGGACAAGGCCACTACCGCCGTCGCCTTTCTGCTGGATGAGCTGGGCGACGGTGATGGCGCCCCGCGGCAAACCGTGCTACCGGTCGCCTGGCAGGAGGGCAGGACACTGGGGCCGGCGCCGAGCTGATACCGGAAGGTGCCGATAGAACCCGAGGGGCTGCCTCACTCGCGTCGCTTGCCTTCGACATCGTCGTGCTTCAGCTTCATGGCGCCAGCGTCGAGGATGCCGATGATGGGGGCGACAAGGAGGACAAGGGGGATGTTGTCGGCACGTCCCAGAGCCGCGAAGACGGCGCAAACCACAACGGCAACGATGAAAGTTGCCAGGACATGCCGTGCAAAATGCGGCTCGGAGCGTTTTGACCCGCTGCGCTTGGAACCGCCTCCGGTGCAGCCTTGTGACCTGGACATGATGAGTTCTTCTCTCGCGGGCCGCGATGCTGTCACGACCACGTTGGTATGACATGAATCATAGTTCACCGAGGATGTGGGCGCGCAGGGCTAGGGCGGCAGCGCCGGTGGCCCATTCTGCCCGGTCGTGCTCGCGCACGACCACATCGAGCGGAGTCGCACTGGCACGGCGTACCGCGGCGATCCCCTGCTGCACCTCGTCTTCAAAGAGCGTGGCGATGCCGGCGCGCTCGCCCGCAACCACCACGACCTCGGGCAGGGTGAACGCCGCAGCCATGCCCAGCAAGCGCCCTAGCCTGCGCGCGTAGGAAGCGCATAGAGACACGGCGTCGCCGTCCCCCGCGGTCGCCAGCTCGACGATGTCCGCCGCTGGCAGCCAGTCGTGGCCGCGCTGCACCCAGGTGTGTTCGATTGCTTCATTGGTCAGGCAGTCCATCGCCGCTGCGGCGCTGGCCGGCCGAGCGCCGTCGGGTACCGGCACCGTGCCCAGCAGACCCATCTCGGCGTCGGCGTTGGTCACGACCTGGCCGTCTACTACCAGTCCATGGCCGACGCCCGCACCCACCGTGAGCAGGCTGAAGCGGCCGTGTACCCGTCCCACTCCGAACCAGGCTTCCCGCAGCGTCAGTGCGGTCAGGTCGTTGCCGATAATGGTCGGCACGCCCAGCCGGGCCTCAACGAAATCGGCCAGAGGCACTCGGTGCCAGCCGTAGAACACGGCCTCATCGACCGTGCGCCCGTCGCGCGCGGTGCCGCCCAGGCTGATCCCCAAGCAGGAGGGCGGCGGAGCGTCCGCGGAAGCGCCGGCGAGATCGGTGAGCGCGGCGGCCAGCTCGGTGATGATTTCTGCGGGGGAGTGGCCCGTAAGCGGGCGGCGCACGGTGGCGAGAACGCCCAGGCGCAGGTCTGTCAGGACGGCCGTCAGCAGGTTCGTTGACAGGCCAACTCCCACCACGGACTCGGCGCCGGCGCGTACCTCCAGCGGAGACTGCGGCCGACCGGTGTCGGCCACCTGCAGCGTGTGCGTGGTGAGCAGTCCGGCATCCACCAACGGCGTCGTCAGACGGGTGACCGAGCCGGGGGAGATGCCAACTATGCGCATGATCTCGGGGCGCAGCAATCGTCCGTAACGCAGCAGGGCGAGCACGATCTCGCGCTGGGTGTCGCTGAGAGCGGTCCAGGGCGATGTGGGTGATTCGGTCCCGGCCGGGGCGCTTGAATCGGCCATGACCCCATCATGCCCGACTCTGGGGTGATGCTCGTGGCCGGTGGGCTTGCGCACAGGTTTCTTCTGGTGCAGAATAATCTGTGTTGCCGCCGACCGGTGGCACTCCCACCCCCACCTAACCTCAGCAAGGATGCACGGAGGTAGCCATGAGAGCACTGAGCAGGCGCTCCTTCCTCGCCGGTACGGCGACGGCGGCGGCGCTCGCGGCCACGGGCGGCACCCTCGCCGGCTGCTCGTCCGGAGACGGCAAGGTCCACCTGGAGCTGTTCCAGTTCAAGAGCGAGGCCATCACACTGTTCGACCAGATCTGCGAGGACTTCAATGCCGCCAACCCGGACATTGTCGTCACCCAGAACTTCCAGGCCGACAACATCACTTCATTGCGTGCTCGCCTGGTCAAGGGCGACACCCCGGACTTGATCACCATCAACGGCGACTACAACTACGGGGCGCTGGCGGACACCGGCATCTTCTACGACTTCAACCGCACCGACCTCCTCGACGGCGTGAACCCGTCCATCGCCTCCATCCTGGACACGCTCGGCACCGGTGGCGAGGGTCAGACCAACGGCGTGGCCTTCGCGGACAACGGCTCGGGCATCATCTACAACAAGGACGTCTTCGACTCCGCCGGCGTCGAGCCGCCGACCACCTGGGATGAGCTCATCGAAATCTGCGACGAGCTCACCGCCCAGGGCATTGATCCCTTCTACTGGGCCATCAAGGACAACTGGACCGGGGCGCCCGCCTTCTCCTCCCTGTCCGGCTCCTACCTAACCGACGGCGTCGCCGCGTGGTACGACAAGCGCCGCGACCTGGACTCGGGCACCTCCTTCGCCGAGCTCAGTCCGGTGTTCGAGAAGATGCACCAGGCGGTCCAGTACGGCAACGCCGACAAGGCCGCCCTGGGCTACAACGACGGCAATCAGGGCTTCGCTCAGGGCAAGGCGGCCATGTACTGGCACGGCACCTATGCCATTCCCGCCATCCGTTCCTACAACCCGGACATCAACCTGGGTACCTTCGCCACCCCCGCCGACAACGCTGCCGACACCAAGGTCGTCTCCGGCGTCGACGTGGCCCTGACCATGGGGAGAACCCCGCTCACCTGGAGGAGAACCTGCGCTTCTTCAAGTACCTGATGGACGAGGCGAATATGACCGCCTACTGCGACGAGCAGGTCGCCTACCCGACCCTGACGGCACTATCCGCCAGGACCCCGCCCTGGAGGGGCTCCAGCCCTACTTCGACGCCGGGCGCGTGGCCACCTACTCCGACCACAACTTCCCGCCGGCTATCACCCTGAACGCCTATATGCAGCAATACCTGTTCAACGGCGACCTGGACCAGCTCATCACCACCCTGGACGCCCAGTGGAACAAGGTTGTCCGTCGCATCAACGAGACAGCCTGAGGCAGGAGGACCGAATCACCATGACCACGCAAACCGCCACCGCGCCGCGGGTCGGCGACCCGCAGGCGGCACCGGGCAAGATCCGGGACAACCAGGCCAAGAAGGTCGACCCGGCCTTCATCTGGATGCTCGTCCCGGCAGCTCTCGTCTTCACCCTGCTGCTGACGATCCCGCTGCTGACGGGTGTCTTCTACACCTTCACCAACTTCAAGGGCTACGGCGACTGGCACTTCGTCGGCCTGACGAACTACAGGAACCTGTTCTCCGATGACATCATCTGGGGCTCGTACCTGTTCACCTTCAAGTACGCGATCGTCGCCTCCGTCCTGACCAACATCATCGCCCTGGGCCTGGCCCTCATCCTCAACTCAAAGATGAAGGCGCGCACCTTCTTTCGCGGCGTGTTCTTCGTGCCCTACATCCTGCCGGTGCTGGTCGTCTCCTACATCTTCAGCTACCTGTTCACCAACAACCTGCCCCAGATCGGGCAGGCGCTGGGATGGGAGTGGCTGAGCACCTCGCTGCTGGCCAATGAGGACCTGGCGTGGCTGGCCATCGTCGTCGTCGGCGTGTGGCAGTCGGTCGCCTACAACACAATCATTTACCTGGCCGGATTGCAGACCGTGCCCGAGGAGATCTACGAGGCCTCCGCCATCGACGGCGCCGGCCCGGTGCGGCGGCTGTGGTCCATGACCCTGCCGCTGATCATCCCCTACCTCGGCATCAACATGGTGCTGTCATTCAAGGGTTTCCTCGGAGTCTTCGACCAGATCGTGGCCCTGACCTCCGGCGGTCCGGGCACCGCCACCCAGTCCATCTCCTACCTGATCTTCAAGAACGGCTTCCAGGGCGGCGAGTACGCCTACCAGACGGCGAACGGCGTCATCTACTTCCTCATTGTGGTGGCGCTGTCCTTCGCCCAGCTCCGCTTCACCCAGAGCCAGGAAAGGGTCTGATCCGCCATGACCGCCACAACAGCCAACCTAGACAGTCCCCGCCCCTCCGAAAGCCGCCTGGGCGCGGCCGATCCCGAGGTGTATCGGGTGCGCCGCGCCTCCAGAGGCGTATTCGGCCGCACCAACTGGTGGACCACCCTGCTGGCGATCGTGCTCAGCCTGACCGTGCTGGTGCCGCTGTACTTCACCGTGGTCACCGCGTTCAAGACCCCCGAGGAGCTGGCCACCTCCGGCTGGGCGCTGCCCCGATCCTGGAGCCTGGACAACTTCGCTACGGCATGGGAGATGACCTCCTACCCCAGGCGGGTGCTGACCTCCGCCATCATCACCGTCGGCGCGACCGTGTTCACCCTGCTGTCCAATTCCATGGTCGCCTACGCGCTGGGTCGCAACATGCACCGCCCGTGGTTTCGTCGCCTGTACTACTACTTCGTGGCAGCCCTGTTCGTGCCGTTCCCGATCATCATGCTGCCGGTGGTCAAGGAGACCGCCCTGCTACACCTGGACAACGAGGCCGGCCTGATCCTGCTGTACGTGGTCTACGGCCTGGCCTTCAACATCCTGATGTACACCTCCTTCATCAAGTCCATCCCGGAGGAGCTGGAGGAGGCGGCCGCCATGGACGGCGCCAGCCGCTGGACGATCTTCTGGCGGATCATCTTCCCGCTGTTGTCGCCCATGAACGCGACCGTCGGGATCCTGACCTGCCTGTGGGCCTGGAACGACTTCCTGCTCCCGCTGGTGATCCTGACCGACCAGTCCAAGGCGACCCTGCCGCTAGCGCAGTACGTCTTCCAGGGACAGTTCAACACGAACTACCCGGTGTCCTTCGCCTCCTACCTGATGGCGATCGCCCCGATGTTCCTGGTGTACGTGGTGGCGCAGCGCTGGGTCATCTCCGGAGTCATGCGCGGCAGCCAGAAGTAGGGGAGAGGACATAGGCTCTTCCCAACCCCGCCGAGACCGGCACTAGTGACACGCCGAGATCGGCACTTGTAACACACCCAGACCGGCACTAATGACGTGCCGGGAACGGTTTCAACGGTTCCTCCCCGGGGCGCGGCATGCCGTCGTCCCGCGCCCCGGGGAGGAACCGCAGCTCCACCACCCAATCTGGAAGGCCACTGCCATGAGCTATCCGCCATTCATCGTCAGCTCCCGCCACGTCGGAGACGACGCCAACTGGTGGCGCCGCGCCGTCGTCTACCAGATCTACCCGCGCTCCTTCCAGGACACCGACGGCGACGGCTACGGCGACATCCCCGGCATCACATCCCGCCTGGACCACCTGGACGCCCTCGGCGTCGACGTCGTCTGGCTCAGCCCCGTCTACCGCTCCCCGCAGGACGACAACGGCTACGACATCTCCGACTACGAGGACATCGACCCGATGTTCGGCTCGCTGGCGGACCTCGACGCCCTGATCGCGGGCCTGCACGAGCGTGGCATGCGCCTGGTGATGGACCTGGTGGTCAACCACACCTCCGACGAGCACCCCTGGTTCTCCGCCTCCCGCAGCGCGAAGGACAATCCCAAGCGGGACTGGTACATCTGGCGGCCCGCCCGCGCGTTCCCCGGCCTGAAGCCGGGGGAACCCGGCACCGAGCCCACCAACTGGGGCTCGTTCTTCTCCGGGCCCGCCTGGCAGTGGGATGAGGGCACGCAGGAGTTCTACCTGCACCTGTTCTCCGTCAAGCAGCCCGACCTGAACTGGGAGAACCCGCAGGTGCGCCACGTCGTCTACAACATGATGGGCCGCTGGCTCGACCGTGGGGTGGACGGCTTCCGCATGGACGTGATCAACCTGATCTCCAAGACCTATCCGCTGGTCGACGGCCCCCGCCCGGACGGCGCCCTGTACGGCGACGGCGCGGCGCTGGTCGCCAACGGGCCGCGCGTGCACGAGTTCCTGCACGAGATGAACCAGACGGTCTTCGCCCCGCGCAGCCGGCACATCATCACCGTCGGCGAGACCCCCGGCGTGAACACCGCGGAGGCCTCCCGCTACACCGACCCGGCCCGTGGCGAGGTGGACATGGTCTTCCAGTTTGAGCACGTGGGCCTGACCGACGGGCCCGGCGGCAAGTTCGATCCACAGCCACTGGACCGCGTGGCCCTCAAGCGCAACCTGGCCGGCTGGCAGGCCGCACTGGCTCCCGATGTCGACGCCGCCGGCCGCGTCACCGCCGAGCACGGCTGGAACTCCAACTACTGGGACAATCACGACCAGCCGCGCGCCGTCTCCCGCTTCGGCGACGACGACCCTGCCTGGCGGGAGACGAGTGCCAAGACCATCGCCTCCATCCTGCACCTGCACCGCGGCACCCCCTACGTCTACCAGGGGAGGAGCTCGGCCAGACCAACACTGTCTTCGCCGGCATCGACTCCTACCGGGACCTGGAGTCCATCAACTACTTCCGCGAGCGCACCGGCGTCGGCGACGACCCGGACGCACTGCTAGCCGGACTGGCCGTCAACTCCCGCGACAACGCCCGCACCCCGGTGCAGTGGGACGCCTCCGCCAACGCCGGCTTCACCACCGGCACCCCCTGGATCGATGTCGCCCCCAACTTCGGGGAGATCAACGCCGCCGCCCAGGTGGGCGTGCCCGGCAGCGTCTTCGAGCACTACCGGGCGCTGATCGCGCTGCGCCACCACGACGACGCCGTCGCCTTGGGCACCTTCCGGCTCCTGGATGCTGACGCCGCCGACTCCTGGACGCTGCTGCGCGAGTATGTGGGAACAGATGGTGAGCGCGAGCAGGTCTTGCTGGTCGCCTCGTGTACGCGCGCCGGACTGGAGACCGGGCCCGGTTCCGCCCTGCGTGGTCGACTGGCGGCCGAGGGACTGGACCTGGGGGAGTGGAACGATTCCGAGCGCGTGCTTATGGCCTCCTTGCCGGTGGAGGAGGCGGCCGCCTCCGGCACGGGGATGCCCGCGCGCCTGGCGGGCTGGGACTCCGTGATTCTGCGCCGTCGGCTTTAGGTACTCGAGCCGCGCATGCGGCTGGGCCGGGACGTCAGCCACCAGCAGCATACGGAGACCACCGCCATCAGGGCCAGCACCCACAGGGGGCCGCGGGCTAGCTCCCACACGAACACCGTGCCGAACACGGGTGCCCGCTGCGTGATTGACAGCACCGCGCCGGCGCCGACGAGCGCCAGCACCGGAACGCTCACCTGCCAGCCGGCCAGGTTCGCGGCCACCGCCACCGCCGCGCCTGCACTGCCGCCCAGGGCGAAGGACGGCGCCAGCAGCCCGCCGGTGGCGCCCGCCCCAGCGTGATCCCGGTCAGCAGCGGCTTAAGGATGACGACACCTGCCAGCCCCACCAGCGCGGCGCTGGTCGTGGGGGAGACGAGTGCCGCCTCCAGGGCGTCACGGCCGTTTCCGGGCAGCACCGGCAACCACAGGGAGGCTGTACCCGTCAGCAGGCCGACAGCCCCGATGCCCAGGGGAGCGCCCAGGTGTCCGGCAGCCGGTGATCCTTGAACCGGACCCACAGCGACCGTGCGCCCGCACCCAGCAGTGCCGCTAGCCCCGCCACCGGCAGGGCTGTCATTAGGGTGGCGGAGTCAGGCCCGTCGATACTCACCGCAAAGGTGGGCCGCCCGCCCGAATGCAGCCAGGAGACCACCGTGGCCAGCAGGCTCACCGGTATGGCCAGCCACACGCCTCGTCGGCGCATACCCGCTGGCATAGTGATCTCGACGGCGAAGGCAGCCCCGCCCAGGGGCGCGTTGTACATGGCCGCCAGCCCCGCGCCGGCCGCCGCGGCCACCAGGGTGCGGGCCGGATGCGGCCCCAGGCCGAGGCGGGAGGCGACTCGAGCGGCGACCGCGCCGGCCATGAGCCGGGGCGCGCCCTCACGTCCGACCGAGTTGCCGGCGCCGACGGTGAGCACCTGCAGCACGCCGTCGGCGAAGGGGCGCAGCAGGCCCATGCGACGGCTCGCCCGGCCGGAGACGTCCCCAACCGCCGCCTCAACGCCCAATACGCCGCCGGTGGACCGCTCCCACCACCACAGGCCGCCGGCCGCCAGGCCGCCGACGGCCGGGGCCAGCACTCTCCGCCAGGCGGCGGCTGCCTGCACGCGCTGGGGGAGCGCGCCCTCGCCGACCCCGTAGAACAGCCACTCGAAGCCCTCCAGCAGGAGGGCCATGGCGATGCCGATCAGGCCCGCGGCTACGCCCGCCAACAGTGCGGCTACTGGCAGGCGCGCAGCGCCGGTGCGCGAGTTGGATGAGGATGCGGATCGGCGTGGAGTCACTGTGCGACCCTACCGGCAGCCGAGCAGCCGTGGATCCAGGTATTGCCCCCGCGCAGCGCGGTCAGTCCCTGTCCTCGGCGGAGGCTGCCCGCGACACCGTCTCGCCGAAGTCGGGGACGTCCGCCGGCGCCATGACTCCCAGGTCCTTGTTGACCAGGCCGATGGCGCCGCGCAGCCCCATCCACCACTGGTGCAGGGGGCGACGCGCCGTCAGGTCGAGTTCCTCATCCATGTGTTCCAGGCGATGATGCGTGATGCGTCCTTCTACCAGGCCCACGTAACTGGAGTGGTAGGTGCCGGCGTCCAATTGGTCGGAAAGCAGCTCCAGGGCGTGCGCCACCAGCTTGGTGGCCATGATCCGGTCGAAGGCAGTCGGGTCCCCGCCCTGCTGCAGGTGACCGATCTGCGCCTGGCGCACGTCGTACAGGCCCTCGCTCTCCTCGGAGAAGATCTTCGCCAGTACGTCCAGGGTGTAGTTCTCGCTGGCCCGCTCGTTGCGGATCACCAGGTAGAGCTTGCGGCCCGAGCGGAAGGACTCCACCATGCGAGCCGAGTCCTGGGCCAGCTTCTTCAGCGTCAGCCCCTCCTCGTTGAGGTACACCCGTTCCGCGCCGGTGGCGATACCGCTCATCAGGGTCAGGTAGCCGCAGCGGCGCCCCATCGCCTCGGCCACGAAGCAGCGGCGCGAGGCGGCCGCAGACTGCTTGATGGCGTCCAGCGCCTCCACCGCACTGTTCAGGGCGGTATCGGCGCCGATGGACAGCTCCGAGCCGGGCAGGTTGTTGTCGATAGACGCGGGCACGCAGATCATGGGGATCTTGAAGGCCGGGTAGCGGCCGCGCTCTGTGACCAGCTTGTGCGCTGCCAGGTAGGCGTTGAACCCGCCGATGATGAGCATGGCGTCGATCTGGTGGGACTCGATGGCCCGCCCCAAGGAATACAGCTGCTCGATGGTGGGGATGTCGCGCCGGGTACCCAGCTCGGCGCCGCCGTCGCCGACCCAGCCCTCGACGTCGTCCCAGGACAGCTCGCGCACATCCCCATCCAGCAGGCCCGGGAAGCCGCCGTGTACCCCGAGCATGGTGAAGCCGTGGTCCAGGCCCAGGCGCACAGCGGCGCGTGCCGCCGTGTTCATGCCCGGTGCCAGCCCACCCGCGTGCACAATTGCCACTCGCCGGGAGCGTCCCGCCTGCGGGTTCAGGGCGTCCCCGGCCGCCGGATCCAGGGCCGGCGGGGTGGACATGGTCTCGAAGATGCCGAGCATCTGCTCAAAACTCGAGCCGCGCGCGGCTACGGCGCCCTGGTAGTCGCCGGCTGCTACCAGGTCCTTGACGGCGCGGGTGGCGCGGACCTGCTCCATCATGGGCAGGCGCCGGATACGGTTGCGCCGTTCGGCAATGATCACCGGCTCGCTCTCGGGCGTGGCCAGAACCACCTCGCGGGCCGCGGTGCAACCCAGCAGCGTGGACATCCAACGGTCATAGGCACTCGGCTTGCCACCGCGCTGGACGTGACCGAGGATCGTCACACGGGCCTCCTCTCCGAGACGCTCGGCCAGGACCCGCTTGACGTCGTCGGCGGTGATGGGGTTCCCGGACCGGTCGGTGGCGCCCTCGGCCACGATTACCATCGACTCCCGCCGCCCGGCCTCGCGGCCCTTGGACAGCTTGCGGCACATGTCCTCCTCCCAGCCGTCATCCGGCGGGAGCTCGGGCACGAGCACGTAGTCGCAGCCGCCGGCCACTGCCGCCATTAGCGCCAGGTAGCCGCAGTGCCGACCCATGACCTCAACGATGAAGGTGCGCTGGTGGGAGGCGGCGGTGGAGGAGATGTCGTCGATCGCCTCGAGGATGCGGTGCAGGGCGGAATCGGTGCCAATGGTCATGTCCGCACCCACCAAGTCATTGTCGATCGAACCCACGATGCCGGTAACCATCAGCACCGGGTGGGCCGCCGCCGTCTGCGCGGAGATGTCGCCACGCTCAACGAGCTCGGCCACCAGGGAGGGCCAGTTGTTCCGGAACTCGTTGGTGCCGGTCAGGGAGCCGTCGCCGCCGATCACGACCAGGCGATCAATACCGTGCTCCAGCAGGTTTCGGCAGGCCGCCAACTGGCCCTCGCGTTCGCGAAACTCCGCCGAGCGGGCGGTGCCGATGATGGTGCCGCCGCGGTGCAGGATGGATCCCACCGAGTCCCACTCCAGCTTGCGCACGCCCTCACCGCCGGCCACGGCCCCCGCCCAACCCTCCATCACCGCATACGGCTGGGCGCCCATGCGCAAGGCGGTCCGCACCACCGCACGTACTGCGGCGTTCATACCCTGCGCGTCGCCACCGGAGGTCAGCACTCCGATCCGCACGGGCTCACCGGCCGACGAGGCACCGGTATCCGCGTCAACCGCCGGTCCGGGCGAGGTATCGCGCTGCGTTTCACTAGACATGGTGAATCCTTCCGTGGACGTCCGCTGCCTGGCTCTGGACCTGATTCTAGTGTGGCCCCCGCCGCAGCGGTGGTCTTGGCCCAAGTCGTTCACGGCCTGTTCACCGGCCTCCTCCCGCCGGTGCCGCACGTGGGCGTGCACGAGCGCCGGGAGCGCTGGGCGGGCGGCGTCCGGCAGGCTCCGGTGGCGCCCCGTGTTTGACCTCGGTCCGCTCGCTAAGCCGCGTTAAGGTCGGCGGTGATCGTTCCGGCGCCGTCGGGACCGACATCGCGGGGCGCAGCACCAACAGGATGGAGAAGCGGGCATGAATCTTGGGCAACGGCTCGGCCGGCGGAGTTCGCGGGGCTCGGGCGGCTCTCCGGTGCGACGCGGCCTGCCGGATGACTGGCCGCTGGCCGCGCGCGCCGGGGCGGAGTCCGTGGTGCTCGGCTGGGGGCTTGTGGTGCTGCCGACCCTCGTCCTCTACCTGCTGTCATCCTCACGCGACGCCGCGGCGGCCCTCTCCCTGGGCGGCGTGCTGCGCACCGGCACTGGCTTGTGGAGCCTCGGATTCGGCGGCTCGGTCGGGGCCGGAGCGGCCGAGTACGGCACGCTGAGCCTGCCGCTGCTGGGGCTGACGCTGCTGCAGGCGTGGATCACGCGCGCGTGCGTGCGCCGCGCTCGGCCCAGCGGCCCGCGCGCGGGGGCGGTGACCGTTTGTGTCGCCGCGCTGACGGCGCTGGCCATCGTGGCTGCAACCCATCCGGCCGCCTCACGCACCGGGGCCGCCGTCATTGGCATAACGGTGCTCACCGCGGCGGTCACCGCCGCGCACCTGCAGCGCGTCGGCCGGGGTTGGCGGAAGGCCGCCGACCGGTGGGCGCAGCGACCGCAGTGGAGCGTCATGACCATGCGACTGTGCCGGGAGACGGCGCTGGCACTGGTCGTCCTGGCAGGCGCGGTAGCGCTGGTGGGGCTGATCGCAGGAGCGGGCCGGGTGTCGCGGCTGCACGACGCCCTCGTAGGCGGGGACCTCGCGGGAACGGCCGGGCTGGCGCTGCTGCAGCTGGGCTGGCTGCCCACCGGTTTGGTATGGGCACTGTCATGGGTGGCCGGCCCGGGCTTCGTAGTGGGCGCAGGTTCTGTCTTCTCGCCCACCCGCGTGCTGGCCGGAGCCGTACCCGCGCTGCCGCTGCTGGGGGACTGCCCACCGGGGCACTGGGCGCGGGCGGAGCGCTCCTGCCGTTCCTCATTGCGGCGGCCGCGGCAGTGGCGGCGTGGCGGCACCGGCAGGCGCTCCGGGAACTGCCCCTGCGGCAGGCGGCACTGACGACTTTGAGCGTGGCCCTGGTACTCGGTGCCGGCGTGCTGCTGGCGTGCCTGGCCGCGTCCGGTCAGGTCGGTCCTGGGCGCATGACCGAAGTGGGCCCGCGCAGCGGATATGTCGCTGCGATTGTGCTGCTCATGGTGCTCTTTGGAGTGGGAGTGGTGGCGGTACTGCCACACCCGCGCACCCGCGTGCTCACCGGTCGTGGGGTGCGGGCAACCGCGGCGGCAACGAGCGCTGCCGCAGACAATGCCCGGGAGCGACTGAGGGGGCATGCGGGGAGGCGGTAGGCTGACCCTGGCCGTAACTGGCGCGGGTGGGGCACCACCGGGAAGCGGCCGACCGGACACCGGTTACCCTCAACGGGGCGTCGCCCGCCTGGGCGTCCCGCCACACCGGCACAAGGAGCATTCGTGACCGCCCAGACCCCGTCGCCCTCGTCCGCCAACCCCGCCGCCGACTCTGCTGGCAACTCTGCCGTGCAGTCCGGTTCCGAGCGTATTCCGATCCGCCGCGCCCTGCTCTCGGTCTATGACAAGACCGGCCTGACCGAGCTGGCCGCCACCCTGGTCGGCCACGGCGTCGAGATTGTCTCCACCGGCTCCACCGCCGCGACCATCGCCGAGGCCGGCCTGCCCGTGACCGCGGTGGAGGAGGTCACCGGGTTCCCCGAGTGCCTGGATGGGCGCGTCAAGACCCTGCACCCGCGCATCCACGCCGGCATCCTCGCGGACCGCCGCAAGCCCGAGCACCAGGCGCAGCTCGCCGAACTCGAGGTAGCCCCGATCGACCTGGTCGTGGTCAACCTCTACCCCTTCACCCAGACGGTCGCCGCAGGCGCAGGCTTCGACGCCTGCGTGGAGCAGATCGACATCGGCGGTCCCTCCATGGTGCGCGCCGCCGCGAAGAACCACCCGTCGGTCGCGGTGGTGGTGGACCCCGCCCGCTACGAGGAGGTGGCCGACGCCGTGGCGGCCGGGGGCTTCGACTTCGCCCAGCGCCGTGCGCTGGCTGCGGCCGCCTACGCCCACACCGCGGCCTATGACGCCGCCGTCGCCTCCTGGTTCGCGCACCAGCTCGAGGCCGGGGCGGCCGAGGCTGACGCCGCGCCCGCCATGCCCGCCTACGTGGGGGACGCCTACACGCGCCTGAACCCGCTGCGCTACGGTGAGAACCCCCACCAGCGTGCCGCTGTGTACACCGCCGCCGACGCCGCACCCGGGCAGGGCGTGGCCGGAGCCCGGCAGTTGTCCGGTAAGGCCATGAGCTACAACAACTACACCGACACCGACGCCGCCGTGCGGGCGGCCTACGACCACGGCGAGGCCACCTGCGTGGCGATCATCAAGCACGCCAACCCCTGCGGTGTGGCCGTATCCGCCGCCGGCGACGTCGCCGAGGCCCACCGCAAGGCCCACGCCTGCGACCCCGTGTCCGCCTACGGCGGCGTCATCGCCACCAACGCCACCGTCACGGCCGCCATGGCCCGCCAGATCAAGCCGATCTTCACCGAGGTGATCGCCGCGCCCGCCTACGACGACGAGGCAGTGCAGATCCTGTCGACCAAGAAGAACCTACGCATCCTCGTTGTCAACCCGCCGGAGCGCGGCGGCTGGGAGGTCAAGCAGATCTCCGGCGGCGCCGTGATTCAGGAACGCGACGCCGTCGACGCTCCCGGCGACGCCCCCGCCGTCTGGGAGCTCGTGGCGGGTGAGGCAGCCGACGCCGCCACCCTGGCGGATCTGGCATTCGCCTGGCGTGCCATACGCTCCGTGCGCTCCAACGCCATCCTGCTGGCCCAGGACGGGGCCACCGTCGGCGTTGGTATGGGGCAGGTCAACCGGGTGGACTCCTGCAGGCTGGCGGTTGAGCGGGCCAACACGCTTGGTACCCGCATGACCGGGGACGCGGCGGGCGACGCCGTGGACGCTGCGGGCACCGGGGTCTCGGCCCCCGAGCGCGCTCGGGGGTCGGTGGCCGCATCGGATGCCTTCTTCCCCTTCGCCGACGGCCTGCAGGTGCTTATCGACGCCGGCGTGCGCGCCGTGGTTCAGCCGGGAGGCTCCATCCGCGACGAGGAGGTCATCGCCGCCGCCCGGGCCGCGGGCATTACCATGTACTTCACCGGCACCCGTCACTTCGCGCACTGACCCGGTGGGGCCCAATGCCCCGGTCGCCTACGGCGCGGGCGACCGTTGAGGGACTAAGGTAGCCGCCGTGACCGACCAGAACGGCGCAGACGGCGGATCGCCGTCGGAAGGCGAACGGGAGGGTGCACTGGGCGTGGGCCACGACGGGGGATCCAAAGCGGACAGCTGCCCCGAGCGGCAGCAGCCCTACCGCACGCTCGCGGTGGTCGCCGTGGCGGCCTGGCTAGCGGCCGTTCCGGTGCTCTCCTTACTCGGCTACCGGCGTCTGGCGGTGATCTGGTTGGCGCTGGAGGTGCTGGCCCTGGCGGTGATCCGGGTGCAGCGACCCGACGGAACCTGGATCGCGGCGCGCAGCCGGGGGTTTGACGTCGTGTTCGGGCTGCTGCTCGCGGTTGGCCTGTTCGCCCTGTCCTATTACGCAGGCCTGCCGCGGGTGCACTGACCGTGGGTGCACTGGCCCGTTCGGCGCTGCCCTCCCGCGCGTTCACCGTGCTGCCCACGCGCGTACAGCGCAGTGGCAGGCCCGGGGCCGGTGGCTTGGTCGGTGCTGCGCCGGGTCCCAGGCGGATGGCCAGGTGGAGGCCCAGATGGAGGCCCACTGTACGGTCCGACGGGGCGCAGGTGGCGGTGAGTGTGGCATCCTGCCGCCCAGTATGCGGTCCCGGACCGCCCGAATCCAGCCGGAAGGCAGTACATGAGCAACCCATCCCCGCGTCCCGACGGTACCTCCGGGCAGCCTGCCCCGGGGCCAGTGCGCAGGTTCCTGGCCCGAGGCGGCATCCTCGTGTGGGTACTCGCCGCTATCATCCTGGCCCTGCTACTCGGCTCCATCCAGATCGGTGGCAGTCACCTGGTACCGGTTCCGGTTGGTCGAGTCTTCTCCACCTTCTCCAACCTGTTCAGCCAGTTCCTGTCCTTCTCGATCCCGCTGATCATCATCGGCCTGGTCACGCCCGCCATCGCGGACCTCGGACGTGGCGCCGGCCGCTGGCTCGCCATTACCGCCGCCATCGCCTACAGCTCTACGCTGTTCGCGGGCTTCGTCACCTACCTGGTATGCGCGGCCACACTTCCCCGCGTCCTGGGTGGTACGACTCTGGCGGACGTGGAGGAGCCCGGCAGTGCCCTGGACACCTACTTCAGCGTGGAGATGCCCGCCCCGGTGGGAGTGATGACGGCCCTACTGCTCAGCTTCGTGCTCGGCATCGGGCTGTCGATGGTGCCGCGCGGGGTCATGCGCAAGGGATTCATCGAGTTCCGTGCCATCATCACCTCCCTGATCGAGCGGATCATCATTCCGCTGCTGCCACTGCATATCTTCGGCATCTTCCTGAACCTCACCTACACCGGTGAGGCCTGGGCGATTATGCGCACCCTGCTGCGGGTCGTCGTGGTCGTGCTGGTCCTGGAGGTGCTCATCCTGGGTGTCCAGTACCTGGTTGCGGGGGCCGTCGGCCGCAAGAACCCCGTGAGGGCGCTGGTGACCATGCTGCCTGCCTACCTCACCGCCCTGGGTACCTCCTCCTCGGCGGCCACCATCCCGGTGACCCTGCGGCAGGCCCGCAAGAACGGCGTGGCCGACGCCGTCGCCTCCTTCACCGTGCCGCTGTGCGCCACCATCCACCTGGCCGGCTCCACCTCAAAGATCTTTGCCTTCGCATTCGCTATTGCCCTGACCCAGGGCATCACGGTTTCCGCCGCACAGTGGATCGGCTTCATCTTCATGCTCGGCATCACGATGGTCGCCGCTCCGGGAGTTCCCGGCGGAGCCATCATGGCTGCTACCGGCCTGCTGTCCAGCATGCTCGGCTTCGACGACGCCCAGGTGGCGCTCATGATCGCCACCTACATTGCCCTGGACGCCTTCGGCACCGCCACCAATGTCACCGGTGACGGCGCTATCGCCATCGTTGTGGACCGGCTTGCCCACGGCCGCATAGGGCCCGAGGGGGAGCCGGAGAACACCCGCGAGCTGGCCTTCGACGGCATGAAGTACCTGGACCGGGTCAGCGTGGAGGGCGTGGTCAGCGCCGAGGAGCTGGAGGCCTCCGCCGCCGCCGCGGGCCCCAACGCCGTCAGCCGCTGACGCGCGGCCATGCCCTGCCGAGCAGGTGGGCTGTGCCGCGAAGACAGTAGCCTGCCCGCACACCGTGCCCTCTGATGATGTCGGTGCCCGCAGCCTCGTGCCAAGCCGTGGGGCTGCGGGCGGGGGCGAGCAGCCGGGTCCGTGAGCGCCTAGATGTGCAGAACCAGGCGCAAGGCGCTGAGGGCCGCGCCATCGTGCTAATCCCGCGGTGTAGCCCAGATCTCCTCACACGCCCGGGCCGCTCCGGCTATCGTCCCAGCCGCTCGACCTGGTCACGGCATAGGCTTGGTGTACCGGCCCTCAGGGGCCCCAACTGACTGTCTCTTGTCTCGAAGGAGTCCTTCATGGCCAACGCCCCCGTCAACATCACTGTCACCGGCGCTGCCGGCAACATCGGCTACGCGCTGCTTTTCCGTATCGCCTCCGGTGCCCTGCTCGGCCCCGACCAGCGCGTCAACCTGCGTCTGCTTGAGATCCCGCAGGCTGTCAAGGCCGCCGAGGGCACTGCCATGGAGCTGTTCGACTCGGCCTTCTCCACCCTCGGCTCCGTCGATATCTTCGACGACCCCAAGCAGGCCTTCGAGGGCGCCAACATTGCCTTCCTGGTCGGCTCCATGCCCCGCAAGGCCGGCATGGAGCGCTCCGACCTGCTGTCCGCCAACGGCGGCATCTTCGGTCCCCAGGGGGAGGCGCTGGGCGCCGGCGCCGCCGACGACATCAAGGTCCTCGTGGTTGGCAACCCCGCCAACACCAATGCGCTCATCGCAGCCTCCCACGCCGGCGACATCCCGGCCTCCCGCTTCACCGCCATGACCCGCCTGGACCACAACCGGGCCCTGGCCCAGCTGGCCGCCAAGGCCGGCTGCCACGTCTCCGACATCGACAAGGTCACCATCTGGGGCAACCACTCCACCACCCAGTACCCCGACCTGACCCACGCCACGATCAAGGGCGAGCCGGTCACCGACATCCTGGCCGACCGCGCCTGGGTCGAGGACGACTTCATCCCCACCGTGGCCAAGCGCGGCGCCGCCATCATTGAGGCGCGCGGTGCCTCCTCGGCCGCCTCCGCGGCCTCCGCCGCCATCGACCACGTCCGTGACTGGTGCCTGGGCACCACCTCCGCATGGACCTCCGCCGCGGTCATGTCCGATGGCTCCTACGGGGTGCCCGAGGGCGTCATCCCCTCCTTCCCCTGCACCGCCGAGGACGGGGAGTGGAAGATCGTCCAGGGCCTGGAGATCGACGACTTCTCCCGCGCCAAGATCGACGCTTCCGCCGCGGAGCTCGTCGAGGAGAAGAACGCCGTCGCCGGCATGGGCCTGATCTGAGATCTGCCAACCGTAGTGATGGGCCCCGCCTCCACACTGGAGGCGGGGCCCATGCCGTTCGGGTTACCGGGATGCAAGCAACCAAAGGCTTCGTGAGCGAGCTATTCGTTTTATACTCTTTATGCTTAATGCGCCCGGGTCTGGGCTGACGACGTGGTCAGCCAGGCGGTGACTCCGCCCCGACCCTCCCATAGAAACAGCGTCGTTTCGAGGAGAACACCATGCGTAATCCCGTTCTGTCCCGGCGGCAGGCTCTGGTGGGCCTGTCCACCACCGCAGTCCTGGCCACGCTTGCCGCCTGTGGTACCACCGGCACCGAGGAGTCCGGTGCCGGATCCGGATCCCGCTCCGACTCGGTGGTCGTCGGTGAGGGTGATGACAGCCAGGTCGACGTAGTCACCTGGTGGTCGGCAGGATCCGAGAAGGAGGGACTGGCCGCCCTCGTGAAGGTGTTCGAGGAACAGTTCCCGCAAACCAAGTTTGAGAACAAGGCCGTGTCCGGCGGTGGTGGTTCCCAGGCCAAGCAGAAGCTCGCCGCGGACTTGGCCGCCGGCAACCCGCCCGACACCTACCAGGCCCACGCCGGCGCCGAGATCCAGGCGGACATCGAGGCCGGCTACCTGCTGGACATCTCCTCCCTGTACGACGAGTTCGGTCTCAACGACGCCTTCCCCGAGACCCTCATAGACCGACTGAGGGACTCCGAGGGCGCGATCTACTCCATCCCCTCAAACGTGCACCGCAATAACGTGGTGTGGGCCTCCATCGAGGTCCTGAAGGCCTCGGGACTGGACCCGGACAGCCCGGCAACGGACATCGAAGGCTGGATCGCGGACATGGAGAAGGTTAAGGCGGCCGGTTACACCCCCATCACCATGGGCATGGCCTGGACCCAGCTCGGACTGCTGGAGTCCGTGCTCATCGCCGACCTCGGTGCCGACTCCTACTCAGGGCTGTTCGACGGGAGTACCGACTGGGCGGGCGACGAGGTGGCGGCCGCGCTCAAGCACTACGAGACCATCGTGGGCTTCACCGATAAGTCCCTGTACACCGAGGACTGGGAGCCGGCCATGCGGCCGATCTTCGAGAACCAGGCCGCCTTCAACGTCATGGGCGACTGGGCGGTGGCCGGCTTCGACACCGCGGGCCTGACCGCGGGTACCGACTACACCTACTTCCCGGTGCCCGGCACCGACGGCGTGTTCGACTTCCTCGCCGATGCCTTCGCCCTCACCGATGGCGGCCCGCACCCGGGTGGCGGCAAGAACTGGCTGCAGTGCATCTCCACCAAGGAGGGGCAGATCGCCTTTAACACCGTTAAGGGCTCCATCCCCTCCCGCTCAGACCTGACCGAGGAAGAGAAGGCGCAGTTCTCCGAGTACCAGCGCTCCGCGATGGACTCCTTCAGCCAGGACACGATCGTCTCCTCCATCGCCCACGGCGCCGCCCTGCCGACCAAGGCGTCGGACGCGATGAATGATGCCCTGACCAAGTTCGCCCAGGGCGCCTCAGACGTCGCCACCCTGCAGTCCGAGCTTGCCGCGGCATACGCCTCGGTGGCCTGACCCGCGTGCTCGGGGCGGCGCGACTACTTGCCCCGCCCCGAGCACAGCGCCACTGTCAATCGCACTGGCAAATGCACAGCCAAATGCCGGTGGCGAACGCCACTGGATATTGTCTCACCCCACGCAGCGCGGGTGCGGGGAGACGAGTGCTGCCGCCCCGGCCGAGGCGACGCCAGCCGACAAACTTCAAGGAGCATCGTGAGCACTAGAACGACGTCGCGCCCCCGGCGGAGGAAGGCGAACTGGCGGAAGTGGGGGCCGGGGCTGCTGCTGATCTCGCCGTCCCTGGTCCTCATTGGCATATTCGTGTACGGCATGATCGGCGTGAACATCAACACCTCCCTGCTGGACACTCACACTGCGGCGCAGGTGTCGGGCAGGCGGTCCTCGCACGTCGTCGGCCTGGAGAACTTCGTCAACCTGTTCAAGAATCCGAACTTCCAGCACTCCTTCCTCAACCTGATTCTGTTCACCGTGGCCTTCCTGGCCGGAACCCTGGTCCTCGGCTTCCTGTGGGCGTGGCTGCTGGACAAGCCGATCAAGGGTGAGGGGCTGTTCCGGGCGGTGTTCCTGTTCCCCATGGCTGTGTCCTTCGTGGCCTCCGGCGTGGTGTGGCGGTGGCTGCTGAATTCCGCCCAGGGGGCACAGGCCTCCGGCCTCAACCGCCTGTTCGAAATGACGGGCCTGCGGTTCTTGGAGAACAGCTGGACGCAGCACACTACCTTCGGCATTCTCGCCATCGCCATCCCCGCGGTCTGGCAGCTGGCCGGTTATGTGATGGCCCTGTTCCTCGCAGGCTTCCGGGGAATCAACGAGGACCTGCGCGAGGCGGCGCGCGTGGACGGCGCCAACGAGTGGCAGCTGTACAAGTCGATCATCTTTCCCCAGCTGACACCGATCGCCCTGAGCGCCGTCATCATCATCGGACACATGTCGCTGAAGTCATTCGACCTGATCATGTCCATCACGGACCAGCGCACCTACTCCACGAAGGTGCCCGCCATTGACATGTTCAACTTCATGACCGACAACGACTACTCCAACGCCGCGGCAGTCGGCACGATCCTCCTCGTCATCGTCGCCATCGCCGTCATCCCGTACCTCATCCACGACGCGAAGGGCAGGTCCTGACATGGCCGTCGACGCCGCCGCTCTGACCGCCAAGCGGACCGTTACCCGGACCAGGGGTATCGCCTGGGGACAGGTGCTTCGTTACGTCCTGCTGCTGGCCTCGCTCGTCTTTGTGCTCATCCCCGTCTACGTCCTGTTCGTCACCTCCTTCAAGAACGGGGCGGAGGCCTCTCCGGCTACCACCTGGTACCTGCCGGACAGCTGGGACACCACCAACTGGACCAATGCGTGGAACGAGCTCAAGGGCGGCCTGGTCCGCTCCCTGATGCTGGTGATCCCTTCCTCCCTCATCTCTGCGATGCTGGGATCCGCCAACGGCTTCGTGCTGTCCAAGTGGCGCTTCCCCGGGGCGAACGTGGTGTTCACCCTGATCCTGTTCGGCATGTTCATCCCTTACCAGGCGGTAATGATTCCGCTGATGCGCATGGTCACCGGGGTTGGGCTGGGATTCGGCATCCCGACGCTGATCCTCATGCACGTGGTCTACGGCATTCCGATCTGCACACTGATCTTCCGCAACTACTACGAGTCGATTCCCGACGAGCTGATCGAGGCCGCCGAGGTCGACGGCGCCGGGATGCTGCGCACCTACTTCTCCGCGGTGCTGCCCATCTCCATCCCCAGCTTCGTGGTGGTCATCATTTGGCAGTTCACCAGCGCCTGGAACGACTTCCTGTTCGCCCTGTTCTTCGGCGGCGGGGCACAGTCGGGTCCGGTGACGCTGGCACTGAACAACCTGGCGCACGGTTCGATCATGGCCGACTACGGCGCCTCGATGTCCGGCGCGCTGATCGCCTCCGTCCCGACGCTGCTGGTGTACATCTTCCTGGGCAAGTACTTCGTTGGCGGCCTGATGGCCGGCTCCGTGAAGGGATGACGCGTTAAGCGCCCCGGCCCGCCCCACCCCGGCTCGCCCCGCCCACCCCGCACCCTCGCCGAGATCGGTAGACGTTACGTGCCGAGGTCGGTCGAATTGGCGAGCGCGCTACAGTCATCCACATGGCACATCGAGGCTCCCGCAGCTCCAAGCGTCCCTACGCGGCGGGCCACAGGCCCCTGGACATGGACCGCCTGGCCTCCGTGCCGCGTACCCAGGTCGGCCCCGGAGGAGCGGAGTTCACGGTGCGGCGCGTTCGTGGCGGGAACAAGGATTATCTCTGCCCCGGCTGCAACCGGACGATCCCAGCCGGCACCCCGCATGTAGTGGCATGGAGCAACGAATCGTTGTTTGGCCCGGAGCGCGGCTTGGAGGAGCGGCGTCACTGGCATACCTCGTGCTGGGAGCGGCGCCTGTGGTGAGAAGAACTTCCCAATCCCGGAGCAGCCGCACGAACCGGTTAGGCCAGTGGTTCGGGAGAGCGCTCCTCCCAGCCTGGTAACAGCCGATCCAGAGCGGTGCGCAGCGGCACGATATCGCCGTCGCGACCGCCCTCACCAATGGTCATGGGGACCGGTTCCTCCGCTGGGTCTACGCCGAACAGATGATCGCGCAGTCCCAGTGCCCGGGTAAGGATGTAGAAGCGCCCAGAGGTATCGATGCCCACCGACTGATCCTGACGCAGGTACCAGCCGGTCAGCGGTGTGCGCGCCGATCCGCCCCCGTATCCCTTGACCCGCAGCGGCTGCGCTGCCAGGCCCTCGGCCTTGGCGACGGCGAGGAACAGGGAGACGATCCGTGCGGCGCGCTGATGCTCGGCATTCTGCCTAGCCGTGAGCATCCGGGCCCGCTCGGCCGCGGCCTCCCGACGGCGTTGCGCCCAGTCTCCGGGCTCGGAATCACGCGGGGGCGCAGGTGACCGCTGTGCTTGCGGGGCGTCGGCGGAATTGGCTCGAGCGGGGGAGGGATCGGCGTCCTTGCTGTCCATAGCACCAGACTACGACGATGTGCCATGGTGTCTGTGGCGCGCTTGTCGCACACTAGAGCTATGCAGTCACCAAGCCCACCTCAGCAGCGCCCTTCAGAGTCTTTTGCAGCGCAGCCCCGGGACGGGCGCACCGCGCGGCTTCACATCAACCTTGATCCGACCTCCACCGAGCCGGTGTTCTCGCAGATATGCGCGGCGGTGAAGGCGGATATCGCGGACGGTCGGCTACCTGCAGGCAGTCGCCTGCCCCCTACACGTGCTCTCGCGGCCCAGCTGAGCATCGCCATAAACACGGTGGCGAAGGCATACCGTGAGCTCGAGGCGCAGGGCTATATAGAGGGCCGCGGGCGCCGCGGTACCTTCGTGCGCGACCCGTCGGGGGCTGCCGGGGATCGCGAAGTCATGCGCTTCGTCACCACCATGCGCTCCTTGGGAGTGCCGCTGGAGGACGCGCTGGAACAGGTGCGCCGCGCCTGGCCCTGACCGCCGGCCCGCCCGGCCCGGTGGCTTCCGCTGCAGAGCCGCCCCGCGCATTCACCGGGTGCGGGCCGCGGACCGCGGGTGCTCGTCCGGATCACCCTCAGCCTGCGGATCCGCAGTATCCTCAGCCTCGTCCGCCTCGACGTCGGCTGCGGCCTCTGCTTCGGATTCTTGCGCCGGAGCGCCGTCGGCCTCGGCTCCCAGCGCCTCGGTGATCACATCCGAGAAGACCGGAACCGGAGGCACCGCGTTGCCGAGGACGCCTCGCATCTCCTCCAGGTAGCCGGCAACGGAGTCCCGCTGGCGCTCCAGCTCCTCCACATCCCGCGCTGCCGCGGACTTCTCGGCGTCGGCGTCGGCCCGGGCGTCCTCGATCAGCTGCTTGGCCTGCTCGCGGGCCTGCTGCACAATCTCCTCCGCCTGCCGGGTCGACTCCTCAAGGCGAGCCTGGGCGGACTCATCGGTCTCGGCGCGCACGGCCTCGGCCCGCTTGAGTGCTTCTTCCAGTCGAGCCTCGGCATCGGCCGCCTGCGCCTGTGCCTGCTCATGCATCTGTGCGATACGGGTGCGCGTGGCCTCGTGCGCGGCCGCATCCTCCTGGGCGGCGGCCTCGTGCGCGGCCGCAACTTCCAAAGTGGCCTGCTGACGCAGCTCTGCGGCCTGCGCGCGAGCGGCCTCTGCATCAGCCTGGGCCGAACGGCGCAGCTCATCGGACTCGCGGCGTGCCGAGCTCAGCAGCTCCTCCGCCTCGGCGCGGGCCTTCTCAACGGTGAGCCGGGCCTCCTCCCTTGCTGCGTTAAGTGCCGACTCCGTCTGCTCGGAAGTGGAGCGCCGCAGCTCCTCGGCCTCCTGCGTCGCGGAATCACGCCGCTCGGTGGCCTCACGCTCGGAGGTCACGGCCAGCTGCGCCGCAGCCTTCTGCGCCTGGGCACGTACGACCTGGGCCTCACGCTCCGCAGTGGCACGGAGCTCGGTGGCGGCGGACTCGGCGTCAGCGGAAATCTGGGCTGCCCGGCGCTCAGCCGTGCCGACAAGCTCGTCCGCCCGGGCCTGGGCGTTAGCCAGCGTGGTGTCCGCCTCGCTCTTGCTGCGGGCGCGCAGCTCAGCGGCGTCGCGACGGGCGTCGGACAGGAGAGAGGCCGCTTCGGAAGAGCTGCGCTCGGACAGGTTCGCCGCATTGGCGCGCGTGCGGGTCAGCAGCGCATTCGCCTCCGCGTTCGCCTTGGACAGGACGGAGGCACTCTGCTCCTCGGCGCTGCGCAGCAATTGCTCGATACGTGACCCCAGCCCCGCATAGGTCGGTTTGTCGGACTCACGCAAGCGCCGCTGGGCCTCCGCGAGCTCACCGGCCAGGGTCATCGCCCGCTGGTCGAGGCTGGCGACCTCTCGGCGGGCATCCCGCAGCTGGCGATTGAGTGCCTCCAGCCGCTGGTCGACCTGCGCACGATCGTATCCACGCATGGTGATGGCGAACTCTTCGGTGTCCTCGGCCACGTCAACTCTCCTCCTGGGCCGGGTTGGGACGGCCCCACCAACACAGCGTAGCGCCTGCACAATCCGCGCGGAATCGGTAAATACTGCGGTTGTCCGGGGAGCCTCGCGGCCACCGCCGTAAATCCACGGAATCGACTTGTCAGTAGACTCGGCGGTGCCGCGATGACCGCGACGACTCGGCGCGTCCCGGCCCTGTGATCAGCGCGGAGCCGGACTTTGACCTAGGCTTCAGCTTATGGCGCAGCAGCCTGTGATCTTCGCCGGTAGCGGTGCGAGCCGGCGGCGCTCATGGGATTCTGGCGCACGGCCGCGTCCTTCGCCGTTACCGCGGCGTCGATGCGAGTCGTGCACGCCTGCCCGTCGGCTAGGCGGGTCCATGTCCACGAGTCCGAGGAGAAGCGCGTCGTGAATCGACGGATCCTGAGCGTGATCATTGCCGTTCTCGGCCTGGTCGCCATTGCCCTGGCAGTCTGCTCCGCCACCGTGTGGCGCCCCAGCTCGACTGCACAGGCGAGCCTCGCCCAGAACCCCGACCAGCACTACGTCGTCACCGAGCCGGGCGTACTGAGCCTCGTCGAGTCCGACGTGAAGGTCACCGCCACCGCCGCATCAGCCGATCAGCAGGTCTTCATCGCGGTTGGGCATGCGCAGGATGTCGACGCCTGGCTTGCCGCGGACCCCTTCATCTCCGTGACCGGCCTGCTGGACTGGAACACGCTCGCCTCCGAGGCGGTAACTACACGCTGTCCCGAAGACGCGGCGGTCCCCACATCCGCGGCCTCCGCGTCCGCCGAGGACGCGACCGCCGCGGCTACCGCCGCGGAGTCCGGGGCGACGGAGGGATCCGAGGGCTGCACCGACCTGGAGAACAGCGATGCCGATCCCGCTGACTCGGACCTGTGGATCACCTCCAAGACGGGCACCGGCTCGGCCACGCTCGAGCTGGACACCTCCGGATCCGATCTGGTGGTGCTGGTAGCCACCGACGGCGCCTCCAACGCCCCTCAGCTGTCGCTGTCCTGGCCGCGGCACGTGTCCACTCCCTGGCTCATCCCCGGCCTGGTGCTGGGCGGCATGCTGCTGCTGGTGGGCGTCTTCCTGTTCCTGATCGACATCCAGATGCGGCATGCGGACGAGCAGCGACGCGCCCGTGCCGCACAGCGAGCCGCACGCATGGCGCAGGCGGATTCGGTGGCTACTGTGGGCATCCCGCAGATCGGTGATCCGGACCGACCACTGACCCGCCGCGAGCAGCGAGACAAGGAACGTGCCGAACAAGCCGGTGAGGAGTGGGTAGACCCGCGCACCGGGGCCGTGTACCTCGGCGGGGTGGAAGCGCCTTCCGTTCCTCAGGCACCCGCCCCCGAGCCGGAGGACCTCGCGGCGGGGATCGACGCCGTCGGGGCCTCCGGTGCGGCCCGTGGCAGCGCCGTCGTCCCGGGGCTCGATGCCGAGGCCACCGCCGCTTACAGAGCCGGCCGTGAACTCGCCGACGACGTTCCGCTGGCACTGGCTACGGCGGAGGGGACGACCGACGCGGACGCCCCTGCGCAGTCGGCCGGAGACGTCGCCGCAGACGGCCCCGACGCTGCCCAAACGGCCGAGCTCGACGTGCTGGAGCCGGACGCACTGGCCGAGTACGAGAACACCGCGGAGGCTGAGCAGGCGGATGCGGACAGCCAGTCCGCGCAAGCCCTCTCCGGTGCCGAGGCAGGCGGCGAGGACCCCGCCGAAGACGACCGCGCCGACGACGGTGAAGACGGTACTGCCGATCCCCGCAATGAACAGTCCGACGAGGAGCACCACGCATGATCACCAGCCGCCGCGCCTTCATTACCTCTGCGACAACCGCAGTGACAGCCGTTGCACTTGCCGCGTGCTCGCAGGACGTGCCTAAGAACGCTGCCGACGCCTTCAGTCCGACGCCGCAGCCGGTGCTCGACTCCGAGCGGCTGACCACCATCCTCAAGCGCATTCAGACAGGGATGGACGCAGCGGACGCGGACAAGAATGCGGAGGCCCTGAAGGGATACCTAACCGGTCCCGCGGCCCGCATCCGCGGCGAGGAGTACAAGCTCGCAGCGGCCGCCTCGGACGACTCAGTGGTACACACCTTCACCACCGACAGCCAGGCGGGGACGGTGGCGCTGGCCACCGATTTCCCCCGCACGGTGCTGACCATCACCGATTTCGCCGAGGATGAGCAGGGTTACCTCCTCGCCCTCACGCAGGACTCAGCCAGGGAGAACTATCAGCTGTGGGGCTGGACCCAGCTCTTTGCGGGCGTCGAGATCCCCTCCACCTACGCCCCGGCCGTAGGCACCGAGCAGGTTGCGGCAGACGATTCCACCGGCCTGAAGGCCAGCCCGCAGGAGGTTCTGGACGCCTACGTAGATGCTCTCAACAACCCTGACGGCGACAATGGCAAGCTCTTCGCCGACGACATCCTGCGCCAGCGCATCGCCGCGGAACGCAGTGCCGACCTCTCAGAGGTAGGCGAGGTCAGTGTCAGCGCCAAGGTGGGCACCGACGGGTTCAAGAGCCTGCGCACGGCCGATGGCGGCGTCATCACCATGACTACCCTGAGCTTCGCAACGGAGTACAAGAAGACCGTCGCTGGGGCGAACCTCGCGCTTGACGGCAACGTGGGGGCGCTGATGGGCGAGGACCGGGAGGTCGTTGGTGCCGCCACAGCGAATTACGACGTCATGATCGCCTTCCTCATCCCCGCCGCCGATGCCGAGGCCAATGCCTCCGCCCTGGGAATGGACCTGGTACTCGCCTCGGTCTCGCGCGACGACTCCCAGGCGCCCGCAGAGGACGCCGAAGCCACCGACTGACGCCCGGGGCGAACGAGCACCGATCCGCACTTCGGGTGGGACTACGCTCCCAGGCGTAACGGAACAAGCTGTACTGACAGACTGCGGGCCCTGCCCGAGAAAGGCACACCATGAGCGTGTTCGGTGCCGTCGACCTGTCCGCCCTGGCCCCCAAGCAAGGGGCCTCACCGACTACGGCGCCGGTCAGTGGCGCACAGGGCGGTGCCGTCCTCGACTCAGGCGGCGCGGGAGACCTGGTCGTGGACGTGGACGCATCCAATCTGCGTGACATCGTCGAGGCCTCAGCGCGTGTCCCGGTAGTCGTAGTGCTGCACACGCCCCGTTCACAGGCCTCAACCGACCTGGCGGCGCTGCTGGAGCGACTGGCCGGAGAGTATGCGGGCCGTTTCCAACTGGCCCGCGTGGACGTGGACGCCGCGCCTGAAGTGGCGCAGGCGCTGCAGGCCACGGCCGTGCCCACGGTAATAGCGCTGATCGCCGGCCAGCCGGTGCCAATGTTCCAGGGCAGTGTCCCCGAGGAGCAGTTGCGCGCCGTACTCGACCAGCTGCTGGAGGTGGCCGCACGCAACGGCGTCGATGGCCAGGTCGCCGTCGATGCCTCGGCGCAGGCCGCCGTTCCCACCGAGCCGGAGGAGACGGAGGTGGAGCGAGAGGCCCGCGAGGCCATCGAGCGCGGCGACTGGGCTGCGGCAGAGGCGGTCTACGATCACGCAATCGCCAATGCGCCCGCCGACGACGAGCTGAAGGCGGCTCGTAACCAGGTCCGCATGCTCGCCCGTATGGACGGCCAGGACCCAGCCGAGCTGCTGGCGGCGGCAGATGCCCCCGGCGCGGGCCTGGACGCCCAGCTCGCCGGCGCGGATGCCGCTCTCGCTCTGGGAGATGTCAACGCCTGCCTGGGGCGGGCGCTGGAAGCCGTGCGCAGTCACAGCGGCGAGGACCGTGAGCAGGCCCGAGTGCGCCTGCTGGAGCTGTTCGAGGTCATCGGGACCACCGCCCCCGAGGTCGCCCGGGCCCGCCGCCAGCTCGCCACCATCCTGTACTGAGGTCGCCGCGACCCGCATGTTCATGATGTTATGCGGCTGACTGACTGCGTAAGTGGTGCCCGCATCGGTCAGGTGCCGTGGGCGCGGATCGTGACGCAGGCAACGCGCAGACAGACGACGGCGCCCGCCCCATAGCAGGGGGCGGGCGCCGTCACGCTAGTCCGGAGTCCGAGTCGGTGGCCGTCAGGCGATCGGCTGCGGCTCGATACCCCACACCTCGGCGTAGTCGCTGATGGTGCGGTCGGAGGAGAAGCGGCCGGAGCGGGTGATGTTCACCCAGGCCTTGCGCTGCCAGGCCCGCTGATCGGCGTAGTCGGCGGCCATGGCGTCCTTGGCCTCGCGGTAGGCGGCGAAGTCGCCCAGCACGTAGTAGACGTCCGCGTCGGCACCCTCCAGCAGGCTGCGGCGCAGGTCCGCGAACCAGCCGGAGCCGTTGTCATCCAGCGTGCCGTCGGTGAAGGCGTCCAGCACCCGCTTGAGCCCGGGACGGACTCGTAGGTAGCGTGCGGGTTGTAGGAGGCGCGCAGGGCGGGCAGCTCGTCCTCGGTAGCTCCGAAGATGTATGCGTTGTCATCCCCAACGGCGTCGAGGATCTCCACGTTGGCGCCGTCGAGCGTACCCAGGGTCAGGGCTCCGTTCATCATGAACTTCATGTTGGAGGTCCCGGAGGCCTCCTTGCCGGCCATGGAGATCTGCTCGGAGACATCCGCGGCCGGGATGATGTGCTCAGCGGGGGAGACGTTGTAGTTGTGGATGAAGACCACCTTCAGGGTCTGGGAGACCACCGGGTCGTTGTTGACCAGGTCCGCGATCGCGTTGATCAGCTTGATGATGGCCTTGGCGCGGATGTATCCCGGAGCCGCCTTGGCGCCGAAGATGAACACGCGCGGCGGCACCTGCAGCGACGGGTCCTCCTTCATACGGAAGTACAGGTCCAGGATGTAGATGGCGTTCAGGAGCTGGCGCTTGTACTCGTGCAGGCGCTTGATCTGCACGTCGAAGATTGCGTCCGGGTCGATCTCGATCCCCTCGCGCTCGGCCACCCAGGCGGCGAAGTCCACCTTGTTGGCGTGCTTGATCTCGGCGAGCCGGTCCAGCAGCGCGTCGTCGACGGCGTCGGTGTGCGCACCGAGCAGGGACAGGTCCTTGACCCAGGCATCCGAACCGGTCGCCTCATCCAGCAGCGCGGACAGCCGGGGGTTGCACTGGCGCAGCCAACGGCGCGGGGTCACGCCGTTAGTCTTGTTGTTGAAGCGCTCGGGCCAGATGTCGTGCCACTCCTTGAGGGTGTCGCGCTTGATGATCTCGGTGTGCAGCGCGGCCACGCCGTTGATGGAGTAGGAGGCGTAGCAGGCGATCCACGCCATGCGCACCTTGTCGCCGGACAGCGGAGCCATGTAGTCGATCCGCATCTGGTCCAGACCGCGCTCGGCCATGTCCTGGCGGAAGCGGCGGTCGATCTCGCGGACAATCTCGGCGATGCGGGGGAACAGGCGGTCGAAGATGGACATCTCCCAGGTCTCCAGGGCCTCGGCCAGCACCGTGTGGTTGGTGTAGGCGAAGGTCTTGGTGACGATCTTCCAGGCCTGGTCCCAGCCCAAGTGGTGCTCGTCCATGAGCAGGCGCATGAGCTCGGGAATAGCCAGCACCGGGTGGGTGTCGTTGAGCTGGACGGAGTTGAAGTCCGCGAAGCCGCTCAGGTCCTCACCATGGTGGGTGACGTAGTTGTCGACGATCTCCTGCAGGGAGGCGGAGCAGAAGAAGTACTGCTGGCGCACCCGCAGCACCTTGCCCTCGTAGGTGGTGTCATTGGGGTAGAGCACGCGGGAGATGTCGGCGGTGCGCTCGCGCTCAACGATGGCGTCGGTGAAGCGCTGGGAGTTGAAGGCGTCGTAGTCGAACTCCTCCATGGGCTCAGCCCGCCACAGCCGCAGCGTGACCACGTTCTTGGTGCCGTAGCCGGTGATCGGCATGTCGTAGGGGACAGCGCGCACGGTCAGGTCGTTGTAGCGGACGATTCGCTGCGCCTCCTCGCGGCGCACCACGAAGGGGTAGCCCTCCTCCATCCACGGATCGGGGTGCTCGGTCTGGAAGCCGTCTTCGAACAGCTGCTTGAACAGCCCGTAGCGGTACAGGATGCCGTAGCCGGCCACCGGCAGGTCCAGGGTGGCGCAGGAATCCAGGAAACACGCGGCCAGGCGGCCGAGCCCACCGTTGCCCAGAGCGGCGTCGGGTTCCTGCTCGAGGATGTCGGTCAGGTTCTGGCCGAAGGCGTTGACGGCCTGGGTGGCCTCCTCAACCAGCCCGAGGTTGGTCAGGTTGTTCAGCAGGGCGCGTCCCTCAAGGAACTCGGCGGAGAAGTAGTGCTCCATCCGGCCAGCGCGGTACTTCTGCTCGGTGGCGTACCAGTCGTCTGCGATGGCGTCGACGACGGCGGCGGAAAGTCCCTGCCACACCTCCATCTGCGTGGAGGCGCCGGCGGGGCGACCGGAGGCGGACCTGACCTGGGAGGGCACGGTCTGGACCAGGTTCTGCGTCATTCTTCTTCCCTTGTCAGACTACGGAGACCGCCGTTGCAAGAAGCACCTGCAACGGCTGAAAGAGTGTACATTGCGTTGGTTCGCTATTGGGGCGGGGACCGCACGCATGCATGCACCGGGACCATACCCGTCCCTACAAGGTCACGCGCCAGCTTTCTTGCTCACAACGGTGTGGGACTTAACGGCGACGTAGTCGAAAAGGCCCTTGATCCGCATGAAACAGGGCCTAAGGTCCATGCCTTGCTGGAGTGTGAGACGCGCCGGGCCATCCGGCCGGATGACCGAATGCGATGTCCTCCAGGCGCGATTGCTCGTCCCGGGACTGGAGCTGCCCGAGCGCCTGGGACTCTATCTGTACTGACCCGTGGCGCGCGGAGGACGGGTGGAAGATGAGGCGACCAACGCCGAGGGGCCCGGCGGCGTTTCAACGCCGCCGGGCCCCTGTCGCGGAGCGCGTGTGCTTCGCGACGATCTGCGGTTCAGTCGCGCGACGGCCGCAGGAAGATGGCACCCATCGGGGGACCCGCAGCCGCACCGAGGCGGGGCGGCCGTTCCAGGGCAGTTCCTCGGCCTCGACGTGCCCGAGGTTGCCCACGCCGGAGCCGCCGTACTCGGGGGCGTCGGTGTTGATGACCTCTTCCCAGCCGCCCGCGAAGGGCAGGCCCACCCGGTAGCCCTCGTGCGGGGTGCCGGCGAAGTTGACGATCACCGCCACCAGGTCCGAGCGCCCGTCCGGACCTGTGCCCTTGCGCAGGTAGGACAGGACGTTGTGGTCGCCGTCGCCCGCCTCGATCCACTCGAAGCCGCGGTGGGAGAAGTCATCGGACCACAGTGCGGGGGAGTCCTTGTAGAAGGCGTTAAGGTCGCTGACCAGACGCAGCAGGCCGGTGTGGCCCGGATCGTCCAGGATCCACCAGTCCAGGGAGTTCTCCGAGTTCCACTCGGCGCCCTGCCCGAACTCCTGCCCCATGAACAGCAGCTGCTTGCCGGGGTGGGACCACTGGTAGGCGTACAGCGCGCGTAGACCCGCCAGCTCCTGCCAGGCGTCACCCGGCATCTTGGACAGCAGGGAGCCCTTGCCGTGCACGACCTCGTCGTGGCTGAGCGGCAGGATGAACTGCTCGGAGAAGGCATACACCAGGGAGAAGGTCAGCTCCCCGTGGTGGTAGCGGCGGTTAATGGGCTCCTCGGCCAGGTAGCGCAGGGTGTCGTTCATCCACCCCATGTTCCACTTCAGGCCGAATCCCAGGCCGCCGTACTCGGTGGGAGCGGTCACGCCCGGCCAGGCGGTGGACTCCTCGGCGATCATGACCGTACCGGGGTTCTTCCGGTAGGCCGTGGCGGTTGCCTCCTGCAGGAAGTTGATCGCCTCCAGGTTCTCCCGGCCGCCGAACTGGTTGGGGTGCCACTGGCCCTCCTCGCGGGAGTAGTCCAGGTAGAGCATGGAGGCGACAGCATCCACGCGCAGGCCGTCGATGTGGAACTCGCCCAGCCAGTACAGGGCGTTGGCCACTAGGAAGTTGCGCACCTCGTTGCGGCCGAAGTTGAACACGTAGGTGCCCCAGTCAGGGTGCTCGCCGCGCTGCGGGTCCGGGTCCTCGTACAGGGCGGTTCCGTCGAAGCGCGCCAGCGCCCACTCGTCCTTGGGGAAGTGGGCGGGCACCCAGTCCAGGATGACGCCGATGCCGGCCTGGTGCAGCTGGTCCACCAGGTACCTGAAGTCGTCCGGGGTTCCGAATCTCGCGGTGGGGGCGTAGTAGCCGGAGACCTGGTAGCCCCAGGAGCCGCCGAAGGGGTGTTCGGCCACGGGCATGAACTCCACGTGGGTGAAGCCGGCGTCCTTGACGTAGGGGACCAGCTCGTCGGCCAGGCCCCGGTAGCCCAGGCCCTGCCGCCAGGAGCCGATGTGTACCTCGTACACGCTCATCGGCCCGGAGTGCGGGTCGGTGACCGCGCGGCGGGACATCCACTCCTCGTCGTTCCACTCGTGGAAGCGGTCGGTGACCACGGATGCGGTGGCGGGCGGCACCTCGGTGGCACGCGCCATGGGGTCGGCCTTCTGGTGCCAGGAGCCGTCCTGGAAGCACAGCTCGAACTTGTAGCGGGCGCCCACGCCCACACCGGGGATGAACAGCTCCCACACGCCGGAGGCGCCCAGGGAGCGCATGGCGGAGGCGGTGCCGTCCCAGTAGTTGAAGTCGCCCACCACGCGCACGGCCCGGGCGTTGGGCGCCCACACCGCGAAGGCGACCCCCTCGACGTCCCCCATGGAGCCGGAGTAGCGCTTGACGTGCGCGCCCAGCACCTCCCACAGCTCCTCGTGGCGCCCCTCGGAGATGAGGTAGGTGTCCATCTCGCCGAGAGTCGGCAGGAAGCGGTAGGGGTCGTCGACGGTGATGGTCTCCTCCCCGTAGGTCACCTTGATCCGGTAGTCCGGAATGGTGTCCCCGGGCACGACGGCGACCCACACGCCGTCCTGCTCATGCCGGGCGGGGAAGGAACCCTCCCCGGTGACCACGACGACGGCGTCGGCGAGGTGGCGCACGGTGCGGATGGTTACGCCTTCGGCGCCCACATGGGCGCCGAGCACCTCATGCGGGTTGTGGTACCGCGCATAGGCGACATCCGCTAGGACCCAGGGGTCTACCGGGACGGGCGCGGGGCCAGTGGCATCCGGCGGCGGGGCGTCGTTGGATTCGGGGGCGGGCTCGGGCTGGTGACGTCGGTCATGTTCTCACTCTCCCATGCGGTGACCGGCTGAGGGGGGACTTTATACCGGTGCAACCCGGCGTGGATGATGTGTCTTACGCGACTGTTGCCGGAAGCGTCAGACACTTGGGTATCAGTTGTTCAGCATCACCTCGATGCCATGAAGCGGGATTGAGATCCAGTCGGGACGATTGCGGGCCTCGTAGACGGCCTCGTACAGGGCCTTGTCGAGCTCGAGGGCCTTGAGCAGGGTCTGCCTGGCACCGGGGCCTGGCCGATCAGCGGTCTCGGCAGCAGCCGCAGCGGTTTCCACGGCGGCCCAGTAGCCCTCCAGGAAGGCGCCGCGCACGGCCGGCAGCCAGTCAGGATGTGCGGCATGACCGACTTCGGCCGCGTAGTCGAAGGAGCGCAGCATGCCGGCCACGTCGCGCAGGGGCTGGTCCGGGCGGCTGCGCTGGGCCAGTGGCCGCAGGGGTTCACCCTCGAAGTCCAGTACGTACCAGCGGTCCTCGTCGACGGCGTGCAGCACCTGTCCCAGGTGGTAGTCGCCGTGGACGCGAGTGGCCGCCTCCAACCGGTCCAGCGCCGAGAGCTCGGCCAGGACCGCCTCCACACGGTCGCGCAGCCGCGGCAGCCGGTTCTCCAGTTCGGGTACCTCATCCATGGCCCAATGAGCCCGCTCGCGCAGCGCCTGCGCCAGCTCGCCGGGGGCGGGTGGTGCAGAGCCGGCCAGCGACGCAGCCAGGCGCGCGTGCATCTGGGCGGTGGTGTCACCCAGGTCCCGGGCCAGGGTGAGCGCACGGTCTCGTCGCGGACCGTCGGCGTCGTCGGCACCCGCGAGCTCGCAGAACAGCTCGAAGCCGTCGTCGGCACGGGGCACGAAAGTGCAGGCCACGGCCGCGTCCGCCGTCAGCTGGGCGCCGGTGGCGGTATCGGACCAAGTCAGCGTGGTCCATGCCACGGGGGTGCGCACGCGGTCCCAGCCATCGCGCGCCAGCGCGACTGATACCTCCACATCCGGGTTGCGTCCCGGCGAGAGCACACGGAACAGCTTCACGATCAGGTCACCGGTGGCGGCATCGGCCGCTCCTGCCGCCGGGTGGTCGCCCGGAGACGGCAGGACCACCGAGGTGTTGGACTGCTGGCCGGTGGTGACTCGCAGCCGGTCGGCGCGCTCGGCGATCGCCTGCGCCCCGGTGCCGCCGAGGGTGGTGCCCGCGTCCAGCGCAGACTGCGCCCAAGCCCGCCAGAAGCGGGGGTGGTGGGCGCCGTCGACCAGCGTCAGGGACCCGCCCTCGGAGTCGGGGATGACGAAGCCGGCGTTGCCCTCGGCCTCGCCTGCGGCGGCGAAGTCGCCCGGTGTGGCGCGAGGCTCCAGCACCAGGGGCACGTGTACCAGCACGGCGCCCGCCTCGCGTCGGGGTACTGCCACCAGTAGGTCCCGTACGCCTTCGCCCAGGTTCCAGGATCCCACCATCCGCAATGGGCCGTGGGCGGGTTCCCCCTTGAGCGGATACCAGCGGCGCTGGCCCATCCAGCTCCCCAGCGCCGCGAGCAAGGAGGCGTCGTCGGGCCATGCCGGCGTATCCGGCATGGCGGCCGTCGAATGACTCATCGGTCCTCCTGACAGTTTGGGGCGGCAGGCAGCCGGCGGCCGCGAGGGGGCTGCCCCACGGGCCCAGCGATCGCCAACTGGGCATCACGCCGAGCGTCTGACTGAGTGGCAGGCCCAGCAGTCAGCCGGGTAATCCGCTGAGTCGTCAGCCAGGGGGAGCGCGCCACGGCGCTCGTGCCGGATACCGGACGCCAACCAGTGCTGCACGGGTGGGGCAGGCCGGGAACGCCGGTTACGGTCACGGGGCTCCTCCGGTTGTGATCAGGCCGGGGACGCGCAGCTGCTCCTCACAGAGGCTCGACTGAGAAGACATGGGCTACACGGCCGGAGAAGGGGTCCAAACGCACATAGTTCTGCCCGGACCAGTCGTAGACGTCGCCGGTCAGCTCATCGGTGACCCGCAGCACTGGCCGGGAACCGTCCACCCAACCGGGCAGGCCCAGCTGCTCCAGGTTCAGGTAGATCTCGCCCTCGTGGGCGCCATAGGGGTCCAGGTTGACCACCGTCAGCACCACGTCGTCCTTCCCGCTAGGAGAGTGAGCGGCATCCACCCGCTTGGAGTAGGCGATCAGGTTGTCGTCACTGGTGGGGTGGAACCAGACATCCCGCAGCTGCTGGAGCGCCGGGTGGGCGTGACGAGCAGCGTTCAGCGCAGTGAGCAGAGCTTCGATGCCGTTGACGCGTGCGGCGCCGAAGTCGCGTTGCTTGTACTCGTACTTCTCGTTGTCGATCTGCTCCTCATACCCGGGGCGCGGCACCGACTCGGCCAGCTCGTAGCCGGAGTAGATGCCCCAGGTGGGGGACATGGTGGCGGCCAGTACGGCACGCAGCTTGAAGGCGGGAACCTTCCCGTTGGTCATGAAGGGCGTGAGGATGTCGTGCGTGGTGGGCCAGAAGGTGGGGCGCATGACGTGCGCGGTCTCCTGGGACAGCTCCACCAGGTAATCGGTCAGCTCCTGCTTGGTGTTGCGCCAGGCGAAGTAGGTGTAGGACTGGTGGAAGCCGATCTTTGCCAGGGTGCGCATCATCGCCGGGCGGGTGAAGGCCTCCGCCAGGAACAGCACCTCGGGGTTGTCCTCACGCACCTGGCGGATCAGACGCTGCCAGAAGGGCAGGGGCTTGGTGTGCGGGTTGTCTACCCGGAAGATCGTCACCCCGTGGCTGATCCAGGTGCGTACCACCTCCAGTATCGCCTGGTAAATGCCCTCGGGATCGTTATCGAAGTTGAGGGGGTAGATGTCCTGGTACTTCTTGGGCGGGTTCTCGGCGTAGGCGATCGAGCCATCGGCCAGGACGGTGAACCACTCGGGATGCTCGGTCACCCAGGGGTGGTCCGGGGAGCACTGCAGGGCCAGGTCCAGGGCCACCTCCATGCCGAGCTCCCGGGCACGCGCCACCAGGGCGTCAAAGTCGTCGAAGGTGCCCAGATCCGGGTGGATGGCGTCGTGCCCGCCCTTGGGGGAGCCGATGCCGTACGGGGAACCCGGGTCCCCGGGCAGGGCGTTGAGCGTGTTGTTGCGCCCCTTACGGTTGGTGGTGCCGATCGGGGAGATCGGGGTCAGGTAGAGGACGTCAAAGCCCATGGCGGCGATGCGGCCGAGTCGCTGAGTGGCCGATTGCAGTGTGCCGGTCTGCCACACGCCCTGCTCATCCCGATGCGCTCCCAGGGACCGGGGGAAGATCTCGTACCAGGAGCCTGCCAGGGCCCGCTGCCGATCCACCTGCAGCGGGTAGGTGGCCGAGGGAGATACGTGATCGCGCAGCGGCAGCCGGTCCAGGACTGCCGCAACGTCCGCAGACAGCCCGGCGGAGAGCCGGTCGGTGGCGGAGGCGGAGTCATCACGCAGGGCGACGGCGGCGTTCAGCAGGGCCTCGGCGTCACCCTCGGCCCGGCCCGGGACAGCGGCTGCGCGCTCAAGCACGCGGGCGCCCTCCTCCAGCATCAGCTCCACGTCGACGCCTGCGGGAACCTTCACCCCGGCATCGTGGGCCCAGGTGCCGTAGGGGTCCGACCACCCCTCCACGCGGATGCCCCAGTCGCCTGGGAAATCCGCCGCCAGACGCGCCTCATAGCGATCCAGGCCGATGCCGACCTCGTACATGCGGGCGCTGGGACCGTCGGTGCCGTCTGGCCGCACCAGGACGGCGGTGGCTCCAAAGCGATCGTGCCCCTCCCGGAACACCGTCGCCCGGATGGGGAAGACCTCGCCGGGCACGGCCTTTGACGGCCAGCGCCCGTCCTCCACGACGGGGAAGACCTCCGTCACCGGGATTCGTCCCACCGGTGCATACGGTGCCGGCTGGGGCACCTGGGCGGGTGCGGGCTGCGCCGCAGCGGCGGGAGCAGCGTGGCTGGTTGACTTCGTCTTCGCCGTGCGCGGCGTCGTGTTAGGGGTCACAGCGCAAGCGTACCTGTCTGCGCGTGTGCATGTGGCCCACCGGCGCCCTAGTAGTTCATGTGCATGGCCGTGCGTACCGCGTGCAGGGTCTGCTCGGCCACCGTGTTGGCCCGGGCATTGCCGTCTGCCAGTACCTGCAGCAGGTAGTCCTCGTCGGCGGCGAGCTCGGCGCGGCGGGCGCGGATGGGGGCGAAGAACTCGTTGACCGCCTCGGTGGTGATGCGCTTGAGCGTGCCGGCGCCGCCGTCGCCGATCCGCTCCGCCAGCGACTGCGGGTCCCCGGCCCCGCACAACGAGGCCAGGGTGAGTAGGTTCGCCACCTCCGGCCGGCCCTCGGGGTCATAGGTGATGTGCCGCTCGGAGTCCGTCTTGGCCTTCTTGAGCAGCTTGGCGGTCTCGTCCGCGCTCATGCGCAGCTCAATGGTGTTGTGGCGGGACTTGCTCATCTTCTCCCCGTCCAGGCCCAGTAGCAGTGGCGCCTGGGACAGCAGCGCCTCCGGCCGGCGGAATACCGGGTGCTCCTTGACCGCCCGCCCGTAGCGCTTGTCGAAGCGCTGGGCGATCATGCGAGCCTGCTCCAGGTGGGGCAGCTGGTCCTTGCCCACCGGCACCAGGTTCGCCTGGCAGAACAGGATGTCAGCGGCCTGGTGCACCGGATAGGTGAGCATGAGGCCGGTCATGGCGCGCCCGTCGGTGGCCTCCAGCTCCGCCTTGACGGTTGGATTGCGGTGCAGCTCGGACTCGGTGACCAAGGACAGGAAGGGCAGCATGAGCTGATTGGCGGCCGGGACGGCGGAGTGGGCGAAGATTGTGGAGCGCCGCGGGTCCACGCCGACTGCCAGGGTGTCCGCCACCAGTGACAGGACGCGCTCACGGATCGGGCCCACGCCGTCGCGGTCGGTGATCACCTGGTAGTCCGCTACCAGGATCCAGGTGTCCACGCCCCGGTCCTGGATGCCCTTCCAGGAGTGCATCGTGCCGAAGTAGTGGCCCAGGTGCATGTTGCCAGTCGGGCGCACGCCCGTGAGCATCCGGTAGCGGCCCGGGTTCACGTCGAGGTCGGCCTCGATCTCGGCACTACGGGCAAGTGAGCGGGCCAGCGAGGCCGCGTCCGTGGAGCGCGACAGGGCGTCCTCCGCATTCGTGCCGGCCGTACCGCCGGCTGCATTGCTGGAGGGGGAACCGGCATTCGCGTCGTGCTGCGTCATGGCCGCCATCCTAGACCGGGCAGGCCGACGACTACTCCTCGGGCAGAGCGTGCGGGCGCTCCTCGGGCAACCCGACCAGCTGCTCCCCGGACAGGTAGATGCGCAAGGACAGGGCATCCAGCGTCGTGGTGTCCCCGGGCCGGTCCTGCCGACAGTCCGTCGCGCCGGAGCGCGAGGCTCGAGCGCGGGCCGGGTTGAGTGCACGGGCGCGGGCCGCCGGCCCCCGGCTCACTCTGTGCGCCAGCGCGAAGGCCGAGGTGTGGGGGCGCGGCACGGCCCAGGTCGAGTCCCACATCAGGTGCCAGTCGGTGCCGTGGCCGTCGGGCAGGGTGACGTCCTCCTGGGCCAGGGAGCCGTTGATGACGAGTAGGAGGTCGGCGTCGTCCATGGGCGTGCCCGAGCGGAGCATCTGCACTACCCGGGTCCAGGGGTCGTGCCAGGCGGCCACGTCCATGGGGTCACCATTGGCGCGGAACCAGGACAGGTCGGGCAGGGCGTCGCCGCTGGGGACGGAACCGGTGGCGAAGGAAGTCGGGCGCAGCACCGGGTGGCTGTCGCGCAGGCTGATCAGGAAGTGCGTCGTGGCGATCAGGTCGCGCTGCCAAGTGGTCAGATTCCAGTCGAACCAGGAGATCTCGGAGTCCTGGCAGTAGGAGTTGTTATTCCCGTCCTGGGTGCGTCCCATCTCATCGCCGCCCAGCAGCATGGGCGTGCCGGCGGAGACGAGCAGGGTGCCCAGCACGTTGCGGGAGGAGCGGCGTCGCAGGATCTCGATGGGGCCCCCGCCCATGCCCTCCGGCAGCGGTCCCTCAAACCCGTGGTTCCAGGAACGGTTGTCATCGGTGCCGTCGCGGTTGTCCTCGCCGTTGGCCAGGTTGTGCTTGTAGTCGTAGCTGACCAGGTCGCGCAGAGTGAAGCCGTCGTGGGCGGTGACGAAGTTGATGGAGGCCAGCGGACCGCGCCCGCCCGGATACTCGCCGTATCCGAACATGTCGGCGCTACCGCTCAGGCGCGTGGCCAGGTCCCGCAGGTCATTGCCGGGGCGCCCCTTGGACATCTCGGAGGCGTCATGCAGCCAGAAGGAGCGCACCGTGCCGCGGTAGCGGTCGTTCCAGTCATGGAAGGGCGCCGGGAACTCGCCGGTGCGCCAGCCGCCCGGACCGATGTCCCAGGGCTCGGCGATCAGCTTGGTGTTTTGCAGCACCGGGTCGGTGGCCATGCCGATCAGCAGCGGGTGACGTGCCTGGAACTCGGAGGCATCACGGCCCAGCGTCACGGCCAGGTCGAAGCGGAAGCCGTCCACGCCGACGTCGCCGGCCCAGTAGCGCAGCGAGTCCAGCACCAGCTGCACGGCCCGGGTGGAGCGGAAGTCCACCGTGTTGCCGGTGCCCGTGACATCCACGTACTGGGCGGGCCGGTGCGGGGCGTGCAGGTAGTACTCGAGGTTGTCCAGTCCGCGCAGGGACAGCGCGGGCCCGTCCATACCCGACTCGCAGGTGTGGTTGTAGACCACGTCCATGATCACTTCCAGGCCGGCCTCATGCAGTAGCGAGACCATGCCGCGGAACTCGTCCAGTACGGCCTGTGGGCCCGCCTCGCGGGCGGTGCGGGTCGCATAAGCCGGTTCGGGCGCGAAGTACGACAGGGTTGAGTAGCCCCAGTAGTTGGTCCGCTCACGCTGGAGGAGGAAGGCCTCGGAGAAGGCGGCGTGAACGGGCAGTAGCTCCACCGTCGTGACGCCGAGCGAGCGCAGGTGGGACACGGCGGCGGGGTGCGCCAATCCCGCATAAGTGCCGCGCAGCTCCGGAGGCACTCCGGGCATGGAGTGGGTGAAGCCCTTGACGTGCATCTCGTAGATGACCGTGCGCTCGGCGGGCACCTTGGGCCCGGGGACTACGGGGAACTGCTCCCCGGTGACCACGCCGAGGGCCGTGTGCCCGGCGGAGTCCAGCTGGGAGGGGAGGAAGGGCACGTAGGTGGGGGCCAGCTCGGCGTCTACGGCGTGTGCGTACAGCTCCGGCCCCAGGCGCGGAGTGCCGTCGATGGCGCGGGCGTACGGGTCCAGCAGGAGCTTGCGCGGGTTGAACAGCAGTCCCTCGGAGGGATTCCACTGGCCGTGCGCCCGATATCCGTAGCGCTGACCGGCGCGGACTCCGGGCACGTGGGCGCTCCACGCGCCACGGACGGGCCCGTGCATGCCGATGCGGCGCTCCGAGGTGATCGCACCGGTGGAGTCGGTCTGAATCAGGCACAGGTCCACAGCCTCGGCACGCGGCGCGACCACCACGAAGTCGGCGCCGTCTCCGGTGAGCGTGGCGCCCAGGCGCGTGCGGTCCGAGGCGTCGGAGTCGGCACGGGCGGCGGGTTGCAGCTCTGGCGATGGGGGCATGTGCATGAATCCTATGGTCGAGCAGGTGGGCTTCGCGATGCCACCTCGTGACAGTTGATCCGGGGCGACGCTGACGTGCCGGCTCCAATCAGGCCGTACTCGGGCGTCTCGCCCGTGTGTCTGAGGATAGGCGATACGGGCTTTGGCGAGGCTGCGTGGAGTGGCCGCACAGTTAGGACGTATGTCGCATTGGTGCAGTTGGCGCGCGGGTTGGGAAAGCGGGCCGGCGCCGGCGGCGGCCCGGGCAGGGGTGACTGAGCGCTCACCTGTCGCGGCGCCCAGATATGGCAATCTTGTGCGCATGAAAATAGTCGTCTGCATCAAGCACGTCCCGGACGTGCAGTCCGAGCGCCGCCTGGAGGGGGGCCGCCTGGTACGCGGCGAGGAGGACGTTCTCAACGAGCTCGACGAGAACGCCGTCGAGGCCGCGGTAGCGCTGGTCGAAGAGCTGGGTGGTGAGGTGATCGCCCTGTCTATGGGACCTGAGGACGCCGAGGACGGCGTGCGCCGCGCCCTGCAGATGGGGGCCGACTCCGGTGTCGTGGTCACCGACGCCGCGCTTGCGGGCGCGGACGTCCCCATCACCGCACGCACCCTCGCCGCCGCCGTGTCAAAGCTCGGCGGGGTGGACTCCGGTCCGGGAGATGTGGACCTGGTTATCACCGGTATGGCCTCCCTGGACGCCATGACCTCCATGCTCCCAGGTGCGCTCGCCGCCGCACTGCACGTCCCGGCCCTGACCCTGGCGAGCTCGCTGGAGGTCAGTGCGGATGAGGCGACTGTGACCCGCGCCACCGGCACCGTCCGGGAGGTGCTCTCCGCCCCGCTGCCCGCGCTCGTGTCAGTTACCGATCAGGCCAATGAGCCGCGCTACCCCAACTTCGCCGCCATGCGTGCCGCGCGCAAGAAGCCGGTGGACACCTGGGACTTGGAGGACCTCGGCCTGGCCGACGTAGAGGCGGGAATCGCCGTCGTCGACTTCGCCGAGCGGCCTGCCCGCCAGGGCGGCATTATCCGTACCGACGCCGGGGAGGCCGGGCGTGAGCTGGCGGCCTGGCTGGTCGAGAACAACCTCGTGTGAGCCCTGGGCGAGCACAGGCTTCGAGCACGAACTTGCAGGGAAGGAATCGCGAACTAGCCATGCCTGAAAACATGTTGAACGACCCCATCGTCGTACTGGTCGACCGCACGCCGGAGGGCGACCCCACCCCGGCTGCCATGGGACTGGTATCGGTGGCTCGTGGGCTCACCTCCGCCGACGTCGTGGCCCTGGTCCTGGGAAGCGCTGACACCTCCGTCTGTGCGGAGCTGGCCGCTGCCGGTGCTTCCCGCCTGTTGGCGGCCGACCTGGGCGGACGCGAAGCGGTGGCTGCGGTTGCCGCCGACGCAGTGGTCGCAGCGGTCGAGGCGGTCATGCCCGCCGTCGCGCTGGTCGGCAGCGATTACCGGGGCAAGGAGGTCGCCGGACGGGCCGCGGTCCTGCTGGGCTCGGCCTGCGCCTCGGACGTGGGTGACCTGCAGGTGGTCGGTAATGAGCTGCGCGCCTCCAAGCTGGTCCTGTCGGGAACCTGGTCCACCACTATGACCGTCTCGGCGCAGGCGGACAGGACTCCGGTGATTTCCGTCCACGCCGGCGCCTCCGAGCCTGCGCCGACGGCCGACGGCCAAGTCGAGCTGGCCGTGGAGGCACTTGAGGTTGCCCTGTCCGCGGAGGCTGCGGCTGTTACGGTCGTTTCCCGCGAGGTCGCCGACGCCGCTGCGGGCCCCGACCTGTCCGAGGCCCAGCGAGTGGTGGTGATGGGACGCGGTACCGACGGCGACCTTGAGCTGGTGCACTCGCTGGCCGATCCGCTTCAGGCTGCCATCGGCGCCACCCGCGTGGCCTGCGATGAGGGCTGGATCGAGCGCTCCGCGCAGGTCGGCCAGACGGGGGCGTCAATCGCGCCTCGCCTGTACATCGGACTGGGAGTGTCCGGCGCCGTCCACCACACCAGCGGCATCCAGGGCGCCGGCACCATCGTTGCCGTCAGCGACGATTCCGAGGCTCCGATCTTCGAGATGGCCGACTACGGCGTGGTCGGCGATGTGGCCCAGGTGGTTCCCCAGCTCGTGGAGGAACTGGCGCGCCTGCGCAGCTGATAACCAAGCGCTCCGGACCCAGTTCGCCGCGTGGCACCACGCGATGCCGTGCCGGAGCGATCGCTGGCACAGCGCCCCGTCCCGGTTCTCCCGGGCCGGGGCGCTTCTCTTTCGCTGAGATCGGTCGATATGGCGGTATCCCGTCCGCCATCCGGCCCGCCGGCGGGATGTGCGGTGCGCGGCTGGCAGTGCGGAGTTGACACAGCGGGCCCCTTGTGTCACTGTACTAGTGCAGTAATACAGATGGTCTCCCGGCCCTCTGTCCGCTGCGCTCATGAGCACACCCGTACACCCAACAGAGGGAGGCCTTGTGGATCTTGACGGCTCCCGGCCGATCTGGCTGCAACTGGTCGACGACTTCCGCTTGCGGATCGTCACCGGCGCCTGGCCGATCGGCACCCGGATACCCAGCGTGCGCGAACTGGCCACGCAATCCGGCGTCAACCCCAACACCGTTCAACGCGCACTGGCCGAGCTCGACCGCACCGGGCTGACCGGCACCGAGCGGACCGCCGGCCGCTTCGTCACCACGGATACCGCCGTCGTCGATGCCGTCCGCCGGGAACTCGCCACCGGCGCCACGGACACCTTCATCACCGCCCTCGCCGCCGTCGGCATGGATCTTCCGCAGGCCGCAGCGCTCCTGCAGGAGCGCTGGGAACTGCGCCCTTCCTCGGCAGACACAGGAGAATCCTCATGACCCAGCATCCACTAGAGGCGGCGTCGCCCGCGGCGCGCTTCAGCTCTATCCCCATCCCCGACGGCGCAGTGCCGCTGGTATCTGTGTCCGGCGTGACCAAGGCCTACCGCGGCCGCCCGGCACTGATGGACCTGACCCTGGACCTGCCGGCGGGCCGGATCGTGGGGCTCATGGGCTCCAACGGCTCGGGCAAGACCACCCTGCTGAAGATCCTGGCCGGCCTGCTGGCTGACTACGACGGCCAGGTACGGGTAGGCGGACATGCTCCAGGGCCGGAGACGAAGGCGCTGGTCGCCTTCCTGCCCGACGCCGAATTCCTGGCCTCGGGACTCAAGCCCGAGCAGGCCATAGCGATGTTCTCCCGGCTCTTCCCCGACTTCGACGCCGATCGTGCGCGCGAGCTGGTGGAGTTCTTCGGCCTTCCCGGTGACCGGAGCCTGAAGGAGATGAGCAAGGGCATGGGGAGAAGCTGCGCGTCAGCCTGGTCATGGCTAGGCGTGCACGTGTCTACCTGCTGGACGAGCCCATCTCCGGGGTCGACCCCGCCGCCCGTGACGTGATCCTCAGTGGTGTCCTGCGGGGCTTCGACCCCGAGTCACTGATGGTCATCTCCACCCACCTGATCGCCGACGTGGAGCCGATCGTCGACTCCGTCGTCTTCCTCAAGGACGGCCGCCTGCTGCTGGCGGGCGACGCCGATGACCTGCGTCAGGCACACGGAATGAGCCTGGACGCCCTGTTCCGGAAGGAGTACCGCTGATGCTGCGCACACTGTTCACTGAGGAGGTCCGCTTCCTGGCGCCCATCCAGCTGAAGATGCTCGGCATCTTCACGGTGTTCGGGATCGCCTTCCTCGGAGTCACGTTTCTGGACCTGCCGGTTTTGAGCCTATTCGGGACGCTTGGCGCGGTAGTCTCCTTTGCCTTGGCCATACCAGTGGCGCTCGTCCACACCGCCTCCGAGTACTGGCAGTCCATGTATGGCGCGCGCGGCTACCTGACCATGAGCATCCCGGCGCCCGGGCGCACGCTTTATGCCGCCAAGGTGCTCTACGCCTTCGCGGCCGGCCTGGCGGCGATGTGCTTCGCTGCAGTGGGCTTGTTGGTGACCGTGTGGGCGGCCGCGCGGGCTCAGGGAATCGGCCTCGGTGAGCTGCTCCAACCTCTGCGTGAGATGCTGGCCTTCGTCGGCACCGGCTGGGTGATCGGTTTCTTCATCTACGTGATTGTGGAACTCGCGTGCGTAATCGTGTGCGTGTCCGCGATTATGAGCATCGGGGCGCAAGGGCGCTGGAACCACCTCGGCTTCGGCGCGCCCGTGATTGGTTTCGTGGCGCTGTACCTGGTGGCGCAGGTGCTCTCGTTGTTGCTGCTACTGATCGTGCCGGTGAGCATTGGGATTCCGTCCGGAGACATTGTGATTACATGGATGCTGCCGGACTTCATTGAGGCGGTGCGGACCGACGGGGACCCGACCCTGCTGGGGCTGGGGTACATCGCCGTGTGGCCGCTGCTGGCGTTGGTCCTCGGAGTGCGGGGCGTGCGCGCGATCGAGAGACACACCTCCCTGCGCTGAACATTTCGCTGAACCTAATCGGCGCAAGGTGGCCGGGTGCGCGGCTTAGGCGACTGTCGCCTGGGCCAGCACCCGGTCGCCGTCTTCCCCGCCATAGACGACGACGCTCTGCCCTGCGGCCAGGCCCCGCAGGGGCTGGCGCAGCACCGCGTGCAGCGTGCCGCCGACGCCGTCCACGGTCACGTCAGCGTGCACCGGGCGACCGTGGGCGCGCACCTGTACGGTCACGTCCTGCCAGCCGACGCCGTCGGCGAGCGGGGCGGGGGAGTCCAGCAGCACCAGGTCCTTGCCGTCGACCACGGTGCGCTGCAGCAGCTCGGCGGGGCCGACCACGACCTCATTGGTGCTCGGACGGGTGGCGATCACGTAGCGCGGGCGGCCGTCGGCGGCCGGGCGGGTCAGGCCCAGGCCCTTGCGCTGGCCGACGGTGAAGCCGAAGTAGCCGCTGTGGGTGCCGAGCACCTCGCCGTGGGGGGAGACGATGCTGCCCTCCTTGGCGCCGAGGCTGCGCTGCAGGAAACCGCGGGTGTCGCCGTCGGCGACGAAGCAGATGTCGTAGGAGTCGGGCTTGTCCGCCACCGGCAGGCCGCGGCGCTCCGCCTCGGCCCGCACCGCCGCCTTGGAGGGGGCGTCGCCTAGGGGAACAGGGCGCGGGAGAGGCCCTCGCGCCCTGATACGGCCAGCACGTAGGACTGGTCCTTGGCCGTATCGGCGGCGCGGCGCAACTCCAGGTCGCCGGTCTGGCCGGGGCTGCCGTCGGTGGCGCCGCCGCGCAGGCGGGCGTAGTGGCCGGTGACGACGGCGTCGAATCCGAGGGCCAGGCCGCGCTCCAGCAGCACGTCGAACTTGACCCGCTCATTGCAGCGCACGCACGGGTTGGGGGTGCGGCCGGCGCGGTACTCGGACAGGAAGTCGGCGACCACCCGCTCCTCGAACTCCTCCGACAGGTCCCACACGTAGAAGGGGATGCCCAGGATCTCGGCGGCCCAGCGGGCGTCGCCGGCGTCCTCGATGGAGCAGCAGCCGCGGGTGCCGGAGCGGGTGGCGGCCCGGTTGCGGGTAAGTGCCATGTGCACGCCGACCACCTCGTGGCCGGCCTCGACGGCGCGCGCGGCGGCTACCGCGGAGTCGACTCCGCCGGACATGGCTGCCAGTACGCGCACGTGTGCTCCTTCCGCTGCATTAGTTCTGCAGGTGCCCGGGTGGGCGGGTTGCAGCCTACCGCCATGGGCGGGGGCGCGGGATGTCGGGCAGAACACCTCTGAACGCTGGATGCGTCGGGTAGCTGCAGCCCGGAAGCGAGTGGGTGAACGCGTTTAAGGTCGCGTGTTTTAGTGTTCTTGTTGGGTTTCGGCTTGGTCGGTGAGGTAGGTGATGGTGCGGACGATGTTGTATGGGGTGGTGGTGTTGGTGGTGGTGATGGTTCCGGTGATGGGGGTGGTGGTGCCGCCTGCGGGGGTGTAGGTGGCTTTCCAGGTGGTGGTGAGTGTGGTGGTTACGTCTTGGGCGGTGTGGGTGTAGCGGTGGGTGTTGGTCTGGCCCGGCCAGGGGGCTCCGGGGTCGGTGGTTGTGGTGGTGGTGCCGTCGCCCCAGTTCCAGGTGTAGGTGGTGGGGGTGGCGTGGATGGTGACGGGGGTGCCGGCGATGGTGGTGGTTAGTACCTGGGTGTCGGGGCTGGTGTAGGTGATGAAGTCCTTGGTTAGTAGTACTTCTGGGCCTGGGGGCTGGCGGGTGATGCCGGAGCCGTCGGCTAGGAGGGTGGCTGCGTCGGTGGCGGTGACGGTGATGACCGTGGTGGTGCCGGCGCCGGCCGCGGCGGCCGGGGCGGCGGGGTCTGGGGCGCATAACGCGGAGGCGTTTTTGGTGGAAAGGGCTGCGCCTAGGGTCGCGGTGCCGCACGTGCCGGGGTCTGCCTCGGTCTCGGGCGTGGCGTACTGGTTAGCCGTGCCACCGGCCCCGCCGGAGGGGTAGTAGCCCCCGCCGACCGGGGTGCCCGGGGTGGAGTAGGCCACCTCGTAGGACGTCCTACCCGTAACAGCCACAGAATTACCGGAGCCGTCGGCACCGATATCTAGGTTCGCTTGTTCGTCCGCCAAAGACGCCGGTCCCAGTATTGCTGAAGCTGTTGTGAATGTGATGACGATTAGCGTGGCGCGAATCAACTTCGATCTTGGGGGTATTTTCATTCCGTGTCACCCTCTTCCAGTGCGACTTCTTCGATTAGCCAATCATTGTCGACCCAGCGGAGTTGAACCAAGAAAATGGAGTCTGAGGATTCAACTGTTGTGACATCTCCATTTGCTGAACGACCCGTGTGGGCTTCGGATGCTACTTGTGCGCGTACGACGTAGCGGTTGGGGTCGTCCTGGTCGGTCCACCACTCCAGGGGGGTGATCTCCTGCTCCCACGGGTCTGCCCACCCACCAGATTCATGCCGTGCGGTGGCGTTCGTTATCACCTTGGCGCAGAATTCGCAGTTGTCGTCGCTCATCTTCTTCCAGGCGTCCAGGTCGCCGGTGGCGTGCACGTACGGGTAGAGGTTGAGGAAGTATGTGGCTGCCTGGGCTGCGCCGTCGGGGGTGAACTCGGGGGTGTAGGCCTGGGGCTTGTCCATGGCCAGGGCGGTGGCCCTGGCGGCGGCCTGCTGGGGTGAGAGCGTGGGTGTAGCGCTAGCGCTGGCTGTGGCGGGTGGGGTCCAGGTGGGGGTGTAGGTGGTGCGGTTGGCGGCGTGTGAGCAGCCGGCGCCCAGTAGGGCGAGGCAGATGGCCAGTGCGCCGGCTCGGCGCACGTGATCCGCTCGGCGCGCAGGTTTCGGCGCATGGGGGTGTGCGGCAGCGGCGCGGGCCTGGTGGTGGCGGGTGCTGGCGTGTGGCTTGCTTGGGTGTGTGGGCATGTTGGGGGTGGCCTCCTCGCTGAGGACCCGGGCGGGACTTGCTGGGGCTTCGGCTTGGCGTTAACGCACGCAACCGTAGCGTGACCAGCAGCCGCGGCGCTACTGGCTCCATCGCGCCTGTGGAAAACCCATCACAGGGTGGGGTCTTCGGTGGCTGGGTGCTTGGAGCCCTGGCCCTCGCCCGGGGCGCTCATCGCAGCGACTCCTCCGGGCCCGCCCAGCCGACCCACATCACACCAACCGAACTCGGCACGTGAGATCTACCGATTTCGGTGCGTAACGTCTACCGACCTCGGCAGTGGAGCGGGGCGGGAGGCGGCGGCCATAAGCGAGTGTCGGCTATGAGCGCCGTGCGCCGCGCCGCCGGGCCCGGCGGGCCGTGTGTACGGCGTCGGGCAGGACCGCCAGCAGGCGCTCAACGTCCTCGGCGCCCGTCTCCCGGCCCATGGAGCAGCGCAGCGTCGCCCGCGCCGCCCCTTCCTCGTAACCCATCGCCAGCATGACGTGGCTCGGCTGCGCGACCCCCGCATGACAGGCCGACCCGGCTGAAACGTCGATACCCGCCATATCCAGCGCCATCAGCAGCGCCTCGGCGTCGGCGTCCTCCACCCACAGGTGCGCCGTGCCGGGCAGGTGCGCCGCGTCATCGGGCAGGGTCGCGTGCACACCCGCCAGCGCCGTCGCCCCCGCCAGCAGGCGCGCGCGCAGCGCCTCCAGCCGTGCCGTCTCCGCCGTCCGCTCGGCCACGGTCAGCTCCACGGCCAGCGCCAGTGCCCGCGCACCGACCACGTCCTGCGTGCCCGAGCGCAGTCCCCGCTCCTGGCGTCCGCCCCCGGTCGGCGCCACCAGGGAGAAGTCCCGCCGCGCAATCAGGGCGCCGACGCCGACCGGCGCCCCGAGCTTGTGCCCGCTCAACGACAGCGCATCCAGCCCCCAGCCGTGAAAGTCCAGTTGCACCCGGCCCACCGCCGCCACCGCATCGCTGTGCACAGGCACGTAACCCGGCGCGTCCGGCCGGTCGGTGCCGGTAGCCGCGCGCACCGCCGCCACGATCCCGGCCAGGTCCTGCACTGCACCGGTCTCGTTGTTCGCAGCCATCACGCTCACCAGGGCGGCCCCGCACGCCAGTACCTCGCCAATCGCCCCGGCCTGCACCCGGCCCGCCCCGTCCACGGGCAGCTGCACATGCTCGCCGCCCAGCTGTGCTGCGGCGGTGCGCGCACTTTCCAGCACCGCCGGATGCTCAACCGGGGAGGTGACTAGGCGCGGACGATCCACTCCAGCGGCCCGGGCCGCCAGCACCCGGCCAACCACGGCCAGTGCGTCCGCCTCGGTGCCGCTCCCGGTGAAGACCACCTCATGCGGGTCCACCCCCAGTGCCCCAGCCAGCCGGGAACGTGCCTGCGCCAACAGCGCCCCGGCCCGGCGCCCCGAAGCGTGCTGCGCCGCCGGATTAGCCCACCCGCCCAGATCACCGGCCAGGTCGTGGGCGACCTGCTCGGCCACCTCCGCCCGCACGGGCGTGGTGGCGGCATGGTCAAGGTAGACGCGCGCGGCGGTACTCCCGGAACTCATGCGGGCAGCGTATCCGCCGCCTAAACCGGCCGCGGATAGGCTGGCCACATGACCTCCGCCCCGCAGCCAGCCCCCGACCGTCTCGCTCCCGGAACCACAGGGACCACTGCCCGCTCCCTGTCACGCGCCACGACCGACCGTGACGCCGAGCGCCGCGGCGAGCCTGGCCTGCTCGACCGGCTTGCCGCAGACCCAGCCACTCGCCTGCTGCTGGTGGACGCCCGCGGACGCGTCGCCCTGGATGCCCCGGCCACCGCCGCGGACCTGCCCGACGACGGCCTCGCCCCCGCCGTGCCGCATGACCGCGACGACGCCGTCTGGCGGCCCGGCCACGCAGCCGACGCCCCCAGCGCTGTCCGTCCCCGGCTCGCGCCCCTGACCGCCGCCGACGTAGACGCCACCGGCCTGACCCGCTTGTACCTGGGGCGTGAACGCGGCAGCGGCACCGGCGATGCCGCTGGGGCCGCCTGGATCGCCGTCGTCGTTCCCACCGACGACGTCGCCACCCCCACCGACGCCGAGGGCGCCAGCCGCCCCCACCCCTCCCTAATGCGGGCAATGGAGCGCTTCCCGCTATCAGCACTACGGGCCGTCGGCGCCGAACTGGATGCCCACGACGCCGGGCTGGCGACCCCCGCCACTGCCCTGGCCGCCTGGCACGCCCGCTCCGGCTTCTGCCCCCTGTGCGGCGGCCGCACCCAGATCGTCCAGGCCGGCTGGGCACGGCGCTGCACCAGCTGCGAGGCCCTCAGCTTTCCCCGCACCGACCCCGCCGTCATCATGGCCGTCACCGACGACGCCGACCGCATCGTGCTGGTCCACGGTGCCACCTGGGAGCAACACCGCTACTCCACAGTCGCCGGCTTCGTGGAGGCTGGTGAGCCCGCCGAGGCCGCCGTTGTCCGCGAGGTAGCCGAGGAGACCGGGCTGAAAGTGGCCAGCGTGGAGTTCGTCGCCAGCCAGCCCTGGCCCTTTCCGCGCTCCCTCATGCTCGGCTACCGGGCGCGGCTGGCACCCGGCGAGCACCTGGCGCGCCCCGATGGCGCAGAGGTGACCGATGCGATCGTGCTCAGCCGCACCGAGCTTGCAGACGCCGTAGCCGCCGGCACCGTCATCCTGCCCGGGCGGACCTCAATCGCCAGGATGTTGATAGAGGACTGGTACGGCGCCCCCATCGGCTGACCCCAGGGGACTGGGCCGCGGCGAGGCAGCGGGTTAACTGGGCAGCCACGTGCGCGGGCCGGAGCCGGGCTTACCCCGGACCATCTCGAGCCTCGCCGGCTAATCATGTCAGCCGGGCGTGGCAGGCTGGGACGCGATGAACGACCATGCCCCGGCGCCCGACGCCCCGCGCCCCGCGGGCGCGCCCGCCGCTCTGCCCAGCCCCGCCCAGCTGCTCGACGCCCTCGACCCCGATCAGCGCCAAGTCGCCGAGCATCTGGAAGGAGCCCTGTGCGTGCTGGCAGGCGCCGGCACCGGCAAGACCCGGGCGATCACCTACCGGATCGCCCATGGCGTGGCGGTGGGCGCCTATCAGCCCACCCAGGTCCTGGCTGTGACCTTCACCGCCCGCGCCGCCGGGGAGATGCGCTCACGGCTTACGGACTTGGGGGTGCATGGCGCCCAGGCCCGCACCTTCCACTCCGCCGCGCTGCGCCAGCTGACCTACTTCTGGCCCACCGCCATCGGCGGGCGCCGCCATGAGATTGAGCGCTACAAGGGCCGCCTGGTGGGCACCGCAGCCCACCGCCTGGGCCTGAGCACGGACCGCGCCCTGATCCGCGACCTGGCGGCCGAGGTCGAGTGGGCTAAGGTCACCATGACCCTGCCGGAGGACTACGCCCAGGCGGCCGCCGCCCAGGGGCGCGTCGGCGTCGGCGACCTCGACCCGGCCACCGTCGCCCGGCTGCTTGCCGTCTACGAGGAGGTCAAGGCGGAGCGGGGCGTGATCGACTTTGAGGACGTGCTTCTGCTGATGGTCGGCATCCTCAAGGACCGGGAGGACATCGCTGCCCAGATTCGCGGCCAGTACAAGCACTTCGTGGTCGACGAGTACCAGGACGTCTCCCCGCTCCAGCAGCGGCTGCTCGACCTGTGGCTCGGGCGACGCCGCCAGCTGTGCGTGGTCGGCGACGTCTCCCAGACCATCTACTCCTTTACCGGCGCCACCCCCGACTTCCTCACCGGCTTCGCGTCCCGCTACGACGGCGCCCGCACCGTGCGGCTGACCCGCGACTACCGCTCCACCCCCCAGGTGGTGTCCCTGGCCAACCGGGTGCTGTCGCGCTCGCGGCGCAGTGCCGGGGCCCTGTCCCTGCCTCCCGGGGCGGTGCAGTTGCAGGCGCAGCGGCCCTCCGGCCCCGCGGTGCGCTTCGAGGCGTACGACGACGACGTCGCCGAGGCCGCCGGAGTAGTCGCCCAGGTGCAGAGGCTGCAGACCGCCGGTGTGCCTCTGTCCGAGATCGCCGTCCTGTACCGCACCAACTCCCAGTCCGAGGTGGTTGAGCAGGCACTGGCCGACGCCGGCATCGGGTACCTGGTGCGCGGCGGGGAGCGCTTCTTCGAGCGGGAGGAGGTCAAACGCGCCATGGTGCTGCTGCGGGCCGCGGCCCGCACCGAGCGCGCCGCTCTCACCGGGGATCCGGGCGCGGACGCCCGCATGGTGCTGTCCCGGGAGGGCTGGAGCGAGCAGCCGCCCGCCGCCCGCGGCGCCATGCGGGAGCGCTGGGACTCCCTGAATGCGATCGTGGAACTGGCCGACCAGCTCGGCGAGCGGCGCGGCGCGGATCTGGACGGTCTGGTAGCTGAGCTCGCGGCCCGCGCGGACGCCCAGAACGCGCCCACTGTCGAGGGCGTCACCCTGTCCTCCCTGCACGCCGCCAAGGGACTGGAATGGGATGCGGTACTGCTCATCGGCGCATGCGAGGGGCTGCTGCCGATCTCCCTGGCCGAAGGACCCGCCGCGATTGAGGAGGAGCGGCGCCTGCTGTACGTGGGTGTCACCCGCGCCCGCGAGCACCTGGTGATCTCCTACGCGCGCGCTCGCAACCCCGGCGGTCGCGCCGCGCGCAAGCCCTCCCGCTTCCTAGACGGCATCTGGCCCACCGACGCCGGCTCCCCCGCGGGCCGCCGCTCCGGCGCAGGGTCAGGCGCGCGCGCTCGCGCCAAGCAGGCGGCCGCCGACTTCGAGGCCGAGAATGACCCGTCCACCGTTGCACTGTTCGAGCAGCTGCGCGCCTGGCGCTCCCAGGTCGCCAAGGCGGGATCGAAGCCGGCGTACACCGTGTTCGCCGATGCCACCCTGCGCTCGATCGCCGTCGTAAAGCCGAGCGTGCTACCGCAGCTATCGCTTATCCGTGGGGTGGGCGCAGTCAAGCTCAAGGAATACGGGCCCGATGTGCTGCGGGTGGTGCGTGAATTCACCCTAGAGAGTCAGTGACCCATAGCAGCGTATGCGTGCCGCCCGCCGTTCCAGTGGTACCGGGCGCCGCTGCATCAGCGTGCGCCTCACCGTCCGTCACCCGCTGGCACAGGCACTCGGGATGCGGGTGCCAGCGGCGTTCCGTGCCCACGGGCTCGGCTGCGGTCAGCTCGACGCTACGGCCCTCCCACAAGTCTCCGCGACCGGTGATGACATCCACCACCGCACGCGCCGCCAATGCCGCAGCCTGATGCAGCAGCAGGCGCTCCATCACCGGTGCCGGCAGCAGGCGTAACTGGGTGGCCAGGGAGGGCCAGCTGGGATCGGCGTCGCGTTCCCACAGGTCCAGGCAGGTAGTGCATACCGGGGAGTCCTCGGTCACTAGGGGCCCCACCCGCACACTGACCTCCCGCACCACCACCGGCAGCTGCGTGACCCCGGCCCGCGCCAGGTCACGCGCGCACACCGGGTCGATGACATGACCGTCCAGGGTCAGGACCACGTCCGGGCTCCGGTCCAGCGGCGCCCGGGTGCGAACCTGCGGGGACAGGCTCTGAGCCCATTCCTCCAGCGTGCAGTCGTCGGGCAGGATCGTGACTACCCCGGCCTCCACCAGTAGGCAGATGACGTCACGGGCCAGCTCTCCGCCGCCACGGATGGCGACGGCGCCGGCGCGCAGCCGCGCTGCGCGCTCGGAGGGGTCCGCGGTCAGCCGATTCCAGTAGACCGCGTCCGCGTTGTCAGGAGGCTCGGGGGAGGTGTCGATGACGCCGGCCTCTTTCAGGTCGCCAATGATCTCTCGCGCTCTTTCCAGGGGGACCCGACTCCAACGGGCGGCCCGGTACACGCCGCCGGGTTGGATTTCTGCGGGGAGCCGGTCCAGTAGCTGCTGCTCGCCGCTGGTCAGCCCCGAGAGGATCGTCGCATGCCCCTGCTCCGCGCCGATCTGGCTCTCACCGGGGGCACGCCACAGGACGGGGGACTGGCCACGGAAGCGCATATCTGCTCCTGAGTGTTGCTGCTCGCGTCCCGGACGGGAACGCCGCACACAGCATGGCACCGGCGTGGGTGCTCCGCCAGAGTCAGTCTGCACCCTGTGGAAAACCGTCGTCGCGGCGGCCTCCGCCGCGGTTCTAGCCGGTCAGTCGGCGGCGAGCACGGCTTCGCAGGTCATCAGTCCGTCCGTGTCATCGGCTGCGATCGCCTGTACCGTGCTCACGGCCTCGTGCAAGGTGCCCACGGCGTAGACCTCCAGGCCATTGGGGACATTGCCCACCACTTCCTGGCAGTTGGCGGCCGGGGCCAGGAAGTAGTCGGAGCCGTCCTTGCGCGCCCCCGCCATCTTCTGCCTGATACCGCCGATCGCGCCGACTGTCCCATCTATGGAGATAGTGCCTGTGCCCGCAATGTCCTTGCCGCCGGTGAGGTCTCCGGGCGTGATCTCATCGATGATCCCCAGGGCGAAGATGGTGCCGGCGCTCGGACCACCCACGTCCGACAGGCCGAAGGAGGCGTCGACGTCGGAGTCCGCCCGGGCGGACAGGCTCAAGCCCAGCAAGGACCCCTCTGAGTCCGGCCGGCCATCCCCATCGGCGTCCTGGGGCGTGATGGTGCTCAGCGTGACATCGACGTCGGCCCCGTCTCGCTCCACTTGCAGCGTCACTGGCGTTCCCGGGTCAATCGTGGTCAGCAGATCACGCAGCTGCGGGTAGGAGTCAATGGTGGTCCGGGTGCCGGCGGTGGTAATGGACTTCAGCACGTCACCGGCCTGAAGGTCGCTGCCGGCCTGTTCCTCTGCCGTACCCTCGATTGTGAGGACCATGCGCGGGGCGTGCCCTGTCTCCATCAGAGCGGCTACCACGGCCGCATCCTGGGAACTGGTCATTTGCGCCTGGTTGACCTCTTCAACCTGTTCAGCGGTCAGGGTCTTCGGGCACACCTGCTCCCGGTCCAGGACCGTCTTGTCACTACTGAGCCAGGCGTCCACGAGCATGAAGAACGTCACGGGGTAGCCCGGGCAACCCGATACTGACACTGTGGTCATGCGCAGGGCGCCGGTTGTCTCGTAGGTCTGGGTGCCGGTGACAGTCAGCAGGTCCTCCTCAGCGCCGTCGGACGGGCCTGCCAGCACGTTCCAGGTAGGGCCAGGCGCCTGGATGACCTTATTGACCGGCACGGTCGCGCCTGCGATCACCAATGCGGCCGCCAGCGCCAGACCGATCAGCAGTCGGGAGCGGCGGCGCCCGCGGAGACGGGCGTGAGGGGCCTGCGGTGCGGCACAGCCTGCGGCCACGGCGGCATCCTCCCCGTCAGGGTCTGTGCCTGCCGCGGAACTCGTCGCGGCCGCGGGCACAGCCGATTGGCCCGGTTCGGGAGAATCGGCTGAGGTATCCACGGTGGTCGGGGCGTGGTCCTCGGGGTCGCCGGCGTGCGGCTCGGTTCCGGGGGCGTCGGAAGGGCGTAGCGTCACGGGGAACATCATGACGGGTGATCCTGGGAGCGGGCTGCCACCCGCCTGAGGTCGGCTGGGGACCTGGCACGCAGCGCGTGGGAGGCGCCTGCGGGGAACGAGGGCGGGTCGCATGGCTCGCACTCAGGAATGGATGCAATGATCCGGGTGTTTTCACTGTGCAGTCGCCGCGGGCGTCCCGGCCAGCGCCGCATACACGCCGGACCCACTGAGACCCACCGAGAGGAACCCATGAGCGCGGACCCCTTCGACGAGATCGAGCAGCTGCTTGCCGCGATGTTCGGCCCCCAGATGGCCGCGGACGCGGTGGGTGCCCTGCGGGCCTCCGGTGTTGACCCGGAGCAGCTCGCCCGGATTAGTGGCATGGGAGACCTGTCGCGCCTGACCTCGGCCCAGCTGAGTGGCCTGCAGGCACAGATGCAGGGGCTGTTTGCGGGCGCTGCCAGCGGTACCGTCAACTGGACGATGGGGCAGGACCTGGCGTTGCGTACCGCTCGTGGTGATGGCGACCCGGTCATTACCGCCGCAGATGCTGAACAGACCAGCAAGGCCTTGGCCGTTGCCGACCTCTGGCTCGACGCCGCCACCGACTTCATGCCGGCGCCCGGGCCGCGCGAGGCCTGGTCGCGTTCCCAGTGGGTCGAGCGCACCCTGCCGGTCTGGAAGGATGTATGCGCACCCGTGGCTGATGCAGCCACCGGGGCGCTGGGCGATGCGCTGCAGCACCAGATCACCAGGCTGGCGGACTCCGAGGCCGCGAGCGCCCAGATGGGGGCGCTGGGTAACGTCATGCGTTCCATGGCCGGAACCGCCTTCGGCTTGCAGCTCGGGCAGGCCATCGGCGAGTTGGGCCGCCAGGCGGTTGCCGCCACCGATGTCGGTCTGCCGCTGACCCGCGAGCCGGGGACGGCGCTCGTTCCTGCGAACGTGACGGCCTTTGCCGCCGAGCTGGAGGCCGATGCGGATCAGGTCAGGCTCTTCCTGGCGGTGCGGGAGGCGGCTGCTGCCCGCCTGTACGCCCACGTTCCCTGGCTGCGCAGTCAGCTGCTGGCCGCTGTGGAGGCGTACGCTCGCGGCATCGTGATCGACGTCGACGCCGTTGAGCAGGCAGTCGCCCAGGTGGACCCGAACGATCCGGAGGCGATCCGGCGCGCGCTCGAGTCGGGCATGTTCGCCCCCCAGGAGACGGGCGCCCAGAAGGAGGCCCTGGAGCACCTAGAGACCCTGCTGGCCCTGGTTGAGGGCTGGGTGGAGGTCGTCTCTGCGCGTGCGCTGGCGCCGCATTTGCCACTTGCCGTTGCACTGCGCGAGATGGTCCGGCGCCGCCGTATTCAGGGCGGGCCGGCGGAGCAGGTATTCGCCCGCCTGATCGGGATGGAGTTCCGGCCCCGCCGCGTACATGAGGCCGCACGGCTGTGGGAGAGGCTGGGCGCGGAACTGGGGGACGCCGAGCGCGATGCGTTCTGGCGTCATCCCGACGTCGTGCCGACCGCTGCCGAGCTGGCCAACCCGGACGACTTCCTGACCATGCGGCGTGCCGCCCAGGACATGGATGCGGAGATGGACGCGGACCTGGCCTCCCTGCTGGACGGTACGCTCGGTTACGCCGCTGGCGCCAAGGACGCCGACGCGGGCGGCGGGGCCGCGCGCGAGGCGGATGAGCCGGGAGCCGCCCCGGAGGACGAGTCTGAGCAGTGACGCCGTCGGGGGAGTCTAGGGTGAGCGCCGGGAATCGCCGATGCTGTGCTAGTCGGCGCTAATCAGCTCTAGTCGGTGCTGACCCGTGCCGACCGGAGGCGGTGGAGGGGGGCTATTGCAGAGTGTTCCGCAGTGCCTCCACCAGGCCAGGTACGAGGCTCTCGCCGGCCACTACCGCGTCCGCCGAGTCATGGGAGCGGGTGCGCAGGGCGCACCAGGACTCCCCGGAGCGGAGCACGCCCACGACGATCCGCACGTCGTCCCGGTCCGGCCGGGACGCCAGGTAGGCGGAGCGCTTCTGCGGATCCCTGATCGCGGCTGCTTCCCGCTCCGCCTCGTCGGGAAGCAGCATCCGTTCCGTGGATATGGCGGTGCCGTCGACCTCCTCGGGCCAGACGATCCCTGCCAGCAGCTCCTCCAGGCTGTCTACCGGTGGCAGGTCGCCCTGCTCAATGGCGGTGAGTGCCTCCGGATCCGTGCGCGCCTCCGCGAGCGCGTCGGCGTCGAGCATCCGTTCCAGCATGGGGTCCTCCTGCAGGGCCGCGGCGGTGCGCACCAGTGCGAAGACACCCACGGGAGCGTCCCAGCCACTGCTGGCGGCATGCTCCTCCAGCTGGACGACCACGCGCCTGAGGGCCGCCTGCCGGGGGGCGGTGGGGCGGTTGACGGGTTTCGCGCTCGGGCTCCCGGTGGGATCCTGGCTCGTATCCTCGATCATGGTGCCATCATGCCAGTAGTGGCGCAGGTACTGGGGTCGGGCGGCGCTTCCCGGGGCGTGGGGTACGTGGGCCGGAACAGGTGCGCGTGGCCTTGAGGCAGGCTGCCGTGCCAGCTTGCTCCGGGCGCAGCGCTGCCTATGAATTGACTTATATTTTGTGGGCCTGACGTGACGTGTGCGACGATTGGGCTGGTGGCGCCGCCGGCGCTGGCCGCTGTGCGCCAAGCGCGCACGCACAATGACACGGAACGACACGGAGCGTGAGCGTGAGCACCAGGCCCGACGACGATCCAATCGACAAGCCCGACGACGAGTCCGCTGCCCAAGACTCCTCCGAGACGGAGAGCCGAGACGACCGCGTGCGCGGCGGTTTCTTCCAGGCGGACGACGCAGACGCCAGACCTGGGCATGCACAGGACGAGCCCGGTGACGGTGGGCGAGCAGGCGCGAGCGCGGATGAGGTAGACGCGCAGGATGACGAGCCGGAGGACTCCGGTCCCTTCGCCGCATCGGCATTCGACCCGTCTGCGCTTTTCGGCCTGGGCGCCTCCTCGCGCGCGGGCGGGGGAGCATACGCGGCGCGGCGGCAACGGCGACCCGGTGGCGGGGCCGGCTCCAACCACCCGCCGACCCAGCGCAGCGGTGGGGACGCTCGTGGGCGACCGGGCCCGCTGGCCCTGACCATCGGCATCCTGGCCCTGCTGGCCACCATCATCGCCTTCTTGTCGCGCACCTGGACGGAGGTGCTGTGGTTCGACCAGCTGGGCTTCTCCCGCGTCATCTGGACTCAGTGGATTGCGGCAGGAGGCATGTTCCTGATCGGTTTCCTGATCATGTTCGCCGCAGTATTCGTGGCGATCCGGCTGGCCTACCGCGCCCGCGAGATCGGCATGCCCCAGGACGAGGCGACGCGCAACCTCGCGGCATATCGTTCCGCGGTCGAGCCCATCCAGCGGCAGCTGACTTGGATTGTGCCGGCGGGGCTGGCCCTGGTCAGTTCCGCCTGGGATGTGGCGCCGCGTTGGCGGGAGGTGCTGCTGGCGGCTAATGCGCAGTCCTTCGGGACGACGGACCCGCAGTTCGGGCTGGACGTCTCTTTCTACGTGTTTGTGCTGCCGGTGCTGGAGCTGCTGGTGTCCTACCTCACGCGCGTGGTCGTGTTCGCGGGCATATGCAGTGTCGTCGTCCACTACCTGTACGGCGGGATCTCCGTGGCGCGCGAACCGCACTTCACCCGGGCGGCCTGGGTACACCTGACGGTCTTCCTGGCCCTGTTCGCCCTGCTGCGAGGGGGCTCCTACTGGCTGGGGCGGTACGCCTCCCTGTATGCATCGAACAGCAGGTTCGACGGCGCCGGCTACACCGATGTCAATGCCTCCCTGCCCGCCAGTGCGATCCTGGCTGCAATCAGCGTGGTGGTGGCGGCACTGTTCCTGTTCTCCATACGGTCGAGCTCCTGGCGGCTGCCCATCACCGGTGTTGCGGTGATGATTGTGTCTGCACTGCTAATCGGCACCGCCTACCCGGCGGTGATTCAGAACTTCGTGGTCAATCCCAACGCCCAGCGGGAGGAGGCGCCTTATATTGATCGCAACATCAAGGCCACGCTGACCGCATACGGCCTGGACGATGTTGAGATCACCGACTACGACGCCAAGACGACGGCGGAGGCGGGGCAGCTGCTGGAGGATGCCGAGTCCACGACGTCGATCCGCCTGCTGGACCCGAACCTGGTCTCCCCGACCTTCCGCCAGCTGCAGCAGAACAAGCAGTACTACTCCTTCGCCTCCTCGCTGAACGTAGACCGGTACAACATCGACGGTGCGAGCCGGGACACGGTTATCGCCGTGCGCGAGCTCAACTTCGACGGCCTTGATGCAGGGCAGCGCACCTGGATCAACGAGCACACCGTGTACACGCACGGCTACGGCGTGGTGACGGCCTACGGAAACACCGTCGCCTCCGGCGGCTACCCCTCATTCTGGGAGGGCGGCATCCCCTCGGTCGGTGACCTGGGGAGTACGAGCCGCGCATCTACTTCGGCCAGGCCTCGCCGTCGTACTCCATTGTGGGCGGTGACGACGGCGGCAGCCCGCGCGAGCTCGACTACCCCGATGACTCCGCACCCTCCGGGCAGGTCAACACCACGTTCTCCGGGGACGGCGGGCCGGACGTGTCCAACCCGTGGAACCGGCTGCTGTACGCGGTGAGGTTCCAGGAGATGAACATCCTGTTCTCCCAGGAGGTCCGCAGCGGATCGCAGATCCTGTACAACCGCAACCCCGCGGACCGGGTGGCGCAGGTGGCGCCGTGGCTGACCCTGGACGGCAGCCCCTACCCGGCGGTGGTGGACGATGATGGTGACGACTCCACTCCCAAGCGGGTCGTTTGGATCCTTGACGGCTACACCACCACCAACAACTACCCCTATTCCCAGCACGAGTCGCTGGAGGACACCATGAGTGACGCGACCTCCGGCTCCGCGCTCCTGGGTGCACCGGAGGAGTCCAACTACGTGCGCAACTCGGTCAAGGCCGTAGTAGACGCCTATGACGGCTCCGTGACCCTGTACGAGTGGGATGAGGACGACCCGATCCTGGCCGCTTGGAAGGCGGTCTTCCCGGGGTCGGTCACCCCGATGAGCGAGATGAGTGCAGACCTGATGGCGCACATGCGCTACCCGGAGGACCTGTTCAAGGTTCAGCGCACCGTGCTGGCCAACTACCACGTCACCGACCCCGAGGACTTCTACTCCGGCGGTGACTTCTGGAAGGTGCCCGATGACCCGACCAAGTCGGGTGACGAGGCACAGGCCCCCTACTACCTGACGTTGAAGATGCCGGACCAGGATGAGGCGACGTTCTCCCTGTCCAGCGTCTACATCATTGGTGGTAACACCGATCGCAACGTGCTCACAGGTTTCCTCGCCGTAGACTCGGAGACGGCCGGCGGCGAGAACGGCGGCCGCAACCCCGATTACGGCAAGTTGAGGCTGCTGGAGCTGCCACGCTCGTCGAATGTGTCTGGTCCCGGCCAGGTGCAGAACAACTTCAACTCCAACGCCACCGTCTCTCAGGTGCTGAACCTGCTCTCGCAGCAGGGCTCTGAGGTGATCCGCGGCAACCTGCTGACTCTGCCGGTGGGCGGCGGACTGCTGTACGTGCAGCCCGTCTACGTGCAGGCATCCTCCGGGACGCAGTACCCGCTGCTGCGGGAGGTACTGGTCTCCTTCGGTGACAAGGTCGGCTTCGCTGACACGCTCTCCGAGGCCCTGGACCAGGTGTTCGGCGGCGACTCGGGCGCTACTACGGGGGAGGAGGCCGTCGACGGCGACGCCGCGGCGGCTAACGACACCTCGGCGGAGGCTGAGGAGGGCACCGATCAGGCCGTGCCCACTGTCGAGGCCACACCACCGGCCACGACAGACGCTACGCCGGAGGCCACGCCGCAGCCGAGCGCAGCTGCTACCCCGGGGGCGACCACGGGGTCCGGCGACCCGGCTGCCGATCTGGAGACCGCGCTTTCCGACGCGCAGACGGCTATGGAGGACGCGGGCAAGGCGATGCAGGACGGAGACTGGTCCGCCTACGGCGAGGCCCAGGACCGCCTGACTGACGCCCTGAACCGGGCGGTGGCTGCCCAGCAGCAGCTCGACTCCCAGGGATGAGCCGCCGGGCCTGAACAGCGTGAGTGGCGCATGCGTCGTGGTGAGCAAGGGCACGTCGCCCGGGTTTGTCGTCCCCGCGGGCGGCGGACTAGAGTAATGACCACGACGCGGGGTGGAGCAGTTCGGTAGCTCGCCGGGCTCATAACCCGGAGGTCGCAGGTTCGAATCCTGCCCCCGCTACCACGGAAGGGCGGAATCGCAACGGAAACAAGTTGCGATTCCGCCCTTCAGTTTTGTCCAAATACTACCGACTGGACACTTGTGGGTTATCGGCGCGAATGTGTGTGGTGGGTTATCGGCGCAAACGTGGTGCTTTAGACCGGCGTGTCGTGTGTTCTAGCTGGTTGGTCCGGCCCGGCCTTTGCGGGTCCTGAGGCCTTCTTCGGGGGTGGGTGTGGTGCCCCATCCTGCGGGGTGCGTACTGGCGCTAGTGGTGGCCTCCGGCGTCGGGGACTGGGCGGCTTTGCATGACACTGCACGACACTGCACGACCCTGGGTGGCACTGCACGACCTTGGTGCGCACTCCACGACCCCGGGGTGGTCGTGCAACGTACACCAAGGTCGTGGAACGCGGCCCGAGGTCGTGCAAGACACGGGGCGGGTAAGCGGTCCGGGCGCCGGATGCGTGTGCCGTGCTTCGTCCCGGCTTTGTCCCGGCGCCGTCCCGGGGTGGATCTAGTGGCGTGGTGGCAGTTGCGGGGTTGTCGGCGCGAGTGTGTGTGCGGTTGGTGCGTGTCGCGGTGTTCTAGCTGGTTGCTCCGGCCCAGCCTTCGCGGGTCCCGAGGTCTTCCTCTGGGGATGGGTGTTGTACCACCGCCTGGGGCCGGTGCGGGCGGCGGTTTCGGGGTCCTGCTCGGCGGTGGTGCGCTGGTTCAGTCAGCACCGGTACAGGGTGGTGTGGTCGCTCAGGGCTACCAGCCACCCGGTGGCCTGGTCAGCAGTCGAGACCAATAGCTCGGCCATGGTGCGGTTGGCGGCGTCCAGGCGGCGCAGCTTCAGCGCGGCCTGCAGCAGCATCGTCGACTCTCCAGCATCGAGCTCGCTGTCGGGCTGGTCCAGGAGAGCGGCGAGCTCGTCGACGTCCGTCGGCACGGGCGCGGCCTCGTCTCGGTGCACGGTCGGCACGATGATCGGGTAGGCGAGCATTTCGAGTAGGGCCGCGGCGATCTGGGCGACTCCCCGGTGCTGCCTGCAGCCACATGGGCGGTCGCCTCACCACTAGAGGCGAGTGTCACCATCGAGCGGATCCGGTCGGCGTCGTACCCCTGTGCCTTCGCCTGTTCGGCGGCCAGTTGCGGGCGACTGGTTGCTCGCCTGGGCAACGAGAGTGTCGTCGGCGACTAGTGACGTGAGCGCCCTGTCTAGTCCAGGTCTAGTCCAGGCCGGACGGTGAGAGCATCCGATGCGATGTCAGTGCGGCTCACCTGTGTGCCGGCGGCGGTGAGGGCGCCGACCGGGAGACCCGAGCGTGACCCCGCTGACCAGACCTACAACCAGGTTCAGGCCAGTCTGCGGGCCCCCGCCCGGAGAGCCATCCTGATCATCGTCAACCTGAACAACTACCGCCACTGATGAGAAAGGCTCACTGCATCGTTGAGGTAGTGTCCCGCCATGACAGACTCGCCTTCCTCCCTAGCTGAATCCCCGGTTGCCGCCGCCACCGCCGCGCCCGGTCCCCAGTCGGCCACCGGTGCGGACTCAGCCAGTTCCCGCATTGAGAACGCCGGCCTGGACGTGATCGCCGAGTCCGAGCGCAAGGGCCGCCCCGCGACCTGTTCATGCCCTGGTTCGCCGCCAATATCTCGGTGCTCGGACTGTCCTGGGGCGCCTGGGTGCTCGGCTTCGGCCTGTCCTTCGCCCAGGCCGTAGTCGCCGGCGTAGTCGGCGTAGTCGTCTCCTTCCTGCTTTGCGGCTTCATCGCCGTGCTCGGCAAGCGCGGCAGCGCCCCCACCCTGGCCCTGTCACGCGCCGCCTTTGGCTACCACGGCAACCGCCTGTCCGCCGCCATCTCCTGGATCCTCACCGTCGGCTGGGAAACAGTGCTGTGCGTGTCCGCGTCCCTCGCCTCCGCCACGGTGCTGCAGGCCCTGGGCTGGCACAACGAGCTCGGCGCCCAGATCGTCGGCTTCCTGCTGACCGTGGGACTCGCGGCCAGCGCCGGCATCCTCGGCTTCGACACCATCATGCGGGTGCAGACATGGATCACCTGGGCCACGGGCATACTCACCATGGTCTACCTGCTACTGGTCTCCCCGCAGATCGACTTCTCCGCGCTGGCGGCGCTACCCGCCGGCTCGGCGGCCGCCTTCATCGGTGCCCTGGTCATGGTCGCCACCGGATTCGGCCTGGGCTGGGTCAACGCCGCCGCGGACTACTCCCGCTACCTGCCGCGCAGCGCCTCCACCGGCGGCGTGATCGCGTGGACCACCATCGGCTCCTCCCTGCCAGTCGTCGTCCTCGTCGTCGCCGGCATCATGCTGGTCGGCTCCGACCCCGAGCTCGGCACCGCCATTGACGCCGACCCCATCGGCGCCCTCACCACCATCCTGCCCACCTGGTTCCTGGTCCCCTTCGCCGTCGTGGCGATCCTGGGGCTCGCCGGCGGAATCATCATGGACCTGTACTCCTCGGGGCTGTCCCTCCTGGCCACCGGCGTGCCCGTGAAGCGGCACCAGGCGACCGCCATCGATGCGACCATCATGACGGTGGGCACCATCGCCGTGATCTTCGGGGCGGAGGACTTCCTCGGGCCCTTCCAGGGATTCCTGACCACCCTGGGCGTGGTGATCGCCGCCTGGGCGGGTGTCATGCTCGCCGAGGTGCGCCTGCGCCGCCGCGACTACGACGAGGCCGCACTGTTCACCCCCGACGGCGTCTACGGCTCGGTCAACCTGGAGGCTATCGCGCTGGTCGTCCTCGGCTCCGGGGTCGGCTGGGGCCTGGTGGTCAACTCCGCCGCCTCCTGGCTGAGCTGGCAGGGCTACCTGCTTGGGCCCCTGGGTGGCCGCGACGGCGCCTGGGCCGGTGCGAACCTGGGCGTTCTTGTGGCACTGCTGATCGGCCTGCTCGGGCACCTGCTCCTCGGCAGGCGCCGCGTGCAAGCCCAGGAGCAGGCGGGGGAGCAGGCATGAGTACCGTCGGCCCCCTCCCGCAGTCCCCCCTAGGGCCCGACGGCGTTCCCGCCGAGTTGCTTGCCGCCCTCACCGAGTCCGGGGGCGGCATCGGCCCGGGCCCCGCCCTGGAGGCCGCCCACCAGATCGCCCGGCGTACCGGATCCGCCCATCACGACGTGCTGGTCGTACTCGGCTCGGGCGCCGACGGCGCCCTGGACGGCTGGGGTGCGCCGGCGGCATCACTGCCGCTTTCCGATCTGCCCGGGATCACCGCCCCCGTCGCACCCGGGCATGTCGATCGGCTCGACTCCTATGAGCTGCCACTTCCACTGACTCCGGTCTATGCGGACGGTCCCGCCCCGGCGGCCGCGACCTCGTCCGGGAGCAGGCGCGTCCTAGTGGCCCACGGACGCACCCACCTGTATGAGGGACGTGGGCCCGGTGCCGTCGTCGCCCTGGCGCGGGCTGCGGCCGCCACGGGCGTGCGCGCCGCCGTCCTGATCAACGCCAACGGCTGCCTGCGGGACTGGGAGATCGGAGACGTCATGACGATCACCGATCACCTCAACCTGTCCGGCGCCTCACCCTTCGACGGCACCGTGTTCGTCGACCAGCGTGAGCTGTGGGATCCGCAGCTGACTGCCACCGTGCGCGCACACACCCAGCGCGCCGGCGTGTACGCCATGGTGCGTGGACCGGAGTACCAGACCCAGGCCGAATCCCGCATGCTGGCAGCCCTCGGAGCCGATTGCGTGGGCATGTCCACGATTCTGGAGGCCATCGCCCTGCGTCAGCTGGGCGTGCGCGTGGTGGGGATGAGCGTCGTATCCGACCTGTCATTCGCTGCGGCACCGACCGACCCGGATGAGGTGGTACGCCTGGTGGCCGCCGCTCATCAAACGCTTGCCGCCGGTGCCGCGGAGGTCTTGAGGGCGCTGTGAGCAGTCGGGCGGGCGCCCTGCCCCGGCACCGCAGGTCCTGACATAGGACGCCCGTCCCCGCCCGCGCGCGTCAGCATCCGGCTAGCCTTGGACCATGGCACCTGAGAACTCCGCCGCGACGACGCGCACCGAATCAGACTCCATGGGCACCGTAGAGGTCGCCTCCGACCGCTACTGGGGGGCCCAGACCGAACGCTCCCTGCACAACTTCGACATCGGCCGCGAGACCTTCGTGCTCACCCGCCCCCTCATCCGGGCCCTGGGCGTGCTCAAGAAGTCCGCCGCCCTGGCCAACGCCGAGCTGGGCGAGCTGCCCCGGGAGATCGCCGATCTGATCGCCCAGGCCGGAGACGAGGTCATCTCCGGTGAGCTCGACTCCCACTTCCCGCTCGTAGTGTTCCAGACCGGCTCGGGAACCCAGTCCAACATGAACGCCAACGAGGTCATCTCCAACCGCGCCATTGAGCTGGCCGGCGGCCAGATGGGCTCCAAGAGCCCGGTCCACCCCAATGACCACGTCAACCGGGGCCAGTCCTCCAATGACACCTTCCCCACCGCCATGCACATTGCCGTCGTCTCCGAGCTGGCGGCCATGTACCCGCGCGTGCAGCAGCTGCGAGACACCCTGGACGCCAAGGCCAAGGAGTTCGACGACGTCGTCATGGTCGGCCGCACCCACCTGCAGGACGCCACCCCCATCCGCCTGGGCCAGGTCATCTCCGGCTGGGTCGCCCAGATCGACTTCGCGCTGGACGGTATCCGCTACGCCGACTCCCGCGCCCGTGAACTCGCCATCGGCGGTACCGCCGTCGGCACCGGCCTGAACGCCCACCCGAAGTTCGGGGAACTGACCGCCAAGAAGATCAGCGAGGAGACCGGCATCGAGTTCAAGCAGGCCGACAACCTCTTCGCCGCGCTCGGCGCCCACGACGCGCTCGTACTGGTCTCCGGCGCGCTGCGGGTGCTGGCCGACGCCCTGATGAAGATCGCCAACGACGTGCGCTGGTACGCCTCCGGCCCTCGCAACGGCATCGGCGAACTGATCATCCCCGAGAACGAGCCCGGCTCCTCCATCATGCCCGGCAAGGTCAACCCCACCCAGTGCGAGGCCATGACCATGGTCGCCACCAAGGTCTTCGGCAACGACGCTACCGTCGGCTTCGCCGGCAGCCAGGGCAACTTCCAGCTCAACGTGTTCAAGCCCGTCATGGCCTGGTGCGTGCTGGAGTCCATCCAACTGCTGGGTGACACCTGCGTGTCCTTCGATGAGAACTGCGCCTACGGCATCGAGCCCAACCGCGAGAAGATCCAGGCCAACCTGGAATCCAACCTTATGCAGGTCACCGCGCTCAACCGCCACATCGGCTACGACAAGGCCTCCAAGATCGCCAAGAACGCCCACAAGAAGGGGCTGTCCCTGCGCGAGTCCGCCCTCGAGCTGGGCTTCGTCACCGAGGCCGAGTTCGACGCTTGGGTGGTCCCGGCCGACATGACCCACCCGTCCGCCGCGGACGAGTGAGCTAGGCGGCCAGTCCTTCCTGAACGCATTTTGCATCACGGGCATCGTCCCCCGGCGGAACCTGACGTGCTGCCGGGGGACGATGTCGCATTCCCGTGGCCTGGGCGGGCGGCATGGGCCCGCTTCGGGAGGACGCAGCATGAGCGGTGTATTGGCTCCGCGGCGGCTAACCATGGCAGGCTTCGGCCATGACGCGCGCGAGTATCGTGGGCCTGGTTGTGGAGGCGCTGCTGATAGCGCTCGGCCTGGTGGCCATCGTCGGGGGCGACACCGAGCCGGCGGCGTACTGTTCGGCAGCCTGGGTGCTCTTGGCCCTGATCTACGTTGCCACCCTGCTGTGGGCTGCCTGGCGCCGTCGGGTGCTGCCAGACGACCGTGAGATTCGGGAGCCCGCACTCAGGCTGCATCGTCGGCTGGTTGCGCTTCTGGGCTCCGCGCCGGTCGTTGCGGCGCTTATGGGCCTGATCAATGCGCTGGCGGGAGCGAACATCCCCAGGAGCTGGTCGACCAGCTGTCCGGCGTGTACGGCGCCGCGCAGACGGCATCCCTGATCAGAGTGATTCAGGCAGTTGCCATCGTGATGACAATCCTGATGGCGGTGCTCGGCTGGGCTCTGCTGCACCTGGGGTACGCACGCCATTACGAGCGCCTGGACCATCTGTACGGGCCGTCCCTCAGGTTCCCCGGCACGACGGACCCGGACCTGACCGACTACGTGTACTTCTCCCTGACCGTGGGCACCACCTTCGCCACCTCTGATGTCATGGTGGTTTCTCGGCGCCTGCGCTGGACGGTGCTAGTGCACTCCGTCCTCGCCTTCTTCTACAACGCGATCGTCTTGGCAATCGCATTCCGATTGATTACCAGCTGACCACGGATCGTCGCCGGGCGGGACAGTCCAGGGGCAGGCCGGTGTGCGCCGCACTCAGGCCCAGGGCATCCCGACCAGCTTGCCGGTGTACGCCCCGGACGCCATGTCCCGCTGCGCCTGAACCACGTCCTCCAACGGGTAGGTGTGCACCGGCAGGAAGTCCAGGGCGCCCGTCTCAATCCGGTCCAGCACCCGCTGCAGCTCCGCCTCCGGCAGGTCGGAGGCCTGGCCGGAGTAGGTGGTCAGCCGCACCCCGTTCGGGATCCAGTCCAGCGGGTAGAAGTCCTTGATGGTCCACGAGTCCGACAGCATCCCGGTGAAGCACACGGTGCCGTGCACGGCGGTCGCCAGCAGCGAGTCGCGCAGCGTCGGCACACCCACCAGCTCCAGCACCGCGTCCACCCCCGCGGGCGCGTACCGGCGCACCTGCTCGGCCACGGCGCCGTCGTCGCGCAGTGCCGTCACGCCCCGGGAGGCGAGCAGCTCCAGTCCGGCCTCCCGGCGGGAAGTGGCGTAGACCGTGCAGCCCATGTCAAGCGCCAGCGCCGCTGTGGCCAGACCCAGCGCCGACGTGCCGCCGCGCACCAGCAGGCTCTGGCCGGGCTGCAGACTCAGCCCGGTGGTCAGGGAGCCGTAGGCGGTCTGCAGCGTCTCGGGCACCGAGCCGATCACCTCCCACGGCAGGCCGGAGTGAAAGGTGATGACCTGCTCGCGCGGCACCACCACGTACTGGGCGTAACCACCGTCGAAGGCGCGCCCCATGCCGCCCATCATGGTGACCGCCTGAGTTCCGGGAGCCAGCCGTCCCTCGGGATCCAGGTCCACGACGCCGGATGCCTCGATCCCCAGCACGCGCGGATAGCTCATGCCGCCGGCCTGCCCGGTCACCGAGTGGTACTCGCTGCGGTTCAGGCCGAAGGCCATGACCTTCAGTCGGACCCAGCCGGGGCGCGGCTGCGGGACGGGCACGTCCATCACGTGCAGATTCTCAATACCGGGGGCGGCCAGCACGGCGGCGCGCATGCTTGCGGGCGTAGTGGGGAGGGTACTCATCAGGTGGGACTCCTATGCGTTTGGGGAATCGAGAGCGGATGGAGCAGTGGATGGCGTGGGCACGTCGGCCTGCCCAGAGGCGGCGGAGGCCGCAGCAACGCCGAGCGTCCGCCGCAGCCAGTCGACCTCCGCGCGGCGCGACGCCGCCGCGATCCGGGTCATGCCGCGCCGGTACGGGTCGGTCTCGGCGGCCGCGCGGCGGGGTTCGCCGTCGTCGTAGAAGAAGGTCGGCGCCGGTGCGGCCAGAACCTCCAGGCGACGGCGCAGCACGGCCTCACGCTCCGCGCTGTCGGGCAGGCGGGACAGGAAGGCGAGGACTACCAGGAACCGTGGCATGGATGACAGGTCCGCCTCGCTCGGGTGCCGCAGCAACTCCTGCAGGCGCTCACGACCCGCAGCGGTGATTTCAATCCGCTTGCGAGGACGGCCGCGGGCCCCGGGCTCGTTGGTGCGGATGAGCAGGCCCGCCTTCTCCAGCCGCGCCAGGGCGGGGTAGAGGGCCCCCTCTGACAGGCGTCCCCCCGGCCCGTCCAGCTCAATAATCCGCTGCCGCAGCTCGTAGCCGTGTAGCGGGTGCTCATCAAGGAACCCTAGGATCTTGAGCTCAAGCACGGCCAATACACTACATCGAATCGACATATCCGCAAAGCGTTGTTACGGTAGGGCGACGTCGCCGCTCGGCGGAGGAGAGGAGACAGTCGTATGGGACTGGGAACCGGGACTCGGATCACCGGTGCGTCCGCGCCTGCCACCGCAGGTTCCAGGCCGGCCATGACAGGGGCCAGCACCATCGAGTTCTCCGATGTCACCAAGCGTTACCCGGCACCCGCGGGCAGTGAGCCCGCTGGCCGACGGGCCGCCGTCGACTCCTTCTCCGCCGTCCTGCCCGCCGGCTCCATAACCGTCCTGCTCGGCTCCTCGGGCTGTGGTAAGACCACGCTGCTGCGCATGGTCAATCGCATGGTAGAGCCGACCGAAGGCCGGATTCTGCTCGACGGTGAGGACGTCCAGGACGGCAGCCCGGTGGCCCTGCGCCGGTCCATCGGCTACGTCATGCAGAACGCGGGGCTGCTGCCACACAGGCGGGTGCTGGACAACATCACCCTGGTGCCGCGCCTGAACGGCACCGGCAAGTCCTCGGCCCGGGCGCGCGCCCTGGAGCTTATGGGCATGCTGGGGCTGGCGGAGGACCTGGCTGACCGCTACCCGGGCCAGCTCTCGGGTGGGCAGGCCCAGCGCGTCGGCGTGGCCCGCGCGCTCGCAGCCGACCCCGGCGTGCTTCTGATGGATGAGCCCTTCGGTGCGGTGGACCCCCTCGTGCGCCGCGACCTGCAGCGGGAGTTACTGCGCATTCAGGGTGAGCTCGCCAAGACCATCATCTTCGTCACCCACGACGTTGACGAGGCCCTGATGCTCGGCGACGAGATCATCCTCCTGCGCGAGGGCGCTCAGATCGCGCAGCGCGGCACCGGTGCGCAGCTGCTCTGCGATCCGGCCGACGACTTCGTCGCCCGCTTCCTCGGTCTCGACGACGCCGAGCGCGCCCTGCGCCTGGCCGACGTCGCCGGCAGCCGGGTGGTCCTGGACCGGGCCGGCCGGGCGATAGGGCGGATCGACGCGGACGCGGGAGCGCGCCCGTGACCTGGTTCCTGAACAATCTCCCGGCGATCGGCTCCTACCTGATCGCACACGTGAGTCAGGCGGTGCCCGCGATCGTGGCGACCCTGGTGCTCGCCATTCCGATCGCCCGCCTGACCCAGCGGCTCGGGCCGCTGCGCGGCATCCTCGTCTCGGGCGCCTCCCTGCTGTACGCCATCCCCTCCCTGGCACTGTTCGTGATCCTGCCGGTCGTGCTCGGCACCGGCATCCGCGACACTGTCAACGTTATCGTCGCACTGACCCTCTACGGCCTGGCCCTGCTGGTACCCACCACCGTGGACGCGCTTGACGCCGTCGACCAGCGCGTGCTCGACGCCGCCACCGCCATGGGCATGGGGGCGCTGCGCCGCTTCGCCACCGTGGAGCTGCCCCTGGCGGGCCCGGCAATCCTTGCCGGCCTGCGCGTCGTCACCGTCTCCACGGTCTCGCTGACCACGGTCGGGGCGGTGCTGGGCGTGCGCAGCCTGGGCTGGCTGTTCACCGACGGCTTTCAGCGCGGCATCACCGTGGAGATCCTCACCGGGATCGCCGCCACCGCCCTGCTCGCGGTCGCACTCGACGCCCTGGTGGTGCTGGGCGGGTGGGTGCTGCTGCCGTGGACGCGCCGCGCCCGCACGCGTGAGGGGGCTCCGGCGTGAACTACCTCGGTGAGGCGATCGCCTACATTTTCGCCGCCGCCAACTGGTCCGGTTCGCTCGGCATCGGGCGGCTGCTGGCGCAGCACATCGGCTACTCGGTGCTCGGGGTGGCCGTCGCCGCCGCCATCGGGGTGCCGTTGGGCTGGTGGATCGGACACACCGGGCGGGGGCGGGGCGCGGCCATCGCACTGGCCGGCGCCGTGCGAGCCCTGCCCACCCTCGGCCTGATCACCCTGTTCGGGCTCGCCCTCGGCGTGGGCCTGTCCGCTCCCATGCTCGCCTTCATCGTCCTGGCCCTGCCCAGCGTGCTGGCCGGTGCCTACACCGGCATTGAGTCCGCGGATCCCGTCGCCGTCGACGGCGCCCGCGCCAGCGGCATGAGTGAGATCCAGCTGCTCACCCGCGTGGAGATCCCGCTGGGCGCTCCGCTGCTTGTGGGGGGCCTGCGCTCGGCCACCCTGCAGGTGATCGCGACGGCGACGCTCGCTGCCTACACCGGCGCCGGCGGGCTTGGGCGGCTGATGTTCCTCGGCCTCAAGACCCAGGACTACGGCATGATGCTCGCCGCCTCGCTCGTTGTCATCGTGCTGGCCCTGCTCTCCGAAGTCCTCTTCATTCTCCTCCAGCGCGCCGTCACCCCGGTCGGTGCACGTAACCGAAAGGAATCCCCGTGAGTCCCAATGCTGATAAGCGCACGGTGCTCACGCGTCGCAGCGCCTTGGCCGGCGGTGGCCTGCTGGCCGTGGCCGCCACGCTCGCAGCCTGCTCCAACTCCGACCCGCTGTCCTCCAACACGGTCGCGGGCGGCTCCGGGACCATCGTGGTGGGCAGCCAGCAGTACTACTCCAATGAGATCATTGCCGAGCTGTACGCCCAGGCGCTCGAGCAGGCCGGCTTCACCGTCGACCGCCAGTATCAGATCGGGCAGCGCGAGGTTTACATCCCCGAGCTTGAGTCGGGGGCGATCAGCGTGCTGCCAGAGTATGGCGGCAATCTGCTGCAGTACTACGACTCCGAGACCGACACCACGGACTCTGACTCCGTCCACGCCGCCTTGTCGGACGTGCTCCCGGACTCGTTGATGGTGCTCGACTATGCCGAGGCCACCGACCAGGACTCCTACACGGTAACCAGCGACCTCGCCGCGGAATACGATCTGGTCTCCATCGGCGACCTGGCCAAGCTCGACGGCACCGTCATGGTGGCGGCGAACTCCGAGTTCAAGACTCGTCCCTATGGCCCGACGGGAATCAAGGCCGTCTACGGGGTGGATGCGGACGTCTATCCCGTGGAGGACTCCGGCGGGTCGCTTACCGTAGGCGCGCTCACGGATGGAACGGTGCAGGCGGCCGACATCTATACCTCCTCGCCCGCCATCGACGCCAACGACCTGGTGGTCCTGGAGGACCCGGAGGGCCTGATCCTGCCGCAGAACGTGACTCCGCTGGTCACCGCGGACCTCGATGAGGGCGCCGTCACCGCGATCAATGCCGTCTCCGCGCTGCTGACCACTGAGGCGCTGCGCGCGCTCAACGCCCGCTCGGTGGACGAGCAGCTCGACTCAGCCACGATCGCCACCGACTGGCTCACCGAGCAGGGCATCCTGTAGGCCTGCTCGCCGCGAAATTGGCTTGAGCCACCAGGCCCGTACGGTAACGAGCCGAGTTGGTCACTTAGCGCTCCTGTTGACGGGCCCGGTGGAAGCGCGCTCGATCAGCCGGGGGATCAACACCTGCTCGGTGGGCAGGTAGCGCTCTGCGGCCCTCCCGGCCGCCCGGTCCAGGGCCAGTTGTGACATGAGCGCGGGATTCTGGTCGATGGTGGTCAGCGGCACCAGGCCGGAGTCGAAGCGCCTGGCATTGTCGAAGCCGATCACACTGACCCGGTCCGGGACTCCCACCCCCGCGGAGAGCAACCCCTGGATGACCCCGGAGGCCACCCGATCATTGAAGGCCGACACCGCTGTAGGCGGATCACTGGAGGCGAGCATTTGCGCGGCTGCGCGTATGCCGTGCTCCTGCTCCAGCCCGCCGGCGATGATCTCCGCCTCGGCGGAAAGCCCATGGGCAGCCATCGCCGCGAGGTATCCGGCACGGCGCTCCGGGCTCGACGGAGCGCTTGCGCCGTCAACATGCACAATGCGGCGGTGCCCGAGCTGCACTAGGTGATCGACGGCCGCGGCAACCCCACCCCGGTCATCAACCCTGACCACGTCCACACCTGGGCACGCAAGCGGGCGGGCAACCGCGACGACGGGCACCTCCGCAGCAAGCATGCGCAACTGCGCAGCACCCAGTGACGGGCCGACCATGACCAGCGCCTCGCAGCGGTCCCGCAGCAGCGTCTCGGCTGCCCGGCGGTCGTTCACGGACCCCACTACGGCGGAGAGCACGAGCTCGTACCGGCCTGCCTCGGCCGCTGCGTACAGCCCGTCAATGATCTCGGCGTGGAAGGGCTGGTGGACGTCGAAGGTCACGCCGATTTGACTCGAGCGGCCCGACCTCAGGGAGCTTGCGCGCCTGTCAGGCCGGTATCCGAGCCGTGAGGCGACCGCCTTGACCCGGCGCCGCGTCTCCTGCGAGGCGCCGGCTGCATCGCGCATCACGATGGACACCAGTGACACCGAGCAGTTGGCCTCGCGCGCCACGTCAGCGAGTGTTACCTGCTTGCGCGACCGCTGCGCCATGGTGGCTCACCCCCGTGATTGTCCGTATCAAGCCTACGCCGAAGCATACGTGACAACAACTGTAATTTCTATAATTATAGCGGCCGGACTCGAGACCTCACGGTTTGGATTCGTTGAAATATCAGTGATTGTCGGGTGTGGTGTTACAGGCTGCGGCGCCTGCATGGTGGTTCGTCCCTAGAACGTGCTAGCGTATTTGTCATCACAAAGACCGCAGAGTCGTGGTCCTTGTGAAGCAATGCCGCGCAGCCCGGAGCGCTTGCGGCACACGACGAAGGAGTCCACCCATGATCAACAGTCCTACCCCGCCGGTTCGCATCGCCCTCATCGGTGCCGGCCGGATTGGAACGCACCACGCCACCGCAATCGCCCACGACCTGCACACCGCGGAGTTGGTGGCCGTTGTGGATCCCCGGGTCGAGGCCGCTCGCAACCTGGCCGAGCCGCTGGGAGCCCGCGCCGAGGCCGAGGCCACCGGAGTGCTGGCCGACCCTGATATCGACGCCGTGGTTGTCACCACGCCCGCCGCCCTGCACCACGACCTGATCGTCGAGGCCGCCGGGGCCGGCAAGCACGTGTTCACCGAGAAGCCCATCACCACCGAGCTGGATGAGGCCGCCGAGTGCGTCGAAGCGGCCAAACGTGCTGGTGTGGTGCTCCAGGTGGGATTCAACCGCCGCTTCGCACCCGGATTCATCGCGGCGCGTCGCGCCGTGGATGACGGCCGCGTCGGTACCCCGCAGCTACTGCGCTCGCTCACCCGCGACCCCGGCCCATACGGGGGCGATCCCGCTCGCACGCCCCTGTGGACGATCTTCTTGGAGACGCTCATTCATGACTTCGACACGCTGCGCTGGCTCAACCCCGGCGCCGAGGTAGACCAGGTGACCGCGCACGCGGATGCGCTCATCCGGCCGGACGCGCGCAGCGACGGCTTCCTGGACACCTCCGTGGTCAACCTGCACTTTGACAACGGTGCCTTCGCAACCGCCGAGGCCAGCTTCTCCGCCAGCTACGGCTACGACGTGCGCGGCGAGGTGTTCGGCGACGGCGGCATGGCCACGGCCGGCAGCGGGCGCACCACCGACATGGAGTTCTACGGTCCCGCCGGAGTCTCCTACGACACCTCCCGCGCGGACACCGACCTGCTGCACTCGGCCTATGTGGGGGAGTTCGCGGCCTTCGTGGAGGCGATCCGCGGCGGCAGCCCCGACATTCCCACCGGTGAGGACGGCGTCAAGGCCCTGGAGATCGCCCGCGCGGCCATCCTTTCCGTGCAGCAGTCCCGCACCGTTCGCCTTGAGGAGGTAACCCGATGAGCCCCGTGAACGTAGCCAATGACAATGCCTTCACCCTCGCGGCCTGCGCGGAGATGATCTTCACCGACCGGCCCTTCCTCGAGCGGGTCGACGCGATCGCCGCCCGGGGCCTGAGGGTGGAGATGTGGGACTGGACCAACAAGGATCTTGACGCGCTGGCGGCACGGCGGGCCGACGGCGTCGAGATCGTCTCCATGACCGGATACGTAGAGGGCGACCTGACCACGGACGACGGCATTTCCCGGCTGCTCACCACTGCTGAGCGGTCCCTCGCCGCCGCCGAGAAGATCGACTGCCCCCGGCTGAACGTGCACGGTACGGGCCTGGGGGAGGGCGGCATCCCAGTGGTCGCCAACGAGCACCCCACTCCCGGCGACTGGCTGCGCGCGGCCGACACCCTGCGCCGTCTGGCCGCGCTGGGGGAGCGGGAGGGAAGGATCTTCACCCTGGAGAACCTGAACCTCCCAGTGGATCACCCCGGTTGCCCCTTCGCCCTGGCCAAGGACACGCGCGCGCTGGTGGCGGCTGTCGACTCCCCGCACCTGCGGATGAACCTCGACCTCTATCACGCGCAGATCGGCGAGGGGAATCTGATCGAGCTATGCCGGGAATCCCAGCCCTGGATCGGCGAGATCCAGGTGGCGGATGTGCCTGGGCGCGCCCAGCCCGGCACCGGTGAGATCAACTATCGCGCCGTCGCCCTGGCCCTGGCGGAAATGGGATACCGCGGCACGGTGGCGATGGAGGCATTCGCCTCCGGCGCCAGTGACGACGCGCTGGATGACTTCATCCGCACCTTCACAGTCGAGGAGACTCGCTGATGACCACCGCCAGCGTCTCCGCTGAAAAGCGCAACATTGACCGGCGGCTGTTCACCATCCGCTCGATCGCCACGCTCGGCGGGCTCCTCTTCGGCTACGACACGGGCGTGATCTCCGGCGCGCTGCCGTTCCTGAAGCTGTCTCCCGCCGAGGGCGGGATGTCACTGACCGCCTTCAACGAGTCGATCGTCACCAGCTCGCTGACCGTGGGAGCGGCATTCGGGGCGCTAATCGGCGGACGCCTGTCCGACCGCTACGGGCGCAAGCGCAACATCATGACGGTGGCCGTCATCTTCCTGGTCGGTGCCGTCGGCTGCGCGCTGGCGCCGTCTTATCCCGCCCTCGTGGCATTCCGGTTCATCCTGGGCCTGGCCGTTGGCGGCGCCTCCGCCACCGTCCCCGTCTACCTGTCCGAGATCTCACCCGTCGAGATCCGCGGCACGATGGTCTCTCGCAACGAGTTGATGATCGTCACCGGACAGCTGCTGGCGTACACCTTCAACGCGATCATCGCCACGGCCTGGCCCGGGGCTCACGCCTGGCGGTGGATGCTCGTGCTCGCCTCACTGCCTGCGATCGGGCTATGGATCGGTATCCACCTGCTGCCCGAATCGCCGCGCTGGCTGGCCCGTAAAGGACGTGTCGCCGAGATGTGGGACGTGCTCAACCATGTCCGGATGGCCGACCAGGTTCAGGGCGAGGGCGAGGACATCGTGCGCCGCGTGGAGGAGGAGGCCCGTATGGGCAAGGGCTCCTGGGCGGATCTGCGCACTCCCTGGATTCGCAAGATCACCCTGATCGGTATCGGCCTGGCATTCCTGTCACAGCTCACCGGCGTCAACGGCATCATGTACTACGCCCCCACCATCCTGATCTCCACCGGTCTGGGGGCGCAGGCATCGATCGTGGCGACCATCGCCAACGGCGTGGTGTCGGTGATCTCGGTGTACATCGGCATCGCCTTCTTCCTCAAGCGGCTACCGCGCCGCCGGATGATCCTGACCGGTCAGTCCGGGTGCGTGGCCTCCTTGATCGCTCTGGGCCTGGTGTTCCTGCTGCCAGAGTCGACCGCCCGCAGCTACCTGGTGCTGCTGTTCATGCTGTCCTTCCTGTTCTTCATGCAGTGCTTCATCGGGGTGACCTTCTGGCTGATGCTCTCGGAGATCTTCCCGATGCGGGTGCGCGGCCTGGCCAACGGCGTGGCGGTGTTCTGCAACTGGATGGGCAACGTGATCGTCGCCTTCGCCTTCCCCAACCTCATTGAGGCCATCCAGGGCAATGTGTTCTTCGTGTTCGCCTTGGTGAACCTGGGCAGCCTGGCCTTCTACGCCAAGTTCCTGCCGGAGACCAAGGGGCACTCCCTGGAGGCGCTGGAGCGGATCTTCCAGGAGCGCTACTCCTGAGGGAGCCCTAGCGAGCGCACGGCAGAAAGTACGTCGGCGTCATGATCCGTAGGGCGCGCACCGTCTACCGGTGCGCGCCCCACGGTGGTCTCTACCTCCTGGTGCGCCGCCAGTGGTCCACCCGCCAGGACGCGTCCCCCGATACTGGCCGCCACTGTCCGCGCGGATCCGAGCGGGGGCCGCCGGGGTCCATCGGGACGGAGCGAGCGCCGGGGCATGCACCAGCCGCTGCGGGGCTATACCCGCCGCGGCTGCCCGCGCTCCGGCGTCGAGGTCGACGAGTGTTATGAGCAACTCGTCCACCAGGTCGGATTCAAGCGCCTGTTTGTAAACGGTGCCGCCGCCTATTACCCATACTCGTGGCAGGCTGCGGTAACCGTCCTCGCGTGGGTCCGGACCGAGGCTCCCGACGGCATCGTGGGCCGCCGCCAGCGCTTCGCGCAGATCGCCTGCCACGAGTGCTCCCGGCGCGGTCCAGTGGCTCCTTCGCGTCAGGACTACGTTGGCGCGCCCGTCCAGCGCGCCTCCGAGCGAGTCCCAGGTGGTGCGGCCCATGACGACGGCGCCTCCCCGGGTAGCCGCGCGGAAATGGCGGAAGTCCGCCGGTACCCGCCAGAGCATCTCGTCATCGGCGCCGATGACGCCGCTGCGGTCCTGCGCCCAGATCGCGCCTACTGGCTGTTGCCGACCCGGCTCCCCAGACGCCGGACCGGTGTGACTAACTGGGTTATTCACACCGCCACCGGAGCCTTGATGGTCGGATGGTGCTGGTAGCCGGCGGAGGCGTCAATGTCATCCATAGCGTACGCATCAATCGAATCCGCCCGCTCCAACCGCAGCCGGGGGAAGGGGTAGGCGAGTGGCACCCGGGAGAGCTGCTCGTGAACCTGGGTCACGTGATTGCTGTAGATGTGGCAGTCCCCGCCGGTCCACACCAGTTCACCTACCTCCAGCTCCGCCTGCTGGGCCAGCATGTGGGTCAGCAGCGCGTAGGAGGCAATGTTGAAGGGCACCCCCAGAAACAGGTCCGCCGAGCGCTGGTAGACCTGCAGAGACAGGCGCCCGTCGGCCACGTAGCACTGGAAGAAGGCATGGCAGGGCGCCAGGGCCATGCGGTCCAGCTCACCCACGTTCCAGGCGGATACGAGCATGCGCCGGGAATCGGGGTCGCGGCGCAGGGTGTCGATCACCCCGGCGATCTGGTCGATAACCCCGCCATCCCGCGCCGGCCAGCTGCGCCACTGGGCGCCGTAGATCGGGCCAAGCTCGCCGTCGGCGCCGGCCCACTCATCCCAGATGGTGATGCCGCGCTCCTGTAGCCAGCGGGCGTTCATGTCGCCGCGCAGGAACCACAGCAACTCGCCCTTCACGGCCTTCATGGCCACGAACTTCGTGGTGATGCGGGGAAAGCCCTTGGTCAGGTCGTAGCGCAGCTGCCTGCCGAACAGCGAGCGGGTTCCGGTGCCGGTACGGTCCCCCTTGCGGGCCCCATCGAGCAGGACTTCCGCCAGCAGCTCCTCGTAGGCGGTATCAACACCGTCCGGTGGCGTCAGTCCCATCCGCGAAAGGTGTGGGTACTCGCTACTGCTGCTGGCGTTGTCGCTCATGAATGCGTCTCCGTCTCATCCAGTGCATCTGCTGGGCGTGCCGCGCCCACACTATCGGTACTTGAGCGGATTGCGGGTACTCCCGCCACGCAAGAGGGATCGATCAAGCCGGGAAGCCCCCGCCGCGGCTCACGCCGCGTCGGGGTCGTCAAGCAGGTGCAGGCGAATGCCGGCCCCGTGCTCGATCGTGTGACCGACCGTGCAGCCGCGCTCGATGGCCCGCTCGACTCGCTCATTCAGCGTCTGCCGCTGCTCGGGGCTGAGCGAGGCGAAGTCGGCGATGATCTGCACATCAAAGTCGCTGTAGCGCTCCTCCTCCTCGTTCTTCAGCGTGGACACGATGAAGTTGGCGTCGAAGTCCTCGCCGAGAGCCTTGGCGAGCCGGTGATCCGCAGACAGGGTGTTGCAGGCGCCCAGGGCGATTTTGATCAGCTCCCCGGGGGAGAACTCGCCCTCGCCCATGCCCACGCGGACCTCGGCCCCGCGGGAATTGTGGCCCAGGTACTGCCGGGTGCCGGTGCGCTCGGCCCAAACCGAGTTGCTCTGCGTGGGGGTGATGATGTCATCGAGATTGTTCATGGCTGGATGGTGCCATGCGGTTCACCGGGAAGACCAGGACATGCGCGTTTGGCGGAACGGGAATATCCGCGGGCGTGCTCGTGGAATATCCGTGGGCTGCCCGCGGCGAGGTGAGCGGCGGGCCGGGCTGGACCACCCGGCAGGTTCACGCGTTGGCGAGCCAGGCTGCGCCGCGCCGCTGCTCGTCGGCCACAACTCTGCCGACTCTGGCAAGCGCCTTCTCCTCTACGCTGCGCCCGACCAGGGGCACCGAGACGGACAGGTCCAGGTCGACCACGACACTGGTGGACTCGCCGTCCGCGCCCGAACCCATGGACATGGCTGCGCCGACTTTTACCGGGGCGCCCTTGACGGTGGCCTCCAGGCTGCCGGTACGAGACCCGTCTGCCGCGGGTTCCGTCCAGGACTCGGTCAGTCCGAAGGAGACGGCGGAGCGGACGAAGCGCGCTGCTGCGGAAGGCAGGCGGGAGGGCGGCACCGAGCCGGAGGTGGTGGCGACGAATCCGCGCCCGCGGGCGGCGACGTCGACGCTCATGTCATTGAGCTGCAAGCGCTCGAAACGAGCTCGCTGATACGCGGGATCGGCCAGCATGGCGGCGACGCGTGCCGGATCGGCGGGGTAGGTGATGGTGACGCGCTTCTTCATGCCTACGATCCTGCCATGTATCGCTGACGATTAGCGTGCATCTACTACGCGTTGTGCCTACGCCCACGTTCTGGCAGGTAGGAGCCCCCGGGCGGACGGCTGGCCGGGGCCAGGCCGTGGACGCGGGTTCGCCGCGCAGCCGGTGCAAGGACGACGTGTGGCCGATTGGGCCGTGCATCCCGGTAGCATCGGGGCGTGTCGAGTCTTCTGCCCTCCTCGGTCCGCGGCATCGTCAGTCTGCCTCCCACAGACCTGGACTGGTTGCACCAGCTCATGGCGGACTGGCAGGTGGTTGCCGACTTGTCCGTGTCAGACCTGGTGCTGTGGGTGTACACCGATTCCGGTCGCTTCGTGGCCGCCGCACACTCGCGTCCGGCCACCGGTGCCACGGTCCACTTGGAGGACGTCATTGGGCGCCGCATGCCCGCCGCCCGCGAGGTCCTGGCCCTCGAGGCGTTGACGAGCGGGCAGATCGTGGTGGCTGCGGCGCCCGAGTGGACCGGCTCATCGGCGGTGCGTGAGGAGTACGTGCCGGTTATGCACAGTGGCCGGGCCATCGCCGTCATGACCCGGGAGACCGCCGTCGGCGTACTACGAGGCGGACGCATCGTGGACAAGCCCCTCGAGGTACTGGCGGATGCCCTGTGCCTGATGATCGCCCAGGGCGCTTTCCCCATCAACGGTGCCGCTACCGGCATGCGCCATGGCACACCGCGGGTGGGTGACGGCGTGGTCAGCCTCGACGACGACGGGGTGGTCACCTACGCCTCACCGAATGCGCAGTCCTGCTTCCACCGGCTCGGCGTCGCGGGCGACATCGAGGGATGCCAGCTCGCCGAGGCCGTCACCAGCATCATCCCCGAGCGCACGCCCGTGGATGAGACCATGGCGGTGGTGCTGATGGGACGGCAGGCCTGGCTGACCGAGGTGGAGGTCGGGGGCGTGTTCCTCTCACTGCGCTCCATCCCGCTGCGCCGGGACGGGGCCAGAGCCGGAGCGCTGCTGCTGGTGCGCGACGTCTCGGAGATCCGTCGCCGGGAGCAGGTGCTGATGAATAAGGACGCGACGATCCGCGAGATCCATCACCGCGTCAAGAACAACCTGCAGACAGTGTCTGCCCTGCTGCGCATGCAGGCTCGCCGTGCCACCAATGAGGAGACGCGCATCGCGCTGACCGAGGCGGAGCGCCGGGTGGGCACGATCGCCACCGTGCACGCGGCGCTCAGCCAGAACGTGGATGAGAAGGTCGACTTTGACGAGGTCTTCTCCTCAGTGCTCCGCTCGGCTGCCGCCGTCGCCACCCCCACCGGACACGTGTCCACCCGGTTGGAGGGGGAGTTCGGCATTGTCGACGCCGACTCCGCGCAGGCGCTCGCCACCGTACTGGCGGAGCTGGTGACCAACGCGGTTGAGCACGGCCTGGAGGACCGCGACGGCACCGTGACAGTTCGGGCACAGCGCGAGGGCAGCCGACTGACCGTCCACGTGATCGACGACGGAGTGGGCCTGGTGCCCGGCACGGAGATGACCGGTCTGGGCACGCGGATTGTGAGCACACTCGTGCGCGGCGAGCTGTGCGGCTCGATTGACTGGCGGCCCGCACCCAGCGGGCGCGGCACAGACGTAGTAGTGCATGCCCAGCTGAGTGACTAGCGGGGCGATCGGTGCGCCTGGTCTGTGCTCGTGCGCATGTGGCGCCCCGGGCACTCCCCGGACCTGGCGCGCACCCAGGCCGTGGAGCACCTGCCTGAGAACCCGCTGCTATCAGGCGGTGTCACGCGCGCGGCGGTGCGAATTAGTCAGTCCTGTTCAGTTCGCTTCCCGGAGCGGAGATCGGGGAGCGCAGGGCATCCAGCCCAGGGGCGGCGCTCGAAGGCGCTCAGGAGGACCTGCGGGCGCGAGCGGCGCGGCGCTTCAGCGAGCGGCGCTCATCCTCGCTCATACCGCCCCACACTCCGGCGTCCTGGCCGTTCTCCAGAGCCCACTTCAGGCAGGTGTCCACGACCTCGCAGCGGGCGCACACCTCCTTGGCCTCAGCGATCTGCGCGATCGCGGGGCCGGTGTTGCCGACGGGGAAGAACAGTTCCGGGTCGACCGTGAGACAAGCTGCCTGGCTCCGCCAATCCATAGAGGCTCCCTTCGGGGACATGAGTGCTGCTGCGGTGCGCGTTACGTGCCGTCCCGAAATCGCCGAGGCGGGCGTTGGACCACCGCGTCCTGCCCCAACTTTCACACGCTCACCGGGCCGGGGCAAGACCCCGTAGGTGAGAGCTGTGCCGACGGCCTGTCGTGATGGTCACAGTCAACTGCGGTGTTACTGCAACGGTTACAGGGGTGAAACCTCGGCCTGGCGCCAGGCAGGCCAACAGCTGGCGGAGCCCGGTGCCAATGCGCGCGCATGGGGCGCTCACTGCTCATCCACCCGGGCGGCCGACTCACGCACGACCTGCAGCGGGGTCAGGCCGCCGCGCCACACCAGCACGCCGCGTCCCGGCACGGTGGCGCCGCGCGGGTCAATACTGCCGCGCAGCTGCCTGCCCGCGGCCTGCGCGGCCGGTCCCAGGCCCGGCCACAGCACCAGCACGGCCCCTCGTTCCCGCAGCAGGGCAAGCGGACCCCGATAAGTGCCGGCCGCGCGCTCCGTGGTCGCGGAGGCGATCACACAGCGCCCCTGGCTCACCGCCGCCTCCACGCGCGCCTGCACCCCGGGGTCACTCAGGTCCAGGTCATCGGCGACGAGCGGGGCGGAGGCATCCGCGCCGACGGCGGCGTGAGCACAGCGGGCCAGCGCCGCAACCGCGGTACTGCGTCCGGATCCGGGAGGCCCAACCACGAGCACACACCCACCGGGCAGCGGCACCGGGGCGGCGCTGTCACCGCCCACCGCCCAAACGCCCGGAGCGGACGGCACTGTTATGGGGATTTCCTCCAGCCGGCGCAAACCGGGGCCGGGGCCGCGGTGCTCGTCCGGCTCGGGCAGAACCACCTGACATGCGGTGGATTCGCCGCCGTCGAGCAGTACGCCGCGCCCCGGCCCCCGACCCGTGACGACGCCACGCGGCAACCCCGCCAGGGAGGCCTGAGTCGGCTGCACGGCCCCGAGCACCAGCCGCCGCCGTAGCGGTACGGTCCAACGCGCATTGGCTACCGTCAGCGGCGCAGCCACCAGCACCCCGGTCCCGGTCGAGGCGGCCGCGCGCACCACTGACTCGAGCAGCGCCAGTCCTTCACCCGGTCCGAGCGCCTCGTCCACAGACGCCAGCATGACGTCGACGTCGTCAATGGCCAGCAGGTCCCCGCGCAACGATCCCGCGGCCGCCAACGACCAAAGACGTGCCAGGCGCCGGGGATCGTCCCCTCCCACGACGGTACCCACCCCGGCCCGTCCCGCCAGCTCGGCCGGAGCGGAGTGCGGCTGTGCGCACACGTGCACATTCACGCCGCGGGCGAGCGCCCCCACCGCGGCCGAGTACACGGCCGTCGAGCGCCCGCATCCCGCTGCCCCCAGCACCAGCAGCGGCTCTGCCGGAGACCATACCCACGTGCTCAGGCGCTGCTGCTCGGGCAGGTCCGTCAGTAGCAGGATGCAGTCCGCGGAGCCAGCAGTGCCCTGCGCCTGCTCCGGCAGCGTCCCCGGGGCGGGCGCGGGCGCCTCGCGGGCGGCGGCGAGTGCCCGCGCCTGCCGACGGCGCACCCGCGCAGGCAGTGGTGGTGCCCAGGGGCGCCACGGGGTGATCGTGCCGGCCGCGGCGGCGACCTCCTCGATCAGGGCCGCCAGATGGCGCTCTGTGCCGCACCAGGGCGCCTGCAGCACCTCGCCCGCCTGCACCTGCGTCCCGGTGGACGTAAGCACTCGGCCCGGGTGCGCGGGCAGGTGCGCGGCGCCGTCATGACCCAGTACGTCGCGGGAGTCCGCCGGATCCAGCACGCGCAGGCACACGCGCAGATTCGTGTTCGCGCGGATCGTGGGGGACACGGCGCCGCCCGGACGCTGCGTTGACAGAATCAGGTGGATACCGAGGCTGCGGCCCTGCGCGGCCACCCTGACCAGCGAGTCGAGCACCTCCGGGTGCTCCGCTGCCAGGGTGGCGAACTCGTCAACCACCAGCACTAGCCTGGCGGGCGCGATTCCCGCAGCCAGGTAGGAGATGTCCTTGGCGCGGTGGTCGGCGAGCAGGCGCTCGCGGCGGCGCACTTCGGCCTCGAGTGACTCCAGGGCGCGGCGGGTGCCCGCCGGATCCAGGTCGGTCAGGACCCCGGCCGTGTGCGGCAGCTGGGCCAGCGGGCCGAAGGCGGCCCCGCCCTTGTAATCGACCAGGACCAGCGTCAGTGCCGTCGGTGGCCGGGAGGCCGCCAGCTGCAGCAGCCAGGAGATGAGCAGCTCCGACTTGCCCGAACCGGTTGTGCCCGCGAGCAGCGCGTGGGGACCATCCCGGACCAAGTCGACGGATACCGGCCCGCGGGAACCCACGCCCAGGACGGCCGGCAGGCCTGCAGACACCGCCTGCCAGCGACGTCGCAGAAGCGCTCGATCCAGGTCGGTGCACACCTCCTCTATCCGCACGCTTCCCGGTAGCTCGGCGGTCCGCCCGGCGGCCTCGTCGGTGCCGGGCAGCGGGATCCCCGCAGCAGCCAGGAGGACCGACCACCAGCGCTCACCGGGATCCACGGTCCGCCCGCGCACCGGCAGCACGCTGACAGCTACGGCCGCCCCCGTCAGCATCCCCGAGTCCGCGGCGCTCACGCTGACTTCCGACCGCCTGCCCTCGGGTCCCCAGGAGACATGCACAGCGGTAGCGTCCGCCTGCACCTGCCCGACTCCGCGCGCCAGCACCTGCGCGCCCCACCAACGCACGGCTGCTACCGCCATCGGCCCGGTCAGGGCGACGGAGTCGCCGGCGGCCACCCGTAACACCGTCCGACGCCGTCGGCGGCCGGTCCAGGCACGGACCTCATCCGCTTCCCTGGAGGAGGACTGCGCCCGGTGGGGCCCGCGCTCCCCGGCGTGCCGCACAGCAACGGCCAGAAGCATGCCCGCGGGGTCGGGAGTGCGCGCGCGCCGTCCGCGCCATCCCGCGGTGCCGGATACCGTCCGGCCCCGCCGATTCCCAAGCATCGGCACGAACCGAAGTAGCAGCATCACCCCCATGGGCGCCATGGCCAGCGCTCCCAGCGCTCCGCGGTTCCCGGTGCGAATAGTGACAACTACTAGCGTCACCAGCAGCCCGGCGGCCAGCCCCGAACCGAGGAGCATCCACCGGCTTTGCGCCGGTGTGGGCGGCTGCGGCGGGTGCAGGTCCGCGGGACGAGGACGCAGCTCCACCAGCGTCTCACCTAGGCGCAGCCGAGCTCCCGCGCGGCATTTCCGGGGCCGTGATCCCAACTTGCGCCAGCACCAGCGCCTGCGCACGCGCACACCGTTAGCGGAACCCGCATCCGACAGCAGCACACCGCGGTGGGTTTGCCGTACTCGTAGGTGCGATCGGGAGATGGCCCGATCCGTGAGCACCCCGTCACGGCCGATGGTGCCCCGCTCGGGCAACGGGACTACGAGGCCCTCATCGCAACCGTCGAGCACCGCCAGATGCCAGGCAGATGCCAGCGCCTCGCGGGCGGCGGAAGCGGCCGGTGCGGCGGGGTCGGTCATCGTTGGGCCGGGCGCGGACGCACCGGTCCCGGCCAGCGGTGGCGCGGGCGGTAGGAGCGAATCGGTGTGCATGGGCTGAGCCTGCTCCAGGCGGCCGGTACTGCGGGGCGGGCCTGGGGATGGGCCGCGCCCGCGCTGCTGCCAACGACGCCTGTGGATAGCGGCGCGTATCAGCCTTGGTCGGTAAGGCGATGCCGGGCGGTTCTGAAACAGTCAGGGACGTGGGGGAGGATGAGCCCATGAGCGAAGCCCGCCCCGCAACTTCAGCCGCCCTGGCCGCCGATCTGGTTAAGGTGCCCGCCGCCGTGCGTGCCCGCTGGACTGAACTGGTCAGGGTCATCGAGCGCGCCCGCGATGCCTACTACGCCGCCGTGGACTCCCAGAGTCCCTGGTCCGATGCCGAGTACGATGCCCTGTATCGCGAGCTGGAGTCACTGGAGAAGGCTTATCCAGCGCTTCAGCTGTCGGGCTCGCCCACCCAGTCCGTGGGCGGGCGGCCGACCACGGACTTCGCAGCGGCGCCGCATTATGCGCGCATGTACTCCCTGCAGGACGTGTTCGACCTGGAAGAGGTGGAGCAGTGGGCGCAGCGCATGGCGGCGGAGACCGGAGTGCCCGACGCCGAACTGGCGATGACCGCGGAGGTGAAGATCGACGGCCTGGCGGTCGCCCTGACCTATGAGCACGGCGTACTGACTCGCGCCGCCACGCGGGGCGACGGCGTAGTCGGGGAGGATGTCACTGGGAACGTGCGTACCATCGCCTCCGTGCCACTGGTGCTGGCAGGTGACTCGCATCCGGCCCGGGTGGAGGTACGCGGCGAGGTTTACTTCCCGGTGGACGCCTTCCACGAGTTCAATGAGCGCCGTCGTACCGAGAACCTCCAGCGGGAGGCACAGGGCCGCCCCCGCCTGCAGGTATTCGCCAACCCGCGCAACGCCGCTGCCGGCTCGCTGCGGCAGAAGAACCCCGCCGTCACAGCCGCCCGGCCGCTGGCCATGATCGCCCACGGGATTGGCGCCATAACGCCGGCTCCCGGCCAGCAACTGCCCACTACCCAGCACGCCTGGTATGAGCTGCTGGAATCCTGGGGGCTTCCGGTCTCCCCCTACAACGAGGTGGTACGCGGACGAGCTGAGCGCGAGGCATACATTGCGCGCTATGCCGACCACCGCCATGACCTACTGCATGAGATTGACGGCATCGTGTTCAAGCTGGATTCCCAGCCGCTGCAGGACGAGCTGGGCTACACATCCCGTGTCCCCCGCTGGGCCACCGCCTATAAGTACCCGCCCGAGGAGGTTCACACCCGCCTACTGGACATCGACGTCCAGGTCGGCCGTACCGGCCGCGTCACCCCCTTCGGGATCATGGAGCCGGTGCTGGTGGCCGGTTCTCGCGTGTCCCGGGCCACCCTCCATAACGCCACCGAGGTAGCCCGCAAGGCGGTCAAGATCGGTGACATGGTGGTTCTACGGAAAGCCGGAGACGTCATCCCGGAGATCGTGGGACCGGTCCTTGAACGGCGCGACGGCTCCGAACGGGAGTTCACCATGCCGCGCAACTGCCCCTCCTGCGGAACGGAACTGGCCCCGGCCAAGGAGGGCGATATCGACCTGCGCTGCCCCAATACCCGCTCCTGCCCGGCGCAGCTGACCGAACGGATTGCCCACATCGGCTCGCGCGGCGCCCTGGATATCGAGGGCCTGGGAGACGAGGCCGCCCTGGCACTGACCCAGCCCGACGCCGGACGCGCAGAGGTCCTGGCCGCGCTCGCGGCGGGTCACCTGCTCGAGACCGAGCGTGGCCGCCTGCACTTGTCGGCGTCCGAGCTGGGGGCCCTCCACCCCTCCGAGCGAGTCGGGGCGGCCGAGGCACTGCTGTCCGCCGCTGGCGCGTCCGAGCAGCAGCCGGCGCTCACGGGTGAGGCCGGGCTGTTCGAGCTGACGGCGGCCGATCTGCGTGAGGTGTTTGTCTACCGGCCCGTCACCCGTGGCGGGCTGCCTACCGGCGACTGGCGGCTACTGCGTTTCTTCTGGTCCAAGCAGACCTACACCAAGGAAGGCGAGGTCAAGAAGCCGACCCGGCCGGGGAAGCACGCCACGGCCATGCTTGCCCAGCTCGATGCGGCCAAGCGTCAGCCCCTGTGGCGAGTCCTCGTGGCCCTGTCCGTGCGACACGTGGGCCCGACGGCGGCCCGTGCGCTGGCTGCCCGCTTCGGCTCCATCGAACAGCTCCAGGCCGCCGGCGTGGAGGAGCTGGCGCAGGTGGAGGGGGTTGGCCCAACGATTGCCGCCGCTTGGAAGGACTGGCTTGAGGTTGACTGGCACCAGCAGATCCTGTCCCGCTGGGCGGCCGCCGGGGTGCGCATGGCTGATGAGACCGCGCCGGGGGAGGCCGTGCCCCAGACGCTGGGCGGCCTGACCATTGTGGTAACTGGCACGCTGCAGGGCTTTACCCGGGATGGTGCCAAGGAGGCCATTGTCTCCCGCGGTGGCAAGGCGTCCGGTAGCGTCTCAAAGCGGACGAGTTACGTCGTCGTCGGCGAGAACGCAGGTTCTAAGGAGGCCAAGGCACGCGAACTGGGCCTGCCGCTGTTGGACGAGGCCGGCTTTGAGACCCTGCTGGCTGGTGGCCCCGAGGCGCTCGCAGCCGATTCCTGACGTGCATCGGCCCACCCGGGGTCTTCACCCTCCGGGTGGGCCGAGTGCCTGGGCGGTCCGCCGGGCCGCCCAGCGTCGCTAGACTCAGTAGTGGCTTACCACGGTGGTTCCGATCTCGGACCAGTCATAGAACCACTTAGCCTCCGAAACCGGCATGTTGAGGCAGCCGTGCGAGCCGGAGAATCCCCAACTGGAGCGCCAGGGGCGCCGTGCAGGGCGTAGCCCTGGTAGAAGTAGGCGATCCAGGGAACATTCTCGGTCTCGTAGTTCGTCCCGTCGGCGTTCTGACCGCGCATGGTCTGCGTCTCGTACTTCAGATAGACGTGGTAGGTGCCGGTTACGGTCGGGGTGGCGGCGGCGCCGTCGACCACGGAGACAGGCCCGCGCATAACCGTCGCACCCTCGTAGGCGGTCACTGTCTTGTCAGACAGGTTGATATCCACCCACTTCTCACCGTCGGCCGCCTGGTAGACCAGGTTCTCGGCGCCGTCGGCGATCGCCCGCTCCTCCCACTGCTCGTCGCTCGTGGTCATCTCGAAGCTGCCGCTGTAGGCCTCGCCGTTGGACAGCGACTTTGAGATCGCCTTGGCAACGGCTTCCGCGTTGTTGACCGTCTGCCCGGCGACCGCCTCAACGCTGGTGGCAACGACCTCGCCGGCGGAGTTGACGTTCCGTTGTCCCACCACCGGTGTCACGTTCGCCTCGGTCGCCTGGGCGTCGACCCACTGCGCAACCTTGCCGCTGTCGATCGACAGCGTGGGAGCAGCATCAAGGCTCTCCGTCACCGAGATCCAGGACGCCTTGGTCGCGGCGTCTGCGGTGTAGGAGGTGTCCCCGGAGGCGGTGGCCACGGTGACGTCCTGGGAAATCCACTCGTTCGCGGTATCCGCCACCGCCTGTGCGTCCTCGTCCGAGACCGCCGGCTGGGTGTTCTCGTAAGTGACGTCCACCGAGCTGGAGCTGAGTGAGGCCGCGGCCGCGGCGGCGGCGTCAGCCAGGGTGCCTGTATCAACACTCAGGCCTGCACTTGCGGCGGTGACCTCGAAGGCGGTCGAGTCAGAGTCCAGCTTGATAGAGGCGTTCTTGGCCTTTGAGTGGTCGTCGGGAACAAGACCGCCGGCGTAGTCCTCGAGCACGGCGTCGTCGCTGGAGGTGACCACACCGATATCGGCGTGGTTCAGCAAGGCCCTGAAGCGGTCGATGATGCCGGCTCCATGCTGCATGGCTGCATCCGCGGTGGCATCAGCGTCCACCGTGGTTCCCAGCTCGGCGAGCGTGGCGGTGGCCTCGGCGTCGCCGGTGATAGTAACCGTGGCGGCGTCCGCCTTAGTGCTGACCACGTCGGCAATCTCCTGCCGGCTCATCCCGGCCACATCGATGCCCGCCACCGTGGTGCCCGGGACCGCGACGTCCGCGTAGTGCTCGGCGTAGGCGTACCCGCCCACACCCATCAGTATGGCTGCCGTGGCCACGGCAGCCAGTGCCCGCCGACGGCGCCGGGACAGGCGTTTGGCGGGGGTGGTGTCCGCCGCTTCTGCGCTGGCGGCGGATGCGGGGGAGGGGTGAGCCGTCGCGGCGCTCTGAGCCGAAGCGGGCGAGGCGGTCGTAAACGCTGTGTCCGGCTCCGCCGGCGTCGCGGCTTGGGGCGTGTCCGCACTGGGTGAGATTGAAGGCGGCATGGAGGCCGGTGGCGGCGCAACGGCAGACTGTGCCGTGGCGCTATTCGCGGTGTCGGTATCCGACGCCGATACGGGTGGGGAGAGCGGCTCCGCGGGCGCGGCGGCGGGTGTGCCCGCTGTCGGTCCGGATCCGTTGGCCGCCATTTTTGAGGTTCGTGCGGTGGCAGGAGTCTCGCCGTACGGGCTTTTCAGGACCGTGTTGGAGGCAGCGCCATCGGCGACGGGTCCGTCGGCCGGTGCCGAGGACTCGTCCGTCTCCTCCGGGAACGGCCCGGTGGGGAGCTTGTCGCTTTGCATAGGATCCTTATTCGCCGGCAGCCTGCCGCAGTGACGGACCGCCCTGTTCTGGGTATCCGCTCCAGCCGCGGAACCTTCAGCGTCAATGACACCGGCCTGCGCTGGGAATGTCAATGTTGTCCGACTCCGCGTGCCTGTGACTTCCCACATGCGAGCCCGACGGCTGCTGGCGCTCGAGGCATGGCGTCGGGGACTGCGTCCCACGGTGGGCGCGCGCGGCGCGGTGTCGGCTCGGCAGTGGGACGGTGAGTGGATAGACTCGGGCGCATGTCTGCCATTTCCAAGGATGAGGTGATCCGCGTCGCGGCGCTCGCGCGCGTGGCCCTGAGTGATGAGGAGGTCACGCGGCTGGCCGGCGAGCTGGACGCAGTTGCCTCCTCGTTCGCCCGGGTTACGAGCGTGGTCACACCCGATCTGCCGGCCACCTCGCATCCAGTTCCGCTAACCAACGTGATGCGGGAAGACGTTCCCGGCCCGACGCTCGACGTCGGTGAGCTCCTCGCCGGCGCCCCCGCCGCCGAGGACTCAGCCTTCCTCGTGCCCCGCATTCTCGGAGAGGACTCCGCCTCGTGAACAACGAAACCCGCCCGAGCGCCCAGACGTCGACGGGCAGCAAAACCGCAGCCGACCGGATGGATGCCATTACGCAGACGGCCGCGCAGCAGGCGGCCGCCCTGGCCGCAGGCGCGGTCTCCTCCCGCGAGCTCACTCAGGCGCACCTTGATCGCATCGCCGCCGTCGACGGTGCCGTGGGAGGCTTCCTCGACGTTGATGCGGACAAGGCGCTGGCTGCTGCAGACGCTGCCGACGCCGCCCGCCGGGAGGCCGCCGCGGCCGGCGGCACCGTGCCGGAGCTGACCGGTGTGCCGGTGGCCGTAAAGGACCTGATCGTCACCCGCGGCCAGGTCACCACAGCCGCCTCTAAGATCCTGGAGGGCTGGGTCCCGCCCTATGACGCGACCCTGGTGAAGAACCTGCGGGCGGCCCATCTCCCGATTCTGGGCAAGACCAACCTGGACGAGTTCGCCATGGGTGGCTCCACCGAGTACTCGGCCTTCGGCCGTACCGCCAATCCCTGGGACCTGGGCCGCATCCCGGGCGGCTCCTCGGGTGGTTCTGCGGCCGCCGTCGGCGCCTTCGAGGCTCCAGTCGCCGTCGGCACCGACACGGGTGGCTCCATCCGGCAGCCGGCCGCCGTTACCGGCACCGTAGGCGTCAAGCCGACCTACGGCACGGTCTCGCGCTTCGGCGTGATTGCCATGGCCTCCTCCCTGGACACGCCCGGTCCCATGGCGCGCACCGTGCTCGACGCTGCGCTCCTGCACGACGTCATTGCCTCGTACGACCCGCTCGATTCCACGTCGCTGCCGGACGCTCCGCGCGGCATGGCAGACGTGGTGCGCGCTGCCCGGGAAGGGGCTGATTTGAGCGGGCTACGCGTTGGCGTCGTCGCCGAGCTCGACGGCGGCGAGGGCTACCACGCCGGCGTAGTCGACTCTTTCCACCAGGCCCTGGCCCTGCTGGAGGAGGCGGGCGCCGTGGTTGAGACCGTCTCCCTGCCCCACCTGGAGTACGCACTGGACGCCTACTACCTGATCATGCCGGCGGAGGCGTCCTCCAACCTCGCCCGTTATGACGGCATGCGCTACGGCCTGCGCGTAGAGCCCACCAAGGGCCCGGTAACTGCCGAGACCGTCATGTCCGCCACGCGCGGCGCCGGGTTTGGCGATGAGGTCAAGCGGCGCATAATCCTGGGCACGCACGTGCTGTCCGCCGGCTATTACGACGCGTACTACGGCTCCGCCCAGAAGGTTCGTACCCTGGTGCAGCGTGACTTCACCGCGGCCTGGCAGCAGGCGGACGTGCTCGTGTCCCCGACGGCGCCGGTCACGGCCTACCGCTTCGGTGAGAAGGACGACCCACTGGCCATGTACAAGTTGGACGTGACCACCATTCCAGCCAATCTTGCCGGCGTGCCGGCCATGAGCCTGCCCTCGGGGCTGAGCGATGACGGGCTGCCTGTCGGTTTCCAGATCCTGGCGCCGCAGCGCGCCGATGACCGTCTCTACCGAGTCGGCGCGGTGCTGGAGGAGATGTTGGAGAAGAAGTGGGGCGGTCACCTGCTTGCCCAGGCCCCCGAGCTGGAGGTGAAGTGACGTGAGTGATGAACTGATGGACTTTGAGGAGGCCGTGCGCCGCTACGACCCGGTGATCGGCCTGGAGGTGCACGTGGAGCTCGGAACGGCCACCAAGATGTTCGACGCCGCGCCCAACGTCTTCGGGGCGCAGCCGAACACCATGGTGACTCCGACGAGTGCTGGTCTTCCGGGCTCACTGCCGGTGGTCAACGGCAAGGGTGTGGAGTACGCCATTCGGATCGGCCTGGCCCTGGGGTGCGAGATCGCTGAGACCTGCCGCTTCGCCCGGAAGAATTACTTCTACCCGGATCTGTGCAAGGACTTCCAGACCTCCCAGTCGGACGAACCGATCGCCTACGACGGTGCCGTCCCGGTGGAGCTGGAGGACGGCACGGTGTTCACGGTGCCGATTGAGCGGGCTCACATGGAGGAGGACGCCGGCAAGAACATCCACATCGGCGGTACTGATGGCCGCATCGAGGGTGCCGACCACTCCTTGGTGGACTACAACCGTGCCGGGGTGCCACTGGTGGAAATCGTCACCCGCCCGATCGAGGGCGCCGGCGCCAGGGCCCCGGAGGTCGCCGCGACCTATGTGCGCACGCTGCGGGACATCTTCCGGGCGCTGGGCGTGTCCGAGGCCCGGATGGAGCGGGGCAATGTGCGCGCGGACGTCAACGTCTCCTTGCGTGAGAGTCCTGACTCGCCTATGGGCACGCGCACCGAGACCAAGAACGTCAACACCTTCCGCGGAATTGACGCCGTCGTGCGCTACGAGATCAGCCGCCAGGCGGCGATCCTCGCCGCCGGCGGTACGGTGCAGCAGGAGACCCGGCACGGGCAGGCCGACGGCACCACCCGCGCCGGGCGTATCAAGTCCGACGCCGACGACTACCGCTATTTCCCCGAACCCGACCTGGTACCGCTCGCGCCCAGTCGTGAGTGGGTTGAGGAGATCCGGGCGGGTCTGCCGGAGATGCCGGCGGCAAAGCGACGCCGTCTGAAGGCTGAGTGGAACCTGGCCGACGACGAGATGCGCGACGTCGTCAACGCGGGCGCGCTCGAGCTGATTGAGGCCACGGCTCTGGCCGGCACGACCGGCCAGGCCGCGCGGAAGTGGTGGATGGGGGAGTTGGCCCGAGCTGCCAAGGAGCAGGAGGTCGCCCTGGAGGACCTGCCCATCACCCCCGCGCAGGTGGCCCAGCTGCAGAATCTGGTTGACTCCGGTCGGCTGACGGACAAGCTCGCGCGTCAGGTGCTGGAGGGCGTGCTGGCGGGTGAGGGCGATCCCGAGGCAGTGGTGGAGGCCCGCGGACTCGAGGTCGTCTCCGATGAGGGCGCACTGCTGGCTGCGGTCGACGAGGCCCTGGCCGCCAACCCCGATGTCGCCGAGAAGATTCGCGGCGGCAAGGTCAAGGCGGCGGGTGCCATCGTCGGTGCGGTTATGAAGGCCACTAAGGGCCAGGCTGACGCGCGCCGAGTGCGCGAGCTGGTTATGGAGCGCGTGGGCGCGTGAACGCTGCTCGCGGAGGGCGGCGCAGCACTCGCGGTCGCGCTGGTGCATGACGGGATCTGGCTGTCTCATGGTTCACAACCATGAGACAGCCAGATCCTTGCTCGCCGTGAGGGGATAGGCTCGGATCAGCAGATTCAGCTTTGAAGACCGGCGACCGTCGTTGGTCTGTCCAAGATTTCCACAACGGAGGAACACGCCCCCATGGCACAGCCGAGTCCCAGCTACACCGTCGCTCTCCACCTCGAGGTCCCTGCCTCTCAGAAGGCCGTCACCACGCTCGTTGACACTGCCTCTGCGACCGGGGCCATCGTCAACGGCGTGGACGTCGCCGATACCGACGGAGACACACTGATCGTTGACCTGACTGCCGACACGCGCGATTCCAAGCACCGGGCCGAGCTGGTTGACGCGCTTAAGAAACTCAGCGGCGTCATCGTCCACAATGTCGGCGACTCCACCTTCCTTGCCCACGTGGGCGGAAAGGTTGAGGTTGCCCCCCGTACTCCCATTCACAACCGCCGGGACCTGGCCCGGGTGTACACCCCCGGGGTCGCCCGCGTGTGCAAGGCAATCCATGACCACCCCGAGCGTGCGCGTCAGCTAACCATCAAGAAGAACACGGTTGCGGTCGTCACGGACGGGACCGCGGTGCTCGGCCTGGGGGACATCGGCCCCGAGGCAGCCATGCCGGTTATGGAGGGCAAGGCCGTGCTGTTCAAGCAGTTCGGCGACGTCGATGCCTGGCCGGTTGCGCTGGACACCAAGGATCCCGAGGAGATCATCAAGATCGTCAAGGCGATCGCCCCTGCCTACGGCGGCATCAACCTTGAGGACATCGCCGCACCCAAGTGCTTCGACATCGAGGCGCGCCTGCGCGAGGAACTCGACATCCCGGTCTTCCACGATGACCAGCACGGTACCGCCATCGTCACTCTCGCAGCGCTGATCAACGCGCTCAAGGTCGTCGGCAAGAACATTGAGGACGTGCGTATTGTCCTGTCGGGGGTGGGCGCGGCCGGTTCCGCCATTGCCAAGCTGCTCATGGCTCACGGCGCCACCGACATCGTCGGCTATGGCCGCTCGGGCGCGCTCAACAGCGAGCACACCGAGGGTATGAACGAGCACCGCAAGTGGCTGGCGGAGAACACCAACCCGCGCCACGTGTCCGGCCCCCTCAAGGAGGGACTCAAGGGTGCCGACGTGTTCATCGGCGTCTCTAGCGGGAACCTGCTTGAGCCGAAGGACCTCGCAGCGATGAATGAGGGCGCGATCGTCTTCGCGATGGCGAATCCGACGCCAGAAGTGGATCCCGTGGGAGCAGCCGACTACGCGGCGGTGGTCGCGACCGGACGCAGTGACTTCCCGAACCAGATCAACAACGTGCTGGCGTTCCCGGGCCTGTTCCGCGGGCTGCTGGACACCGGAATCACCGAAATCTCCGTGGAGCTGCTGCGCGCTGCGGCTACCGGGATCGCCGATGTGATTGCAGACGAGGAGTTGAGCCCCGTCTATGTCATCCCCGGTGCGTTCGACAAGCGGGTCGCCGCCGCGGTTGCGAAGGCCGTGCGCAAGTTCGCAGCCGTGTAGGCACCGCGCTTCGCCCCTATGAGGTGAACAAGCGGACTGCGGCGAGGACGAGTCCGGCTTGCCGGTAAGCGGAGCATCAGCAATACAGGCCCGCACAGGGCCGTCGAGGAGGCTGTTGGCAGCGCCCGCAGGGGGTGGCGCCAACAGCCTCCTACCGCATTTACCGCCCGCTAGCACCGCTGCCTGCACGTGTTGGCGCGCTGCACGTAGCGGAGACACAGCCGGGCACAGGAGGTCCACGGAATCGATACCCGGGCCCTGCCTCTGTCCGCGGCCGGGATGCGGTGACAGAGGCGTGGATGCTGCAGGAGTCTTCTTGCAGCAACGTGCTTAGTGGCCTGATTCATAGGCGTCCAGTTTGACTGGTACCGGTATGAAGGCGCTAGAGTACAGCTCGCCGCGTCGGGCTAGCGCTCGAAAAAGCACGGACCGCGCGGCTCCGTGATCGCGAGGGATCGGCTGTGATCGGGGACATGATCCCCGAACTTGACAGTCGAATGTGAACCTCATAAGATAGCGGATGCTGCTCGTCGGAGCGGAGGGTGTCCTAAGGACCTCTCGAGCGCCGAATGGGTGTGTTGTTTGGGATCTCGATAGTGTGTCGTGTTTGTTTGTTTGGTTGGTGTTTTTTGTTGGTTTCTTTGTTTGGTTTTTGTTTTGTTTGGAGAGTTTGATCCTGGCTCAGGACGAACGCTGGCGGCGTGCTTAACACATGCAAGTCGAACGGGCTGGCTCTGGTTTTTGCTGGGGCTGGTTAGTGGCGAACGGGTGAGTAACACGTGAGTGACCTGCCCTCTTCTCCTGGATAACTGCTTGAAAGGGCGGCTAATACGGGGTGGTCTGGCCTGCCTGCATGGGTGGGTTGGTATAGGTTCAATCGTTTGGTTGTTCTGGTGGGGGATGGGCTCGCGGCCTATCAGCTTGTTGGTGGGGTGATGGCTTACCAAGGCTTTGACGGGTAGCCGGCCTGAGAGGGTGGACGGCCACACTGGGACTGAGATACGGCCCAGACTCCTGCGGGAGGCAGCAGTGGGGAATATTGCACAATGGGCGGAAGCCTGATGCAGCGACGCCGCGTGAGGGATGGAGGCCTTCGGGTTGTGAACCTCTTTTTCCGGTGGTGAAGGCCTGCTCCTTTGTGGGTGGGCTGACGGTAGCCGGGTTAGGAAGCGCCGGCTAACTACGTGCCAGCAGCCGCGGTAATACGTAGGGCGCGAGCGTTGTCCGGAATTACTGGGCGTAAAGGGCTTGTAGGCGGCTGGTCGCGTCTGCCGTGAAATTCCCTGGCTTAACTGGGGGCTTGCGGTGGGTACGGGCTGGCTTGAGCGCAGTAGGGGAGGCTGGAACTCCTGGTGTAGCGGTGGAATGCGCAGATATCAGGAGGAACACCGGTGGCGAAGGCGGGTCTCTGGGCTGTTGCTGACGCTGAGGAGCGAAAGCGTGGGGAGCGAACAGGATTAGATACCCTGGTAGTCCACGCCGTAAACGTTGGGCACTGGGTGTGGGGGTCCTTTTCCGGGGCGTCCGCGCCGTAGCTAACGCGTTAAGTGCCCCGCCTGGGGAGTACGGCCGCAAGGCTAAAACTCAAAGGAATTGACGGGGGCCCGCACAAGCGGCGGAGCATGCGGATTAATTCGATGCAACGCGAAGAACCTTACCAAGGCTTGACATGGGCTGGTTGCTGCCGGAGACGGTGGTTCCCCTGCTGCTTGTTGTGGCTGGGGCCGGCCTGCAGGTGGTGCATGGTTGTCGTCAGCTCGTGTCGTGAGATGTTGGGTTAAGTCCCGCAACGAGCGCAACCCCTGTCTCGTGTTGCCAGCACTTCGGGTGGGGACTCGCGGGAGACTGCCGGGGTGAACTCGGAGGAGGGTGGGGATGACGTCAAATCATCATGCCCCTTATGTCTTGGGCTTCACGCATGCTACAATGGCCGGTACAGTGGGTTGCGATGCCGTGAGGCGGGGCGAATCCCTTAAAGCCGGTCTCAGTTCGGATCGGTGCCTGCAACTCGGCACCGTGAAGTTGGAGTCGCTAGTAATCGCGGATCAGCAACGCCGCGGTGAATACGTTCTCGGGCCTTGTACACACCGCCCGTCACGTCATGAAAGCCGGTGACGCCCGAAGCCCGTGGCCCTGTGGGGAGCGGTCGAAGGCGGGGCTGGTGATTGGGACGAAGTCGTAACAAGGTAGCCGTACCGGAAGGTGCGGCTGGATCACCTCCTTTCTAGGGAGTCTTCTTGGCGCCGGCCGGGCAGGCAAGCATCCTTCCTGTGGCTCGTCGTTGTCGTGCTTGGGGTCTTGCTGGGCTGGTGCCTGGTGGGGCCTGGTGGCGGCGGCGGGCTGGGGGTGGGGCTCCTTGGCTGCTTCTTGTCTCCCTGTGCTGGGGGGTGGGGGTGGCTGGGGGTGGCATGCTGTCGGGTTCCGGGGCTGCGCGCCCTGGTTGTGCCTGGGTCCTGCTGGTGCCGGCTTGGCTGGTGGTGGTGGGGCTGTGGGCTGGCTGGTTGTGAACTGTATAGCGGACGCGAGTGTTTCGAGTGTTTGCTTGTTTTGTTTTGTCTTGCTTTTGTGGTTGCTGTGTTTTGCTGTGGCTCGCGTGCGGTCCTGGTGGCGCCGTCTGGTGCTGGCGGGGGTGCGCGGGTGGTTTTGTGTTGTTTTTATGGGCGTTCGGTGGATGCCTTGGCACCAGGGGCCGATGAAGGACGTGGCGGCCTGCGATATGCCTCGGGGAGCCGGCTTGCGGGCTGTGATCCGAGGGTTTCCGAATGGGGGTACCCGGCACGGGTTGTGCCGTGTCACTCGTTCCTGAATTCATAGGGGGCGGGGGGTTACGCGGGGAAGTGAAACATCTCAGTACCCGTAGGAGAAGATATTCCGTTAGTAGTGGCGAGCGAAGGCGGATGAGGCTAAACCGTGGTCGTGTGACTACCCGGCAGGGGTTGCGGCTGCGGGGTTGTGGGGCGTGCCTGGGGCCTGCTGCCGTGGGCCCGCGTGCTTTGCTGGTGGGTAGCCGGATCCTCTGGGAAGGGGGGCCGTAGAGGGTGATAGCCCCGTAGGCTGAACCTGCTGGTGGCGCGTGGGGCGTGTTTTTCCCCTTTTTTGTAGCGTGGGGTCCGTGGAGTCCTGCGTGAGTCTGCCAGGACCACCTGGCTGCCTAAATACTTCCTGGTGACCGATAGCGGATCAGTACCGTGAGGGAATGGTGAAAAGTACCCCGGGAGGGGAGTGAAATAGTACCTGAAACCGGGCGCCTGCAAGCCGTCAGGGCCTGTCCCGCCGCTCTTTTGGGCGTGTGGGGCGGGTGGTGGCGTGCCTTTTGAAGAATGAGCCTGCGAGTCAGGGCGTGTCGCGAGGTTAACCCGTTGTGGGGGAGCCGTAGCGAGGGCGAGTCCTAGGTTGGGCGTTTAGTGGCGCGTTCTGGACCCGAAGCGGGGTGATCTACCCATGGCCAGGTTGAGGCACGTGTAAGAGCGTGTGGAGGACCGAACCCACCTCGGTTGAAAACGGGGGGGATGAGCTGTGGGTAGGGGTGAAAGGCCAATCAGACTCCGTGATAGCTGGTTCTCCCCGAAATGCATTTAGGTGCAGCGTCGCGTGTTCCCGTGCGGAGGTAGAGCACTGGTTGGCTGAGGGGCCTTACTGGGTTACTGATGCCAGTCAAACTCCGAATGCCGTTTTGGGGGTCAGCGCGGCAGTGAGACTGCGGGGGATAAGCTTCGTGGTCGAGGGGGAAACAGCCCAGATCGCCGGCTAAGGCCCCTAAGTGTACGCTAAGTGGGAAAGGATGTGCGGTCGCGGTGACAGCCAGGAGGTTGGCTCAGAAGCAGCCATCCTTGAAAGAGTGCGTAATAGCTCACTGGTCGAGTGGTCGTGCGCCGACAATGTAGCGGGGCTCAAGCGTACCGCCGAAGCCGCGGGCCCGGGTGCCGCTGTTGCGTGGTGCCTGGGCGGTAGGGGAGCGTCCTGCGCCGGGTGAAGCCCGGGGGTGACCGTTCGGGTGGACGGCGTGGGAGTGAGAATGCAGGCATGAGTAGCGAGACCGGGGTGGGATTCCCCGGCGCCGTATGACCAAGGGTTCCAGGGGCAGGTTCGTCCTCCCTGGGTGAGTCGGGGCCTAAGGCGAGGCCGACAGGCGTAGTCGATGGATGACGGGTTGATATTCCCGTACCGGCGGTCCACCGCCAGTGCTGACGCGCGGGTGCTAACCCACGCCCTTGCGTCCCCTGCTTTTTTCCTGCTGCCGGGTGGCTGGTCCTTCGGGGCCGGCCGGCCGGGGCGGGTGTGGGGGGTGGTTTGGGGTCTGGGGGTCCTCCGTGCTGGTAGGCAAGCGTGTTAACAGGGGTGACGCACTAGGGTAGCCCGGCGGGGCTTATGGCTTGTCCGTTCAAGCGTGTGGCCCGGCGCCCAGGTAAATCCGGGCGCCGCGCCCTGCCTCCCTGTTGTGGGGGTGGGGCTGGGTGAGGCGTGATGGTGACCCTGCCTGTTGGGGTGGGGGATAGTGGGGTGATCCTGTGGTGCCTAGAAAAGCCTCGGCGCGAGGTGGTCCGCCGCCCGTACCCAATAACCGACACAGGTGGTCGGGCAGAGTATGCCCAGGCGGGCGAGTTAATCGTGGTTAAGGAACTCGGCAAAATGCCCCCGTAACTTCGGGAGAAGGGGGGCCCGGGCCCTGAAGCCCCGTTGCGGGCTAGGGGTGAGGGTCGCAGTGACCAGGGAGGAGCGACTGTTTACTAAAAACACAGGTCCGTGCGAAGCCGTAAGGCGATGTATACGGACTGACGCCTGCCCGGTGCTGGAAGGTTAAGGGGATCCGTCAGCGCCACGTCCTCGTGGTGTGAAGCGGTGAGCCCAAGCCCCAGTAAACGGCGGTGGTAACTATAACCATCCTAAGGTAGCGAAATTCCTTGTCGGGTAAGTTCCGACCTGCACGAATGGCGTAACGACTCCTCCACTGTCTCAACCACGAGCTCGGCGAAATTGCATTACGAGTAAAGATGCTCGTTACGCGCAGAAGGACGGAAAGACCCCGGGACCTTTACTATAGCTTGGTATTGGCGCCCGCCATGGCTTGTGCAGGATAGGTGGGAGACTGTGAGGCCGGCACGCTAGTGCTGGTGGAGTCGCTGTTGGGATACCACTCTGGCTGTGGCGTGCGCCTGAACCTCGGCCCGTGATCCGGGCCAGGGACAGTGCCTGGTGGGTAGTTTAACTGGGGCGGTTGCCTCCTAAAGAGTAACGGAGGCGCTCAAAGGTTCTCTCAGCCTGGTCGGCAACCAGGTGTTGAGTGCAAGCGCACAAGAGGGCCTGACTGCGAGACCGACGGGTCGAGCAGGCACGAAAGTGGGAGCTAGTGATCCGGCGATCCCGTGTGGGTGGGTCGTCGCTCAACGGATAAAAGGTACCCCGGGGATAACAGGCTGATCCTGCCCAAGAGTCCATATCGACGGCATGGTTTGGCACCTCGATGTCGGCTCGTCGCATCCTGGGGCTGGAGCAGGTCCCAAGGGTTGGGCTGTTCGCCCATTAAAGCGGTACGCGAGCTGGGTTTAGAACGTCGTGAGACAGTTCGGTCCCTATCCTCTGCGCGCGCAGGAGACTTGAGGAGGCCTGTCCCTAGTACGAGAGGACCGGGACGGACGAACCTCTGGTGCGCCAGTTGTCCCGCCAGGGGCACGGCTGGTTGGCTACGTTCGGGCCGGGTAACCGCTGAAGGCATCTAAGCGGGAAACCGTCTCCAAGATAAGGTCTCCGCGCGCCCCCCGCCCGGGGGGCGCGGAAGGCTCCCAGTAGACTACTGGGTCGATAGGCCAGGCGTGGAAGCAGGCAGCCCCACCAAGCGGGTGAACCTGCTGCGAGCTGACTGGTACTAACAACAGCCGAACACAACACAAAAAACCAACCCCACACAAGCAGGCCACGTGCAGGGCAGGCAGCACAAGCACGCACGCACACGCACTCAACCCACCCCCCATGCCCGGGGGGCGTCCGCTGTACGGTCCACGACCAGCCAAGCCCACCACGCCGGGCACAACACACGCCACAACCGAGGCACCCCCAAACCCCCGACAGCAACGGGGTACCCGGGGGGGTGCGGGGGGTGGCGGGACACGAGCATAGAGGAACCACGACACCCAGCAACCAGCCACCCGGCCACCACCACGGCACGGGGGGATGCTGGCTGGGGTACGACACCGGACCCAAACCACCCCGCACAGCGGGGGGCAGGCACGCAGGCTAGTGCGTGTGGCTGGGGGCGGGCGGGTCGTGCCGGTGGTCACAGCGGGGGAGACAACGCCCGGACCCATTTCCGAACCCGGAAGCTAAGCCCCCAGCGCCAATGGTACTGCCCCCGACAGGCGGGCGGGAGAGTAGGACGCCGCCGGCACACCCACCCACCCACAACCACACACACAACCGATACCGCCACCAGGTAGGCTGTTGGAGAGTCGACAGACGTAACAGCACTTGGTGTACGGGTAGAAAGCAGAAGCATGGCTTACGACAGGCGTGATGGACGCTCCGGTCAGCGGGGCTCACACGGTAGGGGCGAGGACCGACACGGGTTCCGCAGGCGCGATGATGAGCGCTCAGGCAACGGTCGCGCAGGCTCCAGCCGATCGGGTAGGCGGGACCACTCACGCAGGGATGAGCACAGCCTCGGCGTTGGGCGCCGCGGTAGCGGGCGCAGGTTCGGCTCGGACCGGGCCGGGGCCGAGCGTCGGCGGGGCGCAGACTCTCGTCCTCCGCAACGTACGCGCGTGCCTGAGCCTCCGGTGTCGGCAGAGGTACAGCCGCAAAACCTGGAGGCGTCCGCGCGGCGCGAGCTGCGCGCGCTAGGCCGGGCGAACGCGGAGAACGTCGCAAGGCACCTGGTCATGGTGCAGCGCCTACTGGATTCGGATCCCGAGCTGGCCTATCAGCATGCCCGTTATGCGGCGTCTCACGCCGGCAGGGTCGCGGTGGTGCGCGAGTCCGCTGGTATCGCCGCGTACCTGGCCGGCCACTACAACGACGCGCTGCGGGAAATCCGGGCCGCCAGGAGACTGTCTGGCCTGGACCTGCACCGCGCGATAGAGGCCGACTGCGAGCGTGCGCTCGGCCGCTACAACCAGGCGCTGAAGGTTGCGCAGCAAGCCGATCCCAAGCAGCTCGACGACCTGGAAGAGGCGGAGATCGCCATGGTGGTCTCGGGGATCCGCCACGACATGGGGCAGAGCGAGCTCGGGCTCGTCGTGATCGAAGAGGCGATCATGATGTTCCGTGGTGACCGTGAGACTCTGCGTCGACTGCACTCCGTACGCGCAGATCGCCTGGAGGAGCTCGGCCGTACAGAGGAGGCGGACAAGATCCGGGAGCGCATCGGACTGAAGGATGATGAAGCGCCGGTCGAGCCGGTCGAGGTCTACGACATCGAGGACGACTACGAGCAGGAGTCCCGTGCCGCAGAACCGACTTCGCCCGATGCCGGGCTGGAGACGAGCCCGGAGGATCGGGACGGTAATGACGACGGCACCCCGGCGGAGTCCGCCGGTCAGGTCGGCGCGGCGCAGGCAGCGTCCAGTAGCCTCACGGACGACGCGCAGGTCGATAACTGGACGGAGCAGCATGGCTAACCAGTCCACCACCAGCGCTGAAGGCAGCCATCCCGCTTTTATGAGCGGCTGTGACCAGCCCTTGGCCGCGGCCTTCGATGTAGCCCTACTGGACCTTGACGGAGTCTGCTTCGCCGGGGACGCCCGGATCCCCCATGCAGCGGAAGGCGCCAACGGTGCGCGTGGGCTAGGGATGCAACTCGTCTTTGTGACGAACAATGCCTCCCGCGCCCCACAAGCGGTGGTGGACAAGCTCGCGGCGAATGATATCGACGCCTCACCCGGTGAGGTGTTCTCCGCAGCGATGGACGCCGCGGCCCTGCTACATGAGCACGTGTCCGACGGCGCCCCGGTATTCGTCATCGGCGGAGAGGGTCTGCGACAGGCACTGACTGATGAGGGATTCACGGTTGTCGCCGGCGCACAGGACTCCCCGGCGGCCGTCGTACAGGGCTGGGACGCCGCCGTGGACTGGGCGATGATGTCAGAGGGACTGTACGCGATCACAAACGGGGCACTGCACGTCGCCACGAACTTAGATGCGACTCTGCCAACCGAGCGCGGCTTCGCGCTCGGCAACGGCAGCCTCGTCGCAGCGGTCGCCAATGCATCGGGGCAGGAGCCACTGGCAGGAGGCAAGCCCTTCCCCGGCATCTACCAACGAGCGCTGCGCCGGGCAGGCGGATCCAGGCCGCTTGCAGTGGGGGACCGCCTCAACACCGACCACGTCGGAGCCCGGGCGGCGGAAATCCCCGGACTGCATGTGCTCACAGGAGTCAGCACAGCTCGCGACGTGCTGCTGGCAGCGCCCGAGGAGCGTCCCACCTTCCTGCACACTGACCTGCGCGGACTGCTGCAGCCCCATCCCGAGCCAAAGCGCACCGTCATTGACGGCGAGGCCTGGTGGCAGGTCGGGGAGCAGTGGTGGCACGTGACCTCCGCGGGCGCGGAGGGCCAGGGAGTCGGATTCCTGGACGCCGACTCCGCCACGGTCAGCCTTGACGCCTACCGAGCCCTCGCCTGCGCGTTCTGGGAGTACACCGATGCACACTCGGGCCGCGCCGACGGCTTGAACGTGCCGGAGCTTAACGTCACCGCTTAGGAACACGATTCGCGCGAACTATTTCTAGCGTAAGTCGCACAGAATTAAAAGACTGAACAATTAGGAAGAACAACGTCTGGTAAGAGTCTCCCGAAAGCGGCCACACCCAAGCCGGGGCCGCAGCCCGTGCAGGCGCCTGGTCCCGCGCCGGACTTGGCGGCACACCTGGAGGCGCTCGCCGGCCTGCCGCTTGAAGAGCGCGCGGCCGGACTGGCAGCTATCCACGATGGGCTCGCCGGCCAATTGCGCCAGACCCAGATCTGAGAGCAGAACCGGGATCCTCACGGCATGGCACGACTTATCCGCATCGACTCCGAGCTGGTCCGGCGAGGACTGGCGCATTCACGTGCCCACGCCGCCCGCCTAATTGCTGACGGCCGAGTGAGTGTCGACGGCGTGCCCGTGCTCAAACCCGCCCGTCAGGTCAATCCGGCGCAGGCGATCGAGGTGACCGCCCCGGACGGGGATGACTACGTATCACGCGGCGCCTACAAGCTCGCAGGCGCACTCGACTCCCTCGCCGAGCGCGGACTGGCGCCGCCTATCGCCGGTCGTCGGTGCCTTGACGCCGGCGCCTCCACCGGAGGCTTCACGGATGTGCTGCTGCGCCGGGGTGCCGCGCATGTGGTTGCGGTGGATGTCGGTTACGGTCAGCTCGCCTGGTCCCTACGCAACGATCCGCGTGTCACTGTGCTGGAACGCACAAATGTGCGCACACTCGACCCGGGGGCGGTTGCCCCGGCGCCCGCACTCGTCGTCGGCGACCTGTCCTTCATCTCGCTGACCACAGTGCTGCCCGCGCTGGTTGCCGCAGCCGCGCCTGACGCGGACCTGCTGCTAATGGTCAAGCCCCAGTTCGAGGTCGGCAGACAGCGCCTCGGCCACGGGGAGTGGTCCGCGACCCCGACCTACACATCGAGTCGGTGCTGAATGTGTGCAGCTGCGCCCACCGCCTGGGACTCGGAATCGATGCGGTCACCGCGTCGCCGCTACCCGGGCCGGCGGGCAATGTCGAGTACTTTGTGAACATGCATGCCGGGCAAGCCGACTCGTCGGCGGACCTGGCGGGAGCTGCGCTAAGGCACGAGGTGCGTCAGGCAGTCGAGGCAGGACCCGCAGGACGCAGCAGCGACCGCAGCCGACGCACGGAAGGAGGCGAACATGAAGACCCGAGTCATCCCCGGGACGACCGCTGACTCAGGCGCTGGCGGCTCCGCCGCACTCCCCGCCTCACCCACGGACGGGCCCGCCGCAGTCGGCGCCGCAGCGGACCAGCCGCGCCTACGGCGCGTCATGGTCCTACAGCGTGACCTCAACGACAAACCGGTACCGCCCCATCGCAGGGCCGCGCCCACCGCCACCGCGGTAGCGCGGGCGGAGGCGGCTTTGCGTGCGCACGGCGTCGAACCCGTCGAGCCCGGATTCGAGGGCGACGTCGACCTGGTGCTGGTCATGGGTGGAGACGGCACCATTCTGCGTGCCAGCGAGGTCGCCCGTGAGCGCGACGTGCCGCTGCTCGGTATCAACACCGGGCACGTGGGTTTTCTCGCCGAGGCCGATCCCGACGCCGTCGAGCAGGTAGTGGCGGATCTCGTGGCCGGCAGGTACGTGGTTGATACCCGGATGACCATTGAGGTGGAGGTGCAGGCCCCCGACGGATCGGTGAGCCGGGACTGGGCCCTGAATGAGGCGGCCTTGGAGAAGCGGGACCGCGCCCGCATGGTCGAGGTAGCCGTCGGGGTTGACGGCCAGGCCGTCTCCTCCTTCGGCTGCGACGGACTGGTGATGGCCACGCCCACCGGATCCACCGCTTACGCATACTCCGGCGGCGGCCCGGTCATCTGGCCCGAAGTCGAGGCGCTCCTGCTGGTGCCGCTGTCCGCGCACGCACTATTCACCCGACCGCTCGTGGTGAGTCCCAACTCACGCCTGGAGGTGGTCATCTACCACGCCGGGTTCGGTGGAGCAGAAGTGTGGTGCGATGGGCGCCGCTGCCTCGATGCTCCGACGGGATCACGCATCAGCGTCACTCGTGCGGACCGCCCGGTGCGCTTGGCACGCTTGAACACCGCACCCTTCGCCACGCGCCTGGTACGCAAATTCGATCTGCCCGTCCAGGGGTGGCGTACCGCGGAGGTCCCGGCAACGCTCCCCGGGCAGGACGGCGATACGCAGTGATTGAATCCCTGCACATTGAGAACCTCGGTGTCATAGAGACGGCCGACCTCCAGCTCAGCCCGGGACTGACCGCCCTGACCGGGGAGACTGGCGCCGGAAAAACGATGGTGCTCACCTCGCTGGGACTGCTACTGGGGCAGCGCGCGGAGGCGACCGTGGTCCGCGTCGGCGCCGACCGGGCCCTGGTCGAGGGAGCGTTTGTCCTCTCGCCGTACTCGCGTGCCGCATCACGTGCGGCGGACGCCGGCGCGGAAATCGACGACGACTTGCTGCTTGCCTCGCGTACCGTTCCCGCCTCGGGCCGCTCGCGTGCCCACCTCGGCGGCCGGGCAGTACCCTCGACCGTGCTGGCAGATGTTGGTGCGCGTCTGGTCTCCGTGCACGGGCAAGCGGATCAGTTGCGGCTGCGCTCTGCCTCCGCCGGGCGTGCGGCGCTCGATGGCCTCGGCGGCCCCCGCCACGCTGCCCTGTGCCGCCGCTACGCCGAGGCCTATCAGGCCAGAAATGCTGCGGCAGCCGCCTTGGAGCAGTGGCATGCCGGAGCTCAGGCACGCCGCGCCGAGGCCGAGGACCTGCGCCGTTGGTTGGAGCAGTTGGAAAAGCTCGCCCCACAGCCGGGGAGGACACCGCCCTGACCGCTGAGGCCGAACGCCTGGACCATGCGGAGGACCTGCGCCGTGCCGCCGCCATTACCCGCACCGCCCTGGCCGGCGATGAGGATACGGCTAGTCCCGAGGTTGCTGACGTGACGGCTCTGATCGCCGCTGCCGAACGGGCCCTGGCCCGGGTCGCCGACGTCGACCCGGCCCTCACGCAGATCGGTCAGCGCCTGCATCGGTTGGGCATCGTTAGCGCGGATCTTGCCGGGGAGCTGTCCGCATACCTTGCCTCGCTCGACGCCGACCCGGCCCGCCTGGCGTGGGTGCAGGAACGCCGCGCAGAACTCGCGCGTGCCTGCCGTGAGATCGGCGGTCCCAGTGCTGCTCTCGACGACGTGGACTCCATGCTCGCCTGGGGCGAGGCCGCCGCCGCCCGCCTGGAGGAGCTAGAAGGATCACATAGTGCCGCTACCGAGCTGACCGAGGACCTCGCCGGTGCGCAAGCTGTGCTGGAGGACCTTGCCACCGAGCTCTCAGGCGCTCGGCATGGCCTGGCCGAGCGCCTGCAGCAGGCAGTCAATGCGGAGCTGGCGGGGCTGGAGATGAAGGATGCGCGGCTCGTAGTCGACTTGAAGCCGCTAGAGGAGCTCGGTCCCACCGGCGCTGAAACCGTTTCCCTGCTGCTCGTCTCCCACCCCGGTGCACCGGAACTGCCTTTGGGCAAGGGCGCTTCCGGGGGTGAGCTGTCCCGGATCATGCTGGCCCTGGAAGTGGTCCTCGCCGAGGCCGCCTTAGATGAGGCGGAGCACGATGACCCGGCCAGGGACTCGGCGCATCACCGCCGTACCTTCATATTCGATGAAATTGATGCCGGCGTGGGTGGCCGCGCAGCCAGGGAGATAGGACGCCGCCTTGCCAGGCTCGCCCGTAGCCACCAGGTGGTGGTAGTAACTCACTTGGCCCAGGTTGCTGCATGGGCGGATACGCAACTCGTGGTACGCAAGGAGAGGGGCCCCGATGCTGCGGGAGACGCTCCCGCACCTCAGCATGCCGGGGACGACCTGCCGACGGTACGAACCCGCGTCCTGGCTGTCACCGGGGACGCCAGGGTCCGGGAGCTCGCCCGCATGCTCTCCGGCCATGATGACTCGGAATCCGCTCTTCGGCATGCCGCTGAGCTGATCGACGAGGCCCGCGTGGCACAATCCCAGTCGTGAGGCTCCCGTTTTCGCTCCGCAAGCAGGCCCAGCCGGCGCCGGACCGTCCCAGCGGCATGGTCCGGGTGGACGCGCGCACCAAGAAACTCACCAAACGGCTCCAGCCCGGTGAGATCGCCGTGATCGACCATGTTGACCTAGACCGGGTGGCGGCCGAGGCGCTGGTGGAGTGCAAGCCAATGGCCGTCCTGAACGCAGCCCCCTCAGTGTCCGGCCGCTACCCCAACCTCGGCCCGGGCATTCTCATCGATGCGGGCATCCCGCTGATCGACGACCTTGGTCCGGACATCATGCGGCTACATGACGGGCAGCGTGTCACCGTTGACCTGGACGCCGACTCCGAGCACGCGGGCAGCGTTCAGGTGGAGGGACGCGCTCACCACCGGCGCGGCCACGGGCACGGCAACGAGGCAGGCGGGGCCGGCAAGTCCGGCAGTGCGGACAAGCCCGATCACGCCGCTGCCCTTGCCGAGGGCACCATTCAGACGCGGGAGAGCATCGACGCGCTCATGGAGGCCGCCCGGGAGGGGCTTGCGGTGCAGCTGGAGGCCTTCGCCGCCAACACCATGGAGTACATGCGGGGTGAACGCGACCTGCTCCTCAACGGGGTGGGTATGCCGGACATACGCACGGCAATCAGCGGCAAGCACGTGCTCGTCGTCGTTCGCGGCTACTCCTACAAAGAGGACCTCAAGGCGCTCAAGCCCTACATTCGCGAGTACAAGCCCGTCATCATCGGCGTGGACGGCGGTGCCGACGCGGTCCTTGAAGCGGGTCTCAAGCCCGACATGATCGTCGGTGACATGGATTCCGTGTCTGACAAGGCCCTGGAATCCGGTGCCGAGGTCATTGTCCACGCCTACCGGGACGGACGCGCGCCGGGCCTGAAACGCGTTGAGGACCTGGGGGTGGAGCACACCGTGTTCGCCGCCACCGGCACCAGCGAGGACATCGCCATGCTGATCGCCGACGAGGCCGGTGCCGAGCTCATCGTCGCCCTGGGTACGCACGCAACCTTGCTGGAATTCCTCGACAAGGGACGCGCCGGCATGTCCTCCACCTTCCTGACCCGGCTGAAGGTGGGCGGGCGCCTGATCGACGCCAAGGGCGTGTCCCGCTTGTACCGGGCGCGTATCTCCGGCTGGCAACTGGGGCTGCTGGCCCTGGCTGGGCTGGTTGCCCTGCTCGTGGCCCTCGCCTCCACCCCGGGGGGCCAGACCTTCCTCGGGCTGTCGGGGGCAGTCTGGGACGACCTGGTCAACTTCTTCCGGTCCCTGGTGGGACTTACCCCTAGCACACCCTCCGTCTGAGCAAGTACAGGACTCTTCATGATCGACTTCCGTTACCACCTGGTCTCGCTCATCTCCGTCTTCCTCGCCCTCGCCGTAGGAGTCGTTCTGGGGGCCGGACCGCTGCAGAACTCACTCGGTACCGCCCTGAATGACCAGGTCACCTCCCTACGGGCAGATCGGAATGACCTCCAATCCCGGCTGGAGCAGACGGAGACGGCCGTAAACGACCGCGACGAGTACATCACGGCCGTCGGTGAGTCCCTGCTCCCCGACACCTTGAAGGACCAGCGCGTGGCCATGGTGGTCATGCCTGGTGCTGAGGGCGGAGACATTGACGACATCATCACCGAGATCGAGACCGCCGGCGCCACGGTTACGGGCCGGGTCACCCTAACTGCGGCGTGGGCCGAAGTCTCCCGGGAGTCCTTCCGCTCGACCTACTCCGGCCAGTTCGCTCCCTACCTGGAGAGCACTGCGGCAGACGGCAATGCCGTCCTCGGCCAGGGCCTGGCCGAGGCACTGACCACCGAGGGAGACAACGCCACCGCCCTGATGGAACTGCTGACAGCATCCGACACCCCCTGGTCACCGTGGATGCGCAGCTGTCCGGCGCGGCCAGCATGATCGTTGTTGTAGGTCCGCGTACTGCTGCCTCCCCCGACGGGAGCGAGCCGACTGCCGCAGCCACGGCCGAGCAGGACTCCGCCGCCTGGACCGCAGCACTGACAGGGGTGGCGTCCGCAGCCACGACCGTCGTCGTCGGCGCGGCCGACGCGCAGGCGGACATCGTCTCCGTTTTGCGCACCGCGCAGTCTCCCGTGACCACGGTGGACTCCGTGGGCCAGGCCACTGCCGCAGTGTCTACCCCGCTTGCGCTCGCCGCCACAGCCGCGGGAACCGTGGGGAATTACGGGTTCGACGCCGGCGCCGACGCGATTATCCCGCCCGTCTCCCGCTGACGCCGACTAGGCTTGCAGCCATGACGCCCATCGTGCCGCCGGGAAGCGCTGCCACAGCCCGCAGCGCGGTGGTGGCATCCCTGGCTTCCGCGCTTGCCGCTGCGGCGGCCTCCGCGGCCCTGGGACGCGCGGACCGCCGGGAGCGGCGCCTTGAACGCACGAACTTCCACGGCCGCGCCGTCAGCCTGCGCGGAGGCGTCGGCGTTGCAGTCGGAGCCACGGCCGCAGGCGCCTGCTCAGAGCGGCTCCTGCGCCGGCCCACCGAGCCGGTGGGAGCCAATGCCGCGATTGCGGCCGTCACGGCGGTGACGGCCGCGGGCGCCGCCGGCCTGATTGACGACTTAGATGCTGGTGCTCACGACGGCGGCACACCCGCCAAAGGGCTGAAGGGGCACCTGACAGCCCTGCGTCGCGGCCACCTGACCACCGGCGTGTTGAAGGTAGCCATTATCGGCGGCGGCGCACTGGTAGCCGGCGGGCTGCTAGCCACCACCAGGAAGCATGCGGATACAGCGCAGGCGGTGGCTGACGCGGCTAACAGCGCCGTCGTGATCGCCTCCTGGGCCAATCTTCACAACCTGCTGGATCTGCGTCCCGGGCGCGCACTCAAGGCAGCGGTACTGGCCAGCGCACCGCTGCTGGCCGATGAGCGCCGGGAGGCTGCCTCCAGCCGTGTTTTCGCCGCGGGTGCCCTGGGCGCGGCTGCTGCGGCACTGCCGGGAGACCTGGGAGAGGTCACCATGCTGGGCGACACCGGCGCCAACGCGCTGGGAGCCCTGGTGGGAACCGCCCTGGCCGCGCACCCGAGCCGCACCCTGCGCGTAGTGGCCGCGATTACCGGGACAGGGCTGGTTCTGGCCAGTGAGAAGGTCTCCTTCACGCGGGTCATCGAGGGCAACCGCATCCTTGCCGCCGTTGACCGTATCGGGCGCCGTGCTCCGTGAACCGCCCGGCCCCCGTGACGCCTCCGTCCGCATCAGCCTCCGCGACCGTGCCCACCACAGTGCGTAATGACTCCGGGGCCCGACGATCCGACACGTCCGGTAGCAGGGGACATGCAGCCCTGGGGGCGGCCGGCGGCGTTGCCGGACTGACCCTGGTTTCGCGGGCGCTCGGCTTCCTGCGCTGGATCGTACAGGCCACCACCGTAGGCGCCGGGACCGTAGCCGGCGCCTACGCCACCGCCAACCAGATACCCAACGTACTGTACGAGGTGGTGGTTGGCGGGGCGCTGGCCGCCACAGTGGTTCCCCTTCTGGCCGGCCCGGTTGGTGCACACCGCGAAGGCGAGGTCTCACGCACCACCTCCGCACTGCTGGGGCTGGTGCTGGTGGTACTTACTCCGCTGGCGCTCTTCCTGGCGGTTTGTGCCGACACGCTTGCCGGTTGGTTCCCGGCCTCGCAGGGTGTGGATCCCGGTATTCAGCGCGACCTGGTGGCGTCCTTCCTGCGCATGTTCGCCCTACAGGTTCCTCTTTACGGGATCGGCGTGGTACTCACCGGTGTGCTCCAGGCGCACGGCCGCTTCACCTGGCCAGCGCTCACGCCCGTTCTTTCCAGCCTGGTGGTTATGGCCACCTACGCTGTGTACGGGTTGCTGAGCACCGGCGCGGATACGGGCTCCCCGGTGGCCCTGCAGGTGCTTGGTTGGGGGACGACGCTCGGGGTTGCGGCCCTGTCACTGCCTTTGTTGTGGCCCGTGCACCGGCTGGGGGTGCGGCTGCGGCCAACCCTGCGCCTGGGGCGCGGGACCGCCGCGAAGGCACTGCGCCTGGGCAGCGCCGGGGTATGGACTCTGCTCGCCCAGCAGCTGAGCGTCGTGGCGGTACTTGCACTCGCCCGGGCGGGCGGGAGCACCGGGACAGTGGCCGTATACCAGTACACGCAGGCTGTCTACGTGTTGCCGTACGCTGTGCTGGTGGTGCCAGTGGCCACCGTGATCTACCCCCGGCTCGCCGCTGCCTTCACGCGGGCGGGGGGGATGACGACGCCCGCCTGCTTACGGCCCGCTCTACCGCGCTGGTGACGGGCGTGGCCGTGGGAGGGGCCGGAATGCTATTCGCCGCGGCGGACAGTGCCGAACGCTTCTTCTCCCTGCTGGCGGACGTCGAAGGCATGGGCACCGCTCTGGCCCTGCTGGCGCCGGGCCTGGTGGGTTATGCACTCATCTATCAGGTCACTCGTGCGCTGTACGCCGCGGATCGGGCCCGGGGAGCTGCCTGCGCCGCTGCCGCCGGCTGGATCACGGTCGCCCTCGCATCATGGGTAGCGGTGCGGCTGCTCGCTCCGCACGGCGGCGACGGGGTGGCCACGCTCAAGGGGCTGGCCCTGGGCACGACTGCCGGGATGTGCGTGGCCGGGGCCGGGCTGCTGGTGGCACTGGCGGGTCGCATGGAAATACGGGTGCTGGCGCCGACGGCGCGTGTACTGGCGGTAACGGTGCCAGTGGCCGCCGTGCTCGGAGGGGCCTGCAACTGGCTCAGCCGTCAGCCGGCAGGTGTTGTCGGCGGGGTGGCGGCGGGAGCCGCCGGGGCGGTGGTGACTGCCGCCGCCACCGGTGCCGCCATACTTGTGGCGGACCGGGAGATGCTGACGGCACTGCGGCGTCGGCGTGCTCGTCCCAGGGCGCACGGCCGCGCCGCTGCGGGCGAGCAAGAGTCACAGGAGATGAGATGAACTCATACGTGGAAGACGCCGAGCGGCCAGGAGCACGGGCCAACTCGGACCGCTTGCGCATCATGGAGGTGTCGGGCAGCGCTGCTGGCGGCATGCGCGCCCACGTAGCCGAGTGCGCCCGAATCCTGGCCCAGGCGGGCCATGACGTGATTGTGGAGGCTCCTGCTGAGGTGATCGCCGGAGCCGACTTCGGGTGTGCCCGCACCGAGCCCCTCACGATCGGAGCTCGTCCCACTCCCGGCGACGGAGCGGTAATTGCCAGGCTGCGTCGGCTCGGGCGCCGCGCTGATGTCATCCACGCTCACGGGGTGCGTGCCGGGGCCCTGGCCGGGCTGGCCCTGGGTAGGCGCCGCCCGGGCCGTGCCCGCCTGGTGGTGACCATCCATAACCAGCCGATCGGCGGACGGCTCACTACCGCCGTCGGCAACCGGCTGGAGCAGCTGGTGGCAGCGCGCGCTGACCACATTCTTGCGGTCAGTCCGGATCTGGCCGAACGCCAGCGCAACCGCGGAGCCGAGCGGGTCGAGCTCGCTGTCATACCTGCGCCGAGGCGAGACGAACAGAACCTGGCACCGCGCGCCTCCTCCGTCGAATCGGCCTGGCGGGGCGCCCCCAGGCGCATACTGACCGTCGCCCGGCTGGCGCCCCAGAAGGGCTTGGAGCTGCTGCTGGATGCCGCGGCGCTGGTGGCCGCCCAGGCCGCGGATGGCTCCGGCAGGACGCCGGACCTGGCCTGGGCGGTTGCCGGTGAGGGACCAGGACGGGCCGCGGCCGAGGCCCGTATCGGCGCCGAGTCGCTGCCGGTAAACCTGCTGGGGCGGCGAGAGGATGTGCCCGCGCTCATGGAGGCAGCCGACGTCGTCGTGCAAACCAGCCTTTGGGAGGGCCAGCCGATCGCCCTCCAGGAGGCCCTGCAGGCAGGCGCAGCAATCGTGGCTACCGATGTTGGCGGCACCGCCGCCACCGCCCGTGGGGGCGCCATTCTGGTGCCCCCGCAGCCGCAGGCGCTTGCGGACGCGATTACTGGGCTGCTGCGAGATGCACAGGCCCGTGACCGCGTGCGGGAACGCGCCCGGCGTGCGGCCGAGCGGCTGCCGCACGGCACCGACCTGGCCGCCCAACTGGAGGCCGTCGTCGCCCACCGCTGAAACAAACCGAATCGTAAGGAGAGAAACCAGTGAATCAGCCGAGTCGGCTCAGGGATGTCCACGACCTGACGCGTCGCGTCGTCAGTCATGAGCGCGCCTGGTCAGGGCCGATCTTCACGGTGGACGATGACGCCGTGATACTCGCAGACGGGCTCGCCCCGGTGCGGCGTCAGACGGTTGCGCACCATGACGCCGTGAACGTCGTGGCACTGCGGGAGGGAAGTGAATCCTCCCAGGCGGATGCGGCCGCCGAGATCCTCATGGTGCGCCAGTACCGTCACCCCGTGCGGGCCATGCTGTGGGAGATTCCAACCGGGCTGCTTGACGTGCCTGGGGAGTCACCGCTGGCGGCAGCGCAGCGTGAGCTGGCCGAGGAAACCGACTACATGGCGGCGCGCTGGGACGTGCTGGTCGACTCCTACGCCTCGCCGGGGTTCACGACCGAGGGGGCACGCACCTTCCTGGCCCGCGAGCTGACTCTGCTGCCGGAGGACGCGCGGACCGTCCGCGAGGCCGAGGAGGCGGAGTTCGAGCCCACCTGGGTGCGCTTCGACGACGCCGTGGAGGCAGTCATGCGCGGCCTGCTGCACAACCCCTCAACCGTGATCGGTATTCTCGCCGCGGCACGCGTGCGCGACCGCGGCTACACGGGTCTGCGCCCCGCCGATGCCGTTTGGCTGCGCAGTCCCGAGAGCCTGTGAGGCGCCTGTTAGTCCTCGTCATCTGGCGCGGTCACATCGCCGTCGCGGTCCAGGGTCGAGTCCTGGGTGGCGCCCCCGGTCGGGTTGGATGCTGACTCCTCCCCGCCCTCGGTCACTGACGCAGCGTCAGCAGCATCGTCACCAGAAGCAGAGGTGTTACCACCCGAGGTCTGGAAGTCGATGTCCGGGATGATCGTCTCGGGACGGTACACCACACGGTAGTGGAACGGGTCCGCAGCCGAGGCGTCGGTCTGCTCGACGAAGTAGGTGACGTTGTCAGACAGACCCAGGAAGTGCTTCTTGAACAGGTAGCCGCCGTCCTCGTCCTTGCCGACCAGGCAGATGACCTCCAGTTGGCTGTCTTCGCTGTCGGCGGTGATGGAGCAGTACCCTTCTATCTCGAGAAGGTACTTGTCCGTGATGCCGTTGAAGAAGACGATGCGACGGTTGATCTCGAAGTTGTCTGATGCCTTGGAGATGTTGTTGGACGCGGTCTCGGCTGCGTCGGAGCAGGCTGCCAGCCCTGCTGAGGCTACGGCGAGTAGGGGCAGGACGGCGAGTTTGCGGATAACGTTCTTCACTTGTCTTCCTTCTTGGAATGGCTCGCCAGAGTGCTGGCGCTGCAGTCTTGGATCTGTTGGATGAGTGCGGGGACGCGATAGGTGATACGTACCGCGCGGGTGTCCTATCGTGCCACGCTTAGGTGCCCCTGATTTCACTGCCCGCATCGTGTCCCGCTGGATAGCCTCCCATGTGCGCCATCATGCGGCTCTTCCGCGGCAGCGTACCGCCACACCTGGGCTCAGGTGGTTATGCCGCTGCGCCGGGAGGTAGAGGCAGCCGGTGTGGCTGTCATCGCCAGCGATGCTGGGGTCTCGCATGCCGGGTATTAGTCATGAGGCCCCTAGGCCCCTGGACGTCGCACAGTACGCAGCGAGCTTGTGGTGGGGCGGGTTGGTCGTGGGCGCTTGGGGACGCATATTGGGTGGTATCTCTTGGCGGATTGGTTGCACTGGTTGTCTGGGCTAGTGGTGTCAGTTGTTTGGGGTGCTTGTGGGGGTGGGTGAGGGTAGGGGTGTGGGGTAGGCGTAGTAGGGGCGGGCTTGTTCCATGGTTTTGTCTAGTCCGGGGATGGGTTGGTTCTGGCAGAGCCAGGGGAGGGCTGATTGGGTCAGGGCGATGAGGTTTTCTCGCATGTCGCCTGCCATGACCGAGGCGTGGTCGATGCGCAGGGCGAGGTAGTGGTCCCCGCAGGTGAACGCGGTGCTGCCGTAGTCGGTTTCGGCGCCGGGGCTGGAGGTGCGGGCCTCGCCTTCCCCGTCTATGCCTTCGAAGGTGAAGGATGACACCTCCGGCCCCCAGGCTAGTGATCCGTGGTCCCATGGGCCGCGTTCGTCGTAGATGTACCAGAACGCAGAGTAGAAGACCATTCTGTCCCGGCCTGGATGATATGCGCGGCACTCGGAGGCGGTGGTTATGTTCTTGTCTGAGGCGGTGATGGTGATGTTTGGGCCGAACATGGCGTGCAGGGCTGTGTTGGGGATGCCGGGGCAGGTGTATTTCTCGTCTTCTCCGGTGGGGGCGGTGGTTGGGACTACTGCTGTTGCCGGGGCCGCGGAGGGCGAGGCCTGGTTGCTTCCGGGTATTAGGGAGCAGCCGACTAGTGCCAGGCACGCTGCCGTAAGCGCTGTGAGCATCGTAGGGGCAGCGCGGTGTGCTAGGAGACGGCGCCGCTTGCCGTTTGCGGGCCTGCGCCTGTGGTGGTTGGTGGGTGTTGGAAGCATGGCTTGGTTTTCTCCGCTGGTGGTTGCGACGTGGCGCTAGTTGTGGTGGGGCTCTGTTAGTCCTCGTCGTCCTGCGCGTCCGTCTCGCCCTCGCCCCATGTGTGGCTAGGCGCGGTGCTGCTGTCGGGGTTAGCGGTGCCCCAGCCGTCGTCGAACCCGTCTTTTCTGGTTTTGGTTAGGTTGTTGAGATCCGGGTTTGTGGAGCTTTGGAGGTTGTTGCCGACCTCGGAAAGGCCGATGCGGGTGTTGGAGTCGGCCAGCTGCTCGGGGGTCATGTTCTGGGTGAGGTTGTTTCCGTCCTGATCGATGATAATGTCCAGGACGTAACCGAGGTTGTCGGCGCGTTCTAGGACGGCTTTAAGGTCCTCTTCGTTGTACAGGCCGGAGTTGAGCAGCGCCAGGGTGAGCTGGCGGTTGTTGGCGGCAGCCGCAGTGCTCTCGATCTTTTCGGCCTGGTTGCGGGCCTGGTCGGTGTTGTCGGTACCGAAGGGCTTGCCCAGGTCGACGCCGAGGGACAGCACTGAGCCGGCCACGGGTATGAGACCGGCCAGGAACGAAGTGACGGAGTTTGCGTCGTCGTGGGCGGAGTCAGTCTGCTCTGCCATGGCCACCAGCTGGTGGGCCGCGGCCCCGGCGAAGAAGGCGTTGGTGCGACTCTGAGACCTGACGGCCTCCTGGAGGGCGGCAGCGTCGCCGGTGTTGTTGTACCGGTTGACGGCGTCCTGGAGCTGCTGGGTGTGGTAGTCGGTCATGGCGCCGCCCAGGGTGGTGGAGGCCCACTCATCCAGGGAAACCTGGCCGATGAGATTGGTCAGCGCCCGGTCGGTGAACAGCGGGTAGTAGCTGGTCCCTCCGTCAGAGCCGGAGCCGATGCCCAGTGGCGCGCCCTCGTTGCCTTTCTCGGTGGAAGCGTCTACGCCTTGGGGGTGGCGGGCCATGACCGCGGCGACGGACCGGCGGGCGTCGGGGGACAGGCTCAGAGGGTCCTCTCCGGAGCCGAGGCCGTTGAGGATGCCGGAGGTGGCGGTGGCGCGGGCGGACTCCTTGTACTGCCTGGCAGGGTCTGCCATGCTGGGGGAGGAGAGCCGGTCGATCCGGTCGGCGAGCATCGCCCAGTCGGTAGTCCATTTCTGATTCTGAAGCCGACCCTGTTCTATGAGTTGCTGTATGCGCTTGGCGTGCTTAATAGAGTCGTTCGCGCTTACTGGGGTGGTGGTGCCGTCCGGGTTGGGGACCAGCCACTCGGTGGCAGCGTCGAGGTTGCCGGTCATGGCATGCACCACCCCGGCCAGCGGATTATCTGTTGGGCCTATGGGGAACTCTTTGTTGTAAGCGTCCCGACCCTGGGGCTGAAAGCTCCCAGGATCGGGGCTGTAGTCCTCCAGTCGGCTGGCCAGGGTGACAAGGAACACGTCGTTGTAGTCCAGGCCGATTTCCTCAGGGGTGCCGTCGGAGTCGATGTCGGCCTGTCGGGAAGCGGCGAGCATCTGGTTCAGCGCACCGATGCGCAGGTTCTTGCCCTTCTCCTCGGCATAGTCCACCAGCCGGTTGGCGTAGGCCTCGGCCTTCGCATCGTCCCAGGTCCTGGAGGCAGTAGCCAGCATGTGGCCCAGAGCGTCGGCCAGATCCTCACCCGCATCAGGCCGTTCAGTGGTGCTGATGCCCTGTGGGTGAGTGAAGGTCAATTGGTCCTGGATGTCGGCGGGTAGGTCCAGCAGGCGGCCGGGTCCGATGTTGGCCAGGATGGTGTTGGCGTAGACCGCGTCATCCTGGTTGGCCTGGACGCGCCCGATGAGCTCGTCCCACTCCTCGGGGGTGCAGCCGTTGATGGAGTAGTCCACCATCTTCTCGGCGTCGGCGCGGGCCTGGTTGACCTTGTCCACCTGGTTGTGCGTTTTGACGTTGTCGTCGGTGTCCTCGGTGCCTTCGGGCAGCCAGTAGGCGATAGTGCCGTCATCAGCAGTGGTAGTGATACCGCCCTCGTTAGCGGCCTTGGCCGCAGCCAGGCGGGCCTTGAGGGACTTGACCTCGTCATCCAGGGCGTCAGCGTGGTTGCCAGCGGTGTTGGAGCGTCCGGCCAGCGACGCGGGATAGTCCTGCATCCGGTTGGTGCTGGTTACCGTCTCCCAGCTGGTCTCGGACTGGTTCTTGTAGTCGGTCAGCTTGTCGATGATGTCCTGGACGCCGTCGGCGTCAAGCGAAACGTAAGTCATTGCTCACTGCCCCACTTTGCACGGTAGTCGTCCTCGTCAACATAGGTAGGCTCGCCCTCCCAGTCTCTGCTGACTTCTACGGTGGCCTTACGCACGTTGGAGATCATGGAGTCGATGACCCCCACCAGCGTGTCGTGCATGGTGTCGGCCAGCGGGGACTGCCACACGGAGTCCTCTCCGCCCAGGCCCTGGGTCAGCAGGGTGGACTTGGGAGTCATACCCTCGGTGGCCGGATCCGCATCCAGATCATCCTGAGCCTGCTCAAGCGCGTCAACCACCCTCTTCAAAGCGATCTTCTTGTAGTTATAGTCTTCACCATCCCCCGGTGGTGTCGTGGGCAACTGATCCACCGGGAAGGGCGCAGGCCCTGGCGACGGGCTGGGGGTCGGACCAGACATTGACAAACATTCCTTTCAAAACTCATTCGACCTAGCGATAGCGACTCTCTGGAAGCCTTTGTAACCTGTCCGAGAATAGCTAGGGTTGTTTGGTTGGTTGAGTGTTGAGGGTTTGGATCTCGGCTACCGGTATGGTGGTGGTTGTGGATGTGGTGTGGGTGTCCATGGTTCCGGTGGCCCCGTCGCTGGCGGTGTAGCTGATCGCGTACGACACCTTGACATCCACCGGAGTGGTGCCTTCCTTGAAGTGGGCGCTGGAGCGGTTGAAGACGATCTTGCAGTCCGTGCCCCTAGAGTCATTGTCCTGGCTCCACGGGACCCCGAACCCCGTGCACTTAGCAGTCCCGTCCTTGGGCTGCAAAGTCAGCATCGAGGCAGTGCCAGTGATGGTGGCGGTTACTGGGCCTGCGGTCGCGGTCACGGTCACCTCCTTGGGGGTGTCGCCCGTGGCCCACACCCAGGTATCCCAGCCCACGATGGTGGCCTGCATGTCCCCGTATGTCGGGTTGTAAGCGATTGTGGCTGTGGGGATGGTTACTGCGTCCCAGGCAGCCCGTGCCAGGGTCGTTCCATCGACCACGGGGTCCGGGGGAGTCCCGCCGGCAGGAACCCACACCGGGCTGTTGTTCGCGAAGAAGTCATCAGCTATGGGTGAAAATACCTTGAGATCATTATTTGGGACGCGGCCCGAAGAGCAGATCGGGAAATACCAGTGTCCCTCGGTGTCGTCGGCGTGGGACTCATAGTCCGGATAGCGTGCGATATGTTCGTCCATTTCTTTGTTGTCGGGATGCATGCCATACTGGTTTGTGATAGTGCGCTGCATGTTGCCGGAGTCAATCCACTCCGCCAGCTCTTCGCCGGTCATCCCTTCGGTGTGCCAACACACAGGAAGAACCGTAGTTGTCACCGTCTGCGACGACACTGCTATTCCGCCTGCCCCAGAGCCATCCGATGCCGCGGGCGTGTACTGTGCGGTAACCGATATTTGCACCGAGCCGTCCTCGCCCGAAGACGCCGAACCAGACGATGAGCTCGCATCGCGCCCATAATCGGCTTGTGCTATTGGCGTGGTCGCCAGAGCCGTGACCAGGCACAGTGTCGCAGCCCAAAAAATTGATGTTGCCCAGTTTGTAGACCGCATCCTTCACGCCACGCATTCGTTGGATGAAATTAGCTCTTCGTTGGAGTCCTTCCAGCTGCCGTGCTCGTATACCATAGTAAAAATGTATTCGTAACGGCCCTGGAGGGTTTCAGGGTTGCTGACGTCATTGCCGTTGGCGTCATATGCGACCAGGTCGGAATGATCGCTACAGACTCGTACTTCTGCATGCTTGTTGGCCGGGTCTGGTGCGGTTACGGCCACCGAGGTAATCGCCACTCGCAGGCTTCCTTCAACGGTTTCGTCCGAGATAGGCTCGTAGTTGTCTTTGAGAGTCTGATATGCCTCTGCGGTCATGAGTGGTTGGGCGTTCTCGACGCCGGTGCCGGTGAACCAGATGTTCCAGGTGACCTGGTCGTAGTTGATGAAGGCCTTGAGTACCTCGGTCTGCTGGGCGTCCAGGTCCTCGGGAATGGAGGTCACTATGTAGCGGTCGGTGGACAGTGACTCCGCGGTCACCACACCCGCCGCCTCCGCCGAGGCCGCAGCAGAGGAGGATGCCGCGGCGGCAGCGGCCGACTCCGAGGCCCTTGCTGAGGCCGCAGCGACCGGATCATAGGCAGGAATGCCCGGGCTGCTCTCGTCCGAGCCCGAGGAACAAGCCGCCAGCGGCGTGCAGCCCAAGAGGATGACTAGTAGGCCTGTTGCTAAGCGGTGGTGACGGCGAGCGTTGGTTGATGGCGGCTGGGTGCCTGTCCCGCCGACTTTGCCGGGGTGGCTTGACATCATTGAGAGCTCCGCAGGGTGAGGGTATGGATCACAAGGAGTGCATGGTGCAGACCTTGAGAAGGGGCCGTTGAGGTGGGGCGGCCGACGCGCCGGACCGTGCAATCCGAGCGTCGGCCACCCCGCGCCTTGGCTCGCCGACAGCCTTAGGCGTCGTAGGAGGCGACGTCCGCGAGGTCTGTAGCGTCCGTCACGCCGTTGGCGGCGGCGATGTTGTTGTGGTTGCGCGCCACGTCGGTCGCGGCGTCTGCCAGCACGGCCTCGAAGGCGGTCAGCTTGGGCTTGAACTCCTCCCAGGCCTCACGGAAGGACTGCGCGTTGGGGCTCTCCCAGTTGGCGTTGTTCAGCGCGGTGTCCGTGTCCGAGTGGATCGAGTGGGCGGACTCCACATCGGCCTTTAGGGTGTTGTAGAGCGCCTCGAGGGTGTCCAGGTCTGCGGTCGTAGTTGCCACTGGATAACTCCTAGGGTTCAGGTGCGGATACATCACTGTCTCACTGTTTTGACAGAGATGGGTACGTGACGAAGCTCGCGTACCGGCGCGCCTTAGACTTCCACGGTTGGCCCTGCGGCGCAAGCTGCCTGGGTAGAACTACCCATATGCGGGCGCTTGTCGGCCCTGTGTCTGATCCGAGGGTACGGCTGGATTCTGCGGATCCACGGGTGTCCGCTCGCTAGAGATGTTGGCATTGCCTCAAAAATTCCTGGAAAGATGCCGTGGCGTAACCGGCGGTCTCGGGAGTACCGTACGGCTGTCCAGCAGTTCTTACTCACGAGGTTCCACAGATGTCTCAACCCCAGGATGGACGCGTCGCCCGGCGCCGCGACCGTGATGCGCGCGGTTCGTCGTCCACCCGCGCCCGGCGGGAGCAGGCGGCGTCGCGCCTGCCCTCCGCGCCCCGTGAACGGCGTCCGCTGCTGGCCGCGCTGGCAGTGCTGCTCATCGTAGGTGGGGCACTACTCGCCGGCCTGCTGGCTACTCGTGCGGACCACCGAGTCGAGGTCCTGGTTGCCGCTCGCACGGTACGCGCGGGGCAAGTGATTACCGACGAGGACCTCGCATCGACTCCGGTGTCTTCCACGCTCGGCACGCTTATTCAGGCGACTCAGGCGGAGCAGGTGATCGGGCACACCGCCCGCGTTGAAATAGCCGAGGGGCAACTGCTCGACACCTCCCAGCTGCTTACGTCGCCGCTACCGGGGGCCGGCAGCCAAGTTGTAGGCGTCTCGCTCGAGAGCGGGCGCTTCCCGGCCGGAGGGCTGGCTGCCGGGGATGTGGTGGACGTCGTTGACATCAACGGCGGCTCAATCACGGTGGGTAGTGCTCAGGTGCTGACTGCGGTCTCCAGCTCCGGCTCGAGCAACGACTGGACATCCGGGTGCGTGCTGTCGCTTATTGTCAGCAGTGCCGATGCGCCGAAGCTTGCGGCCGCTAACGCAAGCGGGAGTATTGCCGTGGTCCTTACCGCTTCCGATCAGCCGATCGGGGAGAGCTAATGCTGCTGTCCGTCGCCTCCGCCAAGGGCTCGCCCGGTGCCACTACCGCCGCACACGTGCTAGCAGCCGTGTGGCCGCGTGATGTACGACTTGCCGAGCTGGACCCGGCCGGCTCCGACCTCATGTACCGGCTGCGTACCCAGTCCGGCCAGCCCATCGACTCCTCGCGGGGACTAGTGTCGCTGGCCGCTGCGGTTCGGCGAGAGTCAGCGGCGTCATTGGAGGAGCACCTGACTACCGTTGACGGTGGGCTGGAGGTGCTGGTCGGCTTGGCGCGTCCCGACCAGGCAGCGGCGATTGGCGCTGCCTGGTCGGCAGTCGCACAGAGCCTGCGCGGCCCGGTAGATGTCATTGCCGATGCGGGACGACTGACCCCCGGTACGCCCAGCCTGGGCGCAGCACTGGCCTCCGATCGCCTCATCCTGGTCACGCGCCCCGGAGTGGACCAGTACGGGCACCTCCGGGAGCGTCTGCGGTGGATCGTCGATGAGACGGCCCACCGTGCCGAGCGGCCCGACCTCGGAGTCCTACTGGTCACGCCCTGGAAGGAGCGCCACGAGGCAGGTGCCCTGAACCGGCTACTGCACTCCGGAGGCCTCGACGTCCCAGTGACGGGGGTGCTCGCCCACGACGACGGAGCGGCGGACGCGCTGGCGGGGCGGCGGCCCCGACCGCTGGACCGCAGCCTGCTGGTGCGCTCCGCCCGAGAACTGGCTGCCGAGCTGGCAGGAGCGGAGGAGTCGCAGTGAGCGTTGACCAGAACATTGTGCGCACCATGCGTGAGGAGGTCGCCGACCTGCTCGCCAAGCAGCGGCATGACGATGCCGCCTCCGGCATCCCGCCCATGACGCCCGAGGACGAACGGCAATTCGCCCGGGCCCTGATTGGACGGGTGCTGGAGCAGTATGCCCGCACGGAGATCGCCGCCGGCCGCAGCCCCCTGGACGCCCAGGCCGAGGAGGAGGTCTCCCAGGGCATCCACGCCGCCCTGTTCGGGGTCGGCCGCCTGCAGCCCCTGCTGGAGGACCCCGACGTCGAGAACGTGGACATCAACGGCTATGACAACGTCTTCATCCAATACGCAGACGGGCGTGAGGAGCGTGGGGCACCGGTTGCCGATTCCGATGACGAGCTCGTCGAGCTAGTCCAGGTGCTCGGCTCCTACTCCGGTCTCGCCTCCCGCCCCTTCGACTCCGCCAACCCCCAGCTCGACCTGCGGCTGCCGGACGGCTCCCGTCTCTCTGCCGTCATGGACGTGTGCTCCCGTCCCGCGGTGTCGGTGCGCCGCGCCCGCCTGGACAAGGTGGGACTGGATGAGCTGGTGGGCCTGGGAACCCTCAGCCCCCGGCTGGCGGCCTTCTGCTCGGCGGCGGTGCGCGCTCGTAAGAACATCATGATCGCCGGCGCCACCAACGCCGGTAAGACCACCTTCCTGCGCGCGCTGGCAAACGAGATACCGCCGTCCGAACGGCTGATCACCGTGGAGCGCGCACTTGAGCTCGGGCTCGGCGAGTTCTCCGACCTGCATCCCAACGTGGTGGCCTTCGAGGAGCGCCTGCCCAACGCCGAGGGTGTCGGCGCCATCACCATGGCCGACCTGGTGCGGCGCTCGCTGCGTATGAACCCCTCGCGCGTGATCGTTGGCGAGGTACTGGGAGACGAGATCGTCACCATGCTCAACGCCATGAGCCAGGGCAATGACGGCTCGCTGTCCACAATCCACGCCAACTCCTCGGCGGAGGTGTTCAACCGCATCGCTACCTACGCCATCCAGTCCGCGGAGCACCTGCCGCAGGACGCCACCAACCTGCTGATCGCGGGCGCCGTCGACTTCGTAATCTTCCTCACCCGCGAGAACCGGTTCTCCGAGGGTGGTTCCATGCGCCGTTACGTGGCCTCCGTGCGCGAGGTGAACGGGGTCGACGGGCGCGTGCTGTCCAGTGAGGTATTCGCCGACGACGGCTCCGGACAGGCGCAGCCCGCTGCCCCAATCGAATGCGTCGAGGATCTGATCGAGGCCGGCTACGACCCTGCCGCCGCCTATGCCGTCCCCAATGCGCGGAGGTCCCGATGAACAGTTCTACCGCCATGGCCGCTGTGCTGGCCGGTGCCCTTATCGGCGCCGGACTGTTCCTGCTGCTCGCCTTCGCCCTGGGCGCAGACCCTCTCCCCGGCCGCGTACCGGGCGCCGGCGGCGGTCGGCAGCTGCTCGCCGGTCGACCGCTGTGGCGGCTCGCCCTGGCCGGCGGCATCGCCGTCGCCTTGCTGGTACTGACTCGCTGGCTCGTGCTGGCGGCGGCCGGCGGTGTGCTGGTGGTCGTATGGCCGCTGCTGTTCGGCGGTGCCCGACAGGAGCGGGAGGCAGCAGCCAGAATCGAGGCGCTGGCGACCTGGGCGGAGTCGCTGCGCGACACGATCGCCGGAGCCGTCGGCCTGGAGCAGGCCATCCCCGCCACCGTCTACGCCGCCGCACCGATTATTCGCGAGGACCTCGCACTACTGGCCGACCGGATGCGCGTGCGGGTGCCGCTCGCCACCGCACTGCGCCAGTTCGCCGACGACCTGGACGACCCAACCGCAGACCTGATCGTGTCCGCACTGATTATGAACTCGCGGCTGCGCGGCCCCGGGCTGCGCCAGCTGCTGGGCTCGCTAGCCGAAACGGCCCGCGCCGAGCTGGACATGCGCCAGCGCGTCTCCGCCTCCCGCGCCGGGACCCGGCGCTCGGCCCAGATCGTCGTCGTGTTCTCAGTGATCGTCATGCTGGGACTCGCGCTATTCAACCGCAGCTTCGTGGAGCCCTACGCCAGCGCGCAGGGTCAGCTGGTCCTGCTGGTGGTGGCCGGGCTGTTCGCCGTCGGCCTGATGTGGATGCGGCGCCTTGCCGGCGTGGTGCTACCGCGCCGTTTCCTGACCGTCACGAACGGGGACGCCGCATGAGCATCTGGATCCTGGTCGGCGGAGCCGTCAGCGGTGCCGGGGTGCTACTGCTGACGCTGCTCATCGCTCCTCCGCGCGTACAGCCCGCACCGGCACTGGCCGAGCTGGACACGCTGCGGGACGAGAGCAGGCTGCGCCGCGACGCCCGGCGCCTCAACCCCGCTGAACGCGCCCTGCCCGACTGGATCGACGTGGTCGGCTTCCGAGCGGCGGCGCTGCTGCGGCGCACTGGAGTCGACCTGGGCTCCCTGAGCGCTGACCTGGCCGTCATGGGAAGGTCCCTGGAGCGGCACCTGGTGACGTCGCTGCTGTACGGGCTGGTCGCGTTCACCGCACCACTGGCCCTGGTGGGTGCCGCAACCGCGCTCGGCGCTATCACCTCCTGGGAGACTCCGGTCCTGGTGTGCACCGTGCTCGGCCTGCTGGCCCTGGTCCTGCCCACTGTCCGCCTGCGCGGGCAGGCCGACGAGGCGCGCCGTGACTTCCGGCACGTGGTGGGCTCCTACCTGGACCTGGTGTCAATGTCCCTGGCTGCCGGCCGGGGTGTGCCCGAGGCCCTCGACGCGGCCTCGACCCTGTCTGACGACCCGGCCATGGTGCGCATCCGCGACGCCCTGGCCGCAGCCCGCCTACGCGGCGAGACCCCCTGGGCCGCCATGGGCGGCCTCGGGGACCGGCTGCGGATTGACGAGCTGCGCGACCTGTCGGCCGCACTCGGGCTCGTAGCCGAGGACGGGGCCAAGATCCGTGAATCCCTGGCCGCCCGGGCCACCAGCATGCGGCGGCGCGAACTGGCCGACGCGGAGGGCAAGGCTGGGGAAAGCTCCGAATCCATGCTGGTGGCCCAGCTCATCATCGCCATGGGCTTCATCGTGTTCCTCGTATACCCGGCCCTCGCCGGGATCATTGGCGGCACGTGAGGCTCTCGGCATGACCCGATCCGTCCGGAAAACAACCCTGTAGAAAGGAACGAACATGCTCCGCCTGATCTGCACACTTCAAGTCATCGCTGGTGACCTCACCACCACGGTCCGAGACCGGCTCAACTCCCACGACGGGGAGAAGGGCGCATCCACGGTCGAGTGGGTCATCATCACCGGATTCCTCATCGTGCTGGCCGCACTCGTCGGACGCGCCGTCTACAGCCTCGTCCAGGACGCCGCATCCAACCTCAAGGCGCCGGGCCTGGGCTGAGCGCATGACTTCGTCGGCAGCGCCGCTTACGCGGCTCCGGGAGGAGACCGGCGCGTCCTCGGTGGAGCTCCTGGTCTTCTTCCCTCTGCTCATGCTCATCATCCTCGTCACCGTGCAGGTCGCCCTGTCCTGGTACGGCAATGAGGTGGCCATCGCCACCGCCCGGGAAACGGCCCGGGTGGTGCGCGAGGGCGGCACTACGGCGGCGGAGCTCGCTCAGGCAGAGGCCGACGGCGCCCAGTACGCCACCCGGGTGGGCGGTGGCCGCGCACTCACCCACGTCAACGTGCACATCGCCGCCGACGGCGACCAGGCGCGGATCACGGTTACCGGCACCTCCATGGACATCATCGGCGGGCTCGCCCCCGGCATTGAGGCAACCGTCACCGCACCGATCGAGACTTTCCGGGAGGATACGTGACAGGCGCTCCTTTTACCCCTTCCGCGCGTCGGCACGCCCGACGACGCGGCGAGCGCGGCACCATGTCGGTGGAGATGGTCGTGATTGCTCCGGCCCTGCTCATGATCGTCATGCTCGTTGTGGCTGCAGGGCGCTGGGTCTCCGCCGAGGGCATGACTCAGGCCGCGGCGCGTGACGCTGCTCGCGCAGCCTCCATGGAGCGCTCCGCCGGCATGGCGGCCAGCGCGGCCGCGGCCAGCCTGGCGGTTGCTGACACCGCCAACGCCGAGTGCAGCTCGGCCACCGACGTGTCCGGCTTCTCCCGGGGAGGCTCGGTGAAGGTCACCGTCAGCTGCCGAGTGCGGCTGGCTGACCTCGGCCTGGTGTTCCTGCCCGGCACCACCACCGTTACCTCCAGCTCGATCTCGCCGGTCGACACCTGGAGGGGAACCCGATGAGGACACGCCCCCACGAGCGTGGCTCGACATCGGTATTCGCCGTGATCGTCGCCGCGGTACTTATGGCGCTGGCCGGGCTGTGCATTGACGGCGGCAAGGTCCTCAACGCCCGCGCCACCCTCACCGACACCGCCGAGCAGGCCGCCCGCGCAGGCGCCCAGGAGATCTCCTCCGGCTCCATGCGCGGCGCTACCCGCTTCAGCCTCGACGCGGCGGCCGCGCGCACGGCCGCCGGCAGGCACCTGGCCGCCTCGGGCATCAGTGTCGACAGCTTCACTGTCTCCACGACCGGCCAGGATGTGGTGGTCAGCGTCGAGGAGGAGGTGCCCACCACCATGCTTCGCATCGTGGGCGTGGATTCCGTGCACGTGAGCGCTACCGGCACAGCCCACGCCGCAATCGGCATCAACCAGGAGGAATCGTGACCCCGACGCTTCAGCGGACAACACCGGGCCCGGCCCGCTTCCGCTCCCTGACGCCGGAGCAGCGCGAGCCCGCGTGGCGCTCCGTCCTGTCCGCCCTCGTGCTCGCCGCCGTGATCCTCGGCCTTCCCTGCCTCATGCTGTGGCAGGTGGGGCCGCCGCCCCTGCCGCGGCAGCTGGACGTCTCCCTGCTGACGCGTGCGGTCACCGGTCAGACCGTGCTCGGTGTACTTACCTGGGTGGTGTGGCTCGCATGGCTGCAGTTCACGGTATGCACCGTGGTCGAGGTTGCCTCCGCGCTGCGCGGACGCGGCCTGCCCGCGCACGTGCCGCTGTCAGGCGGCACCCAGGCGCTCGTGCGCCGACTGGTTACCTCTGCGCTCGTGCTGGGCGCCGTCGCCGCCCCCGCCGCCGCGGCGGCACCGGTCACCGCCCCGGAGCCCGCCCCGGTCGCGGCCGTGCAGGCACAGGTCGCCCAGGACGCGGCCCCCGCCTCGCTAGGCCGGGACGCGGCCCCCGCCGCAAGCGGGCCAGACGCGCGCACGCAGGCGGAAACTCAGGGTGACCAGGCCCAGACGGTGCGCTACATGCTCGGTGACATCGAGCTGCCGGCCGATGTCGGGGCCGAGCTCGTCGGCCAGCGGGTCTACGTGGTCCAGCCCCCGGAGGGCCGCTACCACGACAACATGTGGGACATCGCCGAGCGCACCCTGGGTGACGGCCGTGCCTACCGGCAGATCTACGACCTCAACGTCGGCAGGGTCCAGCCCGACGGGCGCTCCCTCGAGCTCGCCCGGCTCATCCAGCCCGGCTGGTACCTCATCGTGCCCGAATCCGCGCAGGACGTTGACCGTGTCGTCGCCATCGCGGGCGATGACGGCGCGCAGGCGGATACGACCACCGGAAGCGATACGGCGCCGGGAGACGCCGACGCGTCCTCAACCTCCATGGCCCCAGCAGCGCCGTGGCCACGGTGCCGGACGTCCCCCCGGCGCAAATGCCCGCCATAGGTGCGCTCATGGCCGCCGTACTCACTGCGGCCCTTGCCGAGCGGAGACGACGTGCTACGCCGACGGCGCCAGGAGATGAAGCCCTTGAGCTCGCCCGACTCATGCGGGTGGGTGCAGATCCGCGGCGCGCCGACCGCCTGAATCGGATTCTGCACAGCCTCCACGGCCTGCCCGGGCGCCCCGTGCCGTACGCCGTGGTCGTTGACGACGACGCCTGCAGACTCCTCCTGCCGCGCCCGCTCCCACAGGCTCCGCACCCATGGACGACCAACGACGACGGCTCCACCTGGACCCTGCCGGCAGGGGCGGAACCCGCCCCGCCCAGCGACGTTGCGGCCGCCGCGACCTCCGACTGCTCGGGACTGGTAACCATGGGCCGCGACGAGCAGGGGGCCGATATCCTCATCAACCTGGGGGCGGTCGACGGAGACGTGGTGGTCGGAGGAGAGCCGACCATGGCCGCCGAACTCATCGCCGCACTGGCGCTGGAGCTGTGCACCAACCCGTGGTCTCAGGGCAACTCGGTGATCACGGTGGGACTGCCAGGAAGTCTGCAACGCATTGCCGGCGAGCGGATGCAAACCGCCATGGAACTCGACGACGTCATGGACGCCCACCCGGCTGCGGCCGAGGACGTCCTGTCCGGGCATCGCCGCGGTGAGCAGGTCTTCGTCCTGGCCGCCGGCCAGGAGACAGCGCAGGCGAAACACGACTTCAACCTCATCAGGACGGGCCGGGCTGAAGGCGCTCGCTGGAGGATCGATCTCGACGCCTCCGGCACCGCGCGCATTGATCCGCTGGGAGTGACCGTGACCGCTACGCGGGCGACCGAGTCCGAATTGGACGGGCTGGTTGGGCTGCTCGCGCCCGCCGCCCCCGCACCCCCGGGAGACGATTCGCGTCCTCCCGTGCCGGATCCGCCGGAACCACCGCTCTCCACCGCGGCCTTGCGGGCGGCATCGGTCCGGATCCTGGTGCTGGGGCCGGCTGCCGTCCACGCTCCCGCACCCGCCGAGCCGGAGCGCCTCGACCTGCTGACCGAGGCGGCGGTCTGCCTTGCCCTGCACCCCGAAGGCATCAGGCCCGGTGCGTTCGGAGCTATGCTCTGGCCGCTCGGCGTCACTAGTGATGTGATCGCCGCCACGGTGCAGCGGTTGCGTGACTGGCTCGGCACCGACTCGCAAGGCGTGCCGCACGTGCGTCAGGACGCCGAGGGGCGGCTGACGCTCGGGCCGGAAGTGGTTTGCGACTGGGACGTACTGCGCTCCCTGCTATCCGCATCCCGGCACAGTGAGATACACCGCGAGGCCGAGCTTCTGCTCGAAGCCCTGCGGCTGGTGCGCGGTCCTGTGGGTGAGGCGTCCCGGACGGAACGCTATAGCTGGCTGGCCCGCGTGCGCACGGCCCGTCAGGCCGATGCGCTGATCACCGACGCCGCTCACCGAGCGGCCCAGATCCTGCACGACACCGACCCTGAAGGGGCGGCGCTCGCGGTGGACACCGGCCTGAAGGTGGTCGACCTGGACCAGCGGCTGTGGCGCGACCGTCTGCGGCTCGCGGCCGACCGAGGCCGTGACGAGCTGATCGCCTGCACTAACAGCCTGCTGGACCTCACCGGCGTGGAGGACGTCTCGCACGTGGACCCGGCTACCGCGGCTCTGGTCGAGGAACTGGCTCCCGGAGCGTCGATCCGCCGGGCCACCGCCTGAGGCGGGCGGAAAGCTCATGCGCGTGCTGCTAAGCGTTCAGCCGTCCGCCGCCGATGTGCGGCGCACACGCGACTTCATCGTCACCGCCCAGGCGGAGTCCACTGTCGGTGAGCTCGCCGACGCACTCGCCGACGTGCTGCCCGGCACGCCCGATGGGATGCCCACCGAGCAGCCGCTCACGCTCGTGGTCGACCGGCCCGCAACCAGCGAAGCGGGCTCCGTGCCCCCGTCCCTGTGGCATGGCGCCACCCGCCTGAACCCGCAGGAGCGGCTCGGGCAGGGGGCAGTACACGACGGCATGGTGCTGGGGCTGGGAGGCCCTATTGCCGATGCGGACGAGCCCGACGGCCTGGTCGAGCTGCGGATCATTTCCGGGGCCGGGGCCGGCACGGTGCGCAGGCTGGGCCTGGGGCGATACACGATCGGCGGCGCCGACGCCGATATCTGCTTGGAGCTGCAGGACGCCGACGTGCTGGCCGATCTGGTCGTGTTCTCGGGCGGCCGGGCCGTGTTGAGCCCGCGCGACGACGCCGCAGATCGCCTCATGCGCCCCGCGCCCGCCCGGAGGTACGCCCTGCCGGGACCACTCGTCCTCGGGCTGAAGCAGGAGCCCGTGCCCTCCAAGAAGCGGCGTCGGCGACGCAAGGCCCGCGCACAGGACGATGACACCGCCGCACCGACCCTGGAGGAGCAGGAACCGGACGCGCCCCGCAGGCTCGTGGAACTGGATCGGCGTCCCCTGCAACCCGACACCAGCTGGGAGGAGGGGGCGGTGCTGACCGTCGGACACACCCAGCTGACGATCGGCCAGGTACCGCCTGCCGACGCGGTGGCCACTCCCACTCCCGGCGCGCCCACCATCGACTTCAATAGGCCACCGCGCCTGGCCCGCCCCACACGAGAGCGGGTGTTCACCCTGCCGCGCGAGCCGCAGCAGCCACGCAAGCAGCCCTTCCCACTGGCCCTGCTCCTGTCACCACTGATCATGGGTGGTGGGATGTACCTCCTCACTCACAGGGCGGCGACACTGCTGTTCTTGGTGCTGTCCCCGATCATGATGCTGGCCAATCGCATGCAGGGCCGTTCCACCCGAAAGCGCAGCTACCGCGAGGATCTGCGGCGCTACCGCCGGCAGAAGGCCGACACCGAGGCTGCTGCGCACCGGGCCCTGCTGGACGAGCGCGGACTGCGGCGCCTGGACTACCCGGACCCGGCCGAGATCCTGCTGCGAGCCACAGGCCCGCGTTCGGGACTGTGGGAGCGCCGTCCCGGAGACCCGGACTGGCTGGACCTTCGGGTTGGCAGCGCGGACGTGCCCAGCGAGGTGGTGGTTCAGGATCCCACGCGCGCCTCCTATGAGGAGCCGCTGCGGTGGACCGTCCCCGACGTACCTGCGACGGTGGGGCTGGGCCGACTCGGCGTCATCGGCATAGCCGGGGAGGAACGCCAACGGGTGGCCGCGTCGCTGGTGGCGCAGGCCGCCGCACTGCACTCCCCGGCGGAGCTGAACCTGGTCATACTCGCCGACCCGGAGCGGGCCGACCCCTCCCGGTCGGACTGGGACTGGGCACGCTGGCTGCCCCACCTGCGCAACCCCGAGGGAGTCGGGGCGCGCGCCCGCGTCGGGCTTGATGCGCAGACGGTCCCGCGCCGCATCAACGAGCTGCTGGACCTGATCGACTCCCGGCAGGGAGCCGGCGGCGGGCAAACCTCCGTCATGGTGGTGCTGGACGGGTCCCGAGCGCTGCGGCTGCTACCCGGAGTGGTGCGCATCCTGCGGGAGGGGCCGCAGCTGGGCCTCCACCTGTTGTGCCTCGACGTAGACCGGACGGCACTGCCGGAGGAGTGCCGGGCAGTGGTCAACACCGGCCCCGGACCGGTCACGATCGCCGAAACCGGCCGTGACGAGATCGAGCAGGTCGTACTCGATCTGGTCCCCGCTGGTTGGTGCGAGCGGGTGGCCCGCGCCCTGGCTCCGATTCGGGACGTATCCGCCGCGGGCGCGGAGGGCTCCATCCCGACCAGCTCCAGATTCCTAGACGCAGTCGGCATGGCCGAGCCCACACCCCAGGGGGTGCTGCAGGCGTGGCGGCAGACCGGCCGTACCACCCGGGCCGTTATCGGCGAGGATGAGGAGGGGCTGTTCGCGGTGGACATCCGTGCCGACGGGCCGCACGCGCTGGTTGCAGGCACCACGGGCTCGGGCAAGTCGGAGCTGCTGCAGACCCTCATTGCCTCCCTGTGCGTGGGCAACTCACCCGATGACATGACCTTCGTCCTGGTCGATTACAAGGGCGGCGCCGCCTTCAAGGACTGCTCACGTCTGCCGCACACCGTGGGCATGGTTACCGACCTCGACGGGCATCTCACCGCCCGCGCACTCGAGTCCCTGGGCGCCGAGCTGCGCCGACGCGAACTACAGCTCGCCCGCGCCGATGCCAAGGACATCGAGGACTACGTGGCGGCCATGTCCCCCGGCGACGAGCCCATGCCGCGGCTGATGCTCATCATCGACGAGTTTGCGGCGCTGGTAGCCGAGCTTCCGGACTTCGTCACCGGGCTGGTTGACATCGCGCGCCGGGGCCGCTCGCTGGGAGTGCATCTGGTCCTGGCCACGCAGCGTCCGGCCGGAGTGGTGTCCGCCGAGATCAAGTCCAATACCAACCTACGTATCGCCCTGCGCGTCACCGACGAGGCGGACTCGAACGACGTCATCGAATCGGCAGCCTCCGCCCAGATCCCGCCTTCCATCCCCGGCCGTGCCTACGCCCGGCTGGGGCACGCCAGCCTGCGTCAGTTCCAGGCCGCTCGCGTAGGCGGGCGTCCCCGCGGCGCCGCCCCACAGGCACCGCTGCGCACTAGTCCCTTGACCCTGGCGGAGATGTCACGACCCGAGCCGGCCCCGCCCCAGCTGGAGGAGGACGTCTCCATCCCCACTGACCTGGCCACTCTCGTGGACGCCATGAACCAGGCTCACGCCGAGACCGGGCGGCCCGACCCGCACAGCCCGTGGCTGGCACCGCTGCCGGAGAACGTGACACTCGACGCGCTGGAGGAGCGCCAGGAACCCGAGCAGCCGACCGAGGCAGCGGAAGCGGCCTCGCCGCCAACTGGGGCCGAGGTCCTGGAACAGGGCTGGTTGCCCCCGCTGATCCTCGGACTGGAGGACATCCCCTCCGAGCAGGCCCAGCGGCTGATGACCTGGGACTACACCCGTGGCGGACATCTGGGCGTGGCGGGGGCGGCCCGCTCCGGCCGCTCCACACTGCTGCGCGCCCTGGCAGTGGCGGCCGCCCGCACGGCGTCCCCCGAGGATCTCCACATCTACGGCATTGACGCGGGCAGCGGCGGGCTGCTGCCGCTCGTCTCCCTCCCGCACACGGGCGCTGTCGTCACCCGCGACCAGCCCGACCGGATGCGGCGGCTCACCGACCTGCTCGGCACGGAGATCACCCGCCGCCAGCAGGCACTGGCAGTCGGCGGCTTCGCCTCAACCGCCGAGCAGCGGGCCGCGGTCCCGCCGTCCGAGCGCATGCCCTACCTGCTCCTGTTACTGGACCGCTGGGACGGTTTCAAGGCAGCCTTCGAGCAGGTCGACAGCGGTCTGCTCCTGGAACGGATGGAGACGCTGCTGCGTGAAGGGCCCGCAGCCGGACTGCGCGTCGTCATTGCCGGTGACCGCGGCACCTTCCGCGGGCGTATGGGCATGATGCTCGAGGACCGGATCGTGCTGCGCATGCCCGCCGCCGAGGACTTCGAGCTCGTCGGCATGCGCACCCGAGACGTGCCCCAGTCCATGCCTCCCGGACGCGCCTTCCGCAGCGGGACCAGCCCGCGGGAGGTACAGCTGGCACTGCTCGACGCCGACCCCTCCGGCACCGCGCAGGTGGCCGCAGTACACCGGGAGGGTGACGCGGCCAAACAGCGCTGGGGCGAGACCCCCGCAGCACGGCGGCCCCCGCGCGTGGACGAGCTTCCGCTGGCCATCTCCGCTGCCGAGGCCCTTGCCCTCGGACCGCGATTGCGCAAGGGAGAGCTTGCCCTCGCGGTGGGTGGCGACACCCTGTCCGTGCTCCCACTGCGCATGGAGGAAGTCGGCAACACCGTCCTGGTGACGGGGCCGCGGCGCTCGGGCAAGTCCACCGCCCTGTGCTTCGGGCTCCAGACCGCGCTGGAAGTCGGCACGCCGGTCATCCTCGTGCTGGCCCGCCGCTCCCCGCTGGAGGCCTACCGGAATCACTCCGGGATCATCGGCGCCCTGGACAGCTCCGCCAAGGCCGAAGACCTGCGCGAGCTGCTGAAGACTCACGGGACATCCACCCTAGTGGTGGTGGACGATTACGACGTGCTGGGCAATGACCACGCGCTCGTGGCGGTTCTCGAGGAGCACGTCAAGACGTGCCGTGACCAGCCCGGCGGCGTGCTGGTGGCCAGTGGCGTGGATGAGCTGACGGGGATGTACCGGGGCCTGATGACGCAGGTGAAGAGGAACCGGACCGGCCTTATCCTGGCGCCGCGGTCTCCGCAGGACGGCGACGCCCTGACCGCCCGGCTACCGCGCTCCGTGGGGCAGCCAGTGCCGCTGGGACGTGGCGTCCTGGTCAGGTCGGGCAGCTGGGCCTGGGTGCACGTGCCCCGCAGCGACGGCACGGCCTAGCCGATGCCGGCGATGGGAGCCGTCAGGGGAATGCCGGAGGCGTCGCGGCGCTCGTCGGGGGCCGGCAGGTCGACCGGCTGGCCCCTGCTGCCCACGGCACGGGCAGGGCCGACCCCCACCCAGGCAAGCGCCAGCTCGTCCTCGCCGCGCAGGAAGCGTTGCGCGCGCACGCCCCCGGTCGCCCTGCCCTTGGCCGGATAGCGGTCCAGCGGGGTGACCTTGACACTGCCCGAGCCGGTCCCGGGCAGTGCTCCCGCACCATCCGCGACCGTGACCACCACGGCCTCCGCCAGCAGGTCGGTGGGTACCGCCGCCCCGGCCACTACGCGCGCTCCCTCGTGCAGGGACACCCCCGCCATGCCGCCGGCGCCGCGTCCCTGCGGACGCACCCTGGCCGCCTCGAAGCGCAGCAGCCGGGCGTCGGAGGTGACCAGCGCCAGCATGTCGGAGTCCGCGGCCACCCCGGCGAAGACCACCCGGTCGCCGTCGGCCAGGGAGATGACCTCCCAGGCATCGCCTTGCTTGGGCTCGCTGCCCGGCTTGACGCGCTTAATGACCCCGCCGGCGGTGGCCAGCACAATCGGGGTGGCGGAGTCATCGCCGGGGGAGCCGATGGGCACCAGGCCCACAATCCGCTCGTCCGGCTCGATGTCCGCCAGCAGCCGTGCGGGCTGCCCGCCGGCCAGTGACGGCGCCCCCTCCAAGCGCGGCACCTCCGGGGTGGACAGCACCTCCATGCGCACCAGCCGACCCGCATCGGTGACCGCGCCGACGTGCCCGCGCGCCGTCGTCGCCACCTGGGAGACGAGCGCGTCATGGCGCTGGCGGCCACCCGAGCGCGGCACCGGCTCGGCCCCGCCCACGCGGGCCACCAGTCCGGTGGCGGACAGCAGCACCCGGCACGGGTCATCCGGCACCGTCAGCGGTACCTCGCCGGCCCCGGCCGCCAGACTGACCGCCGCGGCCTGCCGCATGGCCTGCGAGGCGCCGGCACCGGCGCCGCCGGGTGCGCCCACGCCGCCGCTGAGCGCCCCGGCGCTCGTCCCCGCCGCCTCCAGCAGCACCGTGCGCCGCGGCGTGCCGAACTCCTCCGCCACCGCAGCCAGCTCGCGGGACACCGTGGCCCGCAGCAGCGACTCGTCATTCAGGATCGCCTCCAGCTCGGCGATCTCGGCAGCCAGCTCGTCCCGTTCCTTCTCCAGCTCGATCACGGAGAACTTGGTCAGGCGCCGCAGCTGCAGCTCCAGGATGTAGTTGGCCTGCGGCTCGGACAGGTCGAACACCTGCATCAGGCGCCGGCGGGCCGTGGCCGCGTCCTCGCTGGAGCGAATCACCTGAATGACCTCGTCGATGTCGACGATCGCAATCAGCAGCCCCTCCACCAGGTGCTGGCGCTCGCGCCGCCTGCCCAGGCGGAAGCGGGTGCGCCGCTCCACCACCGTCAGGCGGTGGCGGACGAATACGTCCAGCAGCTCGCGCAGGCCGAGTGTGCGCGGCTGGCCGTCCACCAGGCACACGTTGTTGATGCCGAAGGAGTCCTCCAGCGGCGTGTACCGGTACAGCTGCGCCAGCACCGCCTCTGGGTTATAGCCGTTCTTGACCCCGATCACCAGGCGGGTGCCGTGCTTGCGGTCGGTCAGGTCCGCGACGTCGGTGATGCCCTGCAGCTTCTTGGACGCCACGGTCTCCTTGATGCGGGCGATAACCTTCTCCGGACCCACCAAGTAGGGCAGCTCAGTCACCACAATGCCCTTCTTGCGGGCGGTGATGTTCTCAATGCGGGCGGTGGCGCGCGTGGAGAACTTCCCGCGCCCGGTGCGGTAGGCCTCCCGGATCCCATCCAGACCCACGATCATGCCGCCGGCGGGCAGGTCCGGCCCGGGCACGAAGGCCATCAGCTCCTCCAGGGTGGCATCCGGGTGCGCCAGCAGGTGCCGGGCCGCCGCCACCACCTCGGTGAGATTGTGCGGCGGCATATTCGTCGCCATGCCCACCGCGATGCCCGAGGCGCCATTGACCAGCAGATTCGGGAATGCCGCCGGCAGCACCTCCGGCTCGGTGAGCGTGTAGTCGTAGTTGGGGGCGAAGTCGACCGTGTCCTCGTCGATGTCCGCCGTCAGCGCCAGGGCGGGGGCGGCCAGCCTCGCCTCGGTGTAGCGGGGGGCGGCCGGGCCGTCGTCCAGGGAACCGAAGTTGCCGTGGCCGTCCACCAGCGGCAGCCGCATGGTGAAGGGCTGCGCCAGCCGCACCAGTGCTTCATAGATGGCGACATCCCCGTGCGGGTGCAGCCGACCCATGACGTCGCCCACCACGCGGGAGGACTTCACATGCGGCCGGTCCGGGCGCAGCCCCATACGGTCCATCTGGAACAGGATGCGCCGCTGCACCGGCTTCAGGCCGTCCCGGGCATCCGGCAGGGCCCTTGCGTAGATGACCGAGTAGGCGTACTCCAGGAAGGAGCTGCGCATCTCCGTGGGCAGGTCCTGCTCCACGATGAGATGGTCGGCGGGCGGCGGCGTCGGCGGGGCGGACTTCGGCATGGCCGCATTGTGGCCCGCCGCGGCTTCGCCACGGGGGCAACGACACCCGGGGGTGACGGGAACGATGGCATGATCTGCCCCATGACGTGGACTGCGCAGGCTCGCCCCGGGGACGAGGTCCCCACCCCGACGTCGCTGGTCGACGAGGTCACCCGGGCCGGCTACTACCCCGAGCTCGTGCTCGGCACCCTCGACGTCGCCGTCGCGGGGGAGGAGGTGCTCGCGGACCTGGTCCAGGCCGAGACCGTGTTCGACGACGCCGTCCACCGGCACCTGACGGTACTGGCCCTGACTCCCAGCCGCCTGGTCATCGTCCACGTCGACGACGCTCCGCGCGAGGACGGGCTGCCGGGGGCGCTGGCCACTAGTGAGGCCGTGCCGATCTCCCGGATCAAGTCCGTGGGCCTGACACGCGGAGTGTCCGAGCCGGCCAACGGTGGGGGACGGTTGACGGAGATGACGATCGCGCTGGCCTGGGGCTCCGTGCGCCGCATCGACCTCGAGCCCGCCGCATGCGCCGATCCCGAATGCCAGGCAGACCACGGACTGACCGGCGTGTCCGTCCCGGACGACATCGTGGTGCGCGTAGCCGCAGGAGTGGAGGGGGATGCGGCCCTGGCACGCGCAGAGCGCTTCGCCCGGATCCTGTCCGGAGCGACAGCCCGGGCGGCGGCGCGCGCATGAGCACCCCGTACCTACGGCAGGTCCTGGCGGCGGCCGCCGCCGGTGCCGGCCTGGCGCTGCGCGACGGCCCGCCCGGGGCGGTCACGGCCGGCGAGGCCCGTGCGAAGGCAGCTGAATGGGGCCTGCTGGGACAGGACGGCGCTGCCAGACCCGCCGGGGTTGTCGTCGTCCTGGTGGACGGGCTCGGGATGCAGCTGCTTCAGGAGCGGCGTGGGCACGCTCCCACACTGCGCACCTGGATGGCCGACGCCGCCTCCGCCCCGGGCGGGGGCAGGGCCCGCACCTGCGTACCCTCCACGACGGCAGCCGCCCTGACCACCCTCGGCACCGGCGCGATGCCCGGGACTACCGGCATGGTCGGATACAGCGTGCTCAACCCGAGCCTGCGACGTCACCTGCGTGCCGGCACGATCCCGGACGCCGCCCAGAACCTGTGCCTGATTACCTGGCAGGATACGGCACTCGACCCGCGCCGATGGCAGGACGTGCCCACCGTCTTCGAGCGGAGCGCACCCGGGCCGCATGCCGGGGCCCGGGCCGCGGCGTCGGCGGTCACCATCGGTCCGGCGCGCTTCGCCGGCTCCGGCCTGACGGAGGCGGCTCTGCGCGGCGCCGTCCACTTGGGGGCGGACCGTATGGAGGACCGTCCGGGTCTGGCCGCCCGCGCCCTGCGGAGCGGCGTCCCCCTGGTGTACCTGTACGTCGGCGAGCTCGACCACGTCGGCCACCGCCACGGCTGGCGCTCAGAGAACTGGCTGATGCAGCTGGAGCGCCTGGACGGGATGCTGGCGGAGCTGATGCGCCTGGTCCCCGCGGGCACCCGCGTGCTCCTGACCGCCGACCACGGCATGGTCGACACCGACGCGGCCCACCGCATTGACCTGACCGACTACCCAGAACTCGCCCGTGACGTCGCAGCCGTAGCCGGGGAGCCGCGTTTCAGCCAGCTGTACGTGCCCCACTCCGACCCGGAGACGGCTGCCGCCGTCGCCGACCGCTGGCGGGCGGTGCTGGGGGAGCGGGCGCTCTGGGTGGGAACCCGCGCGCAGGCCGGCACCCGGATCGGCCCCGTTGGGGAGCGGGCTGAGAGCGTCCTGGGTGACGTGCTGGTGGCCATGGCCGACAACTGGGTCGTCGTCGACCCGCGCGTGCACTCCGCGGGAGCAATCGGCATGCCGGGCGTGCACGGCTCTCTCACGGATGCCGAGATGACGGTGCCGCTGCTGCTGGCCCGCGCCTGACCGGGACTGTAGCCGCCCGGCTACTCCTCACTCCGGCTTGGAGCCGAAGACGATCTCATCCCAGGAGGGCACGGAACGACGCGCCCGCCGCTTGGGCTTGGGTGCGGGCGCGGCCGGCATCTCCGGCAGCGCTTCCTGGGTGGCGTCGGCGTCGTTGGACGTCCCGTCCCGCTCGTCGCGGTCGGTGGCCGGCGCCGTAGCCTGGTGCAGTCGGCTTCCCGCCGGGTGATTACCGGTGTGGGCGCGGCGGCGCTCCGACATGGACACCACCTGCGCCTGCCCCTGTGGCTCCGTCTCGTCTCCCGGGGCGGCATCTTCCGCATCGGGTGCGGCCGCCTCGATGCGCCTGCCACGGTTGGAGGCCAGATCCGCCAGCAGCGCGTCCGTGGAGTCCACCGCGGAGTCCACTGCCGTGGGCGGCGCGCTGTCAGCGGCCGCCGGGGACTCGGGGACGGGCGGGGCCGCTGCCGGAGCGGATACCGAGGATGCTCCGGGAGCCGCGGAGTCCTGGTCGAAGACCGTGGGGCGGCGTCCCCCGCCGGCCTCCGTCAGCCAGCGGGCCTCATCATCCAGGGCGGATACCGAGCGTGCGGTCAGATCGAGCTCCCAGTGCGCCTGCTTCGCCTCCGCTCCCTGAACGAAGGTCAGCACGATCTGCCACGGCTCCCGGCCCTCCCGCAGCGCATCCCACTCCAGGCTGCCTGCCTCCACACCGCGGGTGGCCAGCCGGTCCACGGCAAGCTCGCCCAGGACGGGGGAGTCCTTCTCCCAGCCGATGCGACAGGCCTGCGCCTGTTGCACCGCCCACAGGCGTTCGGCGATAACGGGCCCCTCGAAGCGGCGCACGTGCTCAACGTCCAGGCCGGTGGCTGAAGCGACCTCTTCCGCGCTGGCGCCCGCTCGCATGAGCGCCTGCAGCTCCCGGGGGCGCACTGCCGCGCCGGGGGCGGGAGGCTCCGGGCTTGGAGACAGGGCTGCGGGGCGCGCCCTCCTCACGGCGGCGCGCAGGGCGTCGTCCACGACGATGCTGTAGCGCTCACCGCGTGAGTCGGTCATGACGATGGTGTCGCCGTTGGCCCCCAACAGCTCAAGCTCGATCATTGACGTGGGCCTCCTTACAGTCCCTTGCGCAACCCGAGATGGGCGGGCTGACACATGCCTCAGCGTGCCATCTAAGCCGCTCGGTGTCTGGGAGGCGGGGCCGCGTGGCACGCAAGAGCTCGCCGCCTGTTCGCCCTCAGCCTTTGCGCGTGGCCTGACCAGGCGGTTCCCGCCGCAGCGACGTGGTGCTATGGTGCGCGTGCCCTAGCTCGGAGGGGCGGCGCACATTCGCTGAGCAGGATGTTCGCCGTTCCCGGCAGCGCCCGCCGCTGCCCGAGAGCCCCAGCGAGAGCCGTCCATAAGAGAAAGTGACGAGGCCATGGCAACCGACTACGATGCCCCGCGCAAGAACGACGACGAGCCCGAAGCCGACTCGATCGAGGAACTCACCGCGCGTCAGAAGGATCAGTCCTCGGAGGCGATCGAGGAGGACGAGAACGAAGTCGCCGAGGGATTCGAGCTGCCCGGGGCGGACCTGTCCCGTGAAGAACTCAGTGTGCACGTCGTCCCGCAGCTCGAGGACGAGTTCACCTGCTCGGAGTGCTTCCTGGTGCACCACCGCTCCTCACTCGCCTATGTAGACGAGCAGACCGGCCTGCCGGTGTGCACGGACTGCGCCGGCTGACGGGGCCGACACACAGGCAGATCGAGAGGAGGAGAACCAGCATGGGCCTTTTCTCCCGCCGTCACCGTGACGACGGCATAGACGACGCCAGAGACGACGGCAGGGACGACGCAGCTGACGTCGCCGTCGGCCCGGGCGAGTCCACGCCGAGCAAGCCGGAGGATGTTGGCGTCGGCCCCTGGGATGCCGCCGACGCCCCGGACGAGACCGCCTTCGCCGGACTCGTTGATCTGGGCGCCCTGCGCGTGCCAGCCGTCGACGGCATGCAGATCCGCATGGAGCGCGCAGGACAGGGAGGCGAGGCCTCCGCAGTCGTCCTCATCCTGGGCGGCTCAACCATGGAGCTGCGCGCCTTCGCCGCTCCCCGCACCGCCGGCATCTGGGATGAGCTGCGCGCGGACATCACGGCACAGCTGACCCGCGCGAAGGCCACCTTCGAGCTGGTGGAGGGCGACTACGGCACCGAGATCATCGCGCAGCTCCCGGTGCGTACGCCGGAGGGCCGCACCGGGACCATGGCCGCCCGCTTCATCGGCGTCGACGGCCCGCGCTGGTTCCTGCGCGGCGTCCTCCAAGGGCGCGCAGCCACCGACCCCGACGCCGCCAGACAGCTACGTGAGGTCTTCGCAGGCACCGTGGTTGTGCGCGACGGCGTCGCCCGCCCGCCGCGCGAGATCCTGCCCCTACATGCCCCGGGCGCGACTGCGGCGCCCGAGGCCGAGGAACTGCCGGGACTGGACCCGCTGCAGCCAGGCCCCACCATCGCCGAGGTGCGATGAGCCGGCGCAGCGGGACGGTACGCGTCGCACGCCTGTTCAAGCGCCTGCGTCCCGCGCGCCGCCCCCGCCTGGACTCGGGCGCAGCCGCAGCCGTCGGCGCGCACGCCCCGTCCACGCGCCCCGGCGACATCCTGATCAAGGACCTGGCGCCCCGTCGGCGCGCCCACGTGTCCGGTGTGCTGCGGGCGGTCACCTACCGGCCTGCCTCTGCCAAGCCGGTGCTCGTCGGCCAGCTCGACGACGGCACCGGCGTGGTAAACCTGATCTGGATCGGTCGGCGCGCCATCGTCGGCATTGAGCCGGGCGCACGGCTGCGGGCCGAGGGCATGGTCGTATCCGGGCGCACCCGTCCAAGTATTTATAACCCGCTTTACGAGCTCCTCGGGGAGGACATATGACCGAGCGCCCCGCCGCGGCGGCACCGCCCGCCCGCGATGACGGGCGCAGCGGACTCGGCGCGCTGGACGCAGACCGCTTCGACGCGGCCGCAGCCGTCGGCGGGTGGCGCGGCATTCTGGAGTCCGCCGTGCCCACACTCGTGTTCATCTGCGTACTGGCAGCGCGCCCTCAGGCACTGGTGCCGGCACTGCTGGCGTCACTGGCGGTAAGCGCCCTCGCCCTGCTGGCCCGGCTACGCGGCCGCCAGCCGCTGACCCAGGTGCTCGGCGGTGCCGCCCTGGCGGCCATCAGCGCACTGTGGGCGTGGCGGACCGGAAGCGCCACGAACTTCTACGCCACCGGACTGGTTATCAATGCGCTGTGGCTGGCGGCCACCGGTGGCTCACTCCTGCTGCGCCGCCCCCTGGTGGGCGTCCTGCTGGGCGCATGGCATGCCGCGTCAGGGGGAGAGCAGATCGGCACGAGCAGTTCGGCCGGCTCCGCCGCCCGCCGCTACGCGGTGGCCACAGCGATCCTGGCCGGCATGTTCGCACTGCGGCTGGCGGTCGAAGTGCCCCTATACCTGGTCGGAGAGGCGGCCGTGAGTGTTCTGGGAATAGCCCGCCTCCTGCTGGGACTGCCCTTGTTCGCCGTGACTTTGTGGTTCGTGTGGCTGGTCATCGGCCCGGTTCTCAGGCAGCCGGAAACCAGTCAAGCCGACTCAGGCGACTCGTCCCCGGGGCTGGCCGAGCCGGTGTCCTGAGCCGTCTGCTGCGCGGCGGTGAATATCGCCGGCACCTGATCCAGGACCGCCTCACCGGCCTGGGCAGTAAGGAACAGCAGCTCGTCGCCCCGCTCGAAGCGGTCATCGGGACCCGGTCGAAGCGGCCGGAAGTCCCGCAGTATCGTGGCCAGCACCGTGTGCGGCGGCAGCTTCACCCCACTGACCAGCTCACCAATCACGGGCGAGTCATCCGGCAGCGTGAGCTCGTGCATGAGCACTCCGGACTGGTGGAAGGTGAACACTGGTACCAGCGAACCGACGCTTACCGCCTCCTCCACCAGCGCGGTCATGATTCGCGGGGTCGACACGGCCACGTCCACCCCCCAGGTGTCGTCGAACAGCCACTCGTTCTTCGGGTTGTTCACTCGTGCCACCGTGCGTGGAACCGCGTACTCGGTCTTGGCCAGCAGGGAGATGACCAGGTTGGCCTTGTCATCCCCGGTGGCGGAAACCACCACGTCACAGTCGCCGGCTCCCGCGTCGGCCAGGGAGCCCAGGTCGCAGGCATCCGCCAGCTGCCAGTCCGCCTCGGGCACGGAGGCGATACGCATTGCGTCGGGGGCGCGGTCCACCAGGGTCACATCGTGCCCGTGGCTGATGAGCTCGCGGGCGATCGAGCGTCCCACCGAGCCGGCTCCGGCAATCAGGATCTTCATGGCTATACCTCCTGTGCGGGCGGGCGGGAGAGGGCGCGTTGCAGGGCCCCGAGCTGCTGGGCGGTAGCGGCCACGTGCAGCCGGTCGTGCTCCTGGATACGGGTGTCCGGCTGTGGGATCACGGCCCCGGACCCGCGCGAGATCCAAGCGACCCGCACGCCGAGCCGTTCCTCCAGTGCGCCCACTGCGGTGCCGATCCATGCGGCGGACACGTCCGGCTGGACCAGCCCCACCGCCCCGGAGGGATCCATGAACTCCCGCGCGGTTCCACCGGGCAGCACGCGACGCATCATGTGCTCGGCGGTCTGCCGCACAGTCGCCACCGTGGGAATTCCGAGCCGCTCGTAGACATCGGCCCGAGTGGCGTCATAGATCCGGGCCACCACGTGCTCCACGCCGAACAACTCGCGCGCCACGCGCGCGGCGATGATGTTGGAGTTGTCCCCGTTGGAAACGGCGGCAAAGGCGTAGGCCTCGTCTATGCCGGCCTGCTCCAGGGCATCGCGGTCGAAGCCGATGCCCTTGATCTTGCGGCCGTTGAATGTCGACGGCAGTCGCCGGAAGGCGTCGGAGTTGCGGTCGATAACGGCCACCGAATGACCCATACGGTCCAGCTGGGTGGCCATGGAGGCCCCCACTCGGCCGCAGCCCATGATGACGAAGTGCACGGGGTGAACGGTACTCCGTCATCAGCGGGGAGGGGCGGGTGTCAGGCGTGCGGGAGGGTTGGCCCGATCAGGACGGGGACGTAGCATCATCGTTCGTGCGTGACTTCGCCGACCCCGTCAAGCGGCTCCCCGCTGGCTCCCCGGCACCCGGCCCGGCTCCGGGCGGCGCCCTGCTGCCCAAGCGCGTGGCCCTGCCGGCATTAGCCGCCCCGACCCTGTCCGGCGTCGGCTACGCACCGGATGCGATTCTCACAACGCTGGCAGTTGCGGGAGTAACCGCTACGGCAGCGTCGTCCTGGGTGATGCTCGCAGCTGTCGGCCTGCTCATCATTGTGGTCGTCTCATACCGGCAGATCGCTTACGCCTATCCCGGCAGCAGCGACTACGAGGTAGCCGCCTCGGGCCTCGGGCACCGGGCGGGCGTGGCAACCGCCGCGGCCATGCTCTGGGACTACGTGCTCATTGTCGCAGTCTCCACCTGTGCCGCCACCAGCTACCTGGCCTCCGTCGTCCCCGGGCTGGCCGCCCACAAGCAGGCCGGGGCGGTGGCGGTTACCACCGTCCTGGCCGTGATGAACCTGCGCGGAAAGCGACGACCGGGAGGCGCCTTCGCGCTGTGCACCTATGTGTACTTGGCGGCGGTGGCCGCCACGGCCGTGAGCGGCCTGATCCAGGAACTGGCCGGCAACCTGGGGCGGGCTCCCTCCGCGGGCTACGAGTTGGCCTCTCAGGACGGCTGGGAGCAGGGGCTGACCGGCCTGGCCGGCGTCCTGCTCATCCTGCGGGCCTGGGCCTTGGGCGGCGTCGCCCTGACCGGCGTGGGGGAGATCGTCAGAGCCGTGCCCGGCTTCCGCCGGCCCAAGTCCAGGAACGCCGCCACCACCTTGCTGATGCTCGGGCTCATCACCGGCGCCATGCTGCTGAGCGTGATGCACCTCGCAGGCGCCGTCGGCGTGCGTCTCGCCGCAGACCCCGCAACCGGGCTGCTGGACCATGGGGCGCCACTGGGCGCGGAGTACCACCAGGAGCCTGTACTGGCGCAGATCGCCGCCGCCGTGTTCGCCGGCTTCCCGCCCATGTTCTACCTCGTGAGCGTAACTACCGGCCTCGTTCTGGTTCTGGCGGCCGATACCGCATTCAGCGGCTTCCCCGCACTGGCCGGGGCGCTCGGCCGCGACCAGTTCCTGCCCCGCCGACTCTCGCGGCGCGGCGACCGTCCGGCCTATGCGCGGCGCGCCATCGTGCTGTGGGTCGGGGCAGTCGCCCTCATAGCCGGATGCCAGGCAAGCGTCAGCCGCCTCGTACAGCTATACATCGTCGGCCTGCTCATCTCCCTGACACTTGCGCAAATCGGCGTGGTGCGCCACTGGAACCAGCAGCTGGCCACGGCCACCGACCCCACCATCCGCCGCCGTGTGCGGCGCTCGCGGATCATCAACAGCGTTGGCGCGGTGTTAACCGGCGCTGCGCTGCTGCTGCTGGTGCCGACCAGCCTTGCCCAAGGCGCCTGGGCCGCCCCGGTCATCGCCTCGGCCGTACTGGTGGGCCTGTACCTGGCCATGAGTGGTATTCGCCGCCATTACCGGAGCTTCGACCGGGAGATTGCCATTAGCGGCCCGGATACCCCCCGGTTGACGCCCGCACGCCTACACGCCGTCGTCCTGGTCTCCCGCCTGCACCGGCCGGCCCTGAGAGCACTGAACTACGCCCTGTCCACGCAGCCGTCCTCCATCGAAGCCGTTACCGTGGATGTGGGCGACGGTGCCGCTGACCAGCTCCTGCGGGACTGGGCGGATGCCGGGCTGCCCGTTCCGCTCACGGTGCTCAACTCGCCGCTCCACGACGTTATCGACCCCGTGGTCTCCTATGTGCGCAGCGCGCGGGCGGACTCGCCCCGGGAACTGGTAGGAGTATTCCTGCCCGAGTACCGGCCGAGGCGCTGGTGGGAGCAGGCTCTGCACAACCGGACCGCGCAACGTCTGAGGGCGGCTCTGCGGCTCACCCCCGGAGTGGTGGTCGCCCCGGTGCCCTGGTGGCTGGGTGCGCCGTCGGACCGGGACAATACGCACGTTGCCATCGGCCGCAGACCCGCCGGCTCACGGGAACCGGAATTCCGCCACCAGTCCCAGACGCAGGAGAACGCATGACCCCCCGCCGCCGTAACGCCCCGCCCCGCCCGCCGGCCCCCGCGCCGACGACCCCGGAGTACCTGACCCTTGCCGTAGGGGCCCCAGCCCACGGCGGGCATTGCGTTGCCCGCCCGCTAGACGATCCCTCCGGGCACGTGGTGTTCGTCCGCCATGCCCTGCCCGGCGAGCAGGTGCGGGCGGTGATGACGGAGAAGAACTCCAAGATCTGGCGTGCCGACGCCGTAGAGGTACTGTCCGCCTCGCCCGATCGGGTGCGCCCGCTCTGGGCGGAGGCCGGCCCCGGGGGAGTTGGCGGTGGGGAGCTGTCGCACGTCGCCCTGCCCGCGCAACGCACCTGGAAGCGGTGGGTGCTGGCCGATTGCCTACGCCGCATCGGCGGCGCAGATGTCGTTGCCGCCGTATCCGCCCTGCCCGGTGCCGCCGGGGACGCCGTGCCGGTCGAGCCCATGCCCGGCGATGCGGCAGCCGAAGTGGACCCGAACCCGCGGGTGCGTGAACGCGCCGGTGCCGGCACCCGCACCCGTGTATCGCTGACCGTCACCGAGACCGGTGTGGCCGGCATGCACGGCTTCCGCAGCGGCAACGTCCTGCCGGTGCGGGAGCTGCCGCTGGCGGTGCGTGCCATCCAGGAACTCGGACTGACCGAGCGTGCCCTGTGGCGCAAGCACTTCCGCCCGGGAATGCGTATTGCCGCGGTGGCTCCCAGCGAGGGGGAGCCGCTGGTCCTGCTGGAGGAGAGCGGCCGCGCGGGGCGGCACGTGACCGTGCTGACCGGGGCCGGCCGGTCAACCCGCCGACGGCGCGTCGGCGAGGTCGTGGACGCCACGGGCCTGGGGCTGGGACAACTGCACTACTCGGTGCACGCTGACGGCTTCTGGCAGGCGCACCGTGAGGCCCCGAGCGTGCTCGTCGACCGGGTTGTGCGTGCCGCCCTCGCCGAGGATGCGACCGCCATGGGCTCCGGACCCACTGACGCACCACTGGATCCAGCAGGGGCGGCAGGCGTGCGCGTGCTCGAGCTGTACGCCGGGGCCGGGCTGTTCACCCTCCCACTGGCAGCGTTGACCGGCGCGGTGCACTCTCTGGAGGGCAGCTGGCAGGCCGTCGGCGACGCCCGGCGCGTCCTGCACGACTACGCGGGTGCGCAACTGACTGCCGGCCGCGTCACGCCCGCGGCGGTGGCGGAGCTGGGGCGCTTTGCAACGGGCGGTGCCGCGGCCGGGGAGACCGCCGACGTCGTAGTGCTCGATCCGCCCCGGCAGGGCGCCGGTCGCGGAATAGTCCAGGCGGTGGCGGACTTGAAGCCGCGCAGGGTCGTGTTGGTTGCCTGCGATCCAGCGGCGCTGGCGCGCGACCTGGGCGGCTTCATCAGCTCCGGTTATCGGCTGGCGGCGATGAGTGCCCTGGACATGTTCCCCCATACCCACCACTTCGAGACCATCGCCGTACTCCAGCGCGGCTGAACGCCACCCGGCCCGGGCGGGACGGGCGGACCTATTTCGTAACTCCCGCGTGGCGTATGCCGCGTGGGCGGGTTTTCGCAGTGGGCCGTCCTGCCGCAGGTTGCCGACGGATGAAACTTCGTCTACTACCGTGGCCGCCAGTCAACCCGCCTCAGTGCAGCCCGTGCGCAGGTGCGCACCAGGATGAACAGGAACGAACTTGACGAGTCTTGACACCTTCCACTCCCGCGCCGCCCTAGATGTGGACGGCCGCCCCTACGAGATCTTCCGGCTGGACGCCGTCGACGGCCTGGAACGGCTGCCGTACGCCCTGAAGGTCCTGGCGGAGAACCTGCTGCGCACCGAGGACGGCGCCAACGTCACCGCCGACCACGTGCGCGCGCTCGCCTCCTGGGATCCCGCCGCCGAGCCAGACACAGAGATCCAGTTCACCCCAGCGCGCGTGGTTATGCAGGACTTCACCGGGGTGCCCTGCATCGTCGACCTGGCCACGATGCGTGAGGCCGTGGCGGAGCTGGGCGGTGATCCGGAGGTCATTAATCCGCTGGCTCCTGCCGAGATGGTCATTGACCACTCCGTCCAGATCGACTCCTTCGGCCTGTCCACATCCCTGGAACGCAATAAGGAGCGCGAGTACGAGCGCAACGCCGAGCGCTACCAGTTCCTGCGCTGGGGCCAGGGCGCGCTGGCGAACTTCCGCGTGGTGCCGCCGGGCACCGGCATTGTGCACCAGGTCAACATCGAGTACCTGACCCGCACCGTCTTCACCCGCCAGACCACCGGGGTCGACGGCACCCCTGTCACCCAGGCCTACCCGGACACCTGTGTGGGCACCGACTCCCACACCACCATGGTCAACGGCCTGGGCGTGCTCGGCTGGGGCGTGGGCGGTATCGAGGCGGAAGCCGCCATGCTCGGTCAGCCGGTGTCCATGCTGATCCCGCGCGTGGTCGGCTTCAAGCTCTCCGGCGCCATTCCCGCCGGCGCCACCGCCACCGACGTGGTGCTCACCATCACCCAGATGCTGCGCGCGCACGGTGTGGTCGGCAAGATCGTGGAGTTCTACGGCGAGGGCGTGGCCGCGGTGCCGCTGGCGAACCGTGCCACCATCGGCAACATGAGCCCCGAGTTCGGCTCTACCGCGGCGATCTTCCCCATCGATGATGTCACCCTGGACTACCTGCGCCTGACCGGCCGCTCCAAGGAGAACATCCGCCTGGTCGAGGAGTACACCAAGGCCCAGGGCCTGTGGCACGACCCGTCCCGGCAGGCCACCTACTCCGAGTACCTGGAGCTGGACCTGTCCACCGTGGTGCCCTCCATCGCCGGCCCCAAGCGGCCCCAGGACCGCATCGAGCTGTCCGGCGCGAAGTCCGCCTTCGAGCAGATCCTGCCCACCTATGCCGCCGAGTCCCACAAGTCCACGCCGGTGACCCTGGCGGACGGCACGCAGGTCACCCTGGACCACGGGCATGTGGCCATTGCCTCGATCACCTCCTGCACCAACACCTCCAACCCGTCGGTGATGGTGGCGGCCGGGTTGCTCGCCCGCAACGCGGTCGCCAAGGGACTGCGCTCCAAGCCGTGGGTGAAGACCTCCACCGCCCCCGGCTCGCAGGTGGTCACCGACTACTACGAGAAGGCCGGGCTGTGGCCCGCCTTGAACGAGCTCGGCTTCAACCTGGTCGGCTACGGCTGCGCCACCTGCATCGGCAACTCCGGGCCGCTGCCCGCCGAGGTGTCCGCGGCCGTGAATGAAGCCGACCTTGCGGTCGTCTCGGTGCTGTCCGGCAACCGCAACTTCGAGGGGCGCATCAACCCCGACGTGAAGATGAACTACCTGGCCTCCCCGCCGCTGGTGATCGCATACGCGCTGGCCGGCACCATGGACTTCGACTTCGCCACCGAGCCGCTGGGGCAGGACCGTGAGGGCCGGGACGTGTTCCTGGCCGACATCTGGCCCGACCCCACCGAGGTGCAGGCCGTCATTGACGCCACCATCGACCGGGAGATGTACACCCGTGACTACGCCGACGTGTTTGCCGGCGACGCGCGCTGGCAGGGCCTGGACACCCCGGAGGGGGAGACCTTCACCTGGGATGAGGACTCGACCTACGTGCGCAAGGCCCCCTTCTTCGACGGCCTGACCATGGAGCTGACGCCCGTGGAGGACGTGACCGGAGCCCGCGTGCTGGCCCTGCTGGGCGACTCGGTGACTACCGACCACATCTCCCCGGCAGGCGCCATCAAGGGAGACTCCCCGGCCGGCCGTTACCTGGCTGAGCACGGGGTGGCACGCAAGGACTTCAACTCCTACGGCTCGCGCCGCGGCAACCACGAGGTCATGATTCGCGGCACCTTCGCCAATATCCGCCTGCGCAACCAGCTGCTCGACGGCGTTGAGGGCGGCTACACCCGCAACTTCCTCACCGGCCAGACCGAGTCCATCTTTGACGCCTCCCAGGCCTACCAGGCGGCGGGTGTGCCGCTGGTGGTGCTGGGCGGCAAGGAGTACGGCTCCGGCTCCTCGCGCGACTGGGCGGCCAAGGGCACGGCCCTGCTCGGGGTCAAGGCGGTCATCGCCGAGTCCTTCGAGCGCATCCACCGCTCCAACCTGATCGGCATGGGCGTGGTCCCGCTGCAGTTCCCCGCCGGCGACTCGGCCGCATCGCTGGGCCTGGACGGCACCGAGACCTTCGCGATCACCGGGCTCACCGCCCTCAACGAAGGCGTCACCCCCCGCACGGTGACGGTTACCGCCCGGCGTGACGACGGGGAGCAGGTCACCTTCGAGGCTGCCGTGCGCATTGACACCCCCGGTGAGGCGGACTACTTCCGCAACGGCGGCATCCTGCAGTACGTGCTGCGCGGCCTGGCCCGCGGCGAGCAGCGGTAAGGCACGACTCCGTCCTCCGCTTCTCCTGCCGGCGGGGCAGCCCCGGCATCCGCGGTATGCCTCCGCGCGACGTCGGGGCGGCTCGGGGCCTCGGATGAGCCGGGACGCCGGGGTGGCTGGCCCGGCGGCGGGATACTGCGGATGCGGCATGCGGCGGTCGCGCGTGGGGGAGCCCAGAGTCCCGAGCCGTGAGCGTGCCGCTGTAGCCGGTGACTGTGGCGCACGCGAGGGAGACCGCCTTGCCGGGAGGTCAAGTCTTGCTGCGCACCGGCAATTACGGGATTAAAACGTTGCCTTTTTGGCGCGGTCACGCGGTTATTGGGCGCGTCCTGCAGGATTGTGATTCGCGCAGTCAGCCGACTGCGGGTCGCGTGGATTCTGGTGCGTCGTCTCCAGCTGCACGCAATCGCGGATTCGACCGGTTGGCCTGATCTCGCCTGCAATGGGCATGCGGTCAGGTCAACCGGTCGATCGGTGAGGCCGAACTGCTGGTTTTGGAATGTCAGGACTAATGTGCGGTATCTCTGAATATGCCGTGTGAGCGCACTCACGAGTCGGGCTTAGCGTCCTAAAGTGACAGGTGAGTGAATACGGCGCCGACAGGTACCGGGCGAGGAGGCCCAATGTTCCAGATCCGCATCCATGGTCGCGGAGGCCAGGGGGTGGTGACAGCGGCGGACCTGCTCGCGTACGCCGCTTTCAAGGAGAACCGATACGCCCAGGCCTTCCCGTCCTTCGGGTCCGAGCGCACGGGAGCCCCGGTGGTCTCCTACTGCCGAATCGACACCCGTCCGATCCGCACTCACGAACCCGTTCTCACCCCGGACGCCGTAATCATCCAAGACCCCACCCTGCTGGGCGCCATCGACGTGTTCGCCGGCCTGCGCCCGGGAGGGTATGCGCTTATCAACTCCGCCAAGCCCTTTGAGGCCTTTAACCTGGACCCGGCCATGGTGGGTGCCGTCCCCGCGGAGCACCGCTTGACCGTGCCGGCCACGGATCTGGCCATGGAGCACCTGGGACGCCCCCTGCCCAACGCCGTCCTGCTCGGGGCCTTCACCGCCATCACCGATGTGCTCGGCATCGAGGCCGTGTGCGCCGCCATTGCGGACCGCTTCCCGGGAAAGGTCGGTGAGCGAAACATCGCCGCTGCCCGGGCCGCACACGCGATCGTCGCGGACAAGCTGGTCGGCAGGCCCACCGAGCTCCAGGACCGGACTGCCCAAGATCAGGAGGAGGACGCCGGTGCTGCGTGAAATCGAGGGATCAAAGGCGGTGGCGGCCGCCGTGGCCGCCTGCCGCCCGGACGTGGTGTGCGCCTATCCCATCTCGCCGCAGACGCACATCGTTGAGGAGCTCTCGCGTCTGGTCAAGGTGGGGGAGCTGGACTGCGAGTACATCAACGTCGAGTCCGAGTTCGCCGCCCAGTCCGTAGCCATTGGCGCCAGCGCCGTGGGCGCCCGCGCCTACACGGCCACCGCCTCCCAGGGCCTGTTGTACATGGTGGAGGCGGTTTACAACGCCTCCGGCCTGGGCCTGCCCATCGTCATGACCGTGGCGAACCGCGCCATCGGTGGTCCCATCAACATCTGGAACGACCAGTCCGACACCATGAGTCAGCGCGAGAGCGGCTGGCTGCAGCTGTTCGCCGCGGACAACCAGGAGGCCGCCGACCTGCACGTCCAGGCCTTCCGCATCGCCGAGGAGCTGAGCCTGCCGGTCATGGTCTGTATGGACGGTTTCGTCCTCACCCACGCCGTCGAGCGCGTGGACGTGCCCGAGCAGGAGCAGGTGGACGCCTTCCTGCCCCCGTTCCAACCCGTCCAGACGCTCGACCCGGAGGACCCCGTCACCATCGGCGCCATGGTGGGACCCGAGGCCTTCACCGAGGTCCGCTACCTGGCACACCGCAAGCAGCAGGCCGCCGTCGAGGTGGTTGAACGCGTGGGCCGGGAGTTCGCCGCGGCCTTCGGCAGGCAGTCCGGCGGCCTCCTGCACACCTATCGCACCGAGGGGGCTGAAACCGTGGTAGTTGCTCTGGGTTCGGTGACCGGCACGCTCAAGGACGCCGTCGACACCCTGCGGGACGACGGCGTACCGGTGGGCCTGGTGGCGCTGACCTCCTACCGGCCCTTCCCCGAGGCCGCCATGGCGCGCGCGCTGGCCGGGGCCAAGCGGGTGGTGAGCCTGGAGCGCGCCTTCTCCCTGGGGCGCGGTGGCGTCGTTGAGGACGACCTGCGCCGCGTCCTGTGGGATCGTGCCGGCGAAGTCGCCCTGACCACGGTCGCCGCGGGCCTGGGAGGGCGCGACATCACCTCGGCCTCCCTGGTGGAGGTACTGCGCCGCGCCGATCGTGGCGAGCTCGCCCCACTGGAGTTCCTGGACCTGGATGAGGCCACCGTCGCCGCCCACCTGGCGGCCGTCGGTCCCCGTACGGAAGGAGCAGCATCATGACGACGACGTCGACCACTCCCACCGCTGCACCGCAGCAGTCAGGCGGACGGACACGTTTCTACCAGGTCGGCTCCTTCGCCGTCGGCAACCGGCTCCTGCCGGAGGTCCGTTCCCTCCAGTCCAGCCGGGAGCGGAACAACACGCTCACCTCCGGGCATCGCGCCTGCCAGGGCTGCGGGGAGGCGCTGGGCGCCCGTTACGTGCTCGACGCCGCCACGGCGGCGGCCGAGCAGGCCGGAGGCAGCCTGGTCACAGTCAACGCCACCGGCTGCCTGGAGGTCTTCTCCTCGCCGTACCCGGAGTCCGCCTGGCGCCTGCCCTGGCTGCACTCCCTGTTCGGCAACGCGCCTGCCGTGGCCACCGGCGTGGCCGCGGGGCTGAGAGCCAAGGGGCGCGACGACATCCGGGTGGTGGCCCAGGGCGGCGACGGCGGCACCGTCGACATCGGCTTCGGCTGCCTTTCCGGCATGTTCGAGCGCGGCGACGACGTCCTGTACGTCTGCTACGACAACGAGGCCTACATGAACACCGGGGTCCAGCGCTCGGGCGCGACCCCGCCGGCGGCCCGGACTGCCACCACGCAGGCGGTGGGAGACGCCCCGGGCAACGTGTTCGGCCAGGGCAAGGACGTGCCCCGCATCGCCATGGCGCATGAGATCCCCTACGTGGCCACCGCCACCGTCGCGGACCTGCACGATCTGGAACGCAAGGTCACTCACGCCATGGGCATGCACGGCCCGCGCTACATCCACGTGCTGGTGCCATGCCCCCTGGGCTGGGGCGCGAAGTCCTCCCACACCGTGCGCATCGCCCGGCTGGCCGTGGAGTCGGGGCTCTTCCCCGTCTTCGAGGCCGAGTACGGCGAGGTCACCGGGGTCAGTCCCATCCGCCGCCAGGTGCCGGTGGAGGACTACCTGGTGCTCCAGCGCCGCTTCGCACACCTGTTCCGCCCCACCAGGGACGAGCAGACGATCGGCCGTCTCCAGGCCCTCGCCGACCGCAACATTCGTCGCTACGGCCTGCTGGGGCATCCCGAAGCGGTCCCCGTCCTGAACGACGAGGCCACCGGCGCCACTTCCACCCTGGGGGCCCGCGCCGACCTCAACGACGCCCCCAAGGAGGACTGACATGACTACCATTTCGACTCCTGAAGCCGCTCCCGCCGGGGGCGGCACCGGGAAGGTCCGTCCCTTCGCCATCACCCTGGACACCGCCTCCTCCCTGGCGAATAAGACCGGCGCCTGGAGGGTGGAACGCCCGGTCTACCGTGACTTCCTCCCACCCTGCAACGACGCCTGCCCGGCGGGGGAGAACATTCAGAAATGGCTCTACGACGCCGAGGACGGCTCCTACGAGCGGGCCTGGCGCACGCTCATGCGGGACAACCCGCTGCCCGCCGTCATGGGCCGCGTGTGCTACCACCCCTGCCAGACCGCCTGCAACCGCGGCAAGGTGGACGAGGCCGTCGGCATTAACGCCGTCGAGCGCTTCCTGGGTGACGAGGCGCTGCGCCGGGGCTGGCAGCCCGACCCGTGCGCGCCGGATACCGGTAAGCACGTGCTGGTGGTCGGGGCCGGCCCGGCCGGGCTCAGCGCCGCCTACCAGCTGCGCCGCCGCGGCCACGCCGTCACGGTCCGTGACGCTGCTCCCAAGGCGGGCGGGATGATGCGGTACGGCATCCCCGCCTACCGCCTGCCCCGCGACGTGCTCGACGCCGAGATCACCCGCATCGAGGGCATGGGGGTCCGCTTCATCCTGGACAGCAAGGTGGACAACATCTCCTCCGAGCTGGACTCCGGCGAGTTCGACGCCGTGTTCCTGGCCATCGGCGCCCAGGTCGGGCGGCGCACCTACATCCCGGCGGGTGAAGCCGCCCGCATCCTCGACGCCGTAACCCTGCTCAGGGATGTGGAGGATGACCGGGAGGCCGGCGCCGACGCCGCCGACCAGCTCATGCTGGGGCGGCGCGTGGTGGTCTACGGCGGCGGCAACACGGCTCTCGACGCCGCCCGCACCGCCAAGCGCTTGGGCGCCGAGGAGGCGATCATCGTCTATCGGCGCACCCGCGACCGCATGCCAGCCCACGACTCCGAAGTGGTGGAGGCCCTGGAGGAGGGCATCCAGATGCGGTGGCTGTCCACCGTCCAGCACGCCGACGCCGGCCAGCTGCGCATCGAGAAGATGGAGCTGGACGAGACCGGCTTCCCCCAGCCCACCGGTCAGTTCGAGGACCTGGCCGCCGACTCCCTGGTCCTCGCCCTGGGACAGGAGTCCGACCTGGGCCTGGTCGACGGAGTGGAGGGACTGACCATTGAGGACGGCGTGGTGCAGGTCGATGAGCAGTTCATGACCGGTCACCCGGGACTGTTCGCCGGCGGTGACATGGTGCCCTCCCAGCGCACCGTCACGGTGGGCATCGGGCATGGCAAGCAGGCCGCCCGCGCCATCGACGCCTACCTGCGCGGTGAGGTCTACCAGCACCCGGAGCGCCACCGGCTCGCCGACATCGGCGCCATCAACTCCTGGTACTACTCCGACGCGCCTCAGCAGGTGCGCGAGCGCCTGGAGGGGGCCCGCCGCTCCCAGACCTTCGACGAGGTGGTCCAGGGACTGGACGCGGACGACGCCCTGTTCGAGGCGCGGCGCTGCATGAGCTGCGGCAACTGCTTCGAGTGCGACAACTGCTTCGGGGTGTGCCCGGACAATGCCGTCATCAAGCTGGAGCCCGGCAAGCGCTACGCCTTCAACTACGACTACTGCAAGGGCTGCGGCATCTGCGTGGAGGAGTGCCCCTGCGGCGCCATCGAGATGGTCCCGGAGATGAGCTGACGGCAATCTGGTTCGGTGGTGGGACTGCGGCGCCGCAGTACCACCGCCGAACCAAGCGGAGTAATGCGAGCCCGGTTGAACTCCCGTGGCCCTGAACCGATCGTCGTCGATTATGGGGTTCTTCGTGTTTGTGGGTGTGGGGACAAGGGCTCGGGTTGTTGTGTGGTGGTCGTGTTCGGGTTGACGAGGTCGTGCTCGGCGGGTGTCGACCTGCCGAACACGACCTCGTCAGCCCCGCGCCCGCCACGTTCGGGAGGGTTCGGGGCTGATGAGGACGTCTTGGCTGAATTGAGGTCGTCGTCGGGCCGGTGTCCTGGTGCGTATGCCGTTGCGGGGCATGCACGGGTCATTGAGGGACCGACCGGCATCGTCTACGCACTATCCGTTGCCCCAGTTGGACCGTCATCGTGCGGTTGGGCCGCCTTAAATGCGCTCCCAGACGGTCTCCCAGACGGTCCGAGTGAGGAAACGCGGGGGAGGCTGTGGGCCCGGGGGATCACTGGAGGCCCCGGTGGGCGCCGGAGACGGCGTCGGGTTGGCCGCCTCGGCCTCTGCTGCGCCACTTCTACCTTTACCGGCTCTTCCGGTTCGAGGGTGCGTGGTGGTCGCGCCGGGGTGAGGTGCCTGCTGCGCCGGCTGGACGTTAACAACGCTACTTAACGGCCTGCTGTATACCTCCCAGCCCTTCAGCAGGCCGTTAACAGGCGTTGTTAACCCCGAAGTGGCGTTGCAAACCAGGAAGTGGCGTTGCAGATGATCCCGCGTCGTCGACGGCCGCCCGCCGGCAGCGAGGACGCTTCCGACGGGCGCGGGATGTGCTAGGGCCGGCGCCTGACGCACGTACGCCGTTGCGGGGGCTCTCCCGGGCGGACGGTCCGCGTATTGCGTCTGACCCGCAGCAGCGACGACCCGCCGTGAACGGCAACGGTTCGCGGGGATACCTGACACACCGCTGTGGGAGACGCCCAAGCGTCGGGGCCAGATGACGAACCTCCCGGTCAACCCGCGAACCACCGCCCCGAACACATGAACCCGCCGCCCGGAAACACCGCGCCTCCGTGCTTCGCCGCGCACCACCGCCATGCACCCCGCATCGCACAACCCGGACCCGCACACAACCACCCGACGAACCGCCACCCATCACCCCATCAACCCGCCAGCCCTCAAACACGAGGAGCCCGTTCATTTGCGCTTTGGCGTTCTTGCAAGTGGCTGGGCTCTTATGCGTAGGCGACTTGGCTGGGCGCCGACGCGATCAAGCGGGGGTGATGCCCAGGTTCTCTATCACCTCGGCGCCGGGCAGGGCCGCCAGCAGTGCCCCGGGCACCAGCAGCTTGGAGTGGCGCACGCCGGAGCCGATGAGCATCGTGTCGCGCGCGGCCACCTGTGCGTCGAGCAGCAGCCGCCAGTCGGCGGGCAGACCGACCGGGGTGATGCCGCCGTAGGCCATGCCGCTCATCTCCACGGCCTGCTCCATGGGCAGGAAGGAGGCCTTGCGCACGTCGATGAGCTGCTTGACCAGGTGGTTGACGTCGGCGAAGTCGGTCGCCCGCACCACGCAGGCAGCCAAGCGTCTTTCCCCGGAGCGTTTGCCCGCCACCAGTACGCAGTTGCCGGTGGCCTCGGGGTTGAGCGAGTACTCCGCGTTGAGCGTATCCGTGTCGGACAGGGCGGGGTCGATCTCAACCACCTTCGCAGCACCCGCCAGGTCCCGACCCGCATCGGTGGCGGCGAGGGCCTGCAACGCCGCTGCCACGGGCTGGGCGAGCAGGTCCGTGCGCTCCAGGGCGGACTGCCAGCCGAGCGTCTCGGCGAAAACATCGGCGGGCTCACGCAGCTCGGTCATACGGCACAACCTCTCAGTTCTGGGCGGTGGGAGGAGTCCTCGCCAGAGGAGAACTCCACAGGGAGTCTACGGCGGCGTCGATCCATGGTGGTGAGCAACAGCGGGAATGAAGCGTGCCATGCACGGCGTTGCCACCTGCGACAGCAACCGAGCGAGGCGCGTGCGCCTCACGAACACCGCCGCGGACCGGAGGCCCGAGAGGGCGTGGGGCCGGCCACGGGAAGACCGAGGTGAAGTAAATGGGCGGCACCAACACCATCGTCACCGCATCTGGGCAGGTTCAAGAGGTAGACCTGCTCGTCGTCGGCGGAGGCAAGGCGGGCAAATCACTGGCCATGCTGCGCGCCCGCAAGGGCGACGACGTCGTCATGGTCGAGCGCGACAAGGTCGGCGGCACCTGCATCAACGTCGCCTGCATCCCTACCAAGACCCTCATCACCTCCGCCCGCGTCCTGCACCAGGTGCAGGGAGCGGCCGCCTACGGCGTGGCCCTGCCCGAGCTAGGCGCCGACGACTCCAGCTCCCGTGATGACACCGCCCTGCTGACCCGCGCCCACATCGACCTCGCCGCGCTGCGGGCGCGCAAGGAGGGCGTCGTGGGTGGCATGGTGGCGGCCCACGAGACCATGTTCGCCGACTCCGGGATGGACTTCGTGCGCGGCACCGCGCGTTTTGTGGCCCCACGCACCGTGGAGATCGCCACCGCCGACGGCACCGTGCGCCGGGTGCGGGGCCGGCGCGTCCTGATCAACACCGGCACCACCCCGGCCGTCCCCGATATCCCGGGCCTGGCCGACGCCCCCTACTGGACCAGCGAGGACCTGCTCAGCCTGCCCGAGCTGCCCGGGCACCTGCTGATCCTCGGAGGTGGAGTCATCGGCGTGGAGATGGCCTCCCTGATGGGCATGCTGGGCGTGCCCGTAACCCTGCTCCACTCCGGCGAGCACGTGCTGAACCGGGAGGACGCCGACGTCGCCGCCGAGGTCACCGCCGGGCTAGAGGCCCTCGGTGTGGAGGTCCTCACCGGCGCCCGCGTGAGTGCGGTGCGCTCCTCCGCCCGCTCCGGCCCCGTGGTGGTGCGTACCGAGGACGGGCGCGAGGCGACCGGTTCGCACCTGCTCGTTGCCCTGGGACGGACCCCGGTTACGGCCGGCCTGGGCCTGGAGACGGCCGGGGTGGAGCTGACCGAGCGCGGCTTCGTGCGGGTGGACGACCACTTGCGCACCACCGCCGACGGCGTCTACGCCGCCGGGGACGTGGCCGGCACCCCCATGTTCACGCACGCCTCCTGGAATGACTTCCGCGTGCTGCGGGAATTGCTGGACGGCCGCGAGGCGTCGACCGCCGGCCGGGTAATCCCCTGGAGCGTGTTCGCCACCCCCGAGCTCGGGCACGTCGGCCTCACCGAGGCCCAGGCCCGGGCGGCCGGGCACAACGTGCGCGTCGCCAAGACCCCCACCGCGGCGGTGCCCCGTGCCAAGACCCTGGGCACCACCTCCGGCTTCTACAAGCTGATCATCGACGCCGACACCGACCTGATCCTCGGTGCCGCGATCATCGGTGAGAGCGCCGGGGAGGTCATCACCGCCGTCCAGGTGGCCATGCTCGCCGGCATGCCCTGGCAGCAGCTGCGCGACGCCCCCATCTCTCACCCGACCATGGGGGAGGGGCTCAACATCGTCCTCGACTCGCTGGGCTGACCCGGCTTTCACCGCCCTGTCGGCGCTGAAAGCCGACGGGGCGGTGGCAGTATCGATGGCAGTATCGGTGACAGTATCGGTGGCAGTATGGCCCGCGTGCTTCACGTCGTCTTCTTCGAGCCCCGCATCCCGGGCAACTCCGGTGCCGCTATCCGGCTGAGCGCTAATACCGGGGCCATGCTGCACCTGGTGGATCCCCTGTTCGACATGGACAACGCCAAGCTGCGCCGCGCCGGGCTCGACTATCACGACCTGGCCCGCACGCGCGTACACGCCACCTGGGAGGAGTGCCTGGAGCAGGTCCCCGGACGCATCTTCGCCTTCACCGCCCACACCACCACGCTCTACACCGACATCGCCTGGCGCCAGGATGACGCCCTGCTCTTCGGCCCCGAACCCACCGGCCTGCCCGAGCCGATCATGAACCACCCGCGCGTCACTGGGCGGGCCCGCATCCCCATGCTTCCCGGCAGCCGCTCGCTCAACCTGGCCAACTCAGCCGCCGTGGGCCTGTACGAGGCCTGGCGCAGTCTCGGCTTTCCCGGCAGCACCGTGTGAGGTGTCCTCCAGGATGGCCACGCAGTCCCGGCGGCCGGTGCGAGCAGGCGCGGAGTGCTACCGCGACTCCTGGAGGAACGGGGCGGCACCGGGCTCGCCCGGCTGGGAGTAGGTGACGGTAAGCAGGGCCCGGGCAATGGCGTGGGTGGAGCACTGGGCGGCCACGGTTGTCGCCGAGGCGTCGTCATCCAGGCCCAGGGTGTCCACGTCCAACGCATGTACGGCGAAGATATAGCGGTGGTCGCCGTCGCCCGCCGGCGGATAGGGGCCGGACCAGGCATGCGTGCCCGAGTCGTTGGCGGCATGGAAGGCCGCACCATCCAGCTGGAGGTCGGATTCGCCCACGCCCTGGGGCAGGGAGGTGACCGACACGTCCAGGTCCTGCACCGTCCAGTGCCACCATCCGGCCGGAGAGGGGGCGTCAGGGTCGAAGCAGGAGACCACGAAGGAGCGGGTCGCGGCTGGGAACCCCGACCAGTGCAGCTCGGGGGAGATGTTCTCGTGCACTGCCGTGAAGCAGTCGGGCATGCGCTCACCCTCCACTAGATCAGTGGAGGCCAGCGTGAATGAGGGGAGCGCGGGAAGCGAGTCATAGGGGAACGGTGGGCGCGGGCGGGTCAGATCAGCGGTCATGGCGTCCTCCTTAGGCGGGCGGAGTCGGGGCCGGCCTGTCGGCCGGGGTGATGCCCACCACTGTAGACGCGGACCGAGGAGGATTCGTGTCGGCGACCGGAGTTACGCTTGCAACAACACATCGAACAGGTGTTCGATAGATGTCCTGTTGGGAGGAGAAGTCATGGGGTACAGCCGTCGGGGCGCCTATGAGTCGGGAAGCACCTCGCGCGCGGACCGCCTCGCCGCGGCCCGGGAGGCCCTGACTCGCGCCGAGTCCCGTGCGGGCCTGCACGATCAAGCGGCCAGGCGGATCACCCGAGTGCTGGCCGACGCCGAGCGGGGGGCGCCAATAGCCGGTGCCACCGCGCTCGCGGCATCGGCCTCCCTCGCGCAGGCGGGGGAGCCGACGCCGGAGTCACTCCTGTCAGTAGGCGCCGATGCCGCCGGGGTGGTGACCCTGACCGGATCCACCGGGGCGCTGCTCGCCCTGGCCGCACTCCAGCAAGGCAGGAGCGACTGGTGCGGTGTAGTCGGCTGCGAGGGACTGGGCTGGTGTGCCGCGGCCGAGGCCGGCCTGGATCTTTCCCGGGTACTAGCCGTACCCGCTGCGGACCTGCCCCCCAATCTGCTTACGGCAGCCCTCGGGGCCCTGCTGGACGGCGTCGCCGTCCTTCTGGTCTCTGCCGCCGCAGCATCCCGCCTGCTGGCTGGTGACCGCCGCACCCTCCTGGCCCGGGCTCGCGAGCGCGGCTGCCTGATCCTCACTCCCTTCGCCTGGGAGGGGGCCCGCTTCCTGGAGGCCGAGCCGGATGACTACGACACCGGCCTGCCCGCTGGGCTCACCGCGAGGCAACCGTCTCCACCGGCCTCCCGGGAGCCGCCTCATACCGGTGTTCTGGTGCCATTGCACAACCACTTGCACGACCACTTGCAGGACCCGCAGCCGCAGGAGATGCGCGGCGGCTACCTGCGGCAACTGGCCTGGAACCTGCATGACCGGCGGCGTCCCGGCCGGGCCCGCCTAGTACTGGATGACACCGGCGTGCAGCTGGCGCCCGTACCCGCGCGGCCTCAGGCCCCCGTACCGGTTGCGCCGGCAGTACGACCGCGCCTGGTTGTCGTAGATCCGGTCACGCCACAGGACCCTCGAGAGGAGGAGGCATGGACCTTGCCGGAGAGCCGCGCGCGCCACGGCTGATCGCCGTATGGGTGCCCGACTGGCCCGTCGTCGCCCTCACCCTGGACAGGGGCGAACGACCAGAGGTGCCCGATCCCGCCCTGACCCCCGTTGCCGTAGTGGGCGGACGCGGTGTCATAGCCGCCTCCGCGTCCGCCCGTTCCGCCGGAGTCACCCGCGGCATGCGGCTGCGTCTTGCCCGCTCCCTGTGCCCCGGGCTCATCGTCTTACCGCCACAGCCTGAACGGGAGGCACGGGCCTTTGAAGCCGTTATGGAAGCTCTTTCCGAGCTCCTCGCCGAGCCGCTTGTCGCCCGTCCCGGGCTGGCGCTGTCCACGGTCGTCGGCCCGGCCCGGTGGGCGGGCGGGGAGGAGCCGCTGGCCGCCGCCCTCGTCGAGGCGGTAGCAGCCGGACCGGGAGTCGAGTGCCAAGTCGGGGTGGCCGACTCCCTCCTCGGCGCCATCCTGGCCGCCCGGCAAGGCATTATCGTCCCGCCCGGGACCGGACCTGAATTCCTTGCCCCCTGGCCGCTGGAGAGCCTGCTGCACGCCCTGGTCACCGAACCGGAGCGCCAGCGGGCAGGCCCACTTCTCGAGGACTTCGGCCGCCTCGGCCTGCACCGCCTGGGTGACCTTGCCGCGCTGCCCCGCCGCGACGTCGCCGCCCGCTTCGGATCCGAGGGGGAGCGCCTGCACAGACTCGCCTGCGGAAAGTGGGAGCCCCTGCCGCGCGCCACCCGCCCCGCAGCCGATGTCTCCGCCGAGGCGCGGCTGGACCCTCCCATTGCGCGTACCGATACCGCGGCCTGGGCCGCGCGCACCCTCGCTGAGCAGCTATCGGAGCGCCTGATCCGCCTGGGGATGTCGGCCGAACGCCTCCGCGTGGAGGCACGGTGCGAGGACGGGGCGGAACTGGGGCGCTCGTGGCTACTGGGCGCAACTCCCTCACCCGCCGAGCTGACCGACCGGGTGCGCTGGCAACTGGAAGGGTGGCTGGCGGGCCGCTCCGGACGCCCTCCCGCGGCACCCCTGACGCACCTGCGCCTGGTCGCCCTCGAGCTGGCCCCGGCAGGCTCCGCCCAGGCCGGACTGTGGAGCGCTAGCGGGGAACAGGCCGAGCGCCGGGCACATCGTGCCGCCGGGCGCGTCGAGTCCCTTCTCGGTGCAGGTTCTGTCCGCATTCCCGTGTCTCGTCCCGGGCGTGACCCGCGCTCCCGGGTCGCCCTCATCGGCTGGGGTGAGAGCCTCGAGGAGGTCCCGGGCTCCGCCCCCTGGGACGGCGCCCTGCCTTCTCCGGCGCCCGCCCTGGTTCCCCCGAGCCGCTGCCCGCCCTTCTCCTCGATGCCGATGGGCGGGAGGTCGGCGTAGACCGCCAGGGGCAGCTGACCGCTCCGCCGGCCGGCGTGCGGCTGGAGCCCTCCACTGCGGGGAGTGCGCCGTCGCGGTGGGGCGCGGGCTGGGACGGTAGAGCGGAGGACTGGCCGACGCGGAGGCGGGTCCTGCTGTGGGCTGGGCCCTGGCCGGTTGATGAGCACTGGTGGCGTCCCGAGGGCGCGTCGCGGCGCGCCTACCTGCAGGTCGTCACCGATGCCGGGCCGCCCCTGCTGCTTGCCCGCTCGGGCCGCTGGTGGGTTGACGGCATCTACTCCTGAGAGCGTCCGGGGACAGCTGTGGGCGCTCGCGGACCGCCTCCGGCCGGGAGGCCGCGGGCGCATCGTCTAGTAGTGGTGAGGACGACGACGCCGACCACGCACAGCCACGCCAGGGCGATGCTCCAGCCGGCGAGCACGTCGGTAAACCAGTGATAGGCGAGGTAGATGCGTGACAGGCCCACCAGCACAATGACTGCGCAGGCCGTCGCCGTCGCTGCTGCCTTACGGGCCGGTGCCGTTGTGGAGAACAGCACGAAACCAGCCAGGACTCCCGCGAAGACCCCGGTGTTGAATGCGTGACCGGAGGGGAAGGACCAGGACGACGCGGGCTCGCCCAGCAGCAGGGAGGGATGTGGGCGCGAACGCGCGAAGGCGGCCTTCAGCAGCACCGTGAGCAGGGAGGAGCCGATCATGGCCCCGGCCAGTACCAGGGCGTGGCGCCGTAGACCGCGTAACAGGAGAACCGTACAGGTGACCGTCGTCAGTACCGTCAGCCCGAGCGTGCCTCCCAGGTACGTCAGTGCCCACGCCGCCGCGGTGACGAGTCCGTGCCGCAGGCTCACCGCCCATGCGGTGACCAGGGGATCGTAGGCGGCCAGTGAGTACCCGAATTCCGTGCTTACCGCAAGCCACACGAATACGGTGATCGCCGCCGTCGCCAGGAGGGCGAGCCGCGGCCGCAGGTCCCGCTGTGGGACGGCGATGGTCTGCTGCATGGAACGAGACCCTATAAGCCCACCCTTGGCAGCAGCTGTGGTGCTGCGCATTGATGACGGGGATGAGCTGGGGCGGATGCGGCCCGGTAGCATCGGGGCGGGCCGCCCCGTGTACGCGGGCGGGGGAGAGAAGCCGCGGAGAGGGCTCGCACCGCTCCGGGAGAGGACCTGGGTGCACGTATGGCCAAGCTCTACTTCCGCTATGGCGCCATGAACTCCGGCAAGACCACGGGGCTGCTGCAGACCGCCTACAACTATGAGGAGCGTGGGCAGCGGGTGCTCCTCGTCAAGGCCGCCATAGATACCAAGGGAGATGACACTGTGGTATCCCGCCTGGGGATGACCCGCCGTGTGGACTTGCTCGTCACCAGCTCCGATGACGTGCGCGCCCTTGTACGGCGTGCAGCTCTGGGTGAGCGTGCCTCCGACCTGCGGGTCAGTGCGCTTGAGGCGGTTGACTGCGTGCTGGTCGATGAGGCGCAGTTCCTCACCCCGGCACAGGTAGACCAGCTCATGGAGGTGGTGCTCATCGACGACGTCCCCGTACTGGCGTACGGGATCCGTACCGACTTCCGCACCCTGAGCTTCCCCGGATCGCGGCGCCTGCTGGAGATCGCCCACTCCCTGGAGGAGCTCAAGACCATCTGCCGCTGCGGGCGCAAGGCCATCTTCAATGCCCGCAAGGCGGGGGATGAGTTCGTGTTCGACGGCGATCAGGTGGCGATTGATGGCGTTGACGTCACCTATGAGCCACTATGCGGCAAGTGCTACCTGGAGGTCGGCGGCGTGCTGCCGGGGGTGTGAGTATCCGGGCAGGGCGTTCGGGCGGCGGTGCGCAGTCGGCGCCCAGAGCTGCCGGCTTGTGCTGAGCCTCCGAGAAGATCCTTGTAATGGGGGAAATACAAGCGATACCGTGGAGGCGTGGATGTCTCTTACGCCATCATCGCCGATATCGTCGGGTCCAGGCGGCTGACCGATCGCCGCGCCGCGCAGGCTACCTTCGTAGACGTGCTCACGCGGGCGGCCGCGGGGCTGGCGCTGCCGCAGCCGCCCGTCGCCACCGTCGGTGACGAGTTCCAGGCCGTCGCCGCCTCGTTGCCAGCTGCCCTGACGCTCACCCTGCGTGTTCAACTGCACTTGCCCGAGGGGCTGGCCCTGCGGTTCGGCATCGGTGCCGGATGGGTGGAGACGGTCTCCTCCGACGCCGGCGGTGCTGACGCTGAAGCCAGTATTCAGGACGGCACCGCCTGGTGGGCGGCGCGTGAGGCCATCGAGCAGGCGCACGCCGTGCAGGACTCGGGCCGCGAGTTCTGCCATACCTGGATGCGGGTGGCGCAGGACGCTGTCGTCCCGGGGGGCGCCCAGGAAGGCGAGGCGGTTGTCAATGCATTGCTCCTGCTGCGTGACCAGGCCGTCTACCGCCTGCGACCACGGCAGCGGCGCATGACCATGGCGCTCCTGGCGGGCGCGACTCAGGTCGAGGTGGCTCGGTCGGAGAAGGTCAGCCAGCAGGCCGTCTCCGACTTCTCCCGCGGGCCGGGGGCCGCCCTCATCGAGGCCCAAACCCTGCTCGACACCCTGCTCGTCACTCTGATCGACCCTGTCGGCGTGGCGCGTACGGGACAAATGCCGCCGGCGGTGCAGCAATGACCGCGCTCGTGCTGCTGCTTACCGGGCTCGCCAGCACCCTGCCGGTCCTGGCGCGGCGAATCGTCGGCGAGGGACGCCCGGGGCGGCGAGCCGTAGCGATCGCCGTCGGGACCGGGGCGATCGTCGTTGTCGGAGTCATCCTCGCCCGGGGCCGCTGGGGCTCACGGCCGCCGGGGTCGCGCTCGCCATAGCCGTCCCGGTGGGGTGGAGCGTATGGGAAATGCTTGTATCAACCGAGCGGGGCGAAGCGGCGGCGCTCATCGTGCTTGCCGTCGGCTGTGGGGCCTGTGCCGTGCTGACTGCCCCCGTTGGTACGCCGACGGCACGGGCATGCGCCGTAGTGGGTGTGGTCATTCTCCTGGGGGCGCCGGCGAATGGGCTGGTGTCGGCCGTCCTCAGTCTTGCACGTGGCTCCAATGCGTCCGCGGGCGCGCTGTCGCCGCTGGTGGTGGCGATGCGTGGTGGCCGTTGGATCGGACCGCTTGAGCGCATCCTCATCCTCTTGCTCGCGGCGGCCGGCGCACAGGCCGCGGTCGCAGCGGTCATCGCCGCCAAGGGCGTGATCCGCTTTCCCGAGATCAACAAGGATCAGGACGGTCGCAAGGCGGAGGAGTTCCTCATCGGCTCGATGACCTCCTGGATTCTGGCGGTGCTTGCCATCGCTGGGGTGTCGGTGGCCTGAGTCGGAGGGCGTCCGCGTGGCGCCGGGGAGGGCCGAACCGCTGCGGGGCCGCTTGAGGCGGCTTGCTGGGTGATGGGAGATGCGCGAGAAATGTGATGCGCATCTCGCAAGCGTGGGCACGTTGGTGGCTATGGGGGTCGAATTCGTGTCGGACCCCCGCGCTACTGTGTACATATGTTCGAAGGTAGGGGTGTTGAGAGCCGGCCCGCCCGGCGTGCCCGGGTGGGGCGGGTGACACCGCCTGCTGTCGCTAAGAAGCTGCCCGGGCCCCTGCCAGGTCCGCAACCGCGTCACCCGGCGGGACTGCGGGTGGATAGCGAGGCGGAGGGCCTGGTTGAGCGCCTGTCGGGGGTGCCGGCGGGCGCTGACCTGGCAGATCTGATTGAGGGTCTGCTGTCGGTGCTGCTAGTGCCTGCCCATCCGGGCGCCACCACTGATGATGCCGATGGCGCGGCGGACGCCAATGAGGTTTTGAGCATTCCTGATACCGACGCTGTGCTGGCTGCGGTCACTAGCCCGGCCGAGCGGACGCTGGCCGAGGCGGCCGGGCGGCTGGGTATGGACTGGGGACAGGGCACGGGGCTGATGCGCTCGCATGTCTGGGTGGCCAGGTGCTCAGCGAGCTGGTGGGGGCCTGCCACCGGCTGGGTGCATGGGCGGCCTGGGCGGAGGGCGTGGCCGCCGCCTGCCTGACCCGGACGGCGGAGATGAACCGAGGCATCCCACCCTGGGGGCCAGGAGGAGAACTTGAGTGCCCGGTCACTGAGGATGAGCGGAGGTTCACCGCCAGCGGGGAAATCTCCGCCCGGCTAGGCACCACTCGCAGCAGTGCGGGCTTACTCCTGGATCGTGGCCAGGCCATGCTGCAACCCGAGTTCGCGGCCACGGAGGCCTTGCACCGGGCCGGCATGCTGGACACTTCTAAGACTGCCCTGATCATCCGCCGTCTACAGGGCGTCAGCCCTGACACGGCGGCAGCAGTGCAGGAACGGGTGCTGGCCCGCGCTCCACGCCGCACCTGCTCTCAGCTGGGGCGGGACATTGATCAGGCCCTGGCCTCTCTCGACCCCAAGGGCATCAGTGGTAGGCGCAGGCGGGATGAGGCGGGACGGCGGGTGACCCGTCCCCGCCCGGCTGGTGAGGGCACCCACGAGATGCGTCTGCTACTGCCGAGCCTGGACGCGCTGCTGCTGGACGCCACCCTGGACGCAATCGCTGCCAGCGCGCGGGCCGGCGGTGACCGTCGCACACTGTCCCAGTTGCGGGCCGATGCCATCACCGGCATGACCCTGCGTACCTTGCAGGGCAGCCAGAACCTGGCCTGCCGAACCGCAAACACCAGCAACGCCGGCACCTCCACCAGCGGTGACGTCGGCGTAGACGTCAACGGTGCCAACGGCTATGGCGCCAAACACAGCTGCACCTGCGGCGACGGCACTGGTGATGACGCCCATGGCGATCCGCAGACGCCGACCGTAGCGGGTGCCGCGGTTCCTGCGCTCCTCACCGCCGCCGTCGGCGGGAGTGATCCTGCCCTTGGCGGGGTCGAGCAGGGGGCCGCGGGTCTGCTGCCGGATGGGGTGCCCTTGCCGGGCCTACTGGGGGCGCTAAGCAGCCTGGTAGAGCCATCCCGCCCCTGGTGGACGCCCTCCGGCCTGCGCCCCGTGTTTCCGCCACCTGGAATCACCATCAATGTTGACGTCACCGTGCCGTTGAACCTGATCCTGCCCGACGGCGGCGGGGAAAGTCCGCCCGCTGACAGCAGGAGCAGCCTGCCCGCTTCAGGTAGAAGAGAGGTGACCGCGGGCGGCGGGAAGGCTGATCCTGAAACTGCCGTTGGCAGCAGTCTGCCCGCAACTGGCGGCGGGAGCGCTCTGTCCGGTAGAAGCACCGGGACTCTGCCCGGCTCAGGCGTGTCCGGGGTATCTGAGTCGGCAGAGGTTGTGGTCGGCGCCGGCCGCATGGCGGTACCCGCCGCCACAGCCAGGGCGCTAGCGGCCGGCGGCACCTGGCGCAGGCTGGTCACCGACCCACTGTCCGGGGCGGTACTGGACGTGGGGCGCACTCACTACCGACCCCCAGTCGGCCTACGCGACCTGGTGCAAGCCCGTGACCAGGAATGCGTCTTCCCCGGCTGCGCCACCCCCGCTGCCCGCTGCGACATTGATCATGTCGTTCCCTGGGCTGCCGGCGGTGCGACCAGCCTGGACAACCTCGCCGCCCTGTGCCAGGCCCACCACCGCCTCAAGCACGCTCCTGGCTGGACTCTCACCCGCCAGCACACGGATGAAGGCGATGCGGCGCTGATCTGGACTACACCCACCGGGGCCCGCTATCGCCGTACTCCCGACGGCACCATCACCCTCCTACCTCGCCGCATCGGGCCACGCCAACTGGCCATGCCCGCCCAGCGAGTACCCCAGCACCTGGCCGACGCAGTTGACGGTGCGGTGGTGAGTCGGCTTGAGCACGGCCTGGACCTGGCTGCACAAGCACAGCAGAACGACCCTGCCGACGGCTTCGCTGCTGCCACGGCCGCGGCGCCTGCCACTGACGCGGCGCCTGCCACTGATGCGGCCAGCCCCGCTCGGCCCTCGCGACCCCCCGAAATAGTCAGCCGTGGGCCTCGTCCCGGTCACCCCACCGGTGCCTTTGAAACCAAGCCCTTTCCCCATGCCCTCCACGAGCTGGGGCTGGCTCCACTACTTGATCAAATTCCGCCCTTCTAAGCCACACCCCGGAGGGGCGGCGCAGGGCCCCGACTGCTGGCAACGCTGGGTTCTAGTCGTTGGCGGCGCCAGCCCTGACCACTCTTCCGATGACATCCATGAGGAGTACTTCCATGACTCTCAATTCCCCAAGCAGCGACGGAGCTTCCGGCGGACTCCTGCAAATGCCCGAGGTCACTGCGGCACTCGCCGCCACCGCAGGCACTAAAGGCTCTAGCACCGCTGCCGGGACCCACCACTACGCCGAGCTGCACGCCCACTCCGCCTACTCCTTCCTGGACGGCGCCAATGAGCCCGAGGACCTCGTCGGAGCCGCCGCCGAGCTCGGCCTCGAAGCCATCGCCCTGACCGATCATGACGGTATGCCCGGCATCGTCCGCCATGCCCAGGCCGGTCGTATTCACGGCACCCCCACCATCTACGGCACTGAGCTCACCCTGGCCGACGGCACCCACCTGCCACTCCTCGCGCGTATCCCGCGCGGCTACCACCGCCTGTGTGCAGCCATCTCCCGCCACAACCTCGCCGCAGGCCGCCGGGTAGCCCCCGCCTACCAGCTGCCCGACCTCGCCGCCGCCCTGCAGGTAGGTACGGCCGCAGGAACCGGTACCTCCGCCTGCCTGGTTCTTACCGGCACCCAAAACGGTCCCCTCCGTCATGCGCTTGGCGATCCGCAGCGTCCGGACAGCTGGGACCTAGGGTCTGCCGACGCCGTCCTCGGACGCCTGGTCGAACTATTCGGCCGTGATGCAGTCGCAGTTGAGATCTCGCTGAGCGCGGGCCCCACTGATGCCGCACTCACCGCCGCGCTCACCGAGCTGGCCGCCAGGTACCGCCTCCCGCTCATCGCCACCGGCGCCGTGCGCTGTGCCCGTCCGTCCGATTCTCGCCTTGCGGATGTTCTGACGGCTACTCGCCTGCGCACGGACCTGGAGGGTGCCCGCGGGCACCTGCCCGCCCTCGGCCGCTGGCTGCGCAGCCCACAGGACATGGCACGGTTGCACCGTCGTGCTCCGCACGCCGTCGATACCGCCGCCGAGATCGCCCAGGAACTGGCCTTCGACCTCAACCTAGTCGCTCCCGGACTGCCCGAACCGGAGGTCCCCCCAGGGCACACGCCCGCCACCTGGCTGCGTGAGCTGACCCGCCGCGGTGCCCTGGCCCGCTACGGCACCGAGGCGCAGGACCCCGAGGCCTGGGGAGTACTCGCCCATGAGCTAGACGTCATCGAGTCCTTGGGCTTCCCCGGGTACTTCCTCATTGTCCGCGCCATCGTCGACTTCTGCGAAAACGCCGGCATCCTTTGCCAGGGGCGGGGAAGCGCCGCTAACTCCGCCGTCTGCTACGCCCTGGGCATCACCGCAGTGGACGCCGTGCGCCACCACATGCTCTTTGAGCGCTTTCTCTCCCCGGGCCGGAGCGGCTACCCGGATATAGACCTGGACATTGAGGCCTGCCGCCGCGAGGAGGTCATCCAGCATGTTTACGACCGCTACGGGCGTGAATACGCCGCCCAGGTAGCCAACGTCATCTCCTACCGGCCCCGCTCCGCCATCCGTGACGCCGCCCGCGCCCTGGGGCATCCCGCCGGGCTGCAAGACGCCTGGGCCTCCCGGATGTCCCACCACCGCAGCACGATCCATGCCGAGGATGACTCCGCGGCAGACGCGCCCCCGCAGCAGGTCCTTGACGTCGCCGGGCACCTGCTGCGTCTGCCCCGGCACCTGGGCATCCACTCCGGCGGCATGGTACTGGCCGACCGGCCGGTCACCGAGGTCTGCCCCGTGCGGTGGGCGGCGCTGGAGGGACGCACCGTCCTGCAGTGGGACAAGGACGACTGCGCCGCTGCGGGACTGGTCAAATTCGACCTGCTGGGACTGGGCGAGCTGACCGCACTGCGCCTGGCCTTCACCAGCCTTGCCGAGCGCGGTGAGACGGTGCCCGACCTCGTCCCCGGCGGAAAGCTCCGCCCCGCGCAGACGGGCCGACCCTGGGGACTGCACACGCTCCCCGAGGAGGATCCGGCCGTATACCGGCTGCTTGGCGCTGCCGATACGGTGGGCGTATTCCAAGTCGAGTCCCGCGCCCAGATGGCCACCCTGCCCCGCCTGCGCCCGCGCGAGTTCTACGACATCGTCGTCGAGGTCGCCCTCATCCGCCCCGGCCCCATCCAGGGCGACGCCGTCAACCCGTATATCCGCCGTCGCCTGAAGCGTGAGGAGGTCACCTACCTGCACGACTCTCTCAAGCCCGCCCTGGCTAAGACTCTGGGCATCCCACTGTTCCAGGAGCAGCTTATGCAAATCGCCGTCGACGCCGCCGGCTTCAGCCCGGCCGAGGCCGATGCCCTGCGGCAGGCGATGGGGGCCAAGCGCTCCGTAGAGCGCATGGAGGCCCTGCATGAGCGCCTGGTGCGCGGCATGGTGGAGCGGGACATCGATCCCGCGACCGCGGAGGTCATTTTCGACAAGCTCCGTGGCTTCGCCGACTTCGGGTTTCCCGAGTCCCACGCCTTCTCCTTCGCCTACCTCGTCTACGCCTCCGCCTGGCTCAAGGTGCGTAAGCCCGAGGACTTCTACGCCGGCGTCCTCGCCGCCCAGCCAATGGGATTCTGGTCCCCGCAGACCCTGGTTGCCGACGCGCGCCGACACGGTGTACGCGTGCTGCCCGCCGACGTCAACTACTCCCGGGAGCAGGCCGGCGTGGAGACCCATGCCGGCTCCGCTCCCGTGCAGGCAGAGTCCAGCGCGCTCAGCCCCCTGGACGTGCACCCCGAGCTCGCCGTAAGGCTAGGACTCAGCCCCATAAAAGGACTGGGCGACGCCGCCGCAGCCATAGTCGCCGAGCGCACCCTGAATGGCCCCTACACCAATATCGCCGATCTTGCCCGCCGCGTGCACTTGAGCCGCTCCCGCTTGGAAGCGCTTGCCGCCTCCGGGGCGCTGAATTCCCTTGGCATTGACCGCCGTGAGGCACTGTGGGCCGCAGGTGCTCTGGCGCAGGAGCATGGGCGGCGTCATGCTCATCCCGCCAGCCCTGGCCACAGCCGATCCGCCTGGTACCAGCCGCCACTGCCCGGCACTGCAGTCGGCGCACGCGCCCCGCAGCTGCCCGCCATGACCCGGCGGGAGCTTCAGGACGCCGATCTACGCCTGACCGGGGTATCCACCCAGGCCTCACCCCTCGTTTTCCACCGCGGCCGGCTGGCTGCAGCCGGCGTGCTCACCGTCAACGAGGTCCTGCGCCATGAACCGGAGCGCAGGGTGCGGGTAGCCGGGATCGTCACCCACCGGCAGCGACCGAACACGTCTGCGGGCACGATCTTCCTCAATCTTGAGGACGAGACCGGACTGCTCAACGTGATCTGTCCCGCGGGCATGTGGCGCCGCTACCGCGACGTCGGCCGTCGAGCCGCGGCACTAGTGGTGCGGGGAATGGTCGAGTCCGGTGATGGCGTCACCGCCCTGGTAGCCGAACAACTCACGCCCCTGCACGGGGTCACCACACCGGGCAGCCGTGACTGGTGCTGATGCGCCGAGCGCCCGCTGGGCGCCCGGCGCATCGCTCAGCCCTTGTCCCCGGAATAGGCCGGCAGCTCACCTACCACCGGCGCGTCCTTGGTGTGCAGCTCGGAATAGACGGACCAGGCCACGCTCACCAGCGGAACTGCCACGATCGCACCCAGCAGGCCCGCCGAGTATGTGCCCACGGCCACGGCGATGATTACCACCACCGGGTGCAGCGAAACCTGCCGCCCCATGATCAGCGGTTGAAGGATATGCCCCTCGATCTGGCCGATTCCAGCCACCCCCAGGCCCACCACGATCATGGTGATGAAGCCCTTCGAGGCCAGAGCCACCACCATGGCGATAATCATCGCCGCCGGGGCGCCGATGATCGGGATGAAGGCGCCGATGAAGACCAGGACCGCCAGGGGCGCGGCCAGCGGCACACTGACGATCTGGAGGAAGATTCCACACATGATCCCGTCGGTGAGGGCCACCAGCACGGTGCCGCGCGCATAGCCGGCGAAGGTGTACCAGCCGGCGCCTGCGGCGTGGTGGACATCCTCGCGCATACTGGCCGGCAGCTCGTTGAGGAACCACCGCCACATGCGTCCGCCGGAGGCCAGGAAGAAGATCGTGGTGAACACTGCCAGGGCCAGCACGGCGAAGATATTCACCACGGTGCCCGCGTTTGACAGCACCTCCGTAGCCAATGTGGGGGCATTGCTCATCAGGTAGTCCTGTCCCTGCCTGACTAGCTGCTGCAACTGCCCCGTGAGCTCCTGCTGGGTCAGGTCCAGCGGCAGTGGACCGTTGACGATGAAGTCGACGATGGTGTCGACGCCGTCGGAGAACTGTGAGGCGAGGGTGTTCCACTGACTGGTCACCGAGGTAACCACGTAGGTCACCAATCCCACCACCAGCGCCAGGGCGCTGAGCAGACCGAGGAAGGTAGCGGGGTAACGGGGCATGACCCGGGCGAACAGGTTCACCAACGGCTGCAGGATCGAGGTGAGCACCAGCGCCATGAATACGCCCACAAACACCGGGATCACCCGCGAAGTCGCGAAGAAGACCAGGCTGATGACGATTAGCAGACCTAGCAGCAGCCAGGCCGATATTCCGCCGCGAACCAGCCACGAGGGCAGGGAACTGAGCGGGGAGCGGGGAACCGCGGGCGAAACGTCACCTTCCGCCCCCGCCGCGTCGGCGGTCTGCGAGTCCTCATAGTGCAGCTGCTGCTCGCGGGCATCGAGCCGGGCGCGTTCAGCCCTGTCAATCGTGCGGCCCAGCACGTCGCGTCCTTCGCGCAGCCGTGACGTGAGGTGCTTGAACGCGGAGTCAGAGGCCGCCGCATCCGAGTTCGGCTCCACGTCCTGCAAGGGCGCCTCGTCCCGGTCGCCTGATGAAGTATCGGCGTTCGCCATATCAGATCTCCACTGCCAGTAGTGAGGCCAGCTCGGCCGCGGTGGTGACAAGCGCGGCTGCACTGCGCAGTGACTCGGGGTCACCGTAGCCCCATAGGACGCCGATGCAATCTATCCCCTCGGCACTGGCCCCGGCGACGTCATGATGGAGGTCGCCAATGTGCACCGGCCGACTCAGGTCGGCTCCGGTTGCAGCCAGGCGCTGCAGCGCGGACGCAATGACCTGGTCCTTGCGCCCCCGACGTCTCCGGAGCCGGCGCCGCTGACCACGGCGAAGCAGTCGAGCAGCCCGGCGTGGTCAAGGATCTCGCGCGCCAATCCCTCATGCTTGGAGGTTGCCAGGGCCAGCGGTGTTCCCGCAGCTGACAGGGCGCGCACCAGCTCGGCCACGCCGTCGTAGAGCGGGGAGTCAAGCATCGTCCTGCGGTAGTGGCGTCGGTAGGTCTCCACCGCCTGGGTGTTGGCGGCTCCGGTCAGGCCGGCGTACAGCCGGAAGCCGTCAACCAGTGGGGGCCGACGAAGCGCATCAGCTCCGCGGGCGCCTGCGCGGGCAGCCCCAGTTCCTTGAATGCCCCCTTCAGCGCTGCGAGGATCGCGGGCGCGGAGTCGATGAGGGTTCCATCCAGGTCGAACAGGACGACGGTCGGGGCATCGGGAAGCGGGAACTGAGGGTTGGCATGACCCGCTCCAGCGGTGACTTGCATGTTTTTTCTTGCTCGCTCTCACTCGCGGACGCGGTTCAGCCTACTAGCGTGGCACCCATGAGCACAGACACCACGCGCCCCGACCTGCCGCGGACCGCGGCCCTGACCCCGGGGCGGGGCGGGCAGCCGCGGCTGCTCGTCGATGCGCCTGCGGGCAGCGCGGAGATCTACCTGCACGGAGCCCACCTGACCGCGTGGACCCCGCGCGGCGGCAGGCCCGTAATCTTCACCTCACGCCGGGCGGTTTTTGACGGTGTGACACCGATTCGCGGCGGCGTTCCGCTGTGCCTGCCCTGGTTCGGGACGGGGGTCGACGGCCGGATGCGGCCGGCGCACGGCTGGGGGCGCATCTCTACCTGGCAGCTGCGCAGTGCTCAGCCACTTCCGGGCGGTGGTGTGCAGGCGCTGCTCGGGCTGGAGCGCGACGGCATCGCCGCACTGTACTCGGTGGAGGTGGGGGAGGAGCTGATCCTCACGCTTTCCCTACGGCGTACCGCTAGTACTCCCACCGCCGCCCCGGTGGAGGCGGCCCTGCACACCTACCTGGCGGTTGGTGACGTAACCGCGGTTGAGGTGACGGGGCTGGAGGGCGCCACCTACCTGGACAAGGTGACCGGGCGCGCCGGGCAGCTGCAGCGCGGGCCGCTGCGTATCACCGGGCAGACGGATCGCGTGTACCAGTCGGGCGGTCCTACGGCTCCGGTCACTGTCAGCGATCCGGGGCACGGCCGCCGCATCACCGTCGTCGGCGCGCATGCGCCCAACACGGTGGTGTGGAACCCGTGGAGTGCGGGCGCTGCCGCGATGGCGGATATGGATGACGACGAGTTCGCCTCCATGCTGTGCGTCGAGAGCGCCGCAGTGGGAGAAAACGCCGTCATTCTGGAGCCCGGCCAGTCAGTGTCGCTGGGAGCCAGAATCACCGTTGCTCCACTGTGAATCCCGCCGCCTCGTCCCCGCTGCTGCTGTGATGCACGGCACCCGTGCCGGATTTGCCCGCTCTGGCCCGGAACGTGTTAACTTTCCTGCGTCAGCGGCGTGGGCCTGTGCCCCGCGGCGGTGGCAAGTCAGTCCGAGTGGCGGAATAGGTAGACGCGCTAGCTTGAGGTGCTAGTGCCTGATTAAAAGGGCGTGGGGGTTCAAGTCCCCCTCGGACACCCGCAGCGGGGCCGCGGCCGTTACAGGTCGTGGCCCCGCCTCGTATCCGCTCATCGTCGGGCTGCCCTCCCACCGGCGCCCCGATCGACTCCCAACCCGATACCTCAGATACCTCGACAGATACCTCGACAAGGACCACACCGTCGTGACCGCCGCCCCGCCCGGACGCAAGCACTCGCCCTCCGTCATCAAGGCACGTATCGCCGTCTACCTGATGTTCCTGGCCAACGGGCTGGGCTTTTCCAACCTGGTACCGCGCTATCCGGAGATTCTGGAGCATTTGGGCATTACCAAGGCGGCCTTCGGCCAGGCCGTCATGTTCAACTCCATTGGGGCGCTAGTGGCCGGGCTGGCGGCATCGTGGCTCATAACCCGCTTCACGTCCGCGCGGGTGGCGTCCATCGGCATGATGGTTCTGGGGCTCGGCCTACTGGGAGCCGGCCGGGCCGATTCCTGGATCGTCTTCGCCCTGTGCATGGCCTGGGTCGGTGGTAGTGACGCGATCGTCGACGTCGCTCAGAACGCCCACGGGCTGCGCGTGGAGCGCCGCTGGGGTGGTTCCATCATCACCAGCTTCCACGCCGCCTGGTCGCTCGGGGCGGTGCTCGGTGCCACCATGGGGCAGGCGATGGCGGGCGCCGGCGTACCCGTGGAAACCCATATGGCCGGTGTGCTGGTGCTGCTAACTGTCGTTTCCGGCGCGGCCCTGCCCGGGACCATCAAGGGCCCGGACGCCGACGACCGCAGCCTGGCTGATGCGGCGGAGGATGCCGCCGCCGGCGTCGGCACCGTTGCTGCGCCCGTTGGCATTGATCCTGATGCCGCCGCCACGTCGCCGATCGTCCCGTCCCGGGCGATCACCGCACTGCTGGTGGTGGTGCTCGGGCTGATGTGCGCCGCCGCCATGTTCCCCGAGGACGTCACCGGTAACTGGTCCTCGCTGCTGCTGACCGAGCAGGGAGCAGCCCCCGGCATGGTGGGTATGGGGCTGGTGAGTCTGCAGGTCACCATGATTGTCGGGCGGCTGCTGGGCGACGCCGTCATCGACCGGCTCGGCGCCCGCAAGGTGATCGCCGGCGGGGGAGTGCTGGTTGCCGTCGGCATGGGCACGGCTCTGCTGGCCGGCTCGGTGCCGGGGACGCTGGTGGGCATGGTGGTCTCCGGCGCGGGCTGCGCCGTGGCCGTGCCGGTGGCCTATGCCGCCGCGGACGACATCCCCGGCCTGCGCCCCGGCATGGGGCTTACCGTCGTGTCCTGGCTCGCCCGGGTGATCATGCTGGTCTCCCCGCCCATCGTCGGCTGGTTCGCCGATGCCCACGGCACTTGGGTAGCACTCGTCTACGGCCTCATTGGTGGCATCATCCTGATGCTGAGCTGGCCGGCACTGCGCAGGGGGCCGCGCTCCAACGCCGCGGGTCAGGCCGTCGCCGCCTGAGCGGGAACCCGCATGCGGCGCTGCCGGTAGGCTCGCCACATGCAGCCCTTCGAGATCCGCGTGCCCGCCGAGACCCGCGACGGCGCCGACCTGCCCGCGCTCCTGTTGTCCGTTCCCACCGGCGCCGACGTCGACCGGGTGGCGGAGATCTGCCAGGATCCCGACATTCAGGAGTGGACCACCGTCCCCCGCGGCTACACCCGGGCACACGCGGAGGACTTCGTGCGCCGCACAGTACGCGCCGGCTGGGAGGCGGGTAAGGACCTGAACTGGGCGGTGCGCGAGATCGGAACCGACGGCGTCGCGTCGCTGGTGGGCATGATGGGCATTTCCGGACAGCCGGACGGCACCTGGGAGATCGGCTACTGGCTGGCCCCCGAGGCCCGGGGGCACGGCACCGTCTCTCGGGCGGCACGCGCAGTCATTGAGGTCGCCTTCGCACCAGAAGGGCCCCTGCGCGCGGCCGCCCTGCGCTGGCGCTGCGACATTCACGACGGCGTGCCCAACTGGGCCTCGTGGCGCGTGGCCTGGGGGCTGGGCTTCCGTCGTGAGGGAAGGGTGCGTTCCTTCCTCGCCAACGACGGTGTCCTGCACGACGGCTGGGTGGGCACCCTTCTGCCTGACGACCCCCGGCGGCCCGTGGCTCCTTGGGACGGTCCCGTAACGGTCGGCGGGCAGGTGGCAGGCTCCTCCCATACCCACGGCGATGCCACGCCGCTGGTGGCCGCCGACGCCGTCGGCGAGCGCGAGGGGGACGACCCCGAGGCGCTGGTGCGCCGGTTCCACTCCACCTACGGCCTGCCGATCCAGACCGACGGGCCCAGTCTGGACCGTGAGAGCCTGCACATGCGCATGAGCCTTATCGCCGAGGAGTTCGCCGAGCTGACCGGCGCCGTCTACGGGCAGGCGGCCCGCAGCGAGATCGAGTCCGCATACCGGCGGGCCGTCGCGGCCGACGACGGCACCCGCGACACGGTGGAGGCTGCCGATGCCCTGGCCGATCTGGTTTACGTCATCTACGGCATGGCCCTGGAGACCGGCATCGACCTGGCGGCGGTGCTGGCCGAGGTACAGCGCTCCAACATGTCCAAGCTCGGGCAGGACGGCAAGCCCATCTACCGGGAGGACGGCAAGGTCCTCAAGGGCCCCGGATTCTTCCCCCGGACGTTCAGGGCGTGCTCGGGCTCTGACAACCCCGTGGCAGGATGGGTGCATGACCGACTCGACTCCAGCAGTGGTGGACGCACTTCCCGAGACCAACCCCTTCGCCCGCCCCTGGGAGCTTGACCTGGAGCTGCCCGACTTCACCGCCGTGAAGCCCGCGGATATCGAGCCCGCCGTCCGCGCCGGCATGGCGGCTCAGCGCGCCGAGTGGGAGGCGATTGCCACCGACCCCGATGCTCCGACGGTGGAGAACACGGTCGCCGCCGTCGAACGCAGTGGCGAGCTGCTGTCCCGCGCCCTGACCGTCTTATACTCCCTGACCTCTGCTACCGACAGCCCCGAGCTGGATGCGCTGGAGGAGCGGCTGGCCCCGGACCTGGCCGCTCACGAAGACGCCTACAGCCTCGATGCTCGCATATACCGGCGTTTCAAGGCGCTCGACGAGCGGGTGCAATCCGCTGCCGCGGCCACCCCCGCCCAGATCCCCGTGGATGCCGACGGCCAGGTGATTGACGCCGAAACCGCCCGCTACATCCGCCTGGCGGTGGAGGAGTTCGAACGCGAGGGCGTCGCCCTGACCGGCCCGGACGCGGACCGGCTGCGCGCCATCAACGCCCGCCTGACGGCCCTGTCCACCCGCTTCGCCACCCTGACGACCAACGCCATGCACGCCGCCGGCGTCGCCAACTTCACCGCTACCCCCGCGCTGGTCACCGCCGCCACCCACGCCGAGCGTGTCGCCCTGCTGAACCGGTCACTGGGTCGCGGACTGTCCGGGGAGCACGACACCCGCGCCATCGTGCTGGAGGAGGCCGGGCTGCGGGCCGAGCGGGCCCGCCTGCTCGGCTACCCCACCACGCCGCCGTCGTCGCCGCCGAGTCGGCCGCCCGCACCAGCCAGGCGGTGAGCGAGCTGCTGACCCGCCTGGTACCTCCGGCCATGGCCAACGCCCGCCGCGACGCCAAGACCTACGCCGCCCGCATGGCCGCCGACCCGGCCACTGTCCCCGGCGAGAGCTTCGGCCCCGCCGACTGGCCCCACTACGAGGAGGCCGAGCGCAAGGAGCGCTTCGGCATTGACGACGCCACCCTCGCCCCCTACCTGGAGCTGAGCAATGTCATCGAGCGCGGCGTCTTCTACGCCGCGGGCCGCCTGTACGGCATCTGCTTCCACGAGCGGCCCGACCTGGCCGCCCACATGTACGCCCCCGACGTGCGCGTGTGGGAGGTCCGCGACGGCGAGGGAGACGACGCGCCCGTGCTGGGACTGTTCATCGGCGACTACTACGCCCGCGAGGGCAAGCACGGTGGCGCCTGGATGGACTCCCTGGTGGAGCAGAGTCACCTGACCGGCCGCAAGCCGGTGGTCATCAACTGCCTGAACCTCACCAAGCCGGAGGCCGGGCCCACGCTGCTCAGCTGGGACAACGTCATCACCGCCTTCCACGAGTTCGGGCACGCACTGCACGGCCTGTTTGCCGACACCCGCTGGCCCAGTGCCTCGGGCACCAACGTGCCCCGCGACGTCGTCGAGTTCCCCTCCCAGGTCAACGAGAAGTGGGCGTTGCACCCGCAGGTCATCGCCTCCTATGCCCGGCATGTGGACACTGGGGCCCCACTGCCGGAGGGCCTCGCCGAGCGGCTGCGCAGCCAGGGCGCCTTCGGGCAGGGATATGCCACCACCGAGTACCTGGGAGCCGCTGTCCTGGATCAGGCCTGGCACACCTTGCAGCCACAGGAGGTGCCCGCCGACGTGACCGCGGTTGAGGGCTTTGAGCACACCGCACTGGCTGACGTCGGCATTGATGACGCCCTGGTCCCGCCCCGCTACCGCAGCACCTACTTCGCCCACGTCTTCGGCGGCGGCTATGGGGCCGCCTACTACGCCTACATCTGGAGCGAGGTTATGGATGCCGACACCACCGAGTGGTTCCGCACCGACGGCGAGGGCGCCCGCGACGGCGACCTGGGCCTGAATCGCGAGGCCGGGGAGCGCTTCCGCCGCGAGTTCCTCTCCCGGGGGGACTCCCGCGACCCGCTGGTCTCCTACTGCGCCTACCGCGGCCGCGATCCGCGGATCGAGCCGCTGCTGCGGCGCCGCGGACTGAACTAGATCGTTGTTCGGCCTGAGGGTGAACTCCGGTACTTAACCGGTATCCTGTGCCACATGACGAACGACCCGCGGTTAGCGCTCAATCGACTCATTGCCGCCTTCGAGGCGCACCTGGACGCCGCCGCGACGGGTGATGAGGCGTCTCCGGCCGTTGTCGCGGCAGAGGACGCGCTTCAGGATGCCTTCTTCACCTACGACGACGCCCTGTTCACCGCCTACGGCATCGAGCTGCCCTTCGACGCCTTCGACTCCGACGAGGACGAGGACGAGGATGAGGATGACGAAGATGCGGAGGATGATGAGGACGAGGGCGCCGAGGACGACTACGACGACGAGGACGTGGACGAGGACGACTACGACGACTACGACGACCGGGAGGTCGACGAGGACTACGAGGACTGAGCCCCCGATCGTCGGGCACCAGGGGCGCAGCCGGTCAGAATCGCTCCGGGTAGCCGAGCACCGGTGCCGTCACCTCATCCAGGGCGCGTCGGATCTGCACCGGTAGCACTAGGTCCTCGGCTGCCAGAGCGCCACGCAGCTGCCCGGGAGTCCGGGCACCCACAATGCTGGAAGCGATGCCCTCGGCGTCTCGAGCCCATGACAGCGCCACCTCCACCGGTTTACGGTCCAGGCCGACAGCGGCCGTTGCTACCGCCTCCACCACGCCCTGGTGCCGTTCGCCCAGGTAGGGCGCCACATATGACCGCAGATGGGGCGAGGCGCCGCGCGAGTCCGGGGGAGTGGCGGCCCGGTACTTACCGGTCAGGACTCCGCGCCCCAGCGGCGCATAGCCGATGACGCCGAAGCCGAGCGCATCCGCCGCCGGCGCCAGCTCCCGCTCGATTCCGCGTGCCAGCAGCGAGTGCTCCACCTCTGCTGCAGCCATACCGGGGCCGCCGCCCTGCCGCAGCAGATCCGCCAGGTGCACGCTCGCCCAGGCTGGGTGATTGGACACTCCTACGTACCGGGCCCGCCCAGTGGCCACCGCGGTGCGCAGCGCATCGGCGGTCTCCTCCAGCGGCGTGGTGGCATCGGGGACCTGCACCAGCCACAGGTCCAGGTGGTCCGTTCCCAGACGCGCCAGGGAGTCGTCAAGCGTGTCCAGCAGGGTGCCGCGGGAGGCATCGGCCGCCGTCGAGCGCGCACCGGTGCGCCAGGTACGCACACCCGCCTTGGAGACCAGTACCAGCTCGTGCCGGTCTACTGTTCCAGCGAGCAGGGAGCCGATTACCTCCTCGGCGGCGCCCTCGCAGTAAGAGGCGGCCGTGTCCAGCAGGGTGCCGCCGGCGTCGAGGAAGATCTCCAGCTGATCCTTGGCCTCGATCTCATCGGTGTCTCGGCCCCAGGTCATGGTGCCCAGCCCGACTGCGGAGACGCGCAGCCCGGTGCGCCCGAGCCTCCTGTGTTCCATGGGCCAACCGTATGGCCAACAGCCTGTCTGACCGCGCAGGCAGACAACGGCGCGCCCCGCCTCCCGCGCCGGCACGGCCAGGGCGGAAGGCGGGGCAGAAGGCGAGGCAGAGGGAGGCTACTTGCGGACGGTGATGCTCCAGGAGGCCTCACCGGTCTTGGCGAACTCCGTGACGGTGTAGCCGTTATCCGCCGCCCAGGCCGGCAGGGACTGGGTGCCCTGGGTGCAGTCGAAGGCGATCACCAGTTCGTCGCCGATCTCCAGATCGGCCATGGCCTCCTCTGCCTCCATAACCGGGAACGGGCAGACCAGGCCCTCGGTCTCCAGTACGGTGCGCATAATCGACTCCTTTTCTGAGATGGAACTTGACTAGGACATGGATGGAACTCGGGTGTGCACGGCGGCGCATCAGCGTGCGGCAACCGGGCTCGCCGCCCGGGTGCCGTTGGCGCGCCCGGAGGGGGACGACGCCGCCTCGCGTGCGGCACGTCTCTGGTTGCGGGGACGGATAAGGGTGAAGTAGGCGGTGATCCCGACGCCGAGGACCTGGAAGACCAGGGCGGTCCACCCCTGCCAGGACAGCAGAGAGGTCTGCACCAGGGCGTTGCCGATGGAGCAGCCTCCGGCCCAGGCAGCGCCCACCCCCATGAGCAGCCCGCCGGCGATGGACCGGCGAATAACGGTGGCGGAGGGGACGCGGACGCGGAACTCGCCCGAGGCACGTGCACTGAGATGGGAGCCGAGCAGGATTCCGAGGACCAGCATTACGCCCCAGTCGAGTCGGTCGGCGTCCCCGGTGACCAGCCAACCGACGAGGTTCGACGACGGCGTGGTGATTCCCAGCCCGTCATGGCGGCCGGTGGCCCAGGAGGCCGGCCAGGCGACAATCGCCACCAGCCCGACGAGTACGCCCGTGACCAGTGGGTTCCAGGCGCGTTCGAACAAGAGGTGGTTCAGCCCGGTGCGCTGCGCGGCCAGTTGCAGGGGGACCGGCCTGTCCGCGGCCAGACGGAGCTGCCACCGTACGAGGCCGGCGACGCCGGCGACGAGTACCAGCACGCCGACCCAATCGGGTAGGCCGAAGGCGGCGGGGATCGTGGTCAGCTGAGTGGGCCACAGTCCCTTGACCCACGTGGTTACCGGGGCGAGCACCCCGGTCTTGGACACGGCTGCGGTAACGGCGTAGGCGATGAGCGCGAACCAGGACCCCACCAGGCCCTCTCCGGCACGGTAGTAGGTGCCGGTGGCGCAGCCTCCGGCCAGCACGATGCCCACGCCGAACAGCAGGGAGCCGACCGCGGTTGCCACCACGGAGAGCGTGGGCACCTCCGGGGTGATGGCGCCGGTGGCTGTGAGCAGGGTCACGCCGACCGCCTGGACGGCGACCGCCAGCAGGAAGGCGGTCATCCACCGCCAGGAACCGGAGACCCACAGGTCCCTGAAGGCTCCGGTGATGCAGAAGCGGCCGCGTTGGAGCACGAGTCCGAGTACGCCGCCGACGAGTAGTCCGGTGAAAATCAATGGGGGTCCTTTGTCCGACTGTACGAACCGCCGTGAGCGCGGTCCGGTTGGCGAGGACGCGGGTAGGGCACTGCTGCGGCGCTGAAGGCCGTCGGCACAGGCGTAGGCCCACCCGCGACTGTGGGTGATGGGCTACGGCCTGACCAGGGGCGCCTACGGGCGCGTGCCGCCGCGCCGGCAGGTCGGGGGAAGAAGCAGGGGAGTATTAGTTGGGTGCTGCTGCCTCACTGAGCCCTGGCCAGGTCGAGCATGCAGCAACACGCTCCGCGCTGTGCGCGAAGGGTGCGGGCTACGATCTGGGAGCTCATGAGTGCTGTCTTCCTTGCGGGTTCGGGATCGGTTCCAGGATCAGGTTCAGGTAACTGATACGGGTTCGTCCGGCCACGGTCGGTAACCGTGGCCGCGATGCTAGACGTGGCCGGATGCCCGGCGCCAGCGGGTGACCACTTCGTGAGACGGGGTGCGGGCGCGCTTTAGCCGCCGGGTGAGCGTCTGGCGGTCAGTAGGCGCGCGACGCCGTCGGCGGGCAGCTCGGGAGTGGTTCCACCGAACAGCGGGCACTGGGCCTGGTAGGCACACCAGTCGCACAGGCGGGAGCGGCGCGGGGCGAACTCGCCGGCGGCGGCGCAGTCCTCCACCTCGTCCCAAATGTGGGCGAGCTTGGTCTCGGTGGCTTCCAGCTCGGGCAGGCGCGGATCGTGGGTGAGGGTGCGCCCGTCCTTGAGGTAGACGATCTGCAGGCGCGCCGGCGCTCGCCCGCGCAGGCGCCAGAGCACCAGGGCGTAGAAGCGCATCTGGAACAGCGCCTCCTCCTGGAAGCGCGGGCCGGGGGAGCGGCCGGTCTTGTAGTCGACCACGCGCATAGCGCCGTCGGGGGCTACGTCCAGGCGGTCGACGAAGCCGCGCAGCAGCAGCCCGTCGCGCGTCTCGGTCTGCACGAACAGCTCACGCTCCGCAGGCTCCAGCCGCTTGGGGTTCTCCAGGTGGAAGTAGGCACTTATCAGCGTGCGCGCCTCATCCAGCCAGGGGGCAACCGCAGCGGAGTCCGGGAACAGGCCCATGACCTCGGGATGCTTCTCCCGGTGGGTCTGCCACTGCCCCGGCAGCATGTCCAGGGCGGCCTCGCGGGTGCGGTCGCGTGCCGGCAGATCGTACAGGCGCTCCAGGATCGCGTGTACGAGCGTGCCCTTGTGTGTGGCAAGGGAGCCGGGCTCAGGGAGGCGGTCGACGGTGCGCAGGCGGAACAGCAGTGGGCACTGCATGAAGTCCTTGGCCCGCGACGGCGACAACGCGGTACGTCCCGAGCCGCGGCGACCACCACCGCCGGGTCCTGTGGGGCGCGCACCGGCGGCTGGTGCTGCGGCTGCTGTCGCGGCCGGAAGGTCTGGTTGCTCAGTCACGGTGTGAACCTACCGCGGCCCGGTGACATGAACGGCAAAGCCCGGTTCGGCTGTCCACAGGCCGGTGGCACAGCCCCTGCGGATACGCCGCCTGTGGATGGCGGAGAAACCTGCCTGCGATCCCCCTATTGACAGGACAATAGTGGCGTCCTAGGCTTCAGATCACTGAATCGTCTACGCAAGGGAGCGGTCATGGGCGAGGTGGTGCTGGAGGCGCGCGGGATTGACAAGTCCTTCGCCGGCATCAAGGTCCTTGATGATGTCTGCCTGGATGTGCGCAGCGGCGAGGTGCATGCCCTCATGGGGGAGAACGGCGCGGGCAAGTCCACGCTCATGCGGATCCTCATCGGCGTCCTGCATGCCGACGCCGGGGAAGTCCTGATCGGTGGTCGGCCTGTCCGGATCGGGTCCGTGCGCGAGGCGATGGACCTCGGTATCGCGATGATTCACCAGGAGCTCAACCCGGTGCTGGACATGCGCGTGTACGAGAACATCTTCATCGGCCGCGAGCCGCGGGGGCGCCTTGGGCTCGCCGACCTGGGCCGGATGCGTCGGGAGGCCGCCGAGCTGCTGGATGCCATGGGCGTGAAGCTGTCCGTGGACGCCTATATGCGCGACCTGTCAGTCGCGCAGTGCCAGCAGGTGGAGATCGCCAAGGCGCTGTCCGTGGACGCGCGCATCGTCATCATGGATGAGCCCACCTCCGCGATCACCGATGACGACGCTGAGAACCTGTTCGCCCAGATCCAGCGCCTGCGCGACGCCGGGGTCGGCATCATCTACATCTCCCACAAGATGGAGGAGATCTTCCGGGTCGCGGACCGCATTACGGTGCTGCGGGACGGCAGGCGTGTGAGCACCGGCCCGGCCGCGGAGCTCGATGAGCCCGCGCTGATCAGGGCCATGGTCGGACGGAGCATCGACGATGTCTTCCCCAAGCGGGAGGTGCCGCTGGGGGAGCCGGCCTTCGAGGTACGCCACTGGAGCGTGCCGGGCCGCGTCCATGATGTCAGCCTCACACTGCACCGCGGTGAGATCATCGGCATTGGCGGGCTCGTCGGCGCCGGCAGGTCCGAGCTGGTTGAGTCCCTGTTCGGATTTGGTCGGCACTCCGGCGGCACGGTGCTGCGCGATGGCGTAGAAGTGAGGCTGCGCCGCCCCGCCGATGCCATTGGGCACGGAATTGCCCTGATCACCGAGGACCGCAAGCGCACCGGCCTCAACCTCAGGGGAAGCGTCCTGGAGAACGTTACCCTGCCCTCTCTCGGGCGATTATTCGCCTCCGGTCTGATAGCGCCGAGGAAAGAGCGCCGGACCGTGATCCATTACATGCAGTCGCTACGGGTCAAGGCGGTTTCGCCGAACCAGTACGTGGCTGAGCTGTCGGGCGGTAATCAGCAGAAGGTCGTCTTGGCGAAGTGGATGCTGACTGAGCCCGACGTCGTCATCTTCGATGAGCCTACCCGCGGCATCGACGTCGGCGCCAAGCGCGATATCTACGAGCTCATCGGAGAACTCGTGGAGCAGGGGAAGGCCGTCATCCTCATTTCCTCGGAGATGGGGGAACTGATAGGGCTCAGCGACCGGATCATGGTTCTGGCGGAGGGCCGCTGCACCGGGACGCTGGAGCGCCCCGACTTCTCCCAGGAGGCGGTCATGGAGCTCGCCTCAAGATTTGAAGGATGAATCATGAACGCAGTTATACGAAGGGCAAAGGCCTGGTCCGTCCGCGACGCGGGAATACTGCTGGTGTTCCTCGCCCTCGTGCTGGTGCTGTGGCTGGTATCCCCTGAGCACCACTTTCTCAGCGTCAATAACGTGCTTCTGATCTTGGTCCAGACCACGATCAACGGCATCCTTGCGATGGGTATGATGTTCGTCATCATCTCCGGGGAGATCGACCTGTCGGTCGGATCGACCATAGGCCTGGCCGGCGTCGTTGCCGCCATGCTGGCCCATCCCGGTGAGTACCCCGTCATCGTGCCGATCGTAGCGGCACTCGTGGTCGGTGCGCTGGTCGGGCTGCTTAATGGAATCGGCGTCGCCTACGGGGCCATACCGTCCTTCATCGTCACGTTGGGGACCATGACCGCGGTACGGGGACTCGCGCTGATCGTCTCCGGCGGCGCCCCGATTTTCAACGTATCCGAAACCTTCGAGGCCTTCGCCAGTGCCAGGATCGGAAGGTTCCCCGTTATGGCGGTATACCTACTGGTCATCTTTCTGGTCTGCGCATTCGTTCTGCGGCGAACGGTGTACGGCCGCAGGGTGTACGCCGTGGGCGGCAACCCCGTGGCCGCCGAGGTCTCCGGGGTGAATGTCAGGCGCTCCAAGGTCTCAGTGTTCGTGATCGCGGGACTGCTGGCCGGCTTCTGCGGCGTACTGCTCGCCTCGCGGACGATAAGCGGCGCCCCCACCGCCGGTGAGTCCTATGAGTTGGATGCGATTGCTGCGGTCGTGATCGGCGGAGTGTCCATGTCCGGTGGGCGAGGCCGGGCGTCTGGTGTACTCATCGGCGCGCTCATGATCGCCGTGATCGCCAACGGGTTGGACATCCTGGGAATCGACGCAAACTTCCAGCGGCTGGTCAAGGGCGTCATCATCGTCGCCGCCGTACTGCTGGACGTCAAGGCGCGTCAGCGCCGCTGACCGGCGGGCACACCGACACGAGCAGGGGAGGGAATATGCAACGCGTACTGGCAGCGGTCGGTGCCCTGATCGCAGCCGCATCCATCCTTTCGGCATGCACGCTTGGTGCATCCGATGGACGTCCGCGGATCGCCCTAGTGATGAGCCACATGACAAATTCGTTCACCACCACAGTAGCCGGTGCCGCCGTTCAGGAGGGCGACAGGCTCGGACTGGCAGTGACTGTCTTTGACGCCAAGAGCGACGCCGCTACGCAGATCAGCCAGATCGAATCCGCCGTCGCGCAGGGGTATGACGGCATTCTGGTTGAGCCGGTCTCCAAGGAGGGCATCGCTCCCGGCCTCAAGGCGGCCAACGAGGCGGAGATTCCGATCGCCACCATCGTGCAGCAGGCCGAGCAGCAGGACCGTGCCGCCGCGTACATCGGCGGAGACGACACCGCCGCCGGCAGGCTACAGATGGAGAAGGTCATTGAGGCGATCGGAGAGGAGGGGACGGTCGCCGTCCTGTACGGTCCCATGGGATCGGACGGGCAGCTGCAGCGCAAGGCGGGCTATGACGCGGTTCTTGCCGAGCACCCGGGAGTCTCTATCGTCCTGGAGCAGACCGCCAACTGGGATACCGCCGAGGCACTCACCGTCACCGAGAACTGGCTGTCCACCGGCACCCACATCGACGCGATCGTCGCGCAGAACGACTCCATGGCATTGGGGGCGCTCAAGGCACTGACCAATGCCAGCAGACAGGACGAGGTTCACGTATCGGGTGTGGACGCCACCGACGACGGTGTCGCATCCATCCGCAACGGCGGCATGGCTGGCACGGTCTCCCAAGACACCGCCGGCATCGGCCGACTCGCGGTTGACACCATGGACAAGCTCATCAAGGGCGAGACGGTCGAGGCCGTGAACTTCACTGAAGCCGTGTGGATTACCGCAGACAACGTGGACACACTAGACACGGGGGACTAGCGGGGCCGAGCGCGGCGTCTCCGGGCCGCCGCGGATACTCTTCGTGCTATGACCGCATCAACTGCCCGGCGCTCAGGTTCCTGGACTCTGTTCACAATCGGCGGTGCGCCCGTGGTGGTCGCCCCCACCTCGCTGCTGCTGGGCCTGCTCATCGCCGGCAGCTGGTACCCGGTGGTGGCCGCGGCGCTGGACGGGTACGGACCCGCCACCGCGCTCGGGACGTTAGCGGTGGTAGTGCTCGCACTCACGGTAAGCATCCTGGCGCACGAGCTGGCCCACGGGGCGGTCGGCGCGTTGCTGGGGCGCCGACCGGTGCGCTACGAGCTGCACCTGTGGGGCGGACGCACAACCTTCGGCCCGACCAGTCGATGGCGGCCATGGAAGGACGTGCTCACCTCCTTGGCCGGGCCGGCCGCGAACCTGGTACTGGGGGTCATCGGGACCGGAACGCTTGGGCGGGTAAGCTCCGAACCGTTGTTCGTGGCGCTGTTTATGGCGAGTTGGCTCAACTTCGCCCTGGCCGCCTTCAACGCCCTGCCGGGTCTGCCGCTTGACGGCGGGCATGCGTTGAGCGCGCTTGTCGAACAGCTCAGCGGCCGGCGCCGGCTCGGTCAAAAGGTCGCTGCGGTCGGCGGGCTGCTGGTAGTGGCGGGCCTGGCCTGGCGTTGGATTCTGGTTCCCCTGGTGACGGGAAGACAGCCCGACGCCTTCACCCTGTTTCTCGCCGTCATAGTCTCCTGGCCCATCGCCACCACCTCCTGGCAGGTCCTCGGCCTGGGCCGGGGTACGCGCGCCGCGGCCCGCCTCGACCTGCGCAACCTGACTCGTCCGGTCGCCGTCGCCAGTGCCGAGACGCCTCTGGTCGCAGCGCGTGACCAGCTCGACGCCGGGGCGGGGCTGGTGCTCGTGACCGACGGCGCGCGGATCCTGGGCACGCTCGACGCGCCCGCCCTGGCCGAGCTGGAGCGATCCGGCCTGCCCGACGCCAACGCCGTCACCGTCGGCCAGGTGTGCACCGTGCTGCCTGCAGCCGCGGTCACCACCCAGGTCACCGGACAACCGGCCGCCGACGCCCTGGCGCGGGCGCGGGGCGTGTCGCGGTGGCTGGTGCTGGTGGAAGACGGGCGCGTCACCGGCGCCGTCCCCACCGGGGCCCGCTGATAGCGCCGTCTCAACTCCGCTGCTTCGCCACTGCCATGTGATACTGACGTCATGAGCGACGCTGACCCGACCCGTCACGCCGAGTACTTCGCCGACAACCGGGCCAACTGGGACGATCGCGCCGCACTGCATGAGGCCAGTGGCTACGGCATCGAGGCGCTGCTCGCCTCCCCGACCGCCATCTCCGCCGAGATCACTCCGGACCGCGAGCGCCTGGGTGACCTGAGCGGATTGGACGTTGTGCACCTCCAATGCCATCTCGGCCTGGACACGGTGAGCCTGGCACGCCTGGGCGCCCGCCGAGTGGTGGGTCTGGACCTGTCGGGCGAGTCCCTGCGCCGCGCCCGGTCCATCGCCGAGCGCGCCGGCGCCGACATCGACTTCGTGCAGGCCAATGTATACGACGCCCGTCAGGCGCTGGTGGGGGACTTCGACCTCGTATACACCTCCTTGGGGGTGCTGTGCTGGCTGCCCGACGTGGCAGCATGGGCCCGCGTGGTCGCCTCGCTGCTGCGGCCCGGGGGCCGTCTGGTACTGCGCGATGATCATCCCGTCTTCCAGGCGGTGGGCGACGACGTCAGTCACGGCCTGATGCTCCACGAGCCCTACTTCCAACGCGCCGATCCCATGACCTGGGAGGATGCGGGCTCCTACGTCGCCGCCGCCGACGGGTCGCCCGCCATCACCCATACGGTCAGCCACCAGTGGAACCACGGCGTCGGCGAGATCCTCACTGCCCTGCTCGCTGCCGGGCTGGTGCTCGACGAGGTGACCGAGACCCGTTACTCCGCCTGGTGCCGTTGGCCCGAACTCATGGAACGCTGTGCGGAGGGTTTCCGCTTCGCCGACCCGGCCCTGCGCGACCGGCTTCCGCTTCAGCTCGCGGTGATGGCCCACCTGCCGGAGCAAGTCGGAGGTCAGTGACCCCGGTGGCGGCGTTTTGCCCTTTCCCGGCGTTGCTCGTAGCGCTCGCGCTGAAGCCGTTTTCGTTCCGCTGCCGACGCGTGTGAGCGGGCGGCGCCGCGTTCCTCGCGCGCCCGCGCCAAGGCCTCCTGCGACGCCGTCGAGGGCGCATGCAGGGCCGCCTGCTTGGCGGCCTGGCGGGCGGCGCGCTTGGGATTGACGCGCTGCGCCCCGCCCCGGGAGGCGGACTGTACTCCGGGACCGGCCAGCGCAGTGTCGATCAGCTGTCCGCCGTGGGCGAGCAGCCAGGCGTACAGCTCGGCGTCGCTGGGCAGGGCTCCGAGTACCTGGCGGGCGGCGTACACGCGGCCGCCGGAGGTGATGGTCAGGACCAGCACCCAGAACTGGCCGTCAAAGTAAACGCTGCTCTCCGCTGAGGAATTGAGCGTTGTGGATGGGGCGGCCGTCGGCGACGTATGCGGCATGAGGACTCCTACGGGTGCGAAAAGCGCACCCGGTGCAACTGGAGTCCTCGGCCCCGGCGTTCGGGCACGTGCCCGAACGCCGCAGGACCGCGGTGACGAGCGCCTGATTCTGCGGGCCCCGTGGGGGAGCGGCGCCATCCGGACTTCCTCCGGACCGTGCAATTCGTGCAACCGGGTCGGCGCCCACGGCTGGGGCGCCGAGAACAGCATAGATGGTGGCGAGGGCGGGAATCCGGACTCCGGTGTGGGTCGTCCGCATCGGGATACCGTGTGACGCCGACGTACCCGGGAATCACTAGACTCGGGCCCGATGAGCGAGCAGACCACTCCCGCCGTGCAGCCGCGCGTGGCCACCCAGCAGGTGCTGGGGCAGGCCGGGCGCCGTGGCCCCTTCCGCTACGGCGAACGCGTGCAGGTCACCGACTCCAAGGGCCGCAAGCACACCTTCGTGCTCGACCCCGGCGGCTACTTCCAGTCCCAACGCGGCAGCTTCTACCACCGTGACGTGATCGGCCGCGACGAGGGCACGGTGATCACCACCGAGTCCGGGCACGAACTGCTGCTGCTGCGCCCACTGCTGGCCGACTACGTGCTGTCCATGCCGCGCGGCGCCCAGGTCGTCTACACCAAGGACGCCGCCCAGGTGATCGCCTTCGCCGACATCTTCCCCGGTGCCCGCGTGCTGGAGGCCGGGGTCGGTTCCGGCGCCCTGACCATGAGCCTGCTGTCCGCGATCGGGGAGGGCGGCCACCTGCTTTCCATCGAGCGGCGCCATGACTTCGCGGCGATCGCCGCCTCCAACGTCGACTCCTGGTTCGGTCGCCACCACCCCGCCTGGGAACTGCGCACCGGCGACTTCGCCGACGTGGTCCCCGTCCGCGTCGCTGACGCGAGCGTGGACCGCGTAGTGCTGGACATGCTCGCCCCCTGGGAGAACATCGACGCCGCCGCCCGCGCCCTGGTACCCGGTGGCGTGTTCCTCGCCTACGTCGCCACCGTCCCGCAGCTGTCGCGCACCGTGGAGGCGCTGCGCCGGTCCAGGCGGTTCACCGAGCCCGAGTCCTGGGAGTCGGCGGTACGTAATTGGCACGTCGACGGCCTGGCCGTGCGTCCCGACCACCGTATGGTCGCCCACACCGGCTTCCTGATCTCCGCCCGCCGCCTCGCCGCCGACTCCGCCCCGCTGACCCGTAAGCGCCCGCCCGCCCGCGGCGCCTACGACGACGCCGGCTACTGGACCATCGAGGACGTGGGGGAGCGCACCAGCACCGACCGCAAGGTTCGCCGAGTATTGCGCGACTGCCGGGCCAAGCAGCCCGAGGACGCCACCCCGGTTCAGCCGGGCCTGCCCGGTCCGCAGGAGTCGGAACATGAGTGAGTCCCAGCCCTTGGGCATGCCGGCGCGCGACTTCACCAGCCACCAGCTGCGTGAGGCCCGCGCCGAGGCCATCAGCCTGTCCGCCAAGAACGAGCGCCTCGCGTCGGCCCTGAGCGCCGCCCGCGAGCGCATCGCCGAGCTCGGCACCCAGCTCGACGCCGTCACCCGCCCACCCGTCACGCTCGGCCTGCTCACCGGCCTGCCCGGTCCCGCGGAGGCCGACGTGTCCCTGGGCGGACGTCACCTGCGGCTGGGGCTGCACCCCGATCTGGAGGTGGCCGAGCTGGAAGTGGGGCAGCGCGTGGCCGTCAACGACCAGATGCTGGTGGTCGCCGCCCTGCCCGCGCCCGACACCGGCGAGGCCGTCACCCTGGATGAGGTGCTGGCCGACGTCGACGACGTCGCGACCGTCGGCGAGAGCACGGCGGCGCCCACGGCCCGCGCCCTGGTCACCACCGGCTCCGGCGCCACCCGCGTGGTGCGCGTGGCCGGGCACCTCGACGCCGACGCGCTGCGGCCCGGCGACACGCTCGCCGCCGACCTGCGCGCCGACCTGGTAACCGCCCGCATCGCCCGCACCAGTGTCCAGCAGCTGGTGGTCGCCGAAACCCCGGACGTGTCCTGGGACGACATCGGTGGCTTGGGCCCGCAGATTCAGCAGATCCGCGACTCCCTCGAACTGCCCTTCGCCCACCCCGGCCTGTACCGCGCCTACGGGCTGCAGGCCCCCAAGGGCATGCTCCTGTACGGCCCGCCCGGCTGCGGCAAGACCCTGATAGCCAAGGCGGTCGCCACCTCCCTGGCCCGCTCCACGGGCGCCGGCGTCCACGACGCCGCCTTCCTGAACATCAAGGGCCCGGAGCTGCTGAGCAAGTTCGTCGGTGAGACGGAGCGGCAGATACGCGCCATCTTCGACCAGGCCCGCAAGGTCGCCGCCGAGGACCGTCCGGTGGTGATCTTCTTCGACGAGATGGAGGCCCTGTTCCGCACTCGTGGCAGCGGCGTCTCCTCCGACGTGGAGACCATGATCGTGCCGCAGGTCCTCACCGAGATCGACGGCGTCGAGTCGCTGAACAACGTGGTCATCATCGGCGCCTCCAACCGGGAGGACATGATCGACCCGGCGATCCTCCGGCCCGGACGATTCGACGTGAAGATTCGCATCGACCGCCCCGACGCCGCCGGTGCGCAGGAGATCCTCGCCAAGCACCTGCGCGCCGACCTGCCCCTGGACCCGGCGGAACTCGCCGCAGCTGGAGGCCACCGGGAGACCGCCGCGGCGGCCATGCGCCGCGCCGCCATCACCGACCTGTACGCCCGCACCCCCGAACGGGCGGTACTGGAGCTCGCCTACGCCTCCGGGCGTCGCGAGACCCTGTACCTGGCCGACTTCGTCTCCGGCGCCATGCTCGCCGCCATCGTCGCCCGCGCCAAGACCGCCGCCATTAAGGATGAGCTGGTCGGCGGGGACGGCGGACTGTCCACCGAGCGGCTGCGCGCGGCGGTCGCCGTCGAGGCCCAGCAGAACGAGGAGATCACCGCCGCCACCGCCCCGGAGGCCGCGGCCCGCGTCGTCGGCCACCGTGGCGAGATGGTGCGCGCGGTGCGCCGCCTGACGGACGCGATCACCACAGACCGACAGGAGAACGCATGAGCGCGCCCGAGTCCAGCCAGTTCAGCCCGGTGCGGCGCCCCGTCGGCCTGGAGACCGAGTTCGGGGTGCTTGAGCCGGGCAACCCCTATGCCAACGCCGTAGTCATGGCCAGCCGCATCGTGTCCGCCTACGGCACGTCGGCCCGCCCCGACGCCGGCACCCGGCAGGCCGTACGCTGGGACTACGAGGGGGAGGACCCGCTCGCCGACCTGCGCGGAGGCCGGCTGGAGCGCGCCGCCGCCCACCCCAGCCAACTCACCGACGAACCCGATTGCCCCGCCCCCTCCGGCGACCTCCCGTCGCCCCCATGGGGCACGCGTCCGCGTCCCAGTGCCGCCGAGGC